>JAJTDM010000048.1 GCA_021300575.1 Rubrivivax sp.
CGCCCGCGCGCGCCAGGCGCGACTGCATCGGCGGGGTGGCGTCCAGACCGCGCGCCTCCAGGGTGCGCGGCACCAGCGCCATGCGCGCGACGATGTCGTCAGCGGTCTTTTCTGCCATGCTCCACAGGCCGTCGTGGGCGTCGAAGTCGCCATAGTCATGGCCCAGCGACTGCAGATGGGATCGCAGCAAGTTGAAGTGGCGAGCCTCGTCGGCGGCCACCAACCACCAGTCGCGGTAAAACGCCTGCGGCATGCCCGCATACCGCCAGACGGCATCCAGTGCCAGGTTGATGGCGTTGAACTCGATGTGGGCCACGGCGTGCAGCAGGGCTGCCCGTCCCGCGGCTGTGAAGGGGCTGCGCCGGGGCACGGAGGCCGGGTCGACCAGGTGCGGCCGCTCGGGCCGGCCCGGCAGCGTCAGGCGGGCGGTGAGTTCCAGGCCCGCATCGGCGTCACAGCCGGCCAAGGCCAGCGCCCAGCCGGCCTCCACCGAGGCCGCCTTGCGGGTGGGGTCGGGTTCGGTCAGGGCGTCGAGGGCCAGGCAGCGCAGGTCCATCCCTAGAATCAAGCGGTTTCGCAAACCCTGATCTTCCATCCGTTTTGCCCAAGCTGCAAGGTTTCCATGGCCGTCTACGCGCTGCACGACACTGTTCCCCAGGTCCACGAAACAGCCTGGGTGGCCGAGAACGCCACGGTCATCGGCAACGTCAGCCTCGAGGCCGGTGCCAGTATCTGGTACGGGGCGGTGATCCGCGGTGACAACGAGCCCATCACCATCGGCCAGGGCAGCAACGTGCAGGACGGCAGCGTGCTGCACACCGACCACGGGTTTCCACTGACGCTGGGCCAGGGCGTCACGGTCGGGCATCAGGTCACCTTGCACGGTTGCACCATTGGTGACGGTTCGCTCATCGGCATCCAGGCGGTGGTGCTCAACGGCGCGCGCATCGGCCGCAACTGCCTGGTGGGCGCCGGATCGCTCGTCACCGAGGGCAAGGAATTTCCAGACAACTCGCTGATCATGGGCTCGCCCGCCAAGGTGGTGCGCGAGCTGACAGCCGACCAGGCGCAGCGCCTCAAGCAGAGCGCGGCGAACTACGTGGCCAACGCGGCCCGGCACCGCGACGGCCTGCGCCGCGTGGAGGGGGCGTGAGGGCTGGCATGGGTGAACTTCACAAGTTTCTCTTCGACGGCTTGCCGGTGCGCGGCATGCTGGTGCGCCTGACGGGCAGCTGGCGCGAACTGCTGGCGCGGCGCGATCCGGCCCAGGGCGGCCAGGGGGCGTATCCGGCGCCCGTGCGCAGCCTGCTGGGGGAGATGGCGGCCGCCAGCGTGCTGATGCAGGCCAACATCAAGTTCAACGGGTCGCTGATCCTGCAGATGCAAGGCGATGGCCCGGTGAAGCTGGCGGTGGCCGAGGCCCGGCCGGACCTGGGGTTCAGGGTGACCGCCACGGTGAAGGGCGAGGTGCCCGACGGCGCCCGCCTGGAGGCCTTGCTGAACGTCCACGGCCAGGGGCGCTGCGCCATCACGCTGGACCCGCAGGACCGCCTGCCCGGCCAGCAGCCTTACCAAGGGGTGGTGCCCCTGCACGGTGATCAACGCGAGCCGCTGCAGGCTCTGAGCGAGGTGCTGGAGCACTACATGCTGCAAAGCGAGCAACTGGACACTCGGCTGGTGCTGGCCGCCAGCGACGACATGGCAGCCGGCTTGCTGATCCAGCGCCTGCCCGTGCAGGGCGAGGGCAATCTGGAGGGCCAGGCGGGGCGTCGCAACGAGGACGACATCGGCCTGAGCGAGGGCTTCAACCGCATCGCCCACCTGGCGGCCACGCTGACCCGGGAGGAACTGCTGGGTCTGGACGCAGACACCGTGCTGCGCCGTCTGTTCTGGGAGGAGAAGGTGCTGCGCTTCGAGCCCCAGGTGCCACGCTTTGCCTGCACGTGCTCGCGCCAGCGCGTGGGTGGCATGCTCCTGTCGTTGGGCCGCCAGGAGGTGGCGTCCATACTGACCGAGCGTCCGGACGTGGAGGTGGGATGCGAGTTTTGCGGTGCGCAATACCGGTTCGACGCGGTGGACGTGGGCGAACTTTTCACGCCCCCGGCGGATCACCCGCCAGGCTCTGAAGCCGTCAATTGACCGGCCTTGTGTGCGCCCCGTGAGGGCCGGGGTGCTTCATAACGCCTGCAGCGCTGCCTCGCAAGCCCGTACGGCGCAGTTCAGGCGGGCGGCGCCGTGGCCGGATACCCGCCTGAACGGCAGCTGAGCCTGGGTCAGCCACTGGTGGAGGATCGCATCCACCGGCTCGCGCACATGCGGTCCGTCGCGTTGGTGGCCATCGGCCTCCCAAGGCAGGTCCAGCGCGGTCAGCAGGGTCAGGTGCACCCGCTGGTGTTGTCCCAGAGCGAAGGGCCGCAGGCTGTCATCACCAAACACCTGCAGGCTGTAGACGGCGGTCATCAAGGCGGTGGTGTCGGCCACCACGATGTCGTGCGCCTGAGCCGCCGCCGCGATGCGCGTCTGCTGGGCCTGCGCGATCTCAAACTGCTCATGACGTGCCGGCGTGCGCCCCTGAGCACCGCACCACAGGCGCAACCACTCCGGCACCCAGGTGCAGCGCAGACCGGTACTGCGCGCCAGATGTTCGCTCAACGCTTGCGCGAGCCAGGTCTTGCCGGTGCTCTCCGCTCCCACCACTGCAATGACCAGCGCCGTGCGATTCATGGGCGCAAGTCCGGTGCCGCGGCCAGCCGTCGCCAGGCCAGCCAGCCGGCCACAGACAGCACGGCAAAGATGGCGTAGAGCACGGCGGTCAGCCACAGCGCCTTGTGCATGAAGAGGCCGACGCTGAAGATGTTGACTGCCACCCATACCGCCCAGGCCTCCACCCGTTTGCGGGCCAGCAGACATTGCCCCGTGATGCTGGCCACGGTGGGCAGGGCGTCCAGCCAGGGCACGTCGCTGTCGGTGTTGCGGCTGAGCAGCAAGGCCAGAGCCGGCCAGGCGGCCAGCGTGATGAGGGCCGCTGCAACCCGGCCTTGCCAGGACATCGCGCGCACCCGCAGCGGCCGGCCACCCGCCTCGGTACCGCGCAACCATTGGCTCCAGCCCCACAGGGACACCAGGATGAAGAATCCCTGCAGACCGGCCTCGCCGTACAGGCGGCTGTCGGCGAACAGCAGCGCATAAAGCACGGAACTGGCGATGGCCAGCGGCCACCCCCAAGGGTGGACACGGATGTTGCGTTCCACCATCCACAGGCCCAATCCGAAGGCGCACACCTCCGCCCAGGTGACGGGGCTGCCCCAGAGGGTGAAGGCGGGCGAGAGCAAGTGCCCGAAGATGAGCCGCCAAGCGTCCATGGTCAGGCGGGCACGGCAGGCAGGCGTGACGCGACGAGGATGGGCAGTGACCGGTCGTGGTGAAGGTGTCGCTGGTGTCGCTGGCGTCGTAGACCGCTGCTCAGCGCCGCTTGGAGACCTGCACCAGAACCTCGTCCGGCTTGATCATGCCGAGTTCGCTGCGGGCCTTGTCTTCCACCATCTCCAGGCCTTCCTTGAGGTCCGTGACTTCGGCCGTGACGCGGGCATTGCGCTCCCGCGCACGCTCGTTGGTCTGCTGCTGACCCGCCAGGTCGCGCTGAAGTTTCCACACCTGGGGCAGGCTGCCCCGGCCCAGCCACAGGTCGGCCTGCACCAGCAACAGCAGGACGGCCAGGGCTATGGTGACCCAGCGCACGGTGCTTTCTCAGAGCCCTGGGCGCGAGCCCGGATCTTCCCGGCCGGACGGGCCAGGCAGGTGGTTGAGGCCGCAGCGCGCTGCCATGGCCCTCAGCGCAGGTTGTAGAAGGCCGCGCGGCCGGGGTAGCGGGCCACGTCGCCCAGGTCTTCCTCAATGCGCAGCAACTGGTTGTACTTGGCAATGCGGTCGCTGCGGCTCATGGAGCCGGTCTTGATCTGCCCGGCGTTCGTGCCCACGGCGATGTCGGCGATGGTGGAGTCCTCGGTCTCTCCCGAGCGGTGGCTGATGACGGCGGTGTAGCCCGCGGTCTTGGCCATCTCGATGGCGGCGAAGGTTTCCGTCAGCGTGCCGATCTGGTTGATCTTGATGAGGATGGAGTTGGCGATGCGCTCGTCGATGCCGCGCTTCAGGATCTTGGTGTTGGTGACGAAGAGGTCGTCGCCCACCAGTTGCACCTTGCGGCCCAGGCGTTCGGTCAGGTGCTTCCAGCCTGCCCAGTCGCCCTCGTGCATGCCGTCCTCGATGCTGATGATGGGGTACTTGTCCACCCAGGTGGCCAGCATGTCGGTCCAGGCTTCGGCCGTGAGCTTCAGCCCGCCTTCGCCTTCCAGCACGTACAGGCCGTCGCGGTAGAACTCGCTGGCCGCGCAGTCCAGGCCGATGGCGATCTGCTCTCCCGCCGTGTAGCCCGCCTTGTCGATGGCCTCCAGGATCATCTGGATCGCGGCCTCGTGGCTCTCCACGTTCGGGGCGAAGCCGCCCTCGTCGCCCACGGCGGTGGGCATGCCGCGGCCGTCGATGATCTTCTTCAGGGCGTGGAAGGTCTCGGCGCCCCAGCGCACGGCCTCGCGGAAGCTCGGTGCGCCCACGGGGATGATCATCAGCTCCTGCAGGTCCAGGCTGTTGTTGGCGTGGGCCCCGCCGTTGATGACGTTCATCATTGGCACGGGCATCTGCATGCCGCCCATGCCGCCGAAGTAGCGGTACAGCGGCAAGCCGGATTCCTCGGCCGCGGCGCGGGCCACGGCCATGCTCACGGCCAGCGTGGCATTGGCGCCGAGCTTGCTCTTGTTCTCCGTGCCGTCCAGGTCGATCAGGGTCTTGTCGAGAAACGCCTGTTCGCTCGCGTCCAGGCCCATCACGGCTTCGGAGATCTCGGTGTTGATGTGCTCGACCGCACGCAGCACGCCCTTGCCCAGGTAGCGGCCTTGGTCGCCGTCGCGCAGCTCGATGGCCTCGCGGCTGCCGGTGGACGCGCCCGAGGGCACTGCTGCGCGGCCCATGGTGCCGGACTCCAGCAGCACGTCGCACTCGACGGTGGGGTTGCCTCGGCTGTCGAGGATTTCGCGGCCGACGATGTCGACGATGGCACTCATGGGGTGGGTTCTCTGAAAAGTTGAGGAATATGGGGGTGGCAGCAGTGCGTGCGTTCAGCTGGCGAAGTCGTCTTCCAGCAGCGGTTGGGACTTGACCACACGGTCCAGGGCCACCAGTTGCGCGAGCAGGGCCGCCATGTGCTTCAAGGGCACGGCGTTGGGCCCGTCCGACCAGGCCTCGGCCGGCCGCGGGTGGGTTTCCATGAACAGGCCGGCCACGCCTGCGCCGACGCCCGCGCGGGCCAGCACCGGCACCATCTCGCGCGCGCCGCCGCTGCTGGCGCCCAGGCCGCCGGGCTTCTGCACCGAGTGGGTGACATCGAACACCACCGGCGCGCCGGACTTGCGCATCTCGGCCAGGCTGCTCATGTCGGCCACCAGGTTGTTGTAGCCAAAGCTCACCCCGCGCTCGCAGGCCAGAAACCGGTCTTCCGACAGGCCGGCCTCGCGCGCGGCCGAGCGTGCCTTGTCGATGACGTTCAACATGTCCCAGGGCGCCAGGAACTGCCCCTTCTTGATGTTCACGGGCTTGCCGGACTGCGCCACGGCGCGGATGAAGTCGGTCTGCCGGCACAGGAAGGCGGGCGTCTGCAGCACATCGACCACGCTGGCCACCTCAGCCACCTGGGCCTCGTCGTGCACATCGGTGAGGATGGGCAGGCCCGTCTGCCGGCGCACTTCATCCAGGATCTTCAGCCCGGCGTCGAGCCCAACGCCGCGCTTGCTGTTGCCTGAAGACCGGTTGGCCTTGTCAAACGAGCCCTTGTAGATGAGCGGGATGCCCAGCGGGGCGCAGGCTTCCTGCAACCGGCCCGCCACTTCCAGCGACATGTCCAGGCCCTCGATGGAGCAGGTGCCGGCGATGAGAAAGAAGGGCCGGTCGATGCCGACCTCAAAACCACACAGCTTCATGCCTGCTGCTTCCACTCAGGCGGCTGCCGCAGGTGCCGCCGCCTGCGCTGACCGCTGATGGTCCAGCGCGGCCTTGACGAAACTGCTGAACAGCGGGTGTCCACCCCAGGGCGTGCTCTTGAACTCGGGGTGGAACTGCACCCCCACGAACCAGGGGTGCACCTCGCGTGGCAACTCCACCATCTCGGTGAGCTTCTCCCGCTGGGTGAGCGCCGAGATCACCAGGCCGGAATGCTGCAGTCGGTCCAGGTAATGCACATTGGCTTCGTAGCGGTGACGGTGCCGTTCGGTGACCACGGGGCCGTATATCTCGTGCGCGAGGGTACCGGGCTGGACGTCAGAGCTCTGGGCACCCAGGCGCATGGTGCCGCCCAGGTCGGAATGGGCGTCGCGTTTCTGGATCGAACCGTCGCGGTCCTGCCACTCATCGATGAGGGCGATCACCGGGTGTGGCGTGTCGGGCTCGAACTCAGTGGAATTGGCGCCCGCCAAGCCCGCCACATGCCGGGCGTACTCGATGGTCGCGACCTGCATGCCCAGGCAGATGCCGAGGTACGGAATCTTGCGTTCACGCGCGAACTGCACCGCACAGATCTTGCCCTCGATGCCGCGTTTGCCGAAGCCCCCGGGCACGAGGATGGCGTCAAAGCGCTCCAGGTGGGTCACGTTGCCGGGGTTCAGTGTCTCGGCGTCCACGTACTCGATGTCCACGCGGGCGTGGTTGTGGATGCCGGCGTGCCGCAGCGCCTCGTTGAGCGACTTGTACGAGTCCGACAGGTCGGTGTACTTGCCGCACATGGCGATCTTCACGTTCGTCGCGGGGTGGGCCACCTCGTGCACCAGTGAGTCCCAGCGCTTTAAATCGGCCGGTCTGGTCAGCAACTGCAGCTTCATGCACACCAACTCGTCCAGCCCTTGCTCGTGCAGCATGCGGGGCACTTTGTAGATGGTGTCCACGTCCCACATCGAGATCACGCCATGCAACTGCACGTTCGTGAACAGGCTGATCTTCTCGCGCTCATCGTCCGGGATGGGCCGATCGGCCCGGCACAGCAGCACGTCGGGCTGGATGCCGATCTCTCGCAGCTTCTGCACCGTGTGCTGCGTGGGCTTGGTCTTGAGTTCGCCGGCCGCGGCGATCCAGGGCACGTAGGTCAGGTGCACGAATGCCGTGTTGGTGGGCCCCAGCTTCAGGCTCAACTGCCGCACGGCCTCCAGGAAGGGCAGGGACTCGATGTCGCCCACCGTGCCACCGATCTCCACGATGGCCACATCGACGTCGGTGGCGCCGCGCTTGACGAACTCCTGGATCTCGTTGGTGACGTGCGGGATCACCTGCACGGTCTTGCCGAGATAGTCACCGCGCCGCTCTTTCTCGAGCACGCTCTTGTAGATCTGGCCGGTGGTGAAGTTGTTGGTGCGCTTCATCCGCGTGGTGATGAAGCGCTCGTAGTGGCCCAGGTCCAGATCGGTCTCGGCACCATCGTCGGTGACGAAGACCTCGCCGTGCTGGAAGGGGCTCATCGTCCCCGGGTCCACGTTGAGGTAGGGATCGAGCTTGACGAGGGTGACCTTGAGGCCGCGGGACTCCAGGATCGCAGCCAGGGACGCCGCGGCGATGCCCTTTCCGAGGGAGGACACCACGCCGCCGGTGACGAAGACGAACTTGGTCATTCTGGGTGGCAGGCCGGGAGGCGGTGAACGCGCCGGAGACTGCCCAGTGGGAAAGCCGAAGTATACCGGCCGGGTCATGGGCACCTGCACCGACGAGGGCACCTTGAAGGCTCGTCAGCGGAGGTGAAAGCTGAGGGCGTTACGATGTCGGTGCTTGCACCAGGTGCCTGCTGCTGCGCTCGCAGCGGTGGGTTAAACGGGAAGCCGGTGGGTGAGGTGTCTGGGCGTGAGAAGTCACGCTTTGGCCCCTGACGATTCCGGCGCTGCCCCCGCAACGGTCAGCGAGGAGCGCGTGACAACGCAGCCACTGGGCCTTGAATGCCTGGGAAGGCGTCGCGCGCTTCGGGTCCTCCGCAAGGAGGGCCCGGCACTCGCGAGCCCGGATACCGGCCTGATGCACGGGTGGCTGACGTCGCGGAGGGCGGTGTCTGGCGTGGGAGGCGTTGCGCGGCCGGTGCCGCGGCCGCAGGCACGCCGGCACGACCAGCTTTGGCAACTTCGGCCAGGTGTCAACCTGGGCTGCACGGGGTGTGCGGCTGGAGTGTTTCGCGATGAGTCTTCCTTCTTTCTCCTGTCATGGGCACCGCCGTGCGTGCCTGATCTTGTCTGCCGTGGGTGTTGTGGCTTCAGGCCTGTCCCATGCCCAGTCGACGCGCTCAGTGGGAACCTTCGCGCCAGATGCGCGCCTGGTCGTCACCGGCACCCGGCTGCCGATGACGCAGGACCTGCTGGCCGCCGATGTGGTGGTGATCGAGCGCGCCGACATCGAGGCTTCGACCGCTGATTCACTGGCCGACCTGCTGCGGCGCGAGGCGGGCGTGCAGTTGTCGCGCAACGGCGGACCCGGCCAGAGCACGGGTGCGCTGCTGCGCGGCGCGGCGGCGGTCAACACCATCGTTCTGGTGGACGGCGTGCGCATCGGTTCGGCCACGCTGGGATTTGCGCAGATCGACGGCCTGAGCCTGGCGCAGGTGGAGCGCGTCGAGGTGCTACGCGGCCCGGCCTCCAGCCTGTATGGCGCAGACGCGGTGGGCGGCGTGGTGCAGGTCTTCACGCGCCAGGCGCCGCAGCGTCCGGGTCTGGAGGCTGCGGTGGCGGCGGGCGGCTACGGCAGCCGGGAAGCCTCGCTTACCGTGGGCGGCCGCACCGGCCCGTGGGACCTGACGGTCTCGGCTGGGCATGAGCGCAGCCGGGGTGTCTCGGCCGTTCGCCCGAACGACCGCTTCGGCAACCACCACCCCGACGCCGACGGCTATGCGCTGGACAGCGCCCAGGCCCGCGTGGGGCTGGCGCTCGCGCCCGGCCACCGCATCGGCCTGGTGCTGATGCGCTCGCGCCTGGACGCCCAGTACGACGGCAGCGAATACCTGCCGCCGACCTACGCCCCCGACAACAGCGGCGACTTCCGCAACCGGCTGTCCACCGACGTGGCCGCCCTCGATTGGCAAGGCGCGATCCGCCCCGGCCTCAGCGTATCGGCGCGCGCATCACACAGCGTGGACGACCTGCGCTCGGGCGGGCAGGTGATCGACCGCTTCAAGACGGTGCGCCAGCAGCAGTCGCTGCAGGTGAACCACCGGCTGGGGACGGGGCTGGACGCCACCGTGGCGCTGGAGCGTCTGGACGAGTCGACCCAGGCCAGCGGCTTTGCCGTCGACCCGCAGCGCAAGAGCACGGCCGCCGTGCTGGCGCTGGCCGGCCGACCAGGCGGCTGGTCCTGGCAGGCCGATCTGCGTCACGACGACCCGTCGGACGTGGGCCCGGTCACCACCGGGCGCGCCGGCCTCAGGCGCGCACTGACGGGCGGCTGGCGGCTGCGTGCGCTGGCCGGCACCACGTTCCGCGTGCCCAGCTTCAACGACCTGTACTACCCGGGCTACGGCGTGGCCACGCTGCGCCCGGAGCGCGGGCGCAGCGTGGAGGCCGGGCTGGACTGGCGCGGCGGGGCCTCGTCGGCCGCGCTGACGGTCTACCGCAACCGCGTGAGCGACTTGATCGGCTACGAGGCCGACGCCGCGCTGTGCCCGGCGGACCCGGCTTATGCCTATGGCTGCGCCCGCAACATCGCCCGGGCCACGCTGCAGGGTGCCTCGCTCGCGGCTCAGCACCAGCTCGGCGCGCTCGGGCTCAAGGCCCGTCTGGAGTTCGTCGATGCCAAGGACGATTCCACCGGCCAGCGGCTGAACCGGCGTGCGACGCACCAGTCGCACGGGAGCGCCGAATGGCGCCAGGGCAACTGGACCTGGGGCGCCCACCTGCTGCATCTGGGGGCCCGTCCAGATGGTGGCGTGATGCTGGCGTCTGAAACCACCCTGGACCTGTCCGCGCAGTGGCGGCTGAACCGGCACTGGACGCTGCAGACCAAGCTGCTCAACGCCACCGACCGCGACTTGCAGCCGGTGCGCGACTACCAGGGGCTGGGCCGGCAGGCCTGGCTGGTGCTGCGGCATGCCGGGTCGTTCTGACCTTGGAGTACGCCTTCGGCGTCGGGCCCTGGGCCTGGCGCTGTGGGGGGCATGTGGTGCCCTCTTCGCACAGCAGGCCACTGTGCGTGACGACCGCGGCGTCGAGCACCGCTTCGACACACCGCCGCAACGCGTGGTCACCTTGCTGCCCAGCCTCACGGAAGCGGTCTGCGCGGTGGGGGCTTGTGACAGGCTTGTCGGCACGGACCGCTACTCCAACTGGCCGGCGCACGTGGTGGCGCTGCCCAAACTGGGCGGGCTGGACGATGCGGTGGTCGAGCGCATCGTGGCACTGCGTCCCGGCGTGGTGCTGGCGGCCTCGTCCACCCGCGCCCTGGCGCGCCTGGAGTCCCTCGGCCTGAAGGTGCTTCGCTTCGACTCGGACCGACATGAACAGGTGCGCGCCACCTTGCAGCGCATGGGGCAGTTGTTCGGCGCTGAGCAGGCGGCGCAGAGCGCCTGGCAGGCCGTGGAGGCCGACATCGCGGCGGCGGCGGCGCAGGTGCCCCCGGCTCTGCGCGGTCGGCGGGTCTACTTCGAGACAGACGCCACGCCGTATGCCGCCGGCGAGGCCTCTTTCGTCGGGCAGACGCTGCAGCGCCTGCATCTGCGCAACATTGCGCCGGCCGCTCTGGGCGCCTTTCCCCGCCTCAGCCCGGAGTTCGTGGTCCAGGCGCAGCCGGAGGTGATCCTCGCCGCGCGGCGCAATGCCGTGCAGATGGTCAGCCGACCCGGCTGGGGCCGCTTGCCGGCGCTTCGCGGCGGGCAGGTCTGCGCCTTTGACGAAGCCACCTACGAACTGCTGATCCGACCCGGGCCGCGCATGGGCGAGGCCGCGCGGGCGATGGCGGCCTGTCTGGCCGGGTTGCCGCCGCTCACCTCGACGGCACCCGCTGCGCCCACGAGCGGCGTCGCCCTTCCCAGAAACTGAGCCTCACCGTGCCGGAGTTCGAGCGCCGCAACCGCCGCCTGGGAGCCTGGGTGCTGGCCTTGCTGTGGGTCATGGCAACGGCTGCGGGGCTCGCGGCGGGCAGCGAGGGGTTTGCCTGGCCGCAGGGGCCTTGCTGGGCCTGGCCGGCGCCATCGCCCAGGGCCTGTTCCGCAACCCGCTGGCAGACCCTTATCTGCTGGGCACCGCTGCTGGCTCGTCAGTGGCGGTGGTGGCGGTGCTGGCAGCCACCTCGATGGTGATTTCCCAAGGCTCTTCCGGCGTGGACACGGCGGTGTCCGGTTCTGTGCATGTGTTGGCCGATGTGGGCATCGTCGTGGCCGCTTTTGCAGGTGCGCTGTTGGGGATGGCGCTCACGCTGTCGCTCGCCCGCGGGGCGCGCCACACGCCCCGTCTGCTCTTGGCCGGCGTGGTGGTGGGGGTGATGCTGATGGCGGTGGGCGACCTGCTGACCTCGGCCTTTCCTGAGGCCTTGCGCGCCCGCCAGGGGTTCCTGCTGGGCAGCACGGCCTACCTGGGATGGGCCAGCGTGGGCTGGCTGGCGGCGGGGTTGCTGGTGGCGCTGCCCCTGGCATGGCGCATCGCCAGGGTGCTCGACGCCCTGGCCCTGGGCGATGACGGTGCTCTGAGCCTGGGCCTGGATCTGGGGCGTCTGCGGCTGGTCTTTGTCGGACTGCTGGCCCTGGCCACGGGCTTGGCCGTGTCACAGGCGGGGCTGGTGGCTTTTGTGGGGCTGGTGGCGCCGCACATCGTGCGCCGCAGCGTGACCGCTTCACATGGCGTGGTGCTGGTGGCCAGTGCCGCCACGGGCGGAGTGCTGTTGCTGGTGGCTGATCTGGTGGCGCGCACGGTGGCAGCACCTCAGGAACTGCCGGTGGGTGTGCTGACGGCGGTGATCGGTGGGGGCTACCTGCTGCGCTTGTTGCAGCGCAGGGGAGGCCGGTCGTGATCGAG
Organism: Rubrivivax sp.; assembly: GCA_021300575.1. Lineage (GTDB taxonomy): Bacteria > Pseudomonadota > Gammaproteobacteria > Burkholderiales > Burkholderiaceae_C > Rubrivivax. The sequence continues at coordinate 12,072 of JAJTDM010000048.1, forward strand.
GCCCGCGAGTTGCAGGTCAGGCTGGGCCGCCGCCCTGTCCTGCGGGGCGTGGACGCCGAGTTCGCGGCGGGGTGGACGGCGGTGGTCGGACCGAACGGCGCAGGCAAGTCCACCCTGCTGCGCGCCTTGGCCGGTTTGCTGCCCCCTGACGGCGGTGGCGTTCGGCTGGAGGGCCGCACCTTGGCCGAGTGGCCGGCGCGGGAACGTGGACAGCGCATCGCCTGGATGGCGCAGTCCACGGAGTCGGTCTCCGACCTGAGTGCGCGCGACGTCGTGATGCTCGGTCGCATCCCGCACCTGGGCCTGGTCGGTTCCCCTCGGCCGCAGGACGAAGCCGCCGTGGAGGCCGCGATGCGCGCCACTGAGTGCCAGGATTGGGCGCATCGTCCCCTGTCGGAGTTGAGCGGTGGTGAGCGCCAGCGGGTGCTGCTGGCCCGCGCTCTGGCGGTGCAGGCCCCCGTGCTGTTGCTGGACGAGCCCACCGCGCATCTGGACCCGCCTCATCAGGTGGCGCTGGTGCGCCTGTGCCGCACCCTGGCGCGCCATCAGGTGGTGGTCAGCGTCCTGCATGACCTGAACCTGGCGCTGCAGGCCGACCGCTTGCTGGTGCTGCGGGACGGGCGCGCGGTGGCGCAGGGTCTGCGCGACGACCCCTCGTTGCACCGTGCGCTGGAGGCGGTGTTCGACGGATCGATCCGCGTCCAGGCTGCGGGCAAGGGCTGGATCACCCTGCCGCAGGTGGATTGAGACGCCACCATCCCCGCTTGGCGCCCAAGCGCCACCGCAGGTTACGCCGGCGGCTCAGTTGTGGAAGTGGCAGGACACCCAGTGGCCGTCTGCCGCCTGCTTGAGCTCGGGCTTTTCGGTGCTGCAGCGCGGGTGCTGCGCCTTGGGGCAGCGCGTATGAAAGTGGCAGCCCGTCGGTGGGTTGATGGGGCTGGGCACATCGCCTTGCAGCATGATGCGCTTGCGCTTGATGGTCGGGTCCGGAATGGGCACGGCCGACAGCAGCGCCTCGGTGTACGGGTGGCGCGGGGTGACGTACAGGTCGCGAGCCGGGGCGATCTCGACGATGCGGCCGAGGTACATCACCGCGACCCGGTCGCTGATGTGCTCCACCACCGAGAGGTCATGCGCGATGAAGATGTAGGTCAGGTTGAACTTGGCCTGCAGGTCTTCCAACAGGTTGATCACCTGCGCCTGGATCGAGACGTCCAGCGCTGACACGGCCTCATCGCACACCACGAGCTTGGGGCTCACCGCCAAGGCGCGCGCGATGCCGATGCGCTGGCGCTGCCCGCCGGAGAACTCGTGCGGGTAGCGCCGCATGTGGTCGGCGTTCAGGCCCACGGTTTCCAGCAACTCGACGATGCGGTCGCGGTAGGCCTCCTTGGTGGGGGCCAGCTTGTGGATGGTCAGGGCCTCGCCAATGATGGCACCGACCGTCATGCGCGGGTTCAGTGAGGCGTACGGGTCCTGGAAGATGATCTGCATGTCGCGCGCCATGGCGCGCAGATCGTCCTTGCCCAGAGCGGTGACGTTCTTGCCTTCGAACCAGACCTCGCCCGAGGTGGGCTCGATCAGCCGAAGCAGGCAGCGGCCCATGGTGCTCTTGCCGCACCCTGACTCACCCACCACGCCCAGGGTTTCGCCTGCGGTGAGATCAAAGCTGAGGCCGTCCACCGCATGTACCCGGCCGACTTCACGCTGAAGCAGGCCGCCCTTGATGGGGAAGTGCTTGACCAGGTTCTTGACCTGCAGCAGTGGGGCGTTCATGCGACCTCCAGGAAGCAGGCCACCTTGTGCCCGGGCGACACCTCAAGCAGTTCTGGCGTCGCTGCGCTGCAGGCCGGCGTAGCGTGGCGGCAGCGGCCTGCGAAGCGGCAACCTTCAGCGGGGTCTATCAGTTTGGGTACCGTGCCCGGAATGGCTTCCAGCCGCGTCTTGTGCGTGGCGGCCAGATCAATGCGGGGGATGGATCGGATCAGGCCCTGGGTGTAGGGGTGGCGCGGATTGGCGAACAACTCCTCCACCATGGCCTCTTCCACCACCTTGCCGGCGTACATCACCACCACCCGCTGCGCCACCTCGGCCACCACGCCCATGGCATGGGTGATCAGCATGACCGCCATGCCCATGGTGGACTTCAGCTCGGCCATCAGGTCCAGGATCTGGGCCTGGATGGTGACGTCCAGCGCCGTGGTGGGCTCGTCGGCGATCAGCAGCTTGGGCTTGCAGGCCAGCGCGATGGCGATCATCACGCGCTGGCGCATGCCGCCGGAGAACTGGTGCGGGTAGTCCCTGACCCGGCGCTCGGGTGTGGGAATGCGCACCAGCCGCAGCATCTCCACCGCGCGGTCCATGGCGTCCTTGCGCGACAGGCCTTCGTGCAGGCGCAGGCTCTCGGCGATCTGCTCGCCCACCGTGAACACCGGGTTCAGGCTGGTCATGGGCTCCTGGAAGATGATGGCGATTTCCTTGGCGCGGATGGCCTGCATCTCCTGCGGCGACAGGGGCACCAGGTCCCGCCCTTGCCACAGCACCTGACCGGCCACGATCTTGCCGGGGGGCATGTCGATGAGCTTCAGCACCGTCTTGGCCGTGACGCTCTTGCCGCAACCCGATTCGCCCACCACGCACAGCGTCTCGCCGGCGTCCAGCGTCATGTCCACGCCGTCCACGGCGTGCAGCCAGCCGTCGTCGGTCTTGAAATGGGTCTTCAGACCCTTGATCTCCAGCATGGGCACGGGTGGACCCTCAGAGCACGCGGCGGGGGTCCAGCGCGTCGCGCAGGCCGTCGCCGATGAAGTTGATCGTCAGCACCGTCACGAAGATCGCAAGGCCGGGAAACAGTGCCCAGTGCACTGCCAGATCCATGTAGTCGCGCCCGTCGTACAGGATGCGACCCCAGGTGGGAATGTCGGGCGGGAAACCCAGTCCCAGGAACGACAGGGTGGATTCGGCAATGATGGCGGCGGCCACGTCGATGGTGGCGGCCACGATCACCGGCCCCAGGCTGTTGGGCAGGATGTGGCGCACCACCTGCCGCTGCGTGCTGGCGCCCAGCGCCCGCGCGGCCTCGACGAACTCTTTCTCGCGCAGCGAAAAGAACTGCGCTCGCACCAGGCGTGCCACCGGCATCCATCGGAAGCCTCCGATGACGACGACGATCAAGATGAAGATGCCGACCTCCAGGCCGAACATCTGCTTCAAAGGATCTCGGAAGAGGAAGATCAGCAGAAGCAGCAACGGCAACTGGGGCAGGCTCAGGAACAGGTCGGTCACCCACATCAGCACGGCATCCACCCAGCCCCGCGAGATGCCTGCAACGGCTCCGATGATGACCCCTACCGTGATGGCCATCAACATGGCCGACATGCCTACGGCCAGCGAGATCCGACCCCCGTAGAGCATGCGCGCCAGGATGTCGCGGCCCAGGTCGTCCGTGCCCATCGGGTGCTTCCATGACGGGCCCGCCAGACGGGCCTGGAAGTCCACGTCGTTGACGCCCACCTTGTAGAACATCGGTCCGAGCAGGACGGCCAGCACCAGCAGGCCCAGCACCCACAGGCTCCAGTAGGCCAGGCGGTGGCGCTTGAAGCGCCGCCAGGCCTCGGTCCACGGCGAGACGCTGTCAGCCGGCTTGCCCAGCTCACTTGTAGCTGATGCGGGGGTCGAGCCAGCCATAGAGAACGTCTGCGATGAGGTTGAAGAAGATGACCAGGCAGCTGAACACAAAGGTCACGGCCATGATCACAGGGGTGTCGTTGCGCAGGATCGCGTCGATCAGCAACGAGCCGATGCCCGGAATGCGGAAGATCTGTTCGGTGACGATGGCGCCGCCGAAGACGGCGGGCATCTGCAGCGCCACCAAGGTCACCACGGGGATGAGTGCATTGCGCACCACATGCTTGAGCACCACGACACGTTCGCCCAGACCCTTGCTGCGCGCGGTGGTCACGTAATCGAGCCGAATGACGTCAAGCACGGCGCTGCGCACGTAGCGCATGTAGCTGGCCGCCTGGAACAGGCCCAGCACCGTCACTGGCATGATCGACTGCTTGATGTGTGCCCACCACCACTCCAGGCCGGTGGCGTTGATGTCCGTGCGGAAGACGAAGGGCAGCCAGCCCAGGTGAATGGAGAAGAACAGGATGAAGATCACGCCGGTGAAGAAGGTCGGCAGTGAGAAGCCGATGAACGCCACCGTGCTGGCGATGCGGTCGAACCAGGAGTAGGGCTTCACAGCCGCCAGGACGCCGACCGGCAGGGCCACCAGCAGAGCCAGGATCTGTGAGGCGCCGATGACGGCAATGGTGACGGGCAAACGCTGCCAGATCAGCTGATCGACGTCGATGCGGCTGACGAAGGAGAAACCCCAGTCACCCCGCAACATCGAGCTCAGCCAGTGCAGATAGCGCTGCCACACCGGGTCATCCAGACCCAACGAGGCGCGCAACTGCAAACGCACCTCGGGCGGCACGTTCGGGTTGGTGGCCAGCTCCTCGAACGGATCGCCCGGCGCAAGGGCCAGCACCGTGAACAGGATGACGCTGATGCCCAGCAGGCTGGGCAGGGCAATCAGCAGTCGCCTCAGGACATAGGCTCCCACAACTCAGCGCCGCTCAGGCTTCCTTGAACCAGTGCGCCAGCGCCCAGGTGTCGTTGTCCCAGCCGGACAGGTGGGCGGTGAGCTTGGAGCCGGCCGCAGACACCCGTGGGCGGAAGACCACCGGAATGATGTACCCGTCGTTGATGACCAGATCGTTCATCCGGATGAACATCGCCGAACGCTTGGCCGGGTCGAGCTCGGACTGCGCCGCCGTGTGGGTGCGGTCGTACTCTTCGCTGCGCCAGCGGCTGATGTTGCGGCCCGCCCACTTGTTGGCCTTCGTGGCCAGTTCCCACGAGCAGTACTGCTCCATGAAGACCTGGGGGTCGGGCTGGGTCATCGTGGTGGTGAACATCTGCATGTCACACCAGAACTTCTGATAGGTGTCCGGGTTGGCGAAGTCGCCGCCGAAGAACACCGCAGCCGTCACGCTCTTGAGCTCCAGGTCGATGCCGGCCTTGGTGCAGGCGTCCTTGATGATGGCCTGGGTCTTCTGGCGGGGCTGGTTGACGGAGGTCTGGTAGACGAATTTGAGCTTGACGTTGCCCTTGGCACGGATACCGTCCGTGCCTCGCCGCCATCCCGCCGCGTCCAGGATCTGATTGGCCTTGTCGATGTTGAACTCGAACTTCGTGTTTCCGCTGCGAACACGTGGCGGGTTGTTCAGGAAGTTGGCGGTGGCCACCCCCGTGCGGCCGTAGATGAAGTCCTGGACGCTCTTGCGGTCCACCAGCAGGCCCATGGCGTCGCGCACAGCCTTTTCCTGGAAGGCGAAGTGCTTGCTCTTCGCGCTGGCACGCTCGCCTTCGACCTCGTTCCACGGGTCGGTGGGGTTGATCTGGATGAACTCGATATTGCCGCCAGCAACGATGGTGATCTTGCCGCGCGCACCTGGCGCCGTTTCCATGCGCTTGAGGATTTCGTCCTCGACCTGCAGGTTCCACGCGTAGTCGTACTCGCCGGTCTGCAGCACGGCCCGTGCTGCGGAGATGGCGTCGCCGCCGCCCTTGACCTCCAGCGCATCGAAGTGGGGCCGGTTGGGGACGTGGTAGTTCGGGTTGGCCGTGGCCAGGATCAGATCGCCCGGCTTGAAGTCCTTGAAGATGTACGGACCTGTGCCCACGGGCTTCAGGTTGGCCGGAGCCTCGCGCGACTTGGCGCCAATGAACGGCCCGAACACATGCTTGGGCAGAAGCATGCCGCTGGTGCCGACGAAGGGCTCGGCCCAGAACGGCGTGGGCTTGGGGAAGGTGACGCGAACGGTATGCGAATCGACCTTCACGACCTGGATGTCGCGGTAGGTGGCGATGTTGGACGCCGCCGTGGCCGGGTCCTTGCAGAACTCCCAGTTGAAGAGGACGTCGTCAGCCGTGAAGGGCTGTCCATCGTGCCAGGTCACGCCGCGCTTGAGCTTCCAGGTGACCGACCGGCCGTCGGCTGACAGACCGCCGTTCTCGCGGGTGGGAATCTCCGCGGCCAGTTGCGGCATGAGGTTGCCTTCGAAATCCCAGCCCGCCAGGGGCTCGTAGAAGATGCGGCTGGCGTCTTGTTCCTTGGTGCCCGTGGCCCAGTGGGGGTTCAAGTGCACGGCGCCCTGCCACCACAACAGCTTGAGCGTGCCGCCACCACCGCGCCTGGTGGGCTTGTAGGGAAGGGCGGTCTGCGCATTGGCCACGCCATAGTGCATCAGCATCATGGACGCCATGGGCGCCGTCAGGCCCACGCTGACCATCTGCTGGATGAAGCTGCGGCGCGGCAGCTTGCCTTCGCGAACCTCTTCGACGAGGTTCCTGATGTCGTGCTCGTTCATGCTCATGATCAGATCTCCTGAAGATGCGTGCTGCAGTGCACCATGCACTAACCGTGCCTGGATGCTATCTGTTTCCAGGCGGCTGGCCATCGGGGTCCGCCCGGATCAGGCCGGGGCTTTGGAGCGTGTATGCATCGCCCGTGGCGAGTTCGGTGCCGAGCGGCGTCCGAGCCTTCATGGGCGGAGAATCGCCTGCAAACATCTCCCTCGCTGCCGGAAGGACGCCGAATGAACAACCCGCGTATCGAACTGGAGGCTCCCGACATCAGCCCCTGGCAGGACGGGGGCACGGGGGTCGACTGGGTCCACGTGCTGGAGTCTGGCCGCGCGGGCCCCACCGTGCTGGTGCAGGCCTTGACGCACGGCAACGAGATCTGCGGGGCCATCGCCCTGGATGCCCTGATGCGCGAGGGCCTGCACCCGCGCCAGGGCCGCCTCATCCTGGTGTTTGCCAACGTGGCGGCCTACCAGCGGTTTGACCCTGCCGATCCCCACCGCTCGCGCTGCGTGGACGAGGACCTGAACCGTGTCTGGGGTGATGACCGCCTCTTCGGCACGGGCGATTCGGTGGAACTGCGCAGGGCCCGCGAACTGCAGCCCTTCGTCGACCAGGCCGACCTGGTGCTGGACATTCACTCCATGAGCGAGCCCTGCCGCCCCATCATGGTGTGTGGCACGGCCGACAAGAATGCGGCTTATGCGCGGGAATTGGGCGTACCGGGCGATCTGTTGCTGGACACCGGCCATCCTGCCGGTCTGCGCATGGTGGAGCGCGGCGGCTTCAGCGACGCCGCCAGCCCCAAGCAGGCCTTGCTCATCGAGTGCGGGCAGCATTGGGAGCGTTCTGCGGCGGATGTGGCATGGGACACCCTGGTGCGTTTTCTGCGCCTGTCGGGCGTGGTGGACGAGGCCTGGGCAGCGCAGCGGTTGCGCCTGCAGCCGCCCGCTGTGCAGCGCACGGTGCGGGTGACCGAGCCCGTGGTGGCCCGCTCCGCGGATTTCCACTTCCTGGTGCCGGTGGTGTCATTGGGCGAGGGGCACCGCGCGGGGACCCCGATGGCCCAGGATGGCGAGCAGGTCTGGCACGCGCCCTATGACGACTGTGTGCTGGTGATGCCCGGCATGAACCACCTCAAGCCTGGCAACACCATGGCGCGCCTGGGGCGTTACGACCCGCTTTGAGGTGGCGCGGCCGGTGCCCCGGCCGCTTCCGCGCCCATGCCTTTGAGCACGTCCAGCACCGCCTGCGCCGTTTCGTCCGGCCGCTCCATGGGGTACAGGTGGCTGCCCTCCATCCAGCCGATGCGCCCCTGGGTCAGGGCACGTGTCATGGCCATGCCCACCTGGCGGCCTTCCGCCGATAAGGCCAGGCGCACGCCACCGAGTTCGGGGTCAGCTTCGGTGCCGGCGCGGATGTAGTCGGCCAGCACCTCGGGGTCCCACCGGGCGAACATGGTCTTGCCCGCGAAGTGCTGGAAGGCGGCCTCTGCGGAGGGCCAGTGGTGGCGGCGCGTCTGGGAGACGCGTCCTGGCGACACGCGCTTGATCAGGCCCGTGGCCTTGGCCACCTGCACGCCGTGGGCGCGCCAGCCGGCCACCACGGGCGAATCCAGCAGCACCACCCCCTGCGCCAGATCGGGGCGGCGGCAGGCTGCCAGCAGGCTCAGGTACCCGCCCAGTGAGTGGCCCACCAGGAAGACCGGTCCACCCCCGCCCGCTTGTGAGTCCACCAAGGAGATGAGCTGGTCGCGAAGGCGCGGCCAGTTGCTGGTGACCGGGAAGGCCGGGTCATGGCCGAAGCGTTCGACGGCGATGACGCGCCAGCCGGCTGCTCTCCACCGGTCGAACAGCCGCCTGTAGGTGCCGGCCGGGAAACCGTTGGCATGGCTGAAGACCAGGGTGCCTTCAGCCTCGGCATGATCAGCATGTTCGGCATGTTCGGCCTGCCGGGTCTGCTGGGAGTGCGGCGCTGCGCCGCCTGGGGTACGACGGCCCGTCACACGATGCGCTCGCCAGGATGGGCGATCTTGCGCATGGGTTCGAAGCGGTCGCTGCCGGTCATCAGCGGGTGCTGGGCCTGCCCGCCATCCCAGCGCGGGTCTTCGATGCCCTCGAACACTTCCTTCAGCCGCTGGCCCCAGGTGCTGCGGATCATGCGGAAGTAGGGGTTGTGCTCGTCGACGCACACCACGCGGTCGCTGCGGAACTCGCCCGCGCGGTAGATCAGCAGGTCCAGCGGCAGGCCCACCGACAGGTTGGACTTGAGCGTGGAGTCCATGGACACCAGGGCGCACTTGGCCGCTTCGTCCAGCGGCGTGGCGGGCGTCAGCACGCGGTCCAGGATGGGCTTGCCGTACTTGCTCTCGCCCACCTGGAAGAAGCAGGTCTCGCGCGTGGCCTCGATGAAGTTGCCGGCCGAGTACACCAGGAACATGCGCATGGCCTCGCCCTTGATCTGGCCGCCGAAGATCATGCTGGTGTTGAAGTCGATGCCCGCGGTGCGCAGCGAGGCACCATCTTGCTCGTACACCCGGCGCACGGCGCTGCCCAGCACGCGGGTGGCGTCGAACATGCTGGGGGCGTTCCAGATGGTCAGCGGCTCCTCATGCGGGCCGCGGTCGATCTTCTCCACCTGCAGGATCTCGCGCACGCTCTGGCTGATGCTCAGGTTGCCGGCGGACAGCATGACCATGAAGCGGTCGTCCGCCCGCTCGTAGATCATCATCTTGCGGAAGGTGCTGATGGCGTCCAGCCCGGCGTTGGTACGCGAGTCTGAGAGAAAGACGAGGCCGGCATCCAGGCGGATGCCCACGCAGTAGGTCATGACGGGGTGTGCTGTCGAAGGTGCTTGAGTCGGTACAGCGCGTCCAGCGCTTCGCGGGGGGAGAGCCTATCAGGGTCCAGCGTGTCCAGGGCGTCCTCCACCGCGCTGGGGGCCGCGGCCGGCGGTGGGGCGGGCGGCGCGGCGAACAGATCCACCTGCGCAGCGTGGGCCTGTTGCTGGGCTTCCAGCGCCTCCAGCGTGGCCCGGGCCTGGCGCACCAGCGAGGCGGGCATGCCGGCCAGGCGCGCGACCTGCACACCGTAGCTGCGGCTGGCCGGGCCGGGCTCGATGCGGTGCAGGAAGACGATGTCATGACCGCTTTCCACCGCGCTGACGTGCACGTTGGTGGCGCGCTCGTGCCGCGCCGGGAACTCGGTCAGCTCGAAGTAGTGCGTGGCAAACAGGGTGAAGGCGCGGCAGCGGTCGTGCAGGTGCGTGGCAATGGCCGATGCCAGCGCCAGGCCGTCGAAGGTGCTGGTGCCGCGGCCAATCTCGTCCATCAGCACCAGGCTGTGCTCGGTGGCGCCGTGCACGATGGCTGCGGCCTCGGTCATTTCCAGCATGAAGGTGGACTGCGCGTTGGCCAGGTCGTCCGCCGCGCCGATGCGCGTGTGGATGGCGTCCACCGGTCCCAGGCGGCAGGTGCGCGCGGGCACGAAACTGCCCATGGAGGCCAGCAGCACGGTCAGCGCCACTTGGCGCATGAAGGTGCTCTTGCCACCCATGTTCGGGCCGGTGATCACCAGCATGCGGGTGCGGGCGTCCAGGCGGCAGTCGTTGGCGATGAAGTCCGGCCCACCGGTTTCGCGCAGGCGCTGCTCCACCACCGGGTGGCGTCCGTCCTCGATCTCGATGCAGGGGTAGTTCACGAACGCCGGGCGCGTCCAGCCCAGCGTGGCGGCGCGTTCGGCCAAGGCGCACAGGGCGTCCAGCGTGGCCAGCGCTCGCGCCAGTGCGCTGAGGGCTCCCAGATGTGGCTGCAGCGCGTCCAGCACCTGCTCGTACAGCCATTTCTCCCGGGCCAGCGAGCGCTCCTGCGCCGACAGGGCCTTGTCCTCGAACGCCTTGAGCTCGGGCGTGATGAAGCGCTCGGCGTTCTTCAAGGTCTGGCGCCGGCGGTAGTCTTCGGGCACGCGGTCCAGGCCCGAGGCGGTGACCTCGATGTAGAAGCCATGCACCTTGTTGAACTGCACCCGCAGGTTGGCAATACCGGTGCGCGCTCGCTCGCGCTGCTCCAGATCCACCAGGAAGGTGTCGCAGTTCGTGGCGATGCCGCGCAGCTCGTCCAGCTCGGCATCGAATCCGGGCGCGATCACGCTGCCGTCGCGCAGCAGCACCGCGGGTTCGTCGGCAATGGCGGTCAGAGGTGCTGCGACCTGGGGGTTCAGGGTCAGCGCCAGTTGCAGCCGCTGGAGCAGGGCGTTCCGCGCCGACGTGCCGTCGCTTCCAGGGTGGGCGTTCTCGGCCTCAGCGCCCCTGGGTTCCGACGAACTCGGGGTTGCCGGCACCCGTTCGCGCAGCGCGGGCAGCAGTGCCAGCGTCGCTCTCAATCCGGCCAGTTCCCGCGGCCGTACCTGCCGCAGCGCCGTGCGCGAGGTGATGCGCTCCACATCGCTGACGTGGCGCAGCGCGTCGCGCAGCGGTTCGAAGCCTGCAGCCACCAGCGCCGTCACGGCCTCATGCCTCTCCGTGGCCGCCGTGCGCGCGCGGCTGGGGTGCGTGAGCCAGTGCCGCAGCAGCCGGCTGCCCATGCCGGTGCGGCAGGTGTCCAGCAGCGAGAGCAACGTGGGCGCGTCCTCGCCCCGCAGCGTCTGCGTCAGCTCCAGGTTGCGGTGCGTGCTGGGCGGCAGGTCGATCAGGTCCGTGGCCCGCTCCACCGCCAGGCCTTGCACATGGTGCAGCGCCTGGCCTTGGGTGTGTTCGGCGTAGCTCAGCAGCGCCGCCGCCGCCGCTTGCGCCACGGGCAGGTCTTGGGCATTGAAGCCGGCCAGCGAGGCCACGTTCAACTGCGCACACAGCTTGCGTTCACCCAGCGCGGTCTCGAACTGCCAGGCCGGACGCGCGGTCTTGGGGCCGCGCCAGGCCCGCAAGGCCTCGGGCATCTCGCCACCGTCGTGCAGCAGTTCCGCCGGCGCCAGCCGGGCCAGCCAGCCCGCCAATTCCTGCTCGCCGCATTCGGTGATGCCCAAGGTCCCGCTGGCCACGCCCAGCCAGGCCAGGCCCCAGGTCACGCGGTGGCGGTGCACGGCCAGCAGCAGGCTGTCGGCGCGGTCGGCCAGCAGTTCCGCGTCGGTCACCGTGCCGGGCGTCACCACCCGCACCACCTTGCGCTCCACCGGCCCCTTGGCCGTGGCCACGTCGCCCACCTGTTCCGCCACCGCCACCGACTCGCCCAGCTTCAGCAGCTTGGACAGGTAGCTCTCCACCGCGTGCACCGGCACCCCGGCCATCACCACGGGCTCGCCTGCTGACACGCCCCGGGTGGTCAGCGTGATGTCCAGCAGGCGGTGGGCCTTGCGCGCGTCGTCGAAGAACAGCTCGTAGAAATCCCCCATCCGGTAGAACACCAGCGTGTCCGGGTGCTCGGCCTTGATGCGCAGGTACTGCGCCATCATGGGGGTGTGGGCCGACTCGCTGGGGAGCAGTGCGTTGCCTGTCTTTGTCTTGTCGTTCATCAAGCGGACGGGTTCGTTGGATCGAAGCCGGACTGTTCGGCCCAGGCCGTAAAGAGGTCGCGCAACTCCGGTGGCAGCTCAAGCACGAAGTCGAGGTCCATGGGGTAGCTGTCCCTCAAAAAGTACCGCGTTGCGTCCAGCAGCACGTTGCCCTGCCGCGCATCTTTGCCCTTCTTGGCTGGATTGCGTTCAGGTTTGAGGCTGAGCCAGAGTTTGTGTACGGCCATCCAGCGCGGATCGGGTACGTAGAGCGGGCAGGTTCCCGGCTTGTTCGTCGTCACCACGCACCGCACGGGTGTGCCACGGAGCAGCCATTCCTGCTCCCCCAGCGTGGCCATGGGCTCGAAAGCCTCGCCATTGGGCATCGGGTGGGTGCTTGGCGCAGCCAACAGTTCCACTTCGTAGCCTGCGTCGTTGACCGCTCGGTAGGGCTTGCGCCTGTTGATCGTATACGTGCTGTCGATTCGCTTGAGCACGGACATCAGGGATGCCCGGCCGCTGGCTGCTTGTTGGGGTGCGGGTGGCGCGATGGCCGCCAACGAGACCCTGGTGCCTCTGCACCAGGCCAGATCGAAGTCCTCAGTGGCCTCGTTGCCCACCGGGAACCGCGCACCGCAGACCATCTCATAGGCGGCGAACGCGTTGGTGCCCACGACAAGCACGTCATAGCCCAACAGGCCGTGGAGATCCAGCTCGCGCAGCAGGCGCCCTTGCTGCTCTGCCAGTTGGGGCAGACGCAGTGCGCGGCACAGCTTGACCCGGTCTTGAACCAGGGCGTTCAGTGATGCCCTGCGTGCCTGAAGGCGCGCGCGCTCAGCTGAGTATTCTGCGAACTGTCGTTCGGTCTCCGGTGATCGCGGGCCCTGCGTGGTGCCGGAGTCGGACGAGGACTTCTTGACCGCCAGGTAGTCCTTGCCGTTCTTGGTCTGCCAGAACATGCTGGTGGGCAGCGCGTCGAGCTCGCGCTCGATGTCCACCAGCTGCTCGTAAGCCGCTTCGAGATTGGCAATCGAGCGCTGGGCGTCGGCAGAAAACGGCACGAAGTCTGTTTTCTTGTGCCTCATAGCCCTTTGATTCTAAATACTTTCCACCTGGACGGCTGAACTCTATGGTCGATAGGTGGAACCGCCTCCAGCGTTTGCCGAAGTGCCACCGTCATCGCTGATCGCCTTCGTTGCCAGCATGACGGGCCGTCATGGGCGTGTGGGCGGAGAGTTCCGCCACTGGTACGGGCAAGGGCGTTGGCGCTGAGGTCATGGAGCCTGCATGTCAGGCCAGGGGGCTGGCGCCCAGGTGCCCTCGGAGGCGGCGGTCAGGCCCAGGTTGCCGTGGGGCTGAAGCACCGCCCGGCCGGTGTGCAGGCGCGCAGGGTGGCGCGCAGTCCGACCTGCGGCCCCCTTCGCCGTCAACACCTGCGCCGGCGCATTGCAGCCGTCAAGCGCAGGGATGTTGGGAGTGGTCACACCCCGTCATCCCTGCCGGGAGGTGGTGGCTCAGTTCCACCCGCGTTGGGTCATCACGGCCAGCGCCTGTTCCCCAGCTTTCTGGTGGACTTGGGGGGTGGGGTGAAACCCGTCGGAGAACAGATAGGTCTGCCACCAGTTGGCCGAGGGCTTGCCAGTCATGGCGGACAGCGCGGTAGCCGTGCAGGTGGGGAAGGTGTAGCTGGGCAAGCCCGAAGTGTCGGTGCCGGTGACCGGGCAGGCCGTGCTGGTGCCGTTGGTAAAACCGAACGCCCCTGGATTGGCGACCTGGTCGCGGAAGGTCTGCCTGCCTGAGCTGCGACACCCGCCAGTACGGCGGAGAACCAGGGCGTCAGTGCGATGTCGGGCAGGTTCATCACCAACACCTTCTTCGCGCCCTTTTCCACCGCATGGGTGATGACGGCGTCCGCCAGGTTGTCGGCCAGCTTCTCCATGTAGGCCACACCCGCCACCACCGGCCCACTCTGGCCTGAGCCCAGCAGCGTTGCAGTGGCTGAAGTTCCTAGCGCACTGGACAGCAAAGTCTGGAAACTCTGCAGTCCCGTAGGCGTGGTCGCCCCCAGCCAGGCACCCGCCAGATCCGCCGCGTCGTTGCCACCTCCGTCGATCAGCAAGATGTCGCTGGCGGTGTAGCTGCCATGAACCTGCGCTGCTGTCTGCAGTTGCACCAGTACTGACAGGGGAGCGCTGGGATTGGTGAAGTTGTTGATGCGTCCGCCACCGATAGCGTAGTTCGTGCAACCTGACTCTGTCGTGACCGTCGATCCGTTGATTCTGAAGTACGCACACAGCAGCTTCTTCTGAAACTGTGCTGCCACCACGTCCACCCAGATGCTGCTGGAGCCCGGCCCTGTCGCAGCAGTGCCCTGCACGGTGAACTTCAAACCGAAGGTGCCGCTGTCCGACAGGCTGTCGCCGAACACCCGCACGCGCGGCGCGATGGCGCTCAGAGGCTTGTTTTCAACGATGGCAGCGACTACCTCCGCCAAGGGCTTACCCAAGTCTTGCAGTTTCTCCTTGAAGGCATCCAGCACCAGATCATCTGCATCACCCACCTTGAAGGTAGAAGTGAGCATGTCGCCCGCAATCGTCTTGCCAGTCAGCGCCTCAACTTCGGCCTTGACCGCTGCCGTTGCCACTGAGAGCCCGTTCGCAATGGTCGTGGACTTTGCTCGGTCGAAGCTGGAGAACGCCGTGGCAGGCGCGCTGCCCAGGGCTTTGCCCACGCTGAGTTCCGTCAGCGGTGTGACGTTGAGCCGGCCGGCACCGCTGGCAAAGCTGTGCAGCGTGGTGGTGCCGTCCGTGACCTGCACGATGCAGGGCGCGACCTGTCCGCCGTCGATGCGCAACTGAAACAGGCCGTTGGCATCGGTCTTGCCCGTCACCGGCGAACCTTCGACGCACTTCGCCGTGACGTCCGCATTGGCCATGGCCGCCCCGGTGGCTGCAAAGCCGTCGATATAGACAGGGTTGTCACTGCAGGCCACCAGCACACTGGCCACTGCCAGCCACGATACGTGTCTTACCGAACGCAATCTCAGCATTTGATGCTCCTTGACGAGCGGTCCGAAGCCCGCGATCTTGCGATGCTAGGCACGCAGCAGGTTTGGCGCATCGGGACAAGCCCGTGGCCCGGAGCCAGGTGTATCGGACCGCGTGTCCCATGTCCGCAGGCGCCCGAGGTCCGTTCCAGCAGTGCGGCAGGTTCTCGTGTGCCGCATGCCCGTGAATCCGTCGTCACGCCACGAACCTGAGCGACAACCTCCCCAACATCCCATAGTCCACTTCCACCCGGTCCCCCGGGCGCACCGGCAGCGGCACCATGCAGGTGCCGGTGGAAATGAATTGCCCGGGTTCCAGCGCAAGGCCCAGGCGGGATACCTCGTTCACCAGCCAAGCCAGTGCCACACGTGGATCGCCCAGCACGGCGGTGCCATCGCCCTCGCGCTGAGTGTGCGCCGCACCATCGGGCCCGTGGACGGTGGCGCGCACCCGGTGGGCTTGCAGGTCCACCCGGCGCCAGTCGGCGTCTGTGGGCTGCCCGATGGCGAAGCGATGGGCGCAGGCATCGTCGGCGATCAACTGCGCCTCGCCGGCACGGGCGAAGTCTTCGAAGCGCGAGTTGGGCACTTCGATGGACGGCAGCAGGGCGTCCATGGCGTCCAGCACCTCGGGCACCGTGTAGGGCGCCTCCCGGGGCGCCAGGCGCTGGCCGACGCGAAAGGCGAACTCGGGCTCGGCCACCCGCATCACGTTGCCGGTCAGCGATACCGTGTCCCCGTCACCGTCCACCAGGCCGGAGAGCACCCGGCCGGCCAGAGGGCCGCCCACGCCGATGTGGGCTTGGCCTGCGGCACTGGTGGCGGCGATCTTCCAGCCCACGACGGTGCGTCCGGTCACGGCCGGCAGCAGCGCCTGGATGGCGTGGCCCCTGGCGGGGTCTGCGGGCTGCAGCCCTGGGGGCAGGCCTTGCAGGGTCTGCCCGGTCAGGCGGGTTTCCCACAGCAGTCGGGCGGCGGCTGCGGCAGCCGCCGGGGCGAGCCCGCCCATGGCAGCGGAGGTTGCTTGGTCTGTGTTCATCACGTGCTCGTGCGGGGCTTGCGCCCCAGGTTGAGGGCGTTGCCTCCCAGGATGAGGGCCGCGCCCGCCAGCGTCACCAGGTCGAAACGCTCGGCATAGAGTGCCCAGCCAGCCAGTGCGGTCAGCGGCAGGCGCAGGAAGTCCATCGGCACCACCACGGTGGCCTCCGCGTGCTCCATGGCGCGCGCCATGCAGTAGTGCGAGCAGGTGCCGCACACGCCCACCACCGCAATCCACCACCATTGCATGCCTACGGGGGTCTGCCAGTGGACGACCGCCGGCACCGCACCGATGAAAGTCTGCAGCACCGACATCCAGAACATCAGCTGCGTGGCGGTGTCCGTTCGGGTCAGCGACTTGACCATGGTGACCGAGACGGCGAATCCCACGGCGGCCACCAGCGCGATCAGATGCCCCACGCTGAAGTCTGCGCCGGGTGCCGGCCGCACGATGAGCACCACCCCGGCCACCCCCAGCGCGATGGCTGCGGCCTTGCGGGCATCGAGCCTTTCGCCCAAGAAGGCGTAGGCCAGCAGGGCAGTCCAGATCGGCATCGTGAACTCCAGCGCCACCACGTGGGCCAGGGGAATCAGCGCCAAGGCGGCCAGCCAACCGGCCTGCGCCGCGTAGTGCACGAGGTTGCGCAGTCCATGCGCCCGCAGCCGCGTGGTGGCCATGGCGCGCAGCCCACCAGCGCCGTGCACCAGTGGGGCCAGCACCACCAGCCCGATCAGCGAGCGCAGCAGCATCACCTGGAAGACCGACAGCTCCCGCGTGGCCTCGCGTCCGGCCACGGCAATGGCGGTCATCATCAGCAGCCACCCCGCCATCCAGCCAGCGGCGAGGGCCGTGGAGGCCTTGGCCTCGCCCGTCATGGAACTGCGCCCACCTGAACCTGGTTGCGCCCTCCGCTCTTGGCGCGGTAGAGGGCCTCGTCGGCACGCGACAGGGCCTGCTCCATGGGCTCGCCCGCTAGAGCGGCGATGCCGCAGATGGCGAAAGAGCTGATGACGTCAAGAGACAGCATGCGGTGAACGGGTGACTGCAGGGGCGGTATGGGGTCGACGGAATGGCCGGGGATTGTGGGGTGGTCCCGTGCGGGGGGCCATCGGGATAACGCCAGCCTGTTCACGCGGCAGTCCCCTGCCGTGCGGGTATCCTTCGATTCGATTGTCCACGGGGCGTGCCGCCACCTCAGGCTCCGCCTGCGCCGCCTGCGCCGCCCGCGCCCCGCTTTCCATGGAGTCCTGCCAAATGAAGCATTCCCATCCTCGTGCCTGGCTTCTGGCCGCCGCTTGCTGCGTTGCGGCGCCGCCGCCGGCTTGGGCGCTGGACCTCGCGTCGTCCACCGCTTCTTCAGCCTCCAGTGCCGGATCCGCATCCGTGGGCAGCTTGTCGGACTCCCTGCGATCGTCCAGCCAGAGTGCCGCCGGCCCGCGCCAGATGGCTGACGGGGATTACCGCGTGATTGAGCTCGCCGAAGCCGCCGACCGGCCGGGTCAGATGCGCTTGACGCTGCAGCCGACGCAGCACACCGCTGCTGGGGTGCCAGCCGACGCCGGCGCTGCACAGGGGCGGGCTGAGCAGTGGGAATTGAGGCTGCCGCAGGCGGTGGTCGAACGCGAGGGTCTGGGCACGGGGCACTTGTTGCGCGCCGCCCAGCGGCCCTACGGGGTGGCTTTTGCGCTGGCCGGCCAGCCCCAGCCGTTTTTTCTCGTGCTGGCGCAGGAGTGGCAGCTTGAACTCCCGGCACGGCCTGTGAAGGCTGCTGGCGGTTCTTGAGGGTCTTGAGGGGCTTGAGGGTCCTTAGGGTCCAGCGGGTCTTCAGGGCAGAAACGGCACGTGCGCGGGTCGGGGTGAAGCGTATGCCGAGGCATGCCCTGAGGCGTGGCTTGCTAGGGCTGCTGCTCGGCTTGGCGGCGGTGGCGGGCCATGCCGGCGTGCTGCGCTACTGCGACGCCTTGCCAGACCTGGACGCGGCACAGCGCGACACCCTGTTGCGCGTGGCCGCTGTGGTTCGGCAGGAACTGCAGCGTTCAGACACCCGCGTGGCGCTGGTGTCCCGCTCGGGTCTGGACCTGAGTCGCCTGGGCGTGCGCTATTCGCATGCCGGCATCGGCCTGGCCGACAGTCCGGCAGTGCCGTGGTCGGTGCGGCAGCTGTACTTCGATTGCGATGAAGGTCGCGCACGCCTGTTTGACCAGGGCCTGGCCGGTTTCGTGCTGGGCCAGCACGATGCGCGGTTGGGTTTCGTGTCCCTGGTGCTGCTGCCTGGGCGCGCCGCAGAGTCGCTGGCCCAAGCCGCCTTGGACGAGCGTCAGGCGCTGGCCCTGCTGGGCCCGCGCTACAGCGCCAATGCCTACGCCCGATCCACGCGCTACCAGAATTGCAACCAGTGGGTGGCCGAACTCATGGCCACGGCCTGGGGCGGCTGGAGCCCGCAAGCGCCCTTGCAGGGTGGGTCAGAGGGTGCGCCATCGCATGACACGCCCCGTGTGCGCGCGCAGCACTGGCTGCGCGAGGCCGGCTACCAGCCCAGCCGCCTGACCCTGCCTTCCAGCGCAGCCTTGCTGGCAGCACCTTTCGTGCCCTGGGTGCACCTGGACGACCATCCCGAGGCGCTGCTGCAGCAGCGTGTGATGGAGGTGAGCATGCCCGAGGCGCTGGAAGCCTTCATCCGGGCCCGCGAACCCGAGGCGCGCCGGATCGAGGTGTGCTACAGCGCCCGGCGCATCGTGTTGCGGCGCGGGTGGGCGCCGTTGTCGTCCACGTGTGAAGCCGAGGTCGGCGACGAGTCAACCGACCTGGATTGAAGCGAGCTTCAGTTTCCCAACTGGTAGGCCTGACGGGCCAGGGGTTCCAGCCGGCGCACCTGTTCGGCCAGTTCCGCCTCGAAGGCGGCGGGTGTGCTGGTGCGCGGCACCATGCCGATGGCGATGAGGGGCAGCTGCATGTCCTGACGCCGCAGCGCCGATTCGACCTCCGCATGCAGTGAGCGCAGCGCGGCTGGCGGCAGTCCCGCCGGGGCGAACAGCGCGTACACATTGACGGCCTCCAGGTCTCCGAAACCAGCTTCGGCCACGGTGGGCACCTGGGGCAGTTGCGGCAGGCGACGGCTGCTCGCGGTGGCCAGCGGCACCAGTTCCCCCGCCTGCACCAGGGGCAGCACCGAGCCGACATCGGCCGACATCATGGCCACCTCACCGCTGCGCACCGCCAGGGCGGCCGGAGCCCCGCCGCGGTAAGGCACCTCGACCAGGCGAATCCCGGAGGCCCGTTGCAAGGCCACGGCCGCCAGGTGTGTGAGCGCACCCGGGCTGGGGATGGCGATCGTCACCCCCTGGGGAGCCTGGCGGGCGCGCTGCACCAGATCGCCCAAGGACGTCATGCCTGCCGAGGGGTGCGCTACGAACAGTTGCGGCACGTCGGCCAGGGTCGTGACGGGCTGGAGGTCCCGTGCCGGGTCGAAGGGCAGCTTGGCCTGGAACGGCAGCACGGTGCGGCCACTGGTGCTGGCGATGAGCAGAGTGCAGCCGTCTGGTGATGCCTTGGCCACGGCATCCCAGGCCGGAATCGTCATGCCGCCCGAGCGGTTCTCCACCACATGGGGCTGCCCGCGGCTGGCGGACAGGCGCTCGGCCAGACCGCGCGCCAGCCGGTCCATCGGGCCGCCCGCGGCCACGGGCACGATGATGCGCACGGCGCTGCCAGGACAGGACTTGGGCGGCTGTGCCGCCGTGGTGAGGGGACTGGCCAGCAGGGCGACGGTGACCAGGGCCGTCACGGTGGATCTGCAGAGCGCCGCGACGGGGATTCTGGCGCTGGACCCGACAGGGGCCTCAACAGTGGCGATCAGCGTACTCCGGCTGCGGGCTTGGATGTCCTTCATCCGCGGCATCGTAACGTCGGGCCTCGCCAGGTGCCCCGGCCCAGGCAGAGGGACTTCGCCCCGTCCCTATGATGCGGCCCATGGATTCCTTGTCGCAGTGGGCGCTGGGCGCCGCCGTCAGCGTGGCCGTGATGGGGCGCCGCACCGCCGTGTGGAAGGCGGCCCTGTGGGGCGGCGTGCTGGGCACCCTGCCGGACCTGGACGCGCTGCTCGACCACGGCGATCCGGTGCTGAACATGGTGCTGCACCGCGCCGAAACCCACGCCCTGTTCTGGCAGTCCCTGGCGGCGGTGCCTCTGGCCGCCGGCATCGCCTGGTGGATGCGCCGGGGTGGTTCCGCCGCAGGGGCGGCCGGCCAGCAGCCCGTCGGTGCCGGACCTGCGGCAGCGCTGCCTGCTGCCGCGTCCGCCGGACAAGGAGACTTCCCGCGGTGGCTCCTGACCGTGTGGCTGGTGCTGGTGACCCACGCGCTGCTGGATGCGATGACCGTCTACGGCACCCGCCTGGCCCTGCCGTTCTCCAGCCAGCCCTACGGCCTGGGCAGCATCTTCATCATCGACCCGCTCTACACCTTGCCCTTGCTGATGGGCTTGTCGGCGGCACTGCTTCGCCGCAGCCCTGGCGCGGCGCGGTGGAACCTCGCGGGTCTGCTGCTGTCCACGGCCTACCTCGGCTGGTCGGCAGCAGCTCAGCATCATGTGGCCGGCCTGGTGCACGGCCAACTGGCTGCGCGCGGGGAGGCGGTGGCCACCGATCGGGTGCTGGTCACCCCGACAGCGTTCAACACCGTGCTGTGGCGCATCGTGGTCATGCACTCCACCCATTACGAGGAAGGCTTCTATTCGCTGGCCGACCGCGGTCGCGCCGTGCGGTTCAACGCCTACCCGCTGGACCCCGACCTCCAACGCGATGTGCAGTCCTTGCCTGCCGTGCAGCATATCCAGGCGTTCAGCCGCGGGTTCTACCGTGTGGACGATCGCCAGGGCCTCGTGCGCATCACCGACCTGCGCATGGGCCAGGAGCCCGCCTACGTCTTCTCGTTCGGGGTGGCTCAGCGAGGCAGCGGGCTGCACGCCTTGGAGACCCCTACGTCGGTCGGTGGCCGGGCCGACATCGACATCGCGGCCGGTCTGCGCTGGCTTCGGGTCCGTGCCGCCGGTCAGGACCTGGACCCCCCAGGGTTGGGAGAGGGCGCACGCTTGCGCATGATGACTTGCGACGTGGCCTACCTGCCGCAGCGCAGTTCCTGGCAGCGTCGGGTCACCATCCGCTGGGAAGGAGAACTCTTCAAAGGCCTGGAGATCGACGGGCTGCGGCCGCATGCCGTGTCGGCGCAAGGCCCGCTCTTGGCCACCGCCCTCGACAACGAGCGCATCCAACTGGATCTCGCGTCCCTGGAGTGGACCAGCGATTTCCGGGGTCAGGCCACGGGGCGCGGGCGCTGCGAGTGGCTGATCTGAAGCTTGAAGGCTGACGGCCCTGCCGATGAACTCGTTCGAGACCCTCACCGACCGTCTGCGCCGCGTGGCCCGGCAGCAGCCGCAGGCGCTGGCCCTCGGTGACGGGCAGTGGCTGCTGGATTACCAGACCTTGGACCGTCTGGTGGACCGCGTGGCCGCCGCCTTGCAGCGCGACGGCGTGCTGCAAGGCCAGGCCGTGGCCAGTTGTGCGGGCTCCGGCGTGCTGCAGGCCGTGTGCGGCCTGGGCACGCTGCGGGCGGCGGCGGTGCCGACCCCGATCGCGTCTTCGGTGACGCCGGCGCAGTTCAGCGCCATGGTCGCGGATTCAGGGGCGGCATTCATCTTCGTGGACGACCAGGCCTCGCCCTTGCTGGAAGCACTGCCGCCGGGCGTGCAGCCCATCGACCTGGGCGCAGCGGGCAGGGGGGCTGTGTTCGACGACTGGCTGGCCCCGGAGGGTGTCGAGCCGCAGCCCGTGGTCATCAGCCCGGCAGACCCGTTCAACATCATCTACTCCTCGGGCACCACCGGCACCCCCAAGGGCATCGTGCAGCCGCACGCCATGCGCTATGCCCACATGCAGCGCGCCGCGCGTTACGCCATGGACGCGCAGTCGGTGCTTTTGCTGGCCACGCCGCTGTACTCCAACACCACGCTGGTGGCCTTCTACCCGGCGCTGGGCGCTGGCGCGCGCATCCACCTGATGCCGAAGTTTGATGTCACCGGCTACCTGCGCGTGGCCGCCGAGTTGCGCGCCACCCACACCATGCTGGTGCCGGTGCAGTACCGGCGCCTGATGGCGCATCCCGGGTTCGATGCGCACGACCTGTCGGCCTTCCGCATGAAGCTGTGCACCAGCGCGCCCTTCGAGGCGGCGCTGAAGGCGCAGGTGCTGGCGCGCTGGCCAGGCGATCTGCTGGAGGTCTACGGCATGACCGAAGGGGGCGGCGCCTGCATGCTGGATGCTCGCGCGCACCCTGACAAGCTGCACACCGTGGGTCGACCTGCCCCTGGCCACGACCTCCGCCTCATCGACGAATCAGGCTGTGAGCTGCCGCCAGGCCCGCAGACCGTGGGCGAGGTCGTCGGACGCTCGCCCGGCATGATGAGCGGCTACCACGGGCGCCCGCAGCAGACGCGCGAGGCCGAGTGGTTCGATGCCGAAGGGCGGCGCTACATCCGCACGGGCGATGTGGGGCGCCTCGACGAGGATGGCTTCCTGGTGCTGATGGACCGCCGCAAGGACTTGATCATCAGCGGCGGCTTCAACCTGTACCCGAAGGACCTGGAGGCCGTGCTGCGCGAGCACCCCGCGGTGGAGGACGCGGCCGTGTTCGGCGCGCCCTCCGCCCGTTGGGGCGAGACGCCGGTGGCCTGCGTCGTGCTGCGTCCGGGCTCGGCAGTCGATCCCCTGGTGCTGCGCACCTGGGCCAACAGCCGCCTGGGCCGCACCCAGCGCCTGGCCGCCCTGATGGCGGTCGAAGAACTGCCGCGCAGCGCCATCGGCAAGGTGCTCAAGCGCGAGTTGCGCGAGCGCTGGCTCGGCGGCGGTCAGAGGGTCGAATAGGGGCGTTGAACGAGCGCCTGAGGGCGCCGCAGCCTGGCCCTGCGGCTGCGCCCAGGCTGCCAAGTGACAAAGCCAAGGACCGTGTCAGTTCTCTTCGGCCGGCAGCGTTGCGCGCATCGCCTGGGCCAGCCCGTCGCGGCCGCGCTCGGCCAGCGTGTCCGCCGCGTTGCGACGGTCCCGCAGTTCGCGGTTCTGGCTGAGCTTGGATTTGCCCACCAGCGCGGTGACCTGGACCTCGATGCCCACGATGTTGCCCAGCATCATCTGGATGTAGTCGGGCGGGGCTTCGCCCATCTTCCACGGCCGGGGTTCGGCGGCGTCGTGCTCGCGCGTCAGGCGGGCAACCAGCGCGCGCACGTAGCGCTCGTCGTCATGGATGCTCAGGGTGCCGTGCGCATGCACCACCTCGTAGTTCCAGGTGGGCACCTGGCGGTGCGTCTCGTGCTTGCTGGGGTACCAGTTGGGCGAGATGTAGGCCTGCGCCCCACGGAAGATCACCAGGACTGGCGTGCCCGTGGGGCATCGTTGCCACAGCGGGTTGTTGCGGGCCACGTGGGCTTTCAGCGTCCCCAGCGGCCCGGTGTCGGGTTCGAACTCAAACGGGATGTGGTCGGCGTCCAGGCCCCCCTCTTCGCTGCGGACCAGCGTGCCCAGCGGATGCTCGCGCATGATGCGGTGCAGGACCTCGGGGCGGTTCTCGGCGAACTGGGGCGGGATGTACATGGGTCACCTTCTGGGGGGGGGGAACGGCCATGAACTTTAAGCGTTAAGCCCAATGAGGGCTGTCAGGGCCGTTGGCGCAGCCGGTCGGCAAACTGGGCCAGCGCCACGCCGGCCAGGGTGAGGGTGGCGCCCCCCAGCTTCACGGCGCTGAAGCGCTCACCGGTCGCCCACCAGGCCACCACGCCGGCCACCACCGGCATCAGGTACTGCAAGGGGGCCGTGCGCGCCACGCCCCGACGCTCGTTGACCCAGCCCCAGACCAGCCAGCCGAGGAACGCCGACACCAGTGACGCCCACAGCAGCAGGCCCCAGTGCAGCGCCGTCATCGCCGCCCAGGGGGCCGCCCAGGCACTGGCGGCGCAGACCAGCACCACGGGTGGGCTGCCGGCGATGGTGGCGCAGGCCATCACCGTCACGCCGCCATGGCGCTGGATGAGCGGCTTGGACATCACCGTGTAGTAGGAGAACAAGGCGGCCGCCAGCAGCATCATGAGGTCGCCGCCCGTGGCCGCCCACTGCTGGCCCAGCAGCTTGTCGGACAGAAAGACAAGGACGCCCACACAGGCCAGGCCCACGCCGGCAATCTGCGGCCAGCTCAGCCGCTCATGCCCCGCCCAGTGCAGGATGAGCAGCGTGAAGATGGGCCCGCAGGCCAGGATCAGGGCACTGGAGAAGGCCGTGGACCAATGGATGCCGAACGTCACCATGGTGACGTGCACGCTGTGGCCCAGAAAGCCCAGGAAGGCCATCTGCAGCAGGTCGGCCCGCGGCACGGACCGGACCGCCCGGAGTCCACCCTTGCTGAAGACCAGCAGCAATGCGGCGCACAAAGGCATCAGGAGATAGCGCGCAAAGAGAAAACCCGCTGGCGGCAACACCTGGAACAGAGTCTTCTGCACTGCAAAGTTCGCCCCCCAGATGCAGACGATCACCAGCCCCGCCGCCAGGGCCCAGGAACTGGACGGCGTGCCCGATGGGGGAAGTCCGGTGGGCTGAGGGTCGGCCGACGGGCTCATTGCGCCCCGGGCTCCGCCGCCGGGCCTTCTGGCGCTGTTGCCTGCGCCGTCTGCGCCGCCTGCGCCGTCCGTGTCGTCGGTGGCGGTTTCGGCGATTCGACGTAGCGCCTGACCCGGGACACCAGCCCCGGTCGGGCGGCGGAGCGCACCAGGGCCGCCAGGTCAGCGTCGCGCAGGTCACCGCCCTCGGCTGCGCGGGTGGCGGTGCGCAGGGCGGCGCCCGTGGCGGCGTCCACCTTGGGTGCGTAGCCGCCGGGCTCTTCGGCATGGCTGGCCAAGCCGCAGGCCAGGGCTTGGGCCGTGTCCAGTTCGCCGCCCGAAGCCAGGAGGTCGCGGGCGGCGCCGCTGCCCAGGCGCAAGGCCAGGCGTCGGGTGCCGAGCACGATGCCGAACTGCGCGCCCGGAAACCGGAAGGTGGCCCCCGCCAGGGCCACACGCTGCTCGCAGGCGACGAACAGATCGGCGCCCGCACCCCAGGTGCGGCCCTGGGCTACGGCCACGGTGCACTTGGGGGCCTGCCAGACCGTGGTCAGCAGCGTCTCGATGCGCACCAGGCGCCACAGCAGTGCCGCGTCGCTGGCCTGGTCCAGGTCCGAGAGGTCCAGGCCGGTGCAGAAGTGCCGCCCCTGCCCGCGCAGCACCAGGGTGTGGACCGCGTCGTCTTCCAGGGCGGCGTTCACACCTTCCAGCAGGGCTTCCACCAATTCCGCCGACAGCGCGTTCCCGCGCTCCGCCCGATTCATCGTGAGCGTGGCCACGCCGTCGCGGCGTGTGCTGAGCAGTCCCAGGCGGGTGTCCTCGGCCATCGGGTTGCCTTGGTGGGTCAGCGGTTGACCGAACCGGCCGGCCGGGCCGCGCCAGCGGGGGGCTGTTGCGGGGCCTTGGACCGGTCCCAGAGATTGGGTACCGTGGCGCTGTCGTAGCCGGAGACGAATTCGACCACCTGGCTGGCGTCGTCCAGCCGGTGCCGACGCACGGCGCCGATGTTGGCGCCGTAGACATGGATGCTGACGGACGCCCCGTCGGTGCGTGCGCTGCTCACGCGGTGCCAGTCGCCCACTGTGGGCGACACCGCTTCGATATCGCCAGGCTGCATGACATGGCTGCGGCCGGTGGCCAGGGGCATTGCGCCGGTTGCATCAAGATGAAACTCGTCGCAGCGTTCGGCCCCGCGCAGCATCCCCACCAGGCCCCACACGGTGTGGTCGTGCACGGGGGTGCGGTGGCCGGGGCCCCAGACAAAGCTCACCACCGAGAAGCGTTCCAGCGGGTCGGCGTGCAGCAGGTACTGCGCGTAGCGGTCCGGTCGCAGCACGGCGCACGCTTCGGGCAGCCAGCGGTCGTCGGCCAGCAGCGGCGCCAGCAGGGCCCGACCTTCGCGCAGCAGCACCGGCTCGTCCTGGGTCTTCGACACCAGGTGCGTCATGGAAATCACGAAGTCGCGCAGCGGGCTGATGTCGGCCATGGTGTTGTCTGCGGAGGTCAGGCGCTAGCTTTCGGCTCGGCCAGGGGGCGGGCCCTCAGCGCCGGGCCGTGCTCGTCCAGGGCGGGGGGCCGTGTGTCCACGGCCACGACCTGCCCGTCCAGGCGTACCGGGCACCCCACGGTGCGCGTGAGAGTGCCACCCGGAAGCGCCTGCGGCTGCACGAGCTGCAGGTGGCGGGCCTGGACATCGGCCAGGGCTTCCTCATAGCCGTTGAGGGGCGCGCAGGGCACCCCGGCGGCCTGGAAGGCCTGCAGCCAGTGATCTGCCGTCTCGCGCGCGAAGTGCGGGTCCAGCAGTTTCTTCAGCTCGGTCTGGTGCTGCGCCCGCAGCGATGGCGACGCAAAGCGGGCGTCCTGCAACAGCTCAGGCACCTCCACCACGGCGCACACCTGCTGCCACAGGCGGTTGTTGCCCGCGGCGATGACGAACCAGCCTTCACGTGCGGCGTAGGCCTGGTAGGGTGCGTTGCGCGGATGTGCCGATCCGAGCTTGCGCGGGTTGCGGCCGGTGCCGAAGAACTCGCTGGTCTGCAGGGCCGAGATGCCCAGCGTCGCGCCGAACATGGGCACATCGATGTGCCCCCCCGCGCCACCGGCCCGCACCCGGGCCAGCACTGCGGCGATGGTGAAGGCCGCGTACAGGCCCGAGGCGAAGTCGGCCAGCGGCACCCCGGCCTTGACGGGGGCCCCACCGGGTTCCCCGGTCACGCTCATCACGCCGGCCGCCGCCTGGATGGTGACGTCGAAGCCGCCCTCTGCGCCCCGCGGGCCGTCCTGCCCGAAGGCGGAGATGGAGCAGTACACCAGCGACGGCTTGCGCAGCCCGAACCAGTCCCAGCCCAGCCCCAGGCGTTGCATCGCACCTGGGCGGCTGTTCTCCACCAGCACATCGGCCTGCAGGGCCAGGCGGCGCGCCATGTCCAGGCCATCGGGGTGCTTCAGGTCCAGTGCGATGGACTGCTTGCCCCGGTTCAGGCTGGCGAAGTTCTCGCTGTAGCCCGCCGACAAGGGCGGCCAGGTGCGCATGGCGTCGCCCTCGGGGGGCTCGATCTTCACCACCTGCGCGCCGTAGTCGGCCAGCAGCATGCCCGTGAAGGGGCCGGAGGCGATCTGGCAGAACTCCACCACCTTCACGTCGGCCAACGGCCGGGTGTCCACCGCGTCAGAAGGGCGCGTCATCGGTGGCGGGCAGGTCGGCCTTGCGCAGCCGCGTGACCTTGCGCGCGGGCGCGGCGGTGGGGTCGGCGTCTGCGGTGGACTGCACGAACGCCGCCGTGGCGTCCTGCGCGCCGGGGCCGGAGGCGGCGCCCTCTGCGGGCGCCGGGCTGGTGTCGGCTTCCTGGGCTTCCTTGATCACACGCGTGTAGGGCGTGAGCATCTGCACCAACTGGCCGTAGATGCGGGGGGTGGCCGCCACCACTTCCCGCTGGTAGAGGAAGTCGGCCTCGCCCGTGAAGTTGCCCACCAGGCCGCCGGCTTCGGTGATCATCAGCGAACCCGCCGCCACATCCCAGGGGCTCAGGCCGGTCTCGAAGAAGCCGTCGTACCAGCCCGCGGCCACGTAGCACAGGTCCAGCGCGGCGGCGCCGGGGCGGCGCATGCCGGCGCACTGCTGCATCACCTCCTCGAATATCTTGAGGTAGCGCTTGAAGTTGTCGCCCTTGCGGAACGGAAAACCCGTGCCGATCAGCGCATCCGACATGCGGGTGCGCTTGGACACGCGTAGGCGGCGGTCGTTGAGGTAGGCCCCCTTGCCCTTGCTGGCGTAGAAGAGGTCGTTGCGGGTGGGGTCGTACACCACGGCCTGCTCCACCTTGCCGCGGAAGGCCAGCGCGATGGACACGGCGTACACCGGAAAGCCGTGGATGAAGTTGGTGGTGCCGTCCAGCGGATCGATGATCCACAGGTAGTCGCTGTGCTTGCTGCCACGCTGCCGGCCGGATTCCTCGGCCAGGATGGCGTGCCCGGGGTAGGCCTCCAGCAGCGTGGAAATGATGGCTTCTTCTGCTGCCTGGTCCACCTCGGTCACGAAATCGTTGGTGCCCTTGGAAGCCACCTTCAGCACGTCCAGGTCCAGCGCTGCACGGTTGATGATGGAGCCCGCGCTGCGTGCCGCCCTCACGGCGATGTTCAGCATGGGGTGCAGGTTCTGGGACATGGACGGGCTTTCAGAACTGGAAAGGCGGGTGGCCTCTCGTGTCGGGTGGGGCTGGTTCGGCGGGGCAGCGGCAGGCAGTGGTGTCGAAGAACCCCGCGCCGCGACGGTGCGCATCGGAGGCTTCCTCAAAGAGCGGTAGGCAGACAATTGCTGGCTGCCTGGAAGGGCCCGAGTTTACCCGCGCACCACTTGCAAATCTCCCCTGGGCCTCCCCTGAACCTCCCCAAAGTCTCCCCAAAGTCTCCCCGCCCGTCCCCAGCTTCCCATGTTCGCTTCTGACGATCCCACCCGATTCATCCTGCTGCACACCAGCCACGGCGGCAATGTCGGTGCCGCAGCGCGCGCCATGAAGGTGATGGGGTTCGCTGACCTGGTGCTCGTCAGGCCTCGTTTTGCGGACGTGTTGTCGCGTGAAGACACGGTTGCTTACGCCAGCGGAGCGGCCGACGTGCTGACCCGGGCACGCATCGTCGACAGCCTGGCCGAAGCGCTCGAAGGCGTGACCCACGCCTGCGCCACGGCCATGACGCCGCGCGATTTCGGCCCACCGGCGCAGGCGCCCCGCGACGCGCTGCCCGCCCTGGCGCGGCAGCCTCAGCGCGTGGCCTTTGTCTTCGGATCCGAGCGCTTCGGCATGGCCAACGAAGACGTGTGGCGCTGCCACAGCGTTCTCAGCATCCCCACCCACCCGGACTATGGCTCGCTCAATCTGGCCCAGGCGGTGCAACTCATCGCATACGAGTGGAGGCAAAGCCTGGGCGGGTTCCAGGTGCTGCCGGCCACGCCGCCTGCCGAGTGGGCCGGTGCAGGCGAGGTGCAAGGTGTTCTGGCTCATTGGCGCAGCGCTCTGGAGGCCATCGGCTACCTGGACCCGAAGGCCCCCAAGAAGCTGCTGCCCCGGCTCAACCAGTTGGCCAATCGCCTGACGCTCACGCACCAGGAGGTGCACATCCTGCGCGGCGTGGCGCGTGCCATGCAAGTGGCAGCAGGGCAGGGCAGCGCCCGGCGTGACGCCGGGCCGTTGGAGGATGTGCCGCCGTCGGGGCCGCCTGAGCTGCGCCCTGCAGACCGGCCAGTGGACGACTAAACTCGGCGCCCCTTGGAGATTCCCCAGGGTCTTGTCGGGGTTTTGCGCCCCGCACTCACCCGCTGCCAACATGTTCCAGCGTCTGCGAGAAGACATCGCCTGCATCCGCGAGCGCGATCCGGCCGCCCGTTCCACCTGGGAGGTGCTGACCTGCTACCCCGGCCTGCACGCGGTGGTCATCCACCGCTGGGCCCACGCCTGCTGGCGGCGTGGGTTCCGCTGGCTGGGCCGCTTCCTGTCGCACCTGGGCCGTTTTCTCACCGGCATCGAGATCCACCCGGGCGCCACCCTGGGGCGGCGGGTGTTCATCGACCATGGCATGGGCGTGGTCATCGGTGAGACAGCGGAAGTGGGCGATGAATGCACCATCTACCAGGGCGTGACGCTGGGAGGCACCTCGCTGAGCAAGGGGGCCAAGCGTCACCCCACGCTGGGCCGCGGTGTGATCGTCAGTGCCGGTGCCAAGGTGCTGGGCGGCTTCACCGTGGGCGACGGGGCGCGTGTGGGCAGCAACGCGGTGCTGCTGCAGCCGGTACCGCCGGGCGCCACGGCGGTGGGCATCCCGGCGCGCATCCTCCAGGCCTCGGCCGATGCCCAGCGCGAGGCGGCTGCCGCCCGCATGGGCTTCTCGGCCTACGGTGTGACCCAGGGTGACGATCCGGTGGCCATCGCCATGAAGGGCCTGATCGATCATGCCGCAGGGCACGAACACCAGATCGCGCTGCTGTGGAAGGCTGTCGAACAAGTGTCTCGCGCCCAGGGGGCGGGCGGCTCGTCTGGCGATGTGTTGCCGCAGGATGCCCAGACAGGCGAGCACTTCGACGCCGAGCGCCTGAACCAGCTGGTGAAGTGACGGGCGGACGCCGCCCTCTGCAAAGGGCCTTCAGCGCACGGGCCGTTGAGCAGATTTCGGGCGAAAGGCCTTGCACATGGCCTCGTCGGTTTCCAGATACGGCCCGCCGATGAGGTCGATGCAATAAGGCACCGCTGCGAAGATGTCGTGCACGGGTGGTGAAGCCTGGGGCAGGCCCTGCAGCGTCTCGGCAATCGACTTCGGCTGGCCCGGCAGGTTGATGATCAGCGACTTTGCGCGGATCACGGCCACTTGCCGCGACAGGATTGCGGTGGGTACGAAACACAGGCTGATCTGCCGCATCTGCTCACCAAAGCCCGGCATCACCTTGTCCGCCACGGCCAGCGTCGCCTCCGGCGTGACGTCCCGCGCTGCCGGCCCGGTGCCCCCTGTGGTCAGCACCAGGGGGCATTGCGCCGTGTCCACCAGCTCCTTCAGCGCGGCCTCGATGCCGGGCTGCTCGTCAGGAATGAGCCGCGTCACCCACTCGATCGGGTTCTTCAGCGCCGTGCCCAGCCAGGATTGCAACGCGGGAATGCCCTTGTCTTCGTAGGCACCGCTGGAGGCACGGTCGCTGATGGAGACGAGGCCGATGCGGACGGGGTCGTGCGGGTTCATGCCGTGGCCTTGAGTTGTGTCTTGATGAACTGGAACAGGTCACGGAAGTGCCGCCCTTGACGTTGCGCGACCCCGGCGCCGGCGTCCGGTCGCACCTCCAGCCGGGCCTGGCGGATCAGGGCCCGCAGGGGCTGGGCGTCGGTGTCGGGGTGTTCGGCCATCCAGCGCGTGAGGGCCTGGTCGTCGGCCAGCAGGGACTCGCGCCACTGCTCCGCCTGGTGCAGGGCCAGCGCATCCTGCGCGCCCCCCAACTTGAAGTTCGCCACCGCCTCTTGCAAGGGCTCGGGGTCCACCTGGCGCATCAGCTTGCCGATGAACTGCAGCTGGCGTCGGCGTCCCTCGTGCGATTTCGTGCGGTGCAGTTCCCGAATGGCTTCGCGCAGGTTGTCGGGCAAGGTCAGGGCGTTCAGTCGCGAGGCGGGCAGTGCGGCCACCTCGTCGCCCAGGGTCTGCAGCAAGTGAGAAGCGCGCTTGCGCTCGCTCTTGCTGGGCCGGCCTTCGTCATCGAACGGGGCATCGGCTTCAGAGGCGGGCGAGCGGCCGGGCGCAGGTCGGCGTGACATGGCGGGCATGATAATCGGCGGGTAGACGGCACGTTCAGACCCCTTCCCGACACCCTCTTCCGAGCCCATGCATCCCCACCAGCAGACCACCGACCGAGGCTTTGCCTACAGCCTGCCGCAGTTTCAGCAGATCGTCGAAGACGTGCTGGGCATGGCCGCCAAGCTGGGGGCTACCGATGCCGGTGCCGAAGTCTCCGAGGGCACGGGCCTGTCGGTCTCGGTGCGCAAGGGGGATCTGGAGAACGTGGAGCGCAACCGCGACAAGTCCCTGGGCATCAGCGTGTACCTCGGGCAACGCCGTGGCAACGCCAGCACCTCGGACTTCTCGCGCGCAGCGATGGAGCAGACGGTGCGCGCCGCCTGGGACATTGCCCGCTTCACGGCCGAGGACCCGGCCGCCGGGTTGCCCGATGGGGCCGATCTGGCCACCTCGCAGGAAGTCGCGCGCGACCTGGACCTTTTTCACCCCTGGCAGATCGACGCGGCCCAGGCTGCGGAACTGGCTCGCCGTTGCGAGCAGGCGGCCTTCGGTACCGACCGGCGCATCACCAATTCCGAAGGCGCAGGTGTCTCGGCACAGCAGTCTCATTTCTGGGCCGGCAACTCGCGCGGCTTTCGCGGTGGCTACGCCAGCTCGCGCCATTCCATCTCCGTCGCCCCCATCGCCGGCCGGGGCAAGGGCATGCAGCGGGATGCCTGGTACAGCTCGATGCGCGACGCCGCCGACCTGGCCGCACCGGAGGTGGTGGGCCGCTATGCCGCGGAGCGCGCCCTGGCCCGATTGAACTCGACGCGCGTGTCCACCTGTGAAGTGCCGGTGCTGTTCGAAGCGCCCGCGGCGGCGGGCCTGCTGGGCGCCCTGGTGCAGGCCCTGTCGGGCGGCGCGCTGTACCGCAAGGCGTCTTTCCTGGTGGACAGCCTGGGCCAGCAGGTGCTGCCGCTCCACGCGGATGTGGCAGAAGACCCGTTCGTGCACAAGGGCAAGGGCAGTGCCCCTTTCGATGACGAGGGGGTGCGCACCCGTGCCCGCAGCGTGATCACAGGGGGTGTGGTGCAAGGGTACTTCCTGTCGAGCTACTCCGCGCGCAAGCTGGGCATGCGCACCACCGGCCACGCCGGAGGTTCGCAGAACCTGAGCCTGGTCAGCCGCCTGACCCTGCCGACGGACGATCTGGAGTCCATGATCCGGCGTCTGGGCCGCGGCCTGCTGGTGACCGAACTGATGGGGCAGGGCGTCAACTACGTCACGGGCGACTACTCCCGTGGCGCCTCCGGCTTCTGGGTCGAAGGGGGGCGCATCGTCCACCCCGTGGAGGAGATCACCATCGCTGGCAACCTGCGCCAGATGTTCAAGGACATCGTGGCCGTGGGTGCTGATGTGTACACCCTGGGCGCCAAGTCGATCGGCTCGGTGCTGTTGGAGAAGATGAAGATCGCGGGCGCTTGAAGGACCTGTGTCTTGTCCAGTGACCTGGCTTCAGAACGCAGGCTGTCATCCCGGCTGACAAGGCCCTGTTGATGCGCGGGGAAACCCGGAACAGCCGCGCCAGACCTGCCCCCTAGAATCGCGCGGCTGTGCCACAACCCAAGGCACTGATGCATCGTCTCGTCAACCTCAGGAGATCCCCCATGGAACGTCGTTCATTCGTCCAAGGCGCTGGCCTGGCAGGCGTGCTTGCCGCCGGCATCGCACCTGCCGTGCATGCCCAGCCGGCCCTGCGCTGGCGTCTTGCCTCCAGCTTCCCCAAGTCGCTGGACACCATTTACGGCGCCGCCGAGATCTTCGCCAAGCAGGTGGGCGCCATGACCGGCGGCCGGTTCACCATCACGGTGGCTGCACCTGGTGAAATCGTGCCGGCCTTCGGTGTGGATGACGCCGTGCGTAATCGTACCGTCGAGATGTGCCACACCGCGCCCTACTACTTCGTGGGCAAGAACGAGACTTTCGCCTTCGGCACGGCCATTCCCTTCGGCTTGAACGCTCGCCAGATCAATGCCTGGATCATGGAGGGCAACGGCATGAAGCTGCTGCGCGAGTTCTACGCGCAGTACAACATCGTCAATTTCATTGGCGGCAACACCGGCTCGCAGATGGGCGGCTTCTGGCGCAAGGAGATCAAGAGCTTGGCCGACCTGCGTGGCCAGAAGATGCGCATCGGCGGCTTCGGTGGCCGTGTGATGGAGCGCATCGGTCTGGTGCCCCAGATGATTCCGGGTGGCGAGATCTACCAGGCACTGGAAAAGGGCACCATCGACGCCGCCGAGTGGGTGGGTCCGTACGACGACGAGAAGCTGGGCCTGAACAAGGTGGCCCCGAACTACGCCTACCCTGGTTTCTGGGAAGGCGGCGCCGGCCTCGAGTTCTGGATCAACAACGCGGCTTTCAACGAGCTGTCCGCTGAGAACAAGGCCATCGTGGAGGCCGCTGCCTCTCACGCCGCCACCGAGATGTTGGCGCGCTATGACGCCCGCAACCCGGCAGCGCTGAAGAAGCTGGTGGCTGGCGGCACCAAGCTGTTCCGCTTCCCGAAAGACGTCATGGACGCCTCTTTCAAGGCATCGCAAGATCTCTACAGCGAGATCAGCGGCAAGAACCCTTCGTTCAAGAAGATCTACGACGACTACAGCGCGTACCGTCGTGACGCCAACCTGTGGTTCCGGTTCTCAGAAGCTGCCTTCGACGACTTCATGCAGCAGCAGCGCCTGTGAGGCACTGACGCCACGCCCGGCGGGACCGCCCCGCCGGTCAGCAAGTGAAAAAGCCCCGCGATGCGGGGCTTTTTGCTTGTGCTTTGTTCTCGCGTGCAATCCGGGGCGGCGCTGACGTCGCGCCGCCCGTCTGTGTGCGCGTCACTTCTTCTGCTGGTCCTGCTTCACGGCCTCCAGCAGCGCCTTCATCGGGTCTTCCGCCGCCGCGGGTGCCGGCGCGGCCCCCGCACCGCCGGGCACCGCGGCCGCTGGCTCGTTGCCCATGTTCTGCAGGGCCTCGCGCGCGCCCTGCATCTGTTGCAGCGCCTGGTCAGCGTCGATCTTCACCTCGTTCTGGCCCAGAGCGTCGATCACCAGGTTCGGGAAGGCGATGACCAGGCCCACCATGACGACCTGCACGATGATGAAGGCGATGGAGCCTTTGTAGATCTGAGGCGTGGTCACGGCAGAAATCATGGCGCCGGTGACGCGATCCTTGTAGTCCTTCTTGGCGGCCACGCTGCGCAGGTAAAACAGCGCGAAACCGAAAGGCGGCGTGAGGAACGAGGTCTGCAGGTTCATCGCGATGATGACCCCGAACCAGATCATCACCGCATCCACGGATGCGCCGGGCAACAGCTCGGGCAGGATCTTGGCCGCCACCGGCGCCAGGATGGGGATGACGATGAAGGCGATCTCGAAGAAATCTATGAACATGCCCAGCACGAAGACCAGAATGTTCACCACGATCAGGAAGCCCAGGGCGCCACCCGGCATGTCTTCGAACAGGTGCTCCACCCACACGTGCCCGTCTGCGGCGTTGAAGGTGAAGCTGAACACCGTGGAGCCGATCAGGATGAACAGCACGAAGGTGGAGAGCTTGGCGGTGCTGTCAAGCGCCTGGCGCAGAAGCGCCAGGCCCAGGCGCTTGCGGGCCAGCGCCATGATCAGTGCGCCCATTGCGCCCATCGCGCCGCCCTCGGTGGGTGTGGCCACGCCCAGGAAGATGGTGCCCAGCACCAGGAAGATCAACACCAGAGGCGGGATCAGCACAAAGGTGACCTGCTCGGCCAACCGCGACAGCAGTCCCATCTTGGTGACACGGTTCACCAGCGCCAGCGCAAGCGCCAGGAAGGAAGCCACCGTCATCGACATGATGAAGACTTCGTCGCCTGGGGCGGGCCGCTCGCGCCCCACCATCGGGTTGATGATCTGCTCGTGCACCTGGCTCCAGGCCCACCCCGCCATCGCACAAATGGCCAGCAGCACCAGCAGCGACTTGTGGCCGCTGGCGCCGTTGGTCTCGCGGTAGATGCGCGCCTCCTGCGGCAGCGCAGGTACCCAGGCCGGCTTCACCAAGGCCACGATGACGATGAACAGAAGGTACAGGCCCACCAGCAGCAGGCCCGGCACCAGGGCGCCGGCGTACATGTCGCCCACGGAGCGGCCCAGTTGGTCGGCCAGCACGATCAGCACCAGTGACGGCGGAATGGCCTGGGCCAGCGTGCCCGAGGCGGTGATGGTGCCGGTGGCGATGGTGCGGTTGTAGCCGTAGCGCAGCATGATGGGCAGCGAGATCAGGCCCATCGAGATCACGGCGGCCGCGACCACACCCGTTGTGGCGGCCAGCAGGGCTCCCACCAGAATGACCGCAATCGCCAGGCCACCGCGCACCGGGCCGAACACCTGGCCCACGGTTTCCAGCAGGTCCTCGGCCATCCTGGAACGCTCCAGGATGATGCCCATGAACGTGAAGAACGGGATGGCCAGCAGCGTGTCGTTCTGCATGATCCCCAGCACCCGCAGGGGCAGGGCCTGGAACATGTTGCTGCCGAAGAGCCCGGCTTCGATGCCGATGTAGCCGAACAGCAAACCGGTGGCGGCCAGACCGAAGGCCACCGGAATGCCCGTGAGCAGGAAGAACAGGAGTCCGCTGAACATCAGCGGGACAAAGTTCTGGGCGATGAACTGCATCATGTCAACGGGCTCCCTGCAGCTTGGCTTCGGCTTCGGCCGCCAGTTCGGCGGCCAGCTTTTCCTCGTCAGACTGCCCTTCCTCGACGCTGAAAGGCTCCTTGCGATGGCCCGTGAGGAAGGCCACGCGCTTGATCAACTCCGACAGGCCTTGCAAGGCCAGGATGGCAAAGCCCACCGGCACCAGCAGGATCACGGGCCAGCGGATCAGGCCGCCGGCGTTGGCGCTCATCTCGCCCGACTCGAACGCGCGGGTGAAGAGCGGCCATGAGAGGTCCACCAGGATCAGCGCCAGTGGAATCGTGAAGATGATCAGGCCGATCAGGTCGATGATGGCGTTGGTGCGCTTGGACAGTCGAGAAGCGATGAAGTCGATCCGTACGTGCGCGTTCTTCAGCAGCACATAGCCCACGCCCAGCATGAACACGCCGGCAAAGAGATACCACTGGATCTCCAACCAGGCGTTGGAACTCATGTCGAACGCCTTGCGGATGATGGCGTTGACCGTGCTGATGACCACGGCGGCCAGCACCAGCCACATGATCAACTTGCCCAGGAACTCGTTGAAACGGTCAATGAGACCGGACAGCTTCAGAAGGGGAGTCACGTCATCTCCTTGTGGCGCGGCATGCCGCCGCGCAGTCTCGCACCGATACGGTCAGGTTTGCTGGGCCAGGGCGTACAACCTGGCTGAACGCGCCCCTGAGCGGCAGAACATCAGCACGGGTCGGGGCAGTTCCTGCAGCAGGCGCGCCATCTGCGCCGCTTCTTCAGGCGACTGGTAGCCACCTGCCACGGGCAGGAAGCGGTACTCCAGTCCTGCCGCCTGCGCTGCCGCGCCAATGGCCGCGCTGCTGGGTTGGTCCGGGCCGCCTTCGAAGTCGGGCCGGTTGTTCACAACGCTCTTGAAGCCCAGGCGTGCGGCTTCCGTCATGGCCTCGGGTGTGAGCTGCGGGGCCACGCACACATCGGCCGCAATGGCCTGCACGGGTAGGGTCGGGGTCATCTTCTGCTCCTGTTCTGCAGCGGTGTCGGCCTTAGCGGGCCAGGGCCTGCTTCACCGCGGCTGACACCAGGGCCATGTCGGCCTTGCCGGCCAGTCGCGTCTTGGCTGCCCCCATCACCTTGCCCATGTCACCCGGGCCGCTGGCGCCCAGATCCTGCACGATGGTGCCGATGGCGGCTGCAATCTCGTCAGCAGACAGGCGCTGGGGCAGGTACGCCTCCAGCACCTTCACCTCGGCGGATTCCTTGTCCACCAGGTCGGTCCGGCCAGCCTGGGTGAAAGCGGCGATGGAGTCCTTGCGCTGCTTGATGAGCTTGTCGACGATGCCGATGACGGCGGCATCGTCCAGCACGATGCGCTCATCGACCTCGCGCTGCTTGCAGGCGGCCAGCAACATGCGGATGGTGGAGAGCCGGTCGGCCTCCCTGGCGCGCATGGCGGACTTCATGTCCTCGGTGATTCGGTCCTTCAAGGTCATGGCGATAGGCGCATTGGCGGTGTCGGGTCAGCGTGGTTGAAACAACAAAGCCCGCCACGGGTGACCGCGCGGGCTCTTGGATCAGGTGGTTGCGGCCGGAAGCGCTGGATCAGTACAGCTTCTTGGGCAGCTGCATGCTGCGTACGCGCTTGAAGTGACGCTTCACCGCGGCTGCCTTCTTGCGCTTGCGTTCCGCGGTGGGCTTTTCGTAGAACTCGCGGGCGCGCAGGTCGGTCAGCAGGCCGAGCTTCTCGATGGTGCGCTTGAATCTGCGCAGGGCAACGTCGAATGGCTCGTTTTCTTTGACGCGAATGGTGGTCATGTCAGATAAGTTGGTGTCGGACGAAAGCGCGCATTATAGCCAGCCGGCGAAGGCGGGGTGTCCGGCATGACCCGCGGACCGCATTCCTGAACCCTCAGGGAAGTTCAGGTGGGCGAGGTCAGCATGGCTTCGGGTTCATCTGACGCGAGATGATCACGCCCGCCGCGCAATGTTCCAAGCCCTGGCTCAATGAGCATCGGTTCAAGGAAATATAAAGCCCGCAAGTCACACCGGACATCACCATTCTAGGACGCCGAGGGGGCCCTTCAAGGCCCCAGGTCAAATCAGGTGACCGTCGTCCAGCGCGGCGTCGAGCCGGGCGATCAGGGGGCCGAGGTCCGGTGCCTGATCTGCGGCGGGGGCGCCTGGGCGGGCCTGGGATATGCCGCCCCCATGAGCCTGTTCTGCGGGCTCTGCGCCAGAGGTGGACGGTGCGCGCTCACCACGTTCGGCCAGTTGGTACGCAAGATTGAGCGCAGCCAGCACGGCGATGCGGTCGCGCGCCTTGATCTTGCCGGCATCCCGGATGGCGCTCATCTCCCGGTCCACGGCCGCCACGGCCGCACCCAGGCGGGCCTCGCCGCCTTCGGGACATCCCAGGATGTAGCCCTGGCCCAGGATCGTGACCTCGACCTGCTTCATGCCCCGGGCCTCAAATGAGAGTCCGGCGGACCCTCGCCTGATGCCACGGCCTGCGCTGATTGCTGGGGCAGTTTGTCGATGAGGTGGTCGATGCGGGTCCGTGCTGCGCTCAACCGGGATTTCAGACTGTCACGCTCGGCGCCAAGGCTCTCCACCTGGCGCAGCAGCAACTCATTGGTCCGCTGCAGTTCCTCGTGGCGCAACAAGAGTCGTTCGACCCGTTCTGCAAGTTGCTGAAGCTGTGTCATGACACGAGGTGAGAAAAAACAATTGTAGGCGCCGCAGCATGGGGCCTGGCCGGGACTTGTCCTGGCCGCCAACCGGCGGCGGCCCGCGCCGGGCTGTCAGCGGCTGCGCCCCGCTGCATGATGATCGCACCAGGTGCTCACCGCGCATCGCGCGCAGTCGGGGCTTCGGGCCTTGCACACATAGCGGCCATGCAGGATCAGCCAGTGGTGTGCGTTCACGCGATAAGCCGGCGGCACGCGTCGAAGCAGCGCCATCTCCACGGCCAGCGGTGTTCGGCCCCTGGCGAGACCGGTGCGGTTGCTCACCCGGAAGATGTGGGTGTCCACGGCCATGGTGTCCTGGCCAAAGGCGCAGTTCAGCACCACGTTGGCAGTCTTGCGGCCCACGCCGGGCAATTGCTCCAGAGCCTCGCGCGAGCGCGGAACCTGCCCACCGTGGTGGGTCAGCAGCAGCTGGCAGGTCTGGTGCAGGTTGCGCGCCTTGGTGCGAAACAGGCCTATGGTGCGGATGTGCGACTCGATGCCTGCCACGCCC
The DNA here is from genome assembly GCA_021300575.1 of Rubrivivax sp. GTDB lineage: Bacteria > Pseudomonadota > Gammaproteobacteria > Burkholderiales > Burkholderiaceae_C > Rubrivivax. The sequence goes on from JAJTDM010000048.1 coordinate 51,369, forward strand.
AGCGCGAGCATGCGCTGCGGCGTTGGGGCAGCGGCGAACAGTCCGCGGGTGGCCTTGTTCACGCTCACATCGGTGGCCTGAGCCGAGAGCAGAACGGCCGCCAGCAACTCGAACACGCTGGTGTACTCCAGCTCGGTCACGGGGTTGGGGTTGGCCGCCTGGAGCGTGGAGAAGAAGGGTTCGATGTGGGCGAGCTTCATGGTGTAACGGCTTCATGGCTGCAGGGCTTCAGGGCTTCAGGGCTTCGCGGGCTGCCTTGCGCGGGCCCGCGCCAGTGCCGCCTCGATGACCGAACGCTTGCGTTCCAGCACTTGGGGGTCGGTGATGCTGCTGGCGGCGGCCAAGTCCGCCAGTTTCGCCGCCGCCTTGGCGGCCAGACGCGCCTCGTTGGCTTGCTGCTCCGCAGCCAGCCGCTGCTGCCGCTGCTGGTAGCGCTGCCTGGCGGCCTGCGCCTGCGCTGGGCTCCAGGCGGCCCAGCCGGTGGCCTCGCTGCCCGTGGGTTGCATGGAGATGCAGTCCACCGGGCAGGCGGGCACGCACAGTTCGCAGCCCGTGCACCAGGCCTCGATGACGGTGTGCATGCGTTTGGAGGCGCCCACGATGCAGTCCACAGGGCAGGCCTTGATGCACAGGGTGCAGCCGATGCACCAGTCTTCGTCGACCACGGCGGTGCGCAGCACGGACTCCACGCCGTGCGCCGGGTCCAGCGGCACCACGGGCCGACCTGTCAGGGCCGACAGGCGCCGTACCCCTTCAGCGCCCCCAGGCGGGCATTGACCGATGCCTGCTTGCGAGGCCGCCACTGCCCGCGCGTAGCCGCTGCAATCCGGATAGCCGCAGCGGGTGCATTGCGTCTGCGGCAGCGCGGCGTCTATGCGCCCGGCCAGGGCCTCGTCCACAGACTGGCGACTTGCCTGAAGCGGCAAGGTGGTGAGTTGAGGGGGCTCGCCGCGTCAGGCCTTGCGCGAACGGGAACGCGCGGGCCGAGCGGCTGAGGCGGCTGGAGCCCGCGACGCGGGTGCCTCGGGCTGCTGCGCCGAGGGTGCTTCGGGTGTGCCTGAGGCTGCAGTTTGCCGCACCGCCACATGGCTCTGGATGAAATCGCGCACTCGTGGGTACACCAGGTCGCGCCAGCGGCGGCCGGAGAAGATGCCGTAATGGCCTGCGCCGGGCACGTCGTAGTGGAAGCGGCGGTCTTCGGGAATGCCCAGGCACAGGTCGTGTGCAGCCCGGGTCTGGCCCGCGCCAGAAATGTCATCCAGTTCCCCCTCCACCGTCAGCAGAGCGGATTGATGGATGTCCTGCGGCCGCACCAACTGGCCGCGCACCTCCCAGGTGCCGTTGACAAGGGCGAAGTCCTGGAACACGGTCTTGATGGTGTCCAGGTAGTACTCGGCCGGCATGTCCAGCACGGCGTTGTACTCGTCGTAGAACTGCCGGTGGGAGTCCGCGCTGCCTTCATCACCGCGGATCAGGTCGAGGAAGTAGTCGTAGTGCGAGGTGAGGTGACGGTCCGGGTTCATGGCCACGAAACCCGTGTGCTGCAGAAAGCCCGGGTAGACGCGCCGGCCGGCGCCAGGGTAGTTCAGCGGCACGCGGTAGATCACGTTGTGCTCGAACCAGTCATGGCTCTTGTTGATGGCCAGGTTGTTGACGGCCGTGGGGGACCGGCGGGCATCGATCGGGCCGCCCATCATGGTCAGGGTGCGGGGCGTGGGCTCGCCCGCAGAGGCCATCAGCGACACCGCTGCCAGGACCGGCACGGTGGGCTGGCACACCGACATGACATTCACGTCCGGCCCGATCAGGCGGATGAAGTCCTGTACGTAGGCCACGTAGTCGTCAAGGTGGAAAGGGCCGTCATCGACAGGCACCATCCGCGCATCGGTCCAGTCGGTGATGAACACCTTGTGGTCTTGCAGCAGGCTCTTGACCGTGTCACGCAGCAAGGTGGAGTGGTGGCCGGACAAGGGTGCCACCACCAGCACGGTGGGCTGCTCCTTCATCCGCGCCAAGGCCTGCGGGTTGTCTGTGAAGCGCTTGAAGCGAAGCAGGCGACAGAAAGGCCGCGTCTGGATCACTTGCTCCTGAACGGCCACCTCCACGCCGCCCACCGTGACGCCGCTGATGCCGAAGGGCGGCTTCTCGTACTCCTTGGCCAGCCGGTGCACCAGTCCCAGGCCCGCCGCCACGCGCTGGGCCATGGGCGTGTGGGTGAAGGGAGACAGGGGATGCGAATAGAGCTTGGCTGACGCGCTGGCGAACTCCGCGAAAGGCGCCATCATGGCCCGCTGGGTCTCGTAGAGCTGATAGAGCATGTCGTGATCCTTCGGTGAGCGCGTGACACGCGAAAGCGTAAGTCTGGGTTGACTGTACTCAACACTTTGCCACGAATCGGTGCTGCGCTGCAGCATTTTTGGTGACCGAATGTAGGACTTCTGGCTGCCCCTGGCCTTACGGCTGCCCGGCGCTTACATCACGGCCGCGATGGCCTTGATCACCGTGTCCAGGTTGCCACGGTTCAGGGCCGCCACGCAGATGCGGCCCGAGTCCACGCCGTACACGCCGAATTCCTCGCGCAGTCGCTCCATCTGCGCCTTGCTCAGCCCGGAGTAGCTGAACATGCCCTTCTGGCGGGTGATGAACCCGACGTCCAGCGGCACGCCCGCAGCCGCCAGGCCATCGGCCAGCGCCTGTCGCATGTGGCGGATGCGCTGGCGCATGCCTGCCAGTTCTTCCTCCCATTGCTGGCGCAGTGCCGGCGTGGTCAGCACGATGGTGATGGCTTGCGCGCCATGGGTGGGCGGGTTGGAGTAGTTCGTGCGCACGACGATCTTCAACTGCGACAGGACCTTGCGAGTCTCGTCGGCACTGCTGCAGACCACGCTCAGGGCGCCCACCCGCTCTCCATAGAGCGAAAAGCTCTTGGAGAAGGAGGTGGCCACCAGGAAGTCAACCCCGGCATCCAGGAATCCGGCAATCACGCGGCCGTCCTCGGCAATGCCGTCGCCGAAGCCCTGGTAGGCCATGTCCAGGAAAGCCACCAAGCCTTGAGACTTCACGGCCTGGATGACCTGCGTCCACTGTTCGGGCGTCAGGTCGCAGCCGGTGGGGTTGTGGCAGCAGGCGTGCAGCACCACGACGGTGCCGGCCGCAGCGCTGCGCAGGCAGGCCAGCAGATCGTCGAAGCGTACGCCTCGGGTGGCGGGGTCGTAGTAAGGATAGGTGTTGACCTGGAACCCGGCCTGCGTGAACAGGGCTCGGTGGTTCTCCCAGCTCGGGTCGCTGATCAGGACCTGGGCGTTCGGGTTCAGCTTCTTGAGAAAGTCTGCACCGATCTTCAGTCCGCCTGTGCCGCCCAGGGCTTGCACCGTGGCCACCCTCCCGGCGGTGACCACCGCGGACTCGGCGCCGAACACCAGTCCTTGGACAGCCTTGTCGTAGGCTGCGATGCCGTCAATGGGCAGGTAGCCCCGGGGCTTGCCCGCCGCCACCAGTTGTTGCTCGGCCTGGGCCACGCACTTCAGCAGCGGCAGCTTGCCGTTCTCGTCAAAGTACACGCCGACACCCAGATTGACCTTGCCGGTGCGGGGTTGGCCCGTGCGGTGGAGGTGGTTGTCTACCGGATGCAGCCTGAATGTCGCCCGAATTCTAGGATCTCCATGTCTGCGTCCACTTCCCCCGTTGGTGTCCACGTCCCTGCGCTGCCCGAAGTCGCCGCGGTCTCGGGGCAGCCCACCCTGGGTGAGTTCGTCTCCTTTGAAGGGTCGCCGTTTCAGTTGTTCCAGCCGTATCCGCCGGCGGGCGACCAGCCCGCAGCCATTGCGCAGTTGGTGGAAGGGGTGGAGGAGGGCCTGAGTTACCAGACCTTGCTGGGGGTGACCGGTTCCGGCAAGACCTTCACGATGGCCAACGTCATCGCCCGCCTGGGCCGCCCGGCCATCGTGTTCGCACCCAACAAGACGCTGGCGGCGCAGTTGTACAGCGAGTTCCGCGAGTTCTTCCCGAAGAACGCGGTGGAGTACTTCGTCAGCTATTACGACTACTACCAGCCCGAGGCCTATGTCCCGCAGCGCGACCTGTTCATCGAAAAGGACAGCTCGATCAACGAGCACATCGAGCAGATGCGCCTGTCGGCCACCAAGAGCTTGCTGGAGCGGCGCGATGTCGTGATCGTGGCCTCCGTCAGCGCCATCTACGGCATCGGCAGTCCGTCGGACTACCACCAGATGGTGATGACCCTGCGGGTAGGCGATCGGGTGGGCCAGCGCGACGTGATCGCCCATCTCATCCGCATGCAGTACACGCGAAACGAGACCGACTTCTCACGCGGCACCTTCCGTGTGCGGGGTGACACGATCGACGTGTTTCCGGCCGAGCACAGCGAGCTGGCGATCCGCATCGAGCTCTTCGATGACGAGGTGGAAGCGCTGCAGCTGTTCGACCCCCTGACGGGGCGCATCCGGCAGAAGATTCCACGCTTCACGGTCTACCCTGGCAGCCACTACGTCACCCCGCGCGACCGTGTGGTGGCCGCCATCGAGACCATCAAGCTGGAGTTGCGTGAACGGCTGGACGAGTTCGTCAAGGCCGGCAAGCTGGTGGAGGCGCAGCGCCTGGAGCAGCGCACCCGGTTCGATCTGGAGATGCTGCAGGAGGTGGGCCACTGCAAGGGCATCGAGAACTACACCCGCCACCTTTCTGGCGCAAGGCCGGGAGACCCGCCACCCACGCTGGTGGATTACCTGCCGCGCGACGCGCTGATGTTTCTGGACGAGAGTCACGTGCTGATCGGACAGTTCGGCGGCATGTTCAACGGCGACCGGGCCCGCAAGACCACGCTGGTGGAGTACGGCTTTCGACTGCCCAGCGCGCTGGACAACCGGCCCCTGAAGTTCGAGGAGTTCGAGGCCAAGATGCGGCAGACCGTCTTTGTCTCGGCCACGCCAGCGGCTTACGAGCAGGCCCATGCAGGCCAGGTGGTGGAGCAGTTGGTGCGGCCCACGGGGCTGGTGGACCCAGTGATCGAGGTGCGCCCAGCCGTGCACCAGGTGGACGATGTGCTGCAGGAGATCCGCGATCGTGTCCAGGTGCAGGAGCGCGTGCTCATCACCACGCTGACCAAGCGCATGGCCGAGCAGTTGACCGACTACCTCACCGAAAACGGCGTCAAGGTGCGGTACCTGCACAGTGACGTCGACACGGTGGAACGCGTGGAGATCATCCGGGATCTGCGGCTTGGCGCTTTCGACGTGCTAGTGGGCATCAACCTCCTGCGCGAGGGGCTGGACATCCCGGAGGTGTCCCTGGTGGCAATCCTGGACGCCGACAAGGAGGGTTTCCTGCGCGCTGAACGCAGCCTCATCCAGACCATCGGCCGGGCCGCGCGCAACGTGAACGGCAAGGCCATCCTTTACGCCGACAAGGTCACCGATTCGATGCGCAAGGCCATCGGCGAAACCGAGCGCCGACGTGAGCGGCAGGTGGCCCACAACCTGGCGCAAGGCATCGTCCCACGCAGTGTGCGCAAGCAGGTGCGCGACCTGATCGACGGCGTGGTGACAGAGAAGTCGGAGCGCGACGACCTGAAGGCCGCGCACGCGGCCGCCGAGGTGGAAGCCCTGAGCGAGAAGGACTTGGGCAAGCGCATCAAGCTGCTGGAGCGCCAGATGCTGGAGCACGCCCGGCAGCTGGAGTTCGAGAAGGCGGCTCGACTGCGGGATGAACTCGCCTTGCTCAAGGAGCAGGCCTTTGGTGCGGCCAAGGGGGATTCCAACGTCGTGCCCCTGGCGCTGCGCGGCAGTTGACCCTGACGCAGGATTTGCAGCATCCGTGCCAGGATGCACAGGGCTCAGGCGGCACCGCAAGACAGACCGCTTTGTCCTGGACAAAACCGGGGATTTCGGCCTATCCCCAGCAATTCGCTCGACTTCTGCTAAAGTTGAGCAATCCAGTAGGAATCGACGGTCTCTAAAGAAGTTCGCGGCCGTTGAAGACGATCTGGTCTTCAGGATGACCTGAAACGTTCTTCATCTACACATCGCCGCCAGGCGGACAGGAGTTCCCCAATGCGTCTGACCACCAAAGGCCGATTCGCCGTCACCGCGATGATCGACCTCGCATTGCGCTCTCACAACGGGCCGGTGGCGCTGGCCGCCATCAGCCAGAGGCAACAGATTTCCCTGTCCTACCTGGAGCAGTTGTTCGGCAAGCTTCGCCGACACGAACTGGTGGAAAGCACCCGTGGCCCCGGTGGCGGCTATTCCCTGGGCCGTTCGATGGCCGACATCACGGTGGCTGACATCATCGTGGCCGTGGACGAACCCATCGACGCGACCGGCTGCGGTGGCAAGGAGCACTGCATGGGCGAAGACACGGGCAAGTGCATGACGCATGACCTGTGGTCCAGCCTGAACACCAAGATGATCGAGTTCCTCGATTCCATCAGCCTGAAGAAGCTGGTTGACGAGCAGATGGCCAAGGGCATCTCCATCGAGGAGGCTCCCGTCAAGAGGGCGATCTCCTCGCAGCCCGTGGTCAAGCCCATCAAGGTCACGGCCCCCAATTCCGTGTTCGCCCTGGGCAACGCCTTCATGATGAAGTGATCCTGCGGCGTGCCGGTCTCGCCCGGTGGCCGATCCTGTTGTCCTGACAAGACTTGTCGAACATGACCCCCCATTTCCCGATCTACATGGATTACGGCGCCACGACACCCGTGGACTCTCGCGTCGTCGACGTCATGGTGCCCTGGTTGCGCGAGCACTTCGGCAACCCCGCTTCCCGCAGCCATGCGTGGGGGTGGGAGGCCGAGGAGGCAGTGGAGAAGGCACGTGCTGATGTGGCCGATTTGATCAAGGCCGATCCGCGCGAGATCGTCTGGACCTCCGGTGCCACCGAGAGCATCAACCTGGCCATCAAGGGCGCTGCGCACTTCTACGCCTCTCGCGGCAAACACCTCATCACGGTGAAGACCGAGCACAAGGCCGTGCTGGACACCATGCGCGAGCTGGAGCGTCAGGGTTTCGAGGTGACCTACCTGGATGTGCAGGAGGACGGACTGCTGGACCTGGACCGCTTCCGCGACGCCTTGCGTCCTGACACCATCTTGGCGGCGGTCATGCTCGTGAACAACGAGATTGGCGTCATCCAGGACATTCCAGCCATTGGCGCGATGTGCCGGGAGCGCGGCGTCATCCTGCACGTGGATGCCGCCCAGGCCACTGGAAAGGTCGCCATCGACATGGGCAGCTTGCCCGTGGACCTGATGAGCCTGGCTTCGCACAAGACCTACGGGCCCAAGGGAATCGGTGCGCTGTACGTCCGGCGCAAGCCCCGCGTTCGCCTGGAAGCTCAGATGCATGGCGGCGGCCACGAGCGCGGTATGCGTTCGGGCACGCTGCCCACCCACCAGTGCGTGGGCATGGGCGAGGCCTTCAAGATCGCCCGCCAGGAGATGGGCACCGAGAGCGAGCGTGTGCGCATGCTCCAGCAGCGCCTCATGGTGGGCATTTCCCAGATCGATCAGGTGTTCATCAACGGGCACCTTGAGAAGCGCGTGCCCCACAACGTCAACGCCTCCTTCAACTACGTGGAGGGCGAATCGCTCATCATGGGTATCAAGGGGCTGGCTGTGTCCTCGGGCTCTGCATGCACCTCCGCGAGTCTGGAACCCAGTTACGTGCTGCGGGCGCTGGGGCGCAGCGACGAACTGGCGCATTCCAGCCTTCGGATGACGATCGGCCGGTTCACCACAGAGGCTGACATCGACTACGCCGTCTCTACGCTGCAGGACCGCGTGGCCAAGCTGCGCGAACTCTCCCCGCTGTGGGACATGTACCGCGACGGCATCGACCTGAGCACCATCCAGTGGACGGCGCACTGAGCGCCTTCAAGCGCGAACAACAGACATTCGAGGTAACGACATGGCATACAGCGACAAGGTCATCGACCATTACGAGAATCCCCGTAACGTGGGTGGCTTCGACAAGGGTGACGACAGCGTGGGCACCGGCATGGTGGGCGCGCCGGCCTGTGGTGACGTCATGAAACTGCAGATCAAGGTGAACCCCGATACCGGGCTCATCGAGGATGCCCGGTTCAAGACCTATGGTTGCGGCTCGGCCATTGCCTCGAGCTCCCTGGTGACAGAGTGGGTCAAAGGCAAAACGCTGGACCAGGCGTTGACCATCAAGAACACGCAGATTGCCCAGGAACTTGCGCTGCCCCCGGTGAAGATTCACTGCTCCATCCTGGCCGAAGACGCCATCAAGGCAGCTGTCAGCGACTACAAGGCCAAGCACGCCGAGGCGTCGCCGTCTGCGGTCGAACAGACCCATTGAGGCTCTGATGGCCGTCACCCTGACCGAAGCCGCTGCGCGGCACGTGACCCGTTACCTGGCGCGCCGGGGCAAAGGCGTCGGCGTGCGGTTGGGCATCAAGACCACGGGCTGTTCCGGGCTGGCCTACAAGCTCGAATACGCCGACGACGTGGCCCCCGAGGATGTGATCTTTGAAGAGCTCGGCGTAAAAGTGCTGGTAGACCCCAAAAGCCTGCCTTATATCGATGGCACCGAACTGGACTTCGTTCGCGAGGGGCTCAACGAAGGTTTCAAGTTCCACAACCCGCGCGAGAAGGACCGCTGCGGCTGCGGGGAGTCGTTCCGCGTCTGACGCGCACGGCCCTGTTCCTCTCAGGCGCGGCAAGGCCGCGCCTTTGCTTTCGATCCCTGGATGCAGCATCCCTCCACCTTCGCCACCCCGCGTGCGGACCTCGAAGAAAGGCGCGCGAGATGAAGCTCGACGATGACGACTTCACGCTGTTCGGGCTGGCTCCCAGGTTCGGCATCGATCGCCAGGAGGTGGACGTCCGCTGGCGCGCCTTGCAGGCCCAGGTGCACCCTGACCGGTTCGCTGCAGAAGGCGGGTCCGCGCAACGCCAGGCCATGCAGTGGGCGGTGCGGGTGAACGAGGCCCACCGCCGCCTGCGCGATCCCCTGGCCCGTGCGGCCTATCTGTGCGAACTGCGCGGGGCGCCCATCGACGCGGACCGTCACACCGCCATGCCTGCGTCGTTCCTGATGCAGCAGATGGCGTGGCGCGAGGCGCTGGAAGAGGCGGGCAGTGCAGACCAGGTGGAAGCCCTTGACCTGGAGGTGGGCCGGCAGGAGAAGGCCCTGCAGGCGGAACTGGCACGCCATCTGGACGAAAGTCTGGACCTCGAAGCGGCAGTGGGCGCCGTCAGGTCGCTGATGTTCCTGGACCGATTCCGCGCCGACATCCAGCGCAGGATGGAGGCCCTGGAGTCCTGAACCCCGGCGCTGATGTGTGGGGCTGGCCGTTGCAGTCGGCCTTGTCCTGTCCAGCCCTTATCCCGAACCAGCAGCATGGCATTGCTACAGATTTCCGAACCCGGCGCCTCGCCTGATCCGCACCAACGGCGTATTGCCGTGGGCATTGACCTGGGCACCACGCATTCCCTGGTGGCTGCGGTGCGCAACGGCGTGGCCGAGTGCCTGCCGGACGGGCAGGGCAGGGTGATCCTGCCGTCCGTGGTGCGCTACCTGGAGGGCGGCCGTCGTCAGATCGGGCATGAAGCCAGGGCGGCCCAGACCGAGGATCCGCAGAACACCATTGCCTCCGTCAAGCGGCTCATGGGCCGTGGCCTGAAGGACGTGCCGGGTCATGAACAGTCCCCCTACCGCTTTGTGGACCAGCCCGGCATGGTGGCGCTGGACACGCGCGAGGGCGTGAAAACGCCGGTGGAGGTGTCCGCAGAGATTCTGGCGGTGCTGCGCCAGCGGGCCGAAGACACCTTTGATGACGAGTTGTTCGGTGCCGTCATCACGGTGCCAGCCTACTTCGACGATGCGCAGCGGCAGGCCACCAAGGATGCGGCGCAACTGGCGGGGCTGAACGTGCTCAGGCTCATCAACGAGCCGACGGCCGCCGCGGTGGCCTATGGCCTGGAGAACGGCAGCGAAGGCCTGTACGCCATCTACGACCTGGGTGGGGGCACTTTCGACATCTCCTTGCTGCGACTGTCGCGCGGGGTATTCGAGGTGGTGGCCACGGGAGGCGACGCCGCGCTCGGCGGGGACGACTTCGACGAGGCCCTGGCCCTTTGGGCCTTGCAGAAGGCTGGGGTCTGCGCACCTGATGCCCGTACGCGCCGGTCCGTGCTGGTGGCCGCCCGGCAGGCCAAGGAAGCCTTGACCGATGAAGTGCAGGTGGACGTGAGCTTCCAGGTGGATGCCGTCACCCATGAACTCCCGGTGAGTCGAGAGGCGTTCGAAGAACTGACCCGGGGTCTGTTGGACCGCACCATGAGCAGCGTCAGGCGCGTGCTGCGCGATGCCCGGGTGACGGTGGACGAGGTGCAGGGGGTGGTGCTGGTGGGGGGCTCCACCCGCATGCCTGCGGTTCGCCAAGCGGTCGCGGCTTGCTTCGGCCAGGACCCCCTGACCAATGTCAACCCCGACGAGGTGGTGGCGGTGGGGGCCGCTTTGCAGGCCCACGCCCTGGCGGGCCATTCACGCGATGGCGATCTGCTGCTGCTGGACGTCATCCCTCTGTCGCTGGGCCTGGAAACGATGGGAGGCCTGACCGAGCGCATCATCGAGCGCAACACCACCATCCCCGTGGCCAAGGCCCAGGAGTTCACCACTTATCAGGACGGCCAGACCGCCATGGCCCTGCACGTGGTGCAGGGCGAGCGCGAACTGGTGGCCGATTGCCGCAGCCTGGCGCGGTTCGAACTGCGGGGGATCCCGCCCATGGCGGCCGGGGCGGCCAGAATCCGGGTGACCTTCCAGGTGGATGCCGACGGTCTCTTGAGCGTGTCTGCCCAGGAAACGCATTCGGGGGTGCAGGCTTCGGTGACGGTCAAACCCAGCTACGGACTGGCCGACGACGAGGTGGCGCGCATGCTGCGTGAAGGGTTTGCCCATGCTGAGGAAGATGTCGCAGCCCGTCGGCTACGCGAGGCGCGGGTGGAGGCGCAGCGCATGGTGCTGGCCACACGAGCGGCGCTTGCCGCCGATGGCGAATTGCTCTCGGACCAGGAGCGTGCCGACATCCTGACCCTGGTCGCCCAGACCGAGCTTGAGGCTGCAGGCGAGGACCACGTCGCCATGGATGCGGCGGTGGAGCGACTGGCCACCGGGACCGAGGCCTTTGCGGCAGCCCGGATGAACCGCGGCATCCGGGCTGCGCTGGCCGGTCGAAGAGTAGAGGACGTCTGACCCATGCCCGTGATACGCATCCTTCCCCATGCCGATTACTGCCCCGAAGGGGCTACCGTGGAGGCGCCTCGCGGCACCTCCGTGTGCGAGGCCTTGCTAGACCATGGCATTGAAATTGAGCACGCCTGCGAGATGAGTTGCGCGTGCACCACTTGCCACGTGGTGGTCAAGGAAGGTTTCGAAACCCTGGGTGAACCAGACGAGACCGAGGAGGACCTGCTGGACCGCGCCTGGGGCCTGACCCCCACGTCACGCCTGTCCTGCCAGGCCATCCTGTCCGACCGCGATGTCACGATCGAGATTCCGAAATACTCGATCAACCACGCGCGCGAGAAGCATTGAAGATCCTCGGCGTCGAATCCTCCTGCGACGAGACCGGCGTTGCGCTGGTGGAGTTCGCTGGCCGGGCGATGCCGCGCCTGCTCGCGCACGCGCTGCACAGCCAGGCCGACATGCACGAAGCCTACGGCGGGGTGGTGCCGGAACTGGCGTCGCGTGATCACATCCGCCGGGTCATCCCCTTGACCCGGCAGGTGTTGGAAGAGGCCGGCGTGCACCGCCGCGAGATCGACCTGGTCGCTTTCACACAGGGCCCCGGTCTGGCGGGCGCCTTGCTCGTGGGCGCGGGCTTTGCTGCGGCGCTGGGCCAGGCACTGGGACGACCCACGTTGCCGGTTCACCACCTGGAGGGCCATTTGCTGTCGCCCTTCCTGTCCGCAGACCCGCCGGCGTTTCCCTTCGTCGCGCTGCTGGTCTCGGGCGGGCACACGCAGTTGATGCGGGTGCAGGCGGTCGGGCACTATGAACTGCTGGGCGAGACGATCGACGATGCGGCCGGTGAGGCCTTCGACAAGTCGGCCAAGCTGCTGGGCCTGGGCTACCCAGGCGGCCCGGCCCTGGCGCGCCTGGCTGAACGCGGCCGACCGGACGCTTTCGCCTTGCCCCGTCCCCTGATGCACCAGGGCGGGCTGGACTTCTCATTTGCGGGCCTGAAGACCGCCGTCATGACCCAGCACCGCAAGCTCGGGCCGGCGCCGGCACCGCAGGCGCTCAGCGATCTGGCGGCCTCCACCCAGGCGGCCATCGTCGACGTGCTGGTGCACAAGTCCATGGCAGCGCTCAGGCAGACGGGCTTGCGGCGTCTCGTGGTGGCTGGCGGCGTGGGGGCCAATGCCGAATTGCGTGCCCGGCTTGGTGAGGCCTGCGCCGCGCGCGGGGTGCGGATCCACTACCCGGAACTGAGCCTGTGCACTGACAACGGTGCCATGATCGCCATGGCCGCGGCCATGCGTCTGCAGGCCGGTCTGGTGGGCGCGCAAGCGGGCGCCGAGGCCCTGGCATCGCGTTCTTTTGAAGTGCGGCCGCGCTGGCCGCTGGAGACCTGCTGACATGCGAGATCAGATCCAGTTGCTTTCCGGCTCCTTGATCCGGGAGGTGGCCAACGCCGCCATGGGGCGCGAGGACGTCCTGCCCTTCTGGTTCGGCGAGAGCGACGAGGTCACGGCCCCCGAAGTGCGCGAGGCCGCGGCCCGTTCGCTGCGCGATGGCGAGACCTTCTATGCCCACAACCTGGGTCTGCCCGCCCTGCGGCAGGCGATTGCCGACTACGTGGGCAGCCTGCACCGCCCTGTCGGCATGGAGCGCGTTGCCGTCACGTCCTCAGGCGTCAGTGCGTTGATGCTGGCCACCCAGATGCTGGTGGGACCCGGCGACGAGGTGGTGGCCGTCACACCCGTGTGGCCCAACCTGACGGCGCAGCCCCTCATCTTGGGTGGGCGCGTCACGCGCCTGCCCTTGCGCGCGCGCCAGGGCGTCTGGCGTCTGGACATGGATGAACTCCGGGCGGCGGTCACGCCCGCCACGCGTGTGCTTCTGGTGAATGCACCCAACAACCCCACGGGCTGGACCCTCACGCACGGCGAAATCCAGGCCATCCTGGACCATTGCCGCGCCACAGGCACCTGGATCGTGTCCGACGAGGTGTACGAAAGGCTCTACTACGGCGCGGCCTCTGCGGCGCCCAGCTTCCTGGACCTGTGCACCCCGCAAGATCGGGTGGTGGTCGTGCAGAGCTTTTCGAAGAGCTTCCTCATGACCGGCTGGCGCCTGGGTTGGCTGGTGGTGCCCGATGGCGCCATGGACGCACTGGGCAAGCTGATCGAATTCAACAGCTCCTGCGCGCCCGTGTTCGTGCAGCGTGGGGCCTTGCAGGCCTTGGCCGGCGCCGTGGCGTCGGTGGAGCCCTTGCGCCGTCACTTCCAGGATTGCCGTGACCTGCTGATTGGCGCCCTCGCGCGGCTGCCGGGCATCGAGGTGCACGCGCCGCCTGGGGGGATGTACGCCTTCTTTCGCGTGGCGGGTGTTGGTGATTCCCTGACCTACGCCAAGCACCTGGTGGTGCATCACGGTCTGGGGCTTGCGCCGGGTTCGGCCTTCGGGGACGAAGGGCAGGGCTGGTTGCGCTGGTGCTTCGCCTCTCGCGAACTGCAGCGTCTGGAGCAGGGCCTGGTGCGCATGCGGCAGGCCGTGGAGGCTGGGCTGCCAGGCGCGGCGGCTGCGTCGGTGCTGCGCTAGAATCCGGTGTGATCGGTAGCGTTGGCTTGTTCAGCAGCGCGCAGATTCAAGCAGCACGGCGCGGGTCGGTTTCACCTGCGTTCGCAAGTCAGAACGCCTGCCAAGGCACCGGAAACCGCTTCACGGCTGGACGCGCTCGTCCTTGCTGCGTCGGCGGTTTCCACACCCACAAGGAAATCGTCATGACGATGAACACCACACAGAAGGCCGATGTCATCAAGGCGCACGCGCGCGGCACGGCCGACACCGGCTCCCCCGAAGTTCAAGTAGCGCTGCTGACGGCACGCATCAACGAACTGACCCCCCACTTCAAGACGCACTTGAAGGACCACCACGGCCGCCGCGGCCTGTTGAAGATGGTCAACCAGCGCAAGAGTTTGCTGGCCTACCTGAAGGATCGTGACGCCGACCGCTACACGGCGTTGATCCAGAAGCTGGGCCTGCGCAAGTAAATCCATTGGAGTGCCGGCCTCCCGCCCGCAAGGCAGGAAGCCGGCGCCCACGGAGACGTCCGGGTCGCGGGCAACTGCTGTGTCATTCCAGGGCGGCTGATTCATGGATGAATCTGCCAGTCGCGCTGGAATGGCATTGTTGCCAAGGCTCAAGCGGCTCCATCCCGCAGGCGCGGGGATTCATCGCGCCTTTTTGTGGAGACAGACATGAGCATGTTCAACAAGGTCAGCAAGACCTTCCAATGGGGCCATCATCAGGTCACGATGGAAACGGGCGAGATCGCTCGCCAGGCCGGCGGCGCCGTCCTCGTCAACATCGAAGGCACCGTGGTGCTGGCCACCGTGGTGGCCGCCAAGAACGCCAAGCCGGGGCAGGACTTCTTTCCCCTGACCGTGGATTACCTGGAGAAGACCTACGCCGCCGGCAAGATCCCCGGCAGCTTCTTCAAGCGTGAGGGTCGTCCCAGCGAGTTGGAGACCCTGACCAGCCGCCTGATCGACCGCCCGATCCGCCCGCTGTTTCCGGATGGTTTCTTCAACGAAGTGCAGGTGGTGGTGCACGTCGTCAGCTTGAACCCCGAGGTGCAGGCCGATATCGCCGCGCTCATCGCCTCCAGCGCCGCGCTGTCGATCAGCGGCATTCCTTTCAACGGCCCCATCGGTGCAGCCCGCGTGGGCTATGTCAACGGCGAATATGTGCTGAACCCTGGCAAGGCGCAACTGGCTGACAGCCAGCTCGACCTGGTTGTGGCCGGTACCGAGGCTGCCGTCCTGATGGTGGAGTCCGAGGCCAACCAGCTCAGCGAGGAGATCATGCTGGGCGCCGTGGTGTACGGCCACGACCAGAGCAAGGCCGCCATCGATGCCATCCACGAGTTGGTGCGTGAGGCCGGCAAGCCCGAGTGGCTGGCCGCCGGGACCTGGACCCCGCCGGTCAAGGACGAAGCCTTCATCGCCAAGCTGAACGAATTGGCCGAAGGCCCGCTGCGCGCGGCCTACCAGATCCGCAGCAAGCAGGCCCGTACCCAGGCTTGCCGCGAAGCCTACGCCGCCGCCAAGGCCGCCTTGAAGGCGGACGGCTCCACGGTGGACGATGTCAAGGTCGAAGCGCTGCTGTTCGAGATCGAGGCCCGCATCGTGCGCAGCCAGATCCTGGCTGGCGAGCCGCGTATCGACGGCCGCGACACGCGCACGGTGCGCCCCATCGAGATCCGCTCTTCCGTGCTGCCCCGCACGCACGGTTCGGCCTTGTTCACCCGCGGCGAGACCCAGGCCCTGGCCGTGGCCACGCTGGGCACCGAACGTGACGCGCAGCGCATCGACGCGCTGGCCGGCGATTTCGAAGACCGCTTCATGCTGCACTACAACATGCCCCCGTTCGCCACCGGCGAGACAGGCCGCGTGGGCAGCCCCAAGCGGCGTGAGATCGGCCACGGCCGCCTGGCCAAGCGGGCACTGGTGGCCGCGCTGCCGTCGCGTGAAGAGTTCCCCTACACGCTGCGCGTGGTCAGCGAGATCACGGAAAGCAACGGCTCCTCCTCCATGGCTTCCGTCTGCGGCGGCTGCCTGGCGCTGATGGACGCCGGTGTGCCCATGAAGGCGCACGTGGCCGGTATCGCCATGGGCCTGATCAAGGATGCCAACCGTTTTGCGGTGCTGACCGACATCCTGGGCGACGAGGACCATCTCGGCGACATGGACTTCAAGGTGGCCGGCACCACGCAGGGCATCACCGCGCTGCAGATGGACATCAAGATCCAGGGCATCACCAAGGAGATCATGCAGGTGGCTCTGGCGCAGGCCAAGGAAGCCCGCTTGCACATCCTGGGCAAGATGGTCGAGGCCATGGGCGAGGCCAAGGCCGAGGTGAGCGAGTTCGCACCGCGCCTGTACACGATGAAGATCAATCCGGAGAAGATCCGCGACATCATCGGCAAGGGGGGCGCCACCATCCGCGCTCTGACCGAGGAGACCGGGTGCACCATCGACATCGGTGAAGACGGCACGATCACCATCGCCTCCACCGACGCCGACAAGGCCGAGTTCGCCAAGAAGCGCATCACCGAGATCACGGCCGAGGCCGAGATCGGCAAGGTCTACGAGGGCCCGGTGACCAAGCTGCTGGACTTTGGTGCCCTGGTCAACATCCTGCCCGGCAAGGACGGCCTGCTGCACATCAGCCAGATCGCCTTCGAGCGTGTGGAGAACATCGGCGACTACCTGACCGAAGGCCAGATCGTCAAGGTCAAGGTGCTGGAGACCGACGAGAAGGGCCGCATCAAGTTGTCGATGAAGGCCCTGCTCGAGCGTCCTGAGGGGTACGTGGAAGAGGAGCGCCCGCGCCGTGAATACGGCGATCGGGGTGATCGTGGGGACCGTGGTCCTCGCCGTGACCGTGGCGATCGGGGAGACCGGGGCGACCGGCCTCGCCGTGAGCCCCGAGAGGCACGCGAGCCTCGCGAAGGACAAGCGGCAGAGGGTGGCCAGGCGGCTGACGCTGCGGCACCGAGCCGATCGGATGCCGAACCCAAGGCGGATTGACCTGGGTGGTTGCCGCGGGTGGCATACCCACCCGCGGTACCTGCTGCTTTCTGCACTGAGATGAGATTCATGAAGGCCATCGAAATCGTTCAACCTGGCGGGCCGGAAGTGCTGGTGCCCTGTGAGCGCGGCGCGCCCGTGCCTGCCGCTGGGGAGATGCTGATTGCGGTGGCCGCCAGCGGTGTGAACCGCCCGGACGTGCTGCAACGCAAGGGTCTGTACCCCATGCCGCCGGGCGTGTCTGATCTTCCGGGCCTGGAGGTGGCAGGCGTGGTGGCCGGCGGCGATCCGGCAGAGCTCGCGGCAGCCGGCTGGGCTTTGGGCGATCGGGTGTGTGCCCTGGTGGCCGGGGGTGGTTACGCCCAGTTTTGCGTGGCGCCGATCGGCCAGTGCCTGCCGTCGCCCTCGAAGCTCAGTGATGTGGAGGCTGCGGCCCTGCCGGAAACCTTCTTCACGGTCTGGCAGAACGTCTTCGAGATCGCCCGGCTGCAGCCGGGCGAGACCTTGCTGGTGCAGGGCGGCTCCAGCGGCATTGGTGTGACGGCCCTGGCCTTGGCCAAGGCGCTGGGCTCACCTGTCATCGTCACCGCCGGTTCCGACGACAAGTGCGCCGCCTGTCTGGCGCTGGGCGCAGACCACGCCATCAACTACCGCACGCAAGATTTCGTGGCTGAAGTGAAGGCGCTGACCCAGGGCCGCGGCGCCGACGTCGTCCTCGACATGGTGGCGGGCGACTACATCGGCCGCGAACTGCAGTGCGTCGCCGATGATGGACGGATCGCAGTGATCGCGGTACAGGGAGGGGCGGCCAGTCAGATCGACGCCAGCCTGCTGCTGCGAAAGCGCATTGCCCTGACCGGATCCACCCTGCGCCCTCGCAGCATCGCCTACAAGACACGGCTTGCCCAGGCCCTGCGGCAGCGGGTGTGGCCTTTGATCGAGCAGGGTGCTGTGCAGCCGGTCATTCACCGGGTTTTCGACGCTGCGGACGCCGCGCAGGCCCACGCCCTCATGGAG
This sequence comes from Rubrivivax sp., assembly GCA_021300575.1. Classification (GTDB taxonomy): domain Bacteria; phylum Pseudomonadota; class Gammaproteobacteria; order Burkholderiales; family Burkholderiaceae_C; genus Rubrivivax. Next base: position 69,193 of record JAJTDM010000048.1, read on the forward strand.
TCCAGCACTCACGTGGGCAAGATCGTGCTGCGGTGGAGCTGAAGACATGAACAGACGTCGCCTTGTCGTCGGCAACTGGAAGATGCATGGCAGCCGGCCCGCCAACGCGGCCCTGCTGGACGGCATTCTTCAGGCGCGGCCTGTCGGTTGCGAAGTGGCCGTTTGCGTGCCTTTCCCCTATCTCTCCGAGACCGCGGCGACGTTGGTCGGAAGCGATGTCCGCTGGGGCGCACAGGACTGCTCCGCGCACGAGCAGGGTGCCTACACCGGCGAGGTGTCGGCAGTCATGCTCGCCGAGCTGGGTTGCCGGTATGCGATCGTGGGCCACTCCGAGCGTCGCGCGATGCATGCCGAGAGCGACCAGTTGGTCGCTGACAAGGCCAAGGCGGCACTGGGGCGCGGCGTGACCCCCATCGTCTGCGTCGGTGAGACGCTGGCGCAGCGCGAGGCGGGTCAGACCGAAGCGGTCGTCAAGCGTCAGTTGTCTGCCGTGATCCACACGCTTGCTCACTGTGCGGGTGAGATGGTGGTGGCCTACGAGCCGGTCTGGGCCATCGGCACCGGGCTGTCGGCCTCGCCCGAGCAGGCTCAAGCCGTGCACGCCCTGTTGCGAGCCCAGCTGCGCGCTGCCGCGCCGCATGCCGATGTGATGAAGATCCTCTACGGCGGCAGCGTCAAGCCCGACAACGCGCTGGCGCTGTTCTCCCAGCCCGACATTGATGGCGGACTCATCGGCGGCGCCTCCTTGAAGGCGGCGGACTTTGTGGCCATCTGCAGAGCCGCGGCTCAATGACGGCGCCGGCTTTCCTCTGACACACCTTTTCTCGGAAACAACCTCACCATGCAGATCTGGACGACCCTTCTTCTTGCGGTGCAGATTCTTTCGGCCCTGGTCATGATCGGCCTGGTGCTGGTGCAGCACGGCAAGGGAGCCGACATGGGCGCCTCCTTTGGCAGCGGCTCCTCGGGCAGCCTGTTTGGCGCCACGGGAAGCGCCAACTTCCTGTCCCGCTCCACGGCGGCTTGTGCCACCGTCTTCTTCGTCAGCACCTTGCTGCTGGCGCTGGTGTCGAACCAGGCCTCTTCCAAGGCGGGGGCCGGCACCAGCGTTCTGGATCGGCCCGGGGCTGCGGCTTCTGGCGCTGCTCCGGGGCTGCCGGTGGGCGTGATTCCCGGAGCTGTTCCAGCACCAGCGGCTGTGCCTGCTCAACCGTCGGCGATCCCTGCGCCGGCCGCCGCCAGCGGCAGCAAGTGACCTGCTGTTCCACTGCGTTTTTCCCTGGGAATCCCGAGGTTTCCCATTAGAATTTGAGGCTGTCTGGAGGGTGATTCTTCAAGCTCTCCAGGCAGTGTGAATTCAGTTTGACGTCATGCCGACGTGGTGAAATTGGTAGACACGCTATCTTGAGGGGGTAGTGGCGAAAGCTGTGCGAGTTCGAGTCTCGCCGTCGGCACCAAAAGAACATCTGAACGAGTGTCCCCGGTGGAGATCCGGAGTCGGGGGCAAGCCCTGCGGCTTGTGGCAGGGAGGGAAAAGCAGTTGCCCGTTGTGTTTGGCCAATGGGTCTCTGCCTCCGTTCGTCACGTCCGGAATCCAGACGCCTGCATGAACGGCCATTGAGATGAACCTGCAAGAGTACCTACCGGTCATTCTCTTCATCCTGGTGGGGGTGGCGGTGGGCATCGTGCCCCAGGTCATCGGATTCATCTTCGGCCCCCAGCGCCCGGACGCCGCAAAGAACAGCCCCTACGAGTGTGGCTTCGAGGCCTTCGAGGACGCTCGAATGAAGTTCGACGTCCGCTACTACCTCGTGGCCATCCTGTTCATCCTTTTCGATCTCGAGATTGCCTTCCTGTTTCCCTGGGCGGTGTCCTTGCACGACATCGGAGCGTCAGGTTTCTGGGCCATGATGCTTTTCCTCGGGATCCTGGTGGTCGGCTTCGTCTACGAATGGAAGAAGGGCGCTCTCGACTGGGAGTGACCGGAAAGCACACGAATGGGTATCGAAGGCGTCCTCAAGGAAGGCTTTGTCACCACCTCGGTGGACAAGCTGATCAACTGGTCCAAGACCGGTTCGTTGTGGCCCATGACCTTTGGTCTGGCCTGCTGCGCAGTGGAGATGATGCACGCCGGTGCGGCGCGCTACGACATCGACCGCTTCGGCATGTTGTTCCGCCCCAGTCCGCGGCAGAGCGATCTCATGATCGTGGCCGGGACGCTGTGCAACAAGATGGCGCCGGCCCTGCGCAAGGTCTATGACCAGATGGCCGAACCGCGCTGGGTGCTGAGCATGGGCTCGTGCGCCAACGGCGGCGGCTACTACCACTACAGCTACTCGGTCGTGCGCGGATGTGACCGCATCGTGCCGGTGGATGTGTACGTGCCCGGTTGTCCGCCCACGGCCGAGGCCTTGCTGTACGGCATCTTGCAACTGCAGTCCAAGATCCGGCGCGAGAACACGATTGCCCGCTGACATGACGGCATCTGTACAGACCTTGAAGGCGGCCGTCGAACAGGCCTTTGGCGAAGCCGTTCGCGAACTCAAGCTGGAGCGCGGCGAGCTCACCTTGACCGTCCGCGCCGCCGATTACCCGCAGGTGGCGCTGAGGCTTCGCGATGACGACTCGCTTCACTTCGAGCAGTTGATCGACCTGTGCGGTCTGGACTACTCGGATTACCGCAACCGGCCCTGGGAAGGGTTGCGGTTTTGCGTGGTGTCGCACCTGCTGAGCGTCAAGCACAACTGGCGCCTGCGCCTGAAGGTGTTTGCAGTAGACGATGACATGCCCGCTGTCGCGTCTGTCACCCCCATCTGGAACGCTGCGAACTGGTTCGAGCGCGAGGCCTTCGATCTGTACGGCATCGTGTTCGAGGGTCATGAAGACCTGCGCCGCATCTTGACGGACTACGGCTTCATCGGGCACCCGATGCGCAAGGACTTTCCGGTGTCCGGCCATGTCGAGATGCGCTACGACCCCGAAACCCGTCGCGTCATTTACCAACCGGTGACCATCGAGCCCCGAGAGAACACGCCGCGAGTGGTGCGTGAAGACCAGTACGGCGGCTTGCACTGACATGGCTGAGATCAAGAACTACACGCTGAATTTCGGTCCCCAGCATCCGGCGGCGCACGGTGTGCTGCGGCTGGTGCTGGAGCTGGATGGCGAGGTGATCCAGCGCGCTGATCCGCACATCGGCTTGCTGCACCGTGCTACGGAGAAGCTGGCCGAGAGCAAGACCTACATCCAGGCCTTGCCCTACATGGACCGTCTGGATTACGTGTCCATGATGGCCAACGAGCACGCCTATTGCCTGGCCATCGAGAAGTTGCTGGGTGTTGAGGTGCCCGAGCGCGCGCAGTACATCCGCGTGATGTTCGCCGAACTCACCCGCGTGCTGAATCACCTGCTGTGGCTGGGTTGTCATGGCCTGGATTGCGGCGCGATGAACATCCTCATCTACTGCTTCCGCGAACGCGAGGACATCTTCGACATGTACGAGGCGGTGTCGGGCGCGCGCATGCACGCGGCCTACTTCCGTCCGGGTGGTGTGTACCGGGATCTGCCTGACACCATGCCGCAGTACAAGGTCAGCCGCATCAAGAACGAGCGCGCCATCAAGGCCTTGAACGAGAACCGGCAGGGCTCACTGCTGGACTTCATTGAAGACTTCTGCGATCGGTTCCCGAAGAACGTCGACGATTACGAGACGCTGCTGACCGACAACCGCATCTGGAAGCAGCGCACGGTGGGCATCGGTGTCGTGTCGCCAGAGCGGGCGCTGAACCTCGGCTTCACGGGCCCGATGCTGCGCGGCTCGGGCATTGCTTGGGATCTGCGCAAGAAGCAGCCCTATGACGTGTACGACCGCATGGATTTCGACATCCCGATCGGCGTGAACGGCGACACCTACGACCGCTACCTGGTGCGCATCGAAGAGATGCGCCAGGCCAACCGCATCATCCAGCAATGCGTGCAGTGGTTGCGCCAGAACCCCGGCCCGGTCATCACCGACAACCACAAGGTGGCACCCCCTTCGCGGTTGGACATGAAGTCGAGCATGGAGGAGCTGATCCATCACTTCAAGCTCTTCACCGAGGGCTTCCATGTGCCCGAGGGCGAGGCGTATGCCGCGGTAGAGCACCCCAAGGGGGAGTTTGGCATCTACATCGTGAGCGATGGTGCCAACAAGCCCTACCGTCTGAAGATCCGCCCGCCGGGCTTCTCCCACCTGGCGGCGCTGGACGAGATGAGCCGGGGCCACATGATTGCCGATGCGGTGGCCGTGATCGGCACGATGGACATCGTGTTCGGCGAGATCGATCGATGATGCAACTGTCTGAATCCACCCTTGCGCGGTTCGACCGCGAAGTGGCCAAGTACCCGGCTGACCAGCGCCAGTCGGCGGTGATGGCCTGCCTGTCCATCGTGCAGCAGGAGCAGGGCTATGTGTCGGCGGAAGCGGAGGAGGCGATCGCCGCACACCTGGGCATGCCGCCCATCGCCGTGCACGAGGTCACCACCTTCTACAACATGTACAACCAGCAACCGGTGGGCGCGTTCAAGCTCAACGTCTGCACCAACCTGCCTTGCCAGTTGCGTGGCGGGGACAAGGCGCTGGACCATCTGTGTCACAAGCTGGGTGTGCAGCCCTATGGCACCACCGCCGATGGCGCTTTCACCGTGCAGCCCAGCGAATGCCTGGGCGCCTGTGCCGATGCACCGGTCATGCTGGTGAACGACCGCAAGATGCTGAGCTTCATGAGCCATGAGCGGCTGGATGATCTGGTCGAGACCTTGAAGGGGCAAGGGTGAACCAAATGCGTGACCTGTCGTTCCTCTCGCGCTTCCAGGCCGCAGGCACTGAAACCTGTTTCCATGGGCGCCACATCAACCCGCAGATCTACGCCGGGCTGAATGGCGCCAACTGGCGTCTGCAGGATTACGTGGCCCGCGGCGGCTATGCCGCGCTGAAGAAGATCCTGGGCGCCGATGGCGGCCCTGGCATGACGCCCGACCAGGTCATTGCCGAGGTCAAGGCCTCCGCGTTGCGCGGCCGCGGTGGTGCGGGTTTCCCGACCGGCCTGAAGTGGAGCTTCATGCCGCGCCAGTTTCCGGGCGCCAAGTACCTCGTGTGCAACTCCGATGAAGGCGAGCCCGGCACCTGCAAGGACCGCGACATCCTGGCCTACAACCCCCACATCGTCATCGAAGGCATGACCATCGCGGCTTACGCCATGGGCATTGCCGTGGGCTACAACTACATCCATGGTGAGATCTTCGAGGTGTACGAGCGTTTCGAGCAGGCGCTTGAAGAGGCTCGCGCGGCAGGCTTCCTGGGCGATAAGATCCTCGGGTCCGCCCACAGCTTTCAGCTGCATGCGTATCACGGGTTCGGGGCCTACATCTGCGGCGAGGAAACGGCGCTGCTGGAGTCGCTGGAAGGCAAGAAGGGCCAACCGCGCTTCAAGCCCCCGTTCCCGGCGAGCTTCGGCCTGTACGGCAAGCCCACGACCATCAACAACACCGAGACCTTCGCCGCGGTGCCCTGGATCATCAACCAGGGCGGGCAGGCCTATCTCGAGTGCGGCAAGCCCAACAACGGCGGCACCAAGATCTTCTCGGTGGTGGGCGATGTGGAGAAGCCGGGCAACTTCGAGATTCCGCTGGGCACGCCGTTCTCCAAGCTTTTGGAGTTGGCCGGCGGGGTCAAGGGTGGCCGGGCCCTGAAGGCGGTCATTCCGGGAGGCTCGTCGGCCCCGGTGCTGCCTGCCCCCATCATGATGGACATCACGATGGACTACGACGCCATCGCCAAGGCCGGCTCCATGCTGGGCTCGGGTGCCGTCATCGTGATGGACGAGACGCGCTGCATGGTCAAGAGCCTGCTGCGCCTGAGTTACTTCTACCAGCACGAAAGCTGCGGCCAGTGCACGCCGTGCCGCGAAGGCACCGGCTGGCTGTGGCGCATGGTCGACCGCATCGAGCACGGCAAGGGCCGCCCTGACGACCTGGACCTGCTGGATTCGGTGGCGGACAACATCAAGGGCCGCACCATCTGCGCGCTGGGCGACGCGGCCGCCATGCCGGTGCAAGGCATGCTCAAGCACTTCCGCGATGAGTTCGCCTGGCACATCGAACACAAGACCTGCAAGGTCCCGCAGCCTGCCTGACGGACGAGACACCCCGCCATGATCGAACTCGAACTCGACGGCAAGAAGGTCAGCGTGCCCGAAGGCAGCATGGTCATGCATGCAGCCGACGCGGCAGGCACCTACATCCCGCACTTCTGCTATCACAAGAAGCTCAGCATTGCGGCCAACTGCCGCATGTGCCTGGTGGACGTGGAAAAGGCGCCCAAGCCCATGCCGGCCTGTGCCACGCCGGTCACCAACGGCATGATCGTGCGCACCAAGAGCGACAAGGCGGTCAAGGCGCAGAAGTCGGTGATGGAGTTCCTCCTCATCAACCACCCGCTGGACTGCCCCATCTGTGACCAGGGCGGAGAGTGCCAGTTGCAGGATCTGGCGGTCGGCTACGGCGGCTCTGCTTCGCGCTACCAGGAAGAAAAGCGCGTGGTCTTCCACAAGAGCGTGGGACCGCTGATCTCCATGGAGGAGATGAGCCGGTGCATCCATTGCACGCGATGCGTGCGCTTCGGCCAGGAGGTGGCCGGGGTGATGGAACTGGGCATGGCCCATCGCGGCGAGCACTCCGAGATCACCACCTTCGTCGGGCGCACGGTCGATTCCGAACTCTCGGGCAACATGATCGACATCTGCCCCGTGGGTGCGTTGACCAGCAAGCCCTTCCGCTACAGCGCCCGGACCTGGGAGTTGTCGCGCCGCAAGAGCGTGAGCCCGCACGATTCCACTGGCGCGAACCTGATCGTGCAGGTCAAGGCGAACCAGGTGATGCGCGTGGTGCCCTTGGAGAACGAGGGCGTCAACGAGTGCTGGATTGCCGACCGCGACCGCTTCAGCTACGAGGCGCTGAACAGCCCGCAGCGACTGACCCAGCCCATGATCAAGCAGGGCGGACAGTGGGTCAGCACCGACTGGACGACCGCGCTGGAGTACGTGGCTGGGGGCCTCAAGCAGATCGTGGCCGACCAT
>JAJTDM010000161.1 GCA_021300575.1 Rubrivivax sp.
CTGAACACCGTCTGGCCCGTGCCGGCCTTGATCGACACCGCTTCCGCAGACCTGAGCGTCGCCTGCGGCCGGGCGATGCTGCGCGCCCGGTGGGCGCGGCGTAGCCGGATGAGGTTCAACCCTGAGACTGAGGCGGCAGATCAAGGCCAGACGAGACCCAGGGGGAGCGGCGAGACGGTCCGAATGGGCGCCGCTGCGACGATCTGTCACGATCTCACTGCCGCAGTCGGCCCTTCTTGGCTGGCCTCGGTCTGGTCGTCGGGCTTCAGGGGGCGTTTGAACTTCCTATGTGCAGCCGCCTCTGTGCCCCGACGACACACTCGACACCCTCAACGCCAAGGCCGCGGCGTTTGCGATCGATGAGTTCTCCGGGGCCATTGCGCAATCTGTTGCAGGCGCTGCCCAAAGGCCTCTGCGTGAGTCGCCGACGACGCCTCGACGGGCATCGTCTCATCTCGGCGCCTGACGGCCGCGGCCGAAATCTCTGTCCCCAACGACACCGAAACTGACGTCCGAACTGACCGCCGGTGATGCCAGCTACAACGTGAGCTGCGACCGAATCGCAGGTGCCAACCGCTGCATCGCCTGCGTTGGCAGGTCACCCACGACGACGAACGCAAGCCCATCTTCCCGCCAAGTGGCCACGCTCTGCGAGCCCACCAGCTCGTGGTAGATCCCAGTACTCGGCCCGGCCACAGGCAGCAGGCACACCGCGACCGGCCGGCCCTGCGCTGGCAGGTAGACCATCTGGATCAAGGGCGCGTCGCGGTAGCCCAGGCGCTGCACACGCTTGAAGACCAGCCCTTGGGCGACCAGATCGGGTATGCGCAAGCGTTGGCGCCAGGACGCGTCAAACCCACTGAGCAAGCCTTGAAGATCTGCCGGCGCATCCGGTGCCGCGTCCACCGTGGCCCGAACGTACAGCGCGTGGTATTGCGCAATCGCCTCGACCCAGGGCTGCGGCTCGGCCGGGGCGGGAAAGCGCGCACTCAGCGCACCGGGAAGACGAGACACCACCAGCCCGACCCCAAATGACGCTGCCAGGCCTGCGACCAGCCATGCACGCCTTGGTCCGTTGGCCGCAGCGGCGGGCCGCGCAGCGCCGGGCGCAGACTCGGCCACAGCCAGCAGGTCAGCCAAATGCCGGGTGAGACTGGCAGGCGGCGCCGGCAGCGCCTGCGCGTCGAAGGCTGCACGGTAGGGCAGGCAACTCGCTCGCGAGGCTTGCACCTGGCCTTGCAGTGCCGCGCTGTTGGCCACCGCCGCCTCCACCTGCTGGCGCAGGTCGGCTTCGAGTTCGCCGTCCACATAGGCACGCAGCATTGCGTCATCAACCACCATGTTGGTTCTCCTTCGGCGCAAGTTGCCGCTGCGGGCCGAGCCCGAATTGTTGCCCGATGGTGCTGCGGGCGCGGGCCAGGCGGCTCATCACCGTGCCGATGGGAATGCCCAGCACCTCGGCAGCCTCCCGGTAGCTGAAGCCCTCCACCGCCACCAGCAGCATGACCGTGCGCTGCGCCTCGGGCAGCGACTCCACGCTGGCCACCACCTGCCGGTAGTGCGCGTGTTGCAAGGGGTCGCGCGCCAGGGTGTCGGGTAGATCTTCGACGCCGTTTGATTCGGGGGACTCCAGGCTCTCGGTGCGCAGGCGCTGCGGGCGGCGCAGCTCATTCATCCAGATGGAGTGTTCGATGGCAAAAAGCCAGCTCAGCATCGACGTGCCAGGCTGCCACTGCGCCCGCCGCTCGAGCGCACGCACGCAGCAGCGCTGCACCAGATCCTGCGCGTCATGCGGGTCCCGCGTCAGGCGCAGGGCGAACCGCCACAGCCGCGGCAGGCACAGCGGCAACTGGTGGTGAAGGTCGTCTGGCATGCGGCAGGTCGGTCGATGGGCGAAGGGAAGCAGAACCTTGCGGCTTGGATGATCACTGGAATGGGAACAGCAGCCGCCCCGCACTTATTCCATTCGGCCGTCAGGCAAGGGTTTGTCCGGGGCACGCGCGGCGGAATAGACCGACGCGCGCCAATGTTCTGTGGGGTACGCGGTTCGTCTTGTCAGCCTGCCGCGGTGTGCCCCACCCACCCTTCACCTGAAAGAGCCCCATCATGAACACCCTCACCGCGCCCCAGGTCCTCGCCACCAAGCTGGCGGCCGCCTGCCTGACTTCGCTGGCTCTCGTGGCCTGCGCGCAGGCTCCGCAGGCCAGTTCGCGATCACCCATGGTCGTGGACACCGCAGCGTCGTCTGTGCGTTTCGTCAGCACCAAGGCCGGTGCCGCAGGCGTGGGCGGTGTCGTTGAAGTGCACCGCTTCGAGCGCTTCCAGGGCGGGCTCGATGCCGATGGCACGGTGCGCCTGGACATCGACCTGGCCAGCGTCAACACCGGTGTGGGCATCCGCGACGACCGGCTGCGCACCATGCTGTTCAACGTCGCCGCGTTCCCCAAGGCCACGTTCACCGCCAAGCTGGACGCCGCAGCCCTGGCAGCTCTGCCGGCCAGCGGCTCGGTCGACCTGGACGTGGCCGGCAGCCTGGCCCTGGCTGGCCAGGCGCAGCCCACATCGGCACAACTGCGGGTCACCCGGGTGTCGCCGCAGTCGCTGCAGGTCACGTCGCGCGCGCCGCTGGTGGTGGATCTGCAGAAGTTCGGGCTGAAGCCCGGCGTCGAGGCGCTGCGCGATGTGATGGGCCTGGCCTTCATCGCGACGTCTGCGCCTGTCAACCTGGACATGGTGCTGCGCGATGCGAAGTGAACGACGACCGATGAAGTGGCTGGTGCTGGTGCTTGCACTGGCTGGCAGCACCACCGCCCAGGCCGACGAAGCACTGGCCAAGGCCAAGGGCTGCATGGGCTGCCATGCTGTCAGCAGCAAGGTCGTCGGCCCCGCGTTCAGCGACGTGGCCGCCCGGTACGCCAAGACGCCAGCTGCACCTGCCATGGTGGCCAAGAACATCGTCAGCGGCTGGAAAGGCGCGTGGGGCGACGTACCCATGCCGGCGCAAGACCACGTCAGCACTGCTGAAGCCGAAGCCTTGGCGAAGTGGGTCTTGGCGCAGCGAAAGTAGACGCGGGCGGCCAGAGCAGTGTTCAGCGCAAATTGCCGCAAACTGCAGGCGGTACGCGGTGACGGGGACTGCATCGCGTCGGTCTACGGCGTAGGCTACCGGTTCGACATCCCCGGCGGCGGCTGAAGCGAACGCCGGCCAGTCTCTG
>JAJTDM010000049.1 GCA_021300575.1 Rubrivivax sp.
TGTCGGGCTTGTCGGCCAGCGTGATGCTGCCGCTCTTCTTCTCGATCCCGAAGCCCCCGGCCACCTGAACAAAGCCGAACACGTCCAGCTCCAGGTTGCCCGTGGCCCGCAGCAACTGGCCTTCGCCCGCGTCCATCCCCAGGCGCAGCGTCGAGGGCTCTTCGCCCGTGCCCGTGACCACCGTCAGCCCCTGCGCCGCATAGTCCACCAGGCTGCCGTCGCGTGCCGCACGGTTGACCTCCACGCTCACCGCTTCGGCCGACACCACCAGCCCGTCCACGCCCACGAAGGCCGCACTGCCCTGGGCTTGCAAACTCGTCCAGCGGCGCGTGGCGTCCTTGCGGTCGGTGGCCAGCGCGGCGGCGATCTCAAGGTCCGACAGCGCGAGGCCGGTGCGCGCAGCGGTGCCTGCGCCCAGGCCCGCGAAGCCCGTGAGCGCGCTGCCTCCGATGCTCAGCACCTTGGCGTCCAGATCGCTGCCGTCGGCCAGCTTCAGCGTCTGCACGCTGTCGCGGACGACGAGGTCGCCCTCACCTTGTACGAAGTCCGCGATCGTCAGGGAGGCGTCGTCCAGCGCAACGCCGCGAAGGTCGTCGGCGCCGAGACGGCCGAAGGTGTGCGTGACGGTGCCGATCGTCAGCGTCCTGCCGGTCCAGTCTTTGCCGGTGCTGTTGTAGAAGACGGTGGCCTGGGCTGCGCCCAGCGTCGCCACGCCGCCCAGATCGGCGTGCAGCGCACCGCTGCCTTCGAACGCGATACCGTCTCCGTCGATGACCAGACCCAGGTTGGCGTCAAGGGCGCCGACCTCAAAGCCGCCCGCCGAGAGCGTGAGGTCGATGTCCTGGCCCACCACCGACAGCCAGTTCGGCAGCTTCTCGAATCCGAAGCGTCCGCTGAGAACGAAGCTGTCTCCAAAGGCCAGGTCCAGGTCACCAAAGATCCTGAAGCCCAGGTTCTGGAGGTCCAGGTCGAAGGGCAGCTTGCCGATCAGACCGTCGAGGCTGGGGAGTGCGGGCAGTTCGATGCCGAACAGGCCGAAGTCCAGCCCGGGCAGCTTCATCTGTGGCAGGTTGAGGAGGAACTGCAGAACGTTGAGCTGCGCCCAATCCACGTTCACACCCGGGAAGGCCAGATCGCCCAGCTTGACGTCCGGCCACTCTGGCAGCAGCTGGCTGAAATCGAAGCTCAGCTGCAGCCCTTGCAGGTTCAGCCTGGGCAGCGCGAACAGGAACTCTGGCAGGCTGAGTTGGGCCCAGTCGATCTGCAGGTCGGGGAAGGCCGCCGCGAGATTGGGCAGGCGGATCGCGTCCCAGTTCACGCTGCCAAAGGCCGGCAGCGTCAGACTCACTCCAGGCAGGCTGGGCAGCAGGTTCTTCAGCGAGGTCAGCAAGTCGCCCAGGCTGACGTCGCCCAGTTGCGGCAGTGTCAGGTTGGGCAGCGCCACATCCGGCCAGCTCACGCCGGGCACGTTGGGCAGCTTCAGTGCGGCCCAGTCGAAGCCGAACTCCGGCAGCAGGCGTGAGAGGTCGATGTCGAAACCCGGGATGTTCAGCCGCGGCAGCGCGAACACCAAGTCCGGCAGCGTCAGATTCAGCCAGTCCAGTCCCAGGTTGGGCAGTCGCGCCGTCAACTCCGGCCAGGTCAGCCGCAGGAAGCCCAGGTCGATGTCGGGCAGGCTCAGGTCCAGCCCGGGAAGGCTCAGCAGCGTCAGCCCGAGTTCGGGCATCGACAGGCTGGCCCAGTCGATGCCCAGATCCAGCGCGCCCAGCCCCGGCAGGTTGAAGCTGGGCAGCGAGGGGACGCTCAGGTCCATGAACGGAAAGGACCCGATCGACAGGTCGATCTCGGGCAGGTCCAGGTCCGGCGTGAGCCCACTCAGATCGAAGGTGTTGAAGTTGAACGGCAAGTCGCGCAGGCGCAGCTCCAGGTCCAGCACCAACGGCGTCACGCCGTCGGCCTTGGTCAGCGCGGCCTCGCCCACCTGCAGCGAGCCCGAGAACCCTGTCTTGCCGTTGACCTGGGCCACGATCACGCCGCCCTGCAGGCCCTTCAAGGCCAGCTTGGCGCCACCTGGGGGCGAACCCACCGTCAAAGACGTGTGCGCGTCGAAGGCCGACAGCACCCAGCCCTGCTGCGGCTGGCCCTGCACGATGGTCATCTGCTCGCGGCTGATGCCGAAGCGCCCGCCCAGCTCGTAGCTCACTCCGCCAAAGGACAGGCCCAGGTCCAGGTCGGCCGAGACCGAGAAGAAGTCGTGGTGGCGGGTCGCGCTGTAGTCGAAGGCAAAGGCCCCGATCCGCGTGTCCACGACACGCCCGGTGGTGTTGAAGCCCAGATGCGCGCTGCGGATCGCGGCCACGTCCAGGCCTTGCAGCGGGCTGCCGTCGGCCTGCGTCAGCTCCAGGCTGCCCACGCGCAGCACGCCGGCCGAGCCGTCATCCTCCAGCAGCAGCGCGCCTTCGATGTTGCTGGCCGCAAGCTTCACCCCGCCGGCCACGAGTTCGAAGGCGCCGTCTTCCAGGGTCAACTCCAGCCGGCCGGGCTGCGCAGCAGCCTGACGTGCCGTGACCCGGCCCTCCAGCGTGCTACCGAACAAGCCGAACGTCAGCGTGCCGGCGGCCTCCAGCAGCGCGCCATCGTCGCCATCCATCTCGAGCACGATGCTCGTGCCCGGGCCGGTGGACAGCGTCTTCTTGTTCGCTCCGGCGAAGTCCAGCACCGTGCCATCCGCGGCGGCGCGGTTGATACGTACCTCTAGATCCTTGCCCGTGGCCGTGACCTCACCCACCCCCACCAGCGTGGCTGACGTGGCCGTGGCGCTGAGCGCGCTCCACCGCTGCGCAACCGTTCCCTGCACCGGGTTGCGCTCGGTGTACAGGGCCAGTCCGAAGTCCAGTTCCTGAACCTGCAGACCCAGCGCCTGCAGGGTGCCGCCATCGATGCCGGTGAAAGCATTGACGCCCCCGCCGCCCACCGTCAGCTTGTCCACCTGGACGCTGCGGCCCTTGCTGTCGACCACCGTGTCGGTGGCCTTCTCGATCGCGAAGCTTCCGTCGACCTGCAGGAAGCCGAACACGTCCAGTTCAAGCTCGCCCGTGGCACGCGTGAGCTGACCCTGGGCGCCGTCGAGGGTGATCGTGTAATGCGTATCGGCGGCCACCAGCACGTCCAGCGACTTGACGCCGAAGTCCACCACCAGGTTCGGGTCCGCGTCGATGACACGGTCAGGCTGGGCTACCGTGGCGCCCTGCTGCACCACGGTCAAGGTGGCGCCGCCTTGCGCCGCGATCCCGCTGACCTGCAGCAACGCCAGGTCACGCCCGCCCAGGCTGCCGCCGAACGTGATGTCGTAGACGCCGGACTCCGCTGGCGTGACCGTCAAGGTGACACCGGACAGTCCGCCCGCGCTGAAGGCCTGCGCCAGCGCCTGCTGCACCTGCGCGGCCGTAGCGTCCAGCGCAAGCGCAGCCGTGGTGTAGGTCTGGCCTGCGTGCGTGAGCGCGAGCTTGAAGCTGCCGCCTTCTGCGCCGCTGACCGTGACGCGCTGCACTTCATCCACCGCGGGCGTGGTGACCGTCGACGTCTGCGTGAGCGTCTGGCCGCGCTGCAGCACCGCCAGGTCCGCACGCGCTGCGGCAGGCTGCGAGTGATGGTCCAGTTCCCTGCGCTGCCCGTCACCGTGATGTCGGCACCAGCGGCGCCCGTGGCCGAACGCAACGCAGTCTGCACCTGTGCGGCCGTGCTGGCCAGGGACAGCGCGGCAGTGGTCTTGCTGCCCGAGCCCACATCCACGCTCAGCGTGAAGGTGCCCTGCACGTCGGCCGGCGCCTGCACGCGCTGCTGCGCCGCTGTCTTCTGCAGCACCGGCGTCACCATCTTGGCCTGACCCTGCTGCGACGTGCTGACCTGCACGGTCACGCCGGTCTGGCTGGCCACGGTGAACTGCGGCACATCCTTGAAAGCCAGCTCACCGGTAAAGTCGACGAAGTAGCGCGGGGATGCGGTGGTGGAACTCTGGTCGAAGCTGACGGTGGCCCGGCCACTGCCGAGCATCGTGTCCAGCGCCGCCTGCAACGTGGTGCGGTTCTGCGTGGGGCTGGACTTGGAGAAGTCGATGAGGCCTGTGGTCTTGGCGGTCGCTCCGCTGCCAAAGCCCAGGCTGTAGCGCACGCTGGTCGTGCCCGTGGCGCCGCTGAAGGCGATGACCTGGCGCTCGCGCACATTGCTGCCGCTGTTCGTGCTGCCGGTCTGCGTCGTGCGGCCTTCCTCGACAGCGGTCACCTGCAGCGTGATCGAGGGCTGCTGCAGCGCCACGCCCAGCGCACTGAAGTCTTGCCCGGCACGTGTACCGCCGAATTCCAGCGTGTAGCCGGCTGCGCGCGTGCCCGTCACCGTGACTGCGCCAGCCCCCACGCCCGTCAGCGACTCCAGCGCGATGTCGATCTTCGCGGCCAGCGCCGCGTCGGTGTCGGCTGCGGCCAGCGCGACGTCGGCAGTCTGTCCGCCCAGACTGAAGCGCAACGTGCCCGCCTGTGCTGCCAGCGTCATCTGCAGCCGGCTGTTCTGCTGCAGCGGCGTGAGCGTCACGTTGTTCCGCGCGGCCTGGCCCGCGGTGCGCTCGCTGGCCCCGGCGCTGACCGTGCCCGGCTCGGCGCGTGCGGTCAACGTGGAGTAGTCGCTGCCGGCCAGCGCGCCACCGAAAACGATGGTGAAGCCTTCTTCTCGCGTGCCGGTGATGTCGACGGCCCCGTCCACGTCGGCTTGGGTGCGCCCTGCGGCCACGAGCATCTGCTCGAGCTTGCGGCGCAGTTCGTTGCGGATCGATTCGCTGCTGCGCGAGGCCGTCAGCGCCAGCGCCGCCTGCTGCGCGCCCAGCGCCAGATGCAGCGTGCCCTCGGCCAGGGTGGTGTCCAGGCGCAGGATGGTTTCGTGCTTGAGCGCGGGCTGCGCCTGCGTGCCGCCTGTGGTGGCAAGGTTGCGGTTGATGGCCAGTTGCAGGCTCTGCGCCTGCACCGTCAGGCCGTCCACGCCCACGAAGGCTGCGGAGCTGACGTCGCTCTGCAGCGCCATCCACTTGCGTGCCGCGTTGGCGCGGTCGCTCATGATGGCCAGCGCGAAGTCCGCATCCTGCAGGTTCAGCCCGAGCGCATTGCTCGCGCCACCATTGAGCCCGGCGAACGCCGAGATGTCCTTGCCTCCCAGCGTCAACACGTTCGCGTCGACCGTGCTGCCGTCGGACAGCGCGAGTTCAGCGGTGGTGCGCTCGAAAGCGAAGTTGCCTTGCACGCGGAAGAAGCCCGCCACGCCCACGGTCAGCAGGCCGGCGGCGCGAAGCACCGGGCCCGCGGAGGCTGCATAGGCGATCTGGATGGAACTGCCTGCGCCGGTGGCCACCGTCACCGGCGTGAGCGCAAAGTCCACCAAGCTGCCGTCGGTGGCCGCGCGCGTGACCTCCAGCTTCAGGCTGGATGCTTGCAGCGTGAGTTCGGGCACGCCCACCAGGCCGACGACCCCGTCAGTCGGCACCACCGCTTGCAGGGCCAGCCAGCGCCTGGTCGCGTCGGCCGTGTCGCTGGTCAGCACCAGGCCCAGGTTCAGCTTGCTGATCGACAGGCCCGTGCGGTCCGCGCCCTGGCCCACGCCGGCAAAGGCGCTCAGGTTCGAGCCACCGAAGCTCAGCACCTTGGAGCTGACGTCAACCGTTGTCGCTGCCGCGCCGCCTGTGCCCGGCTTGAGCACCTTCAATGTCTGCGTGGCATCGCGCACCGCGAGGTCGCCGCTGGCCTGGATGAAGTCGCCCACGCGCAGGCTCGCACCGGTGAGCGTGGCCCCGCGCAGGTCAGCAACACCCAGGGTACCGAAGGTGTGCGAGACAGAGCCGATCGTCAGCGTCTGGCCCGTCCAGCTCTTGCCCGTGCTGTTGTAGAAGATCGTGGCCTCGTCGGCCCCGAGTTCAACCGCACCGCCCAGGTCGGCGTAAAGCTCGCCCACCGCCTCGAAGGCCACGCCCGAGGCGTCGATCACCAGTCCGATGTCGGCACCGGTCGCGCCCACCTCGAACCCGCCTGCGCCCAGAATCGCCGTGGCGTCCTGGGACAGCAAGATGATCCTGCTGGTATTGCGGTCAAAGCCGAAGTTGCCGCTGAGCTGAAGGTTGTCGCCCAGCTTGATGTCCAGCGCACCCGAGATGCTGAAGCCACCGTTGGCCAGATCGATGTCGAAAGGCAGATCGTCCAGAAGGCCACCGACAAAAGGCAGCTCGGGAAGGCTGAGCCCCAGCAAACTCAGGTCCAGCCCCGGAAGGTTCAGCTTCGGGAGGTTGAGCACCAGCTCCGGCAGGCTCAGCGATCCCCAGTCGATGCGCCCGGGCGCATCCGTGCGGCCACTGTTGGCGAACCAGGCCTTGAGATTGGGCAGGCTGACGTCGGGCCACTGCGGCAGCAACTGGCCGTAGTTGATGTTCACGCCCAGCCCGGACACGTTCAGCCGCGGCAGCGCAAAGACGAGCTCCGGCAAGGTGAGGTTCGGCCAGTCCAGCTTCACGTCCGGGAACAGTGCGCCCAGGTCCGCCAGCTTCTTGCCCGCCAGCGTGCCCCAGTCCGTGGGCAGCGTGATGTTCAGGCCCGGCAGGTTCAGGCTCTTGAGCTGCGCGACCAGGTCAGGCAGCGTCAGGTTGGGCCAGTTGATGCCGGAGCCCACGCCGCTGGACGCGCCCGCCAGGGTGGACAGCTTGAAGTCGGGCCAGTTGATACCGTTGGCCTTGAGCAGGCCCGACAGGTTCAGGTCGATGCCCGGCAGGTTCAGCCGCGGCAGCGTGAACACCAGCTCAGGCAGCGTCAGCGCATTCCAGTTGAGGGCCGCCAGCGCCGCCGCGTTCGGCCCCGCCAGGCCGGCGAAATACGACCCCAGCTTGGACAAGCGCAGATCGGGCAGGCCCAGCGTGAAATCGAACGGCAGATCGGACAGGCTGGGCAGCCTGATGCCCATGAGCTTCAGGTCCAGCGCGGGAAGCTCAAGCCGGCTGAGGTTATAGACCAGCTCAGGCAGCGACAGCTTGCTCCAGTCGATGTCCAGCGCCAGCCCTGCCACGGAGCTGGTCTTGCCCGCACCCGTGCGGAAGTAGTCCGCCAGGCCCGACAGCGACACGTCGGGCCAGCCCGGCAGCAGCGTGCCGAAGTTGAAGTTCAGCGACACGCCCGGCAGGTTCAACCGTGGCAGAGACAGCAGCAGCTCGGGCAGGCTCAGCGCGCCCCAGTTCAGGTCCACTGAGGGCAACCGCGCGTTCAGGTCGCCCAACTTCAGCGCACTCAGCGACACCCCGCCCAGGCTCAGGCCCGACAGGTCCGGCAGCGTCAGGCTCAGCCCAGGCAGGCTGCCCGCATCGATGCGCGCCTTCAGATCCGTCAGCAGCGCCGACAGGTTCAACGTGCCCCAGCCTGCAGGCAGTGCCGTGCCCCAGCCGAAATTGTTGAACTTCTCCAGCAGCAACGAGTAGTCGGGCACCAGCCCCGGCAGGTTCAGCCTCGGCAGGTTGAACACAAACTGCGCCAGGCTCAGGTTGGGCCAGTCGATGCCCAGCCCCGTGCCGCCCGCGGACAGGCTCGGCAAGGTCAGGTTGGGCAGCTTCAGGTCAAAACCCGACAGGCTCATGCCGAAACTCGGCAGCAGCGCGCCCAACTGCGGCAGGCTCAGGCTGCTCCAGTCGATCCCCGGACCAAAAGAGCCCAGACTGGGCAGGTTGAAGCTGGGCAGATCCGGCAGGCTCAGATCCAGGTACGGGAAGGACAGCGCCGACAGGTCGAGCTCGGGCCACGAGAACGCCGGCTTGTCGCTCTCGGTGAAATCAAAGGTGTTGAAGCTGAACGGCAGGTCCAGCGGCAGCATGCTCAGGCCCGGGATCAGTTCGCTGCCGTCGTCGCGCGTCAACGCCACCGCACCGACCTTCACGTTGCCGATCGTGCCGAACTGCCCGCGCACCGTGCCCAGCACCGCCCCGCCTTGCAGGTCGTCGAGCTTGACCATCACGCCCGCCGCCGCCAGCGCAGTGGAAGCATCCTTGACCGACAGCATCAAGCCTTGCGCGGCCGTGCCATCGACCTCGAACTCGGTGCTGCTGATCCCGAAGCGGCCCGAGAGCGTGTAGGCCGCTGGGCCGGCCGTCAGCTTCAGGTCCAGGTCCGCGTCCAGCGCAAAGAAGTCGTGGTGCTCCTGGGCGCTGTAGTCGAAAGCAAAGCCCTCCAGACCGCCGACCACCGAGCGCCCCGTGGTGTTGAAGCCCACGTGCACGTCGCGCACGCCCGACAGATCAATCCCCGCCAGCGGCTGGCCAGCAGCATTCGTCAGGGCAAGCGTGCCCACGCGCAGCACGCCGGCAACACCCGCAGACGACAACACGAAGCTGCCGTCGATGCCGCTGGCCGACAACTTGGCCCCACCGGCGGCCAGCGCGAAACTGCCGTTGTCGAGGGAGACCTCGACGGCATCACCACTTCCGGTGGGGATGGCAACGGTGATGTCGCCCGACAATGCGACCGGCCCCAGGTCGACCGCGGCGCTGACCTGCAGCAGTGCCCGATCGCGGGTGTCGTCCCACGACAGGCGGAAGGCACCGGCATCGATGTCGAATCCGCCGACTGTGAAGTCGGCGGAGAAGTTGACGGCGGGCAGGCTGCCTGGAACGAAATAGTCGGCGTTCAACAACTGGCCGATCTGGTCCAGCACGCCTGCAGACCCCGCGATCTGCGCCAGCGGCAGGGCTTGGCCCGCGCCAGGGACCAGTTCCTTCGCGACAAGCTTGAGCTGGCCGGCGGTGCTGGCGTCACCCGTCTGAACAAGATCGAACCAGATATTGCTGTGAAGGCCGAACAGGCCCTCCACGGCGTCGAAGCGGCCCTGGACCGACCCATAGCTGAACACAACGAACTCGTCACCGGCCTTGGGCGTGAAGCCGTTGACAAGTTCGAGGTCCAGCGTGCCGTTCAGCGTGGCCAGCCCGCTCACGTTGATGCGGTCGTGGAAGGCGCCACTGCCGGCGTCTGCCACGGTGGCAGGCGCGGTGCCACCGAGTTCGATGACAGTGCGCGTGGCGTCTGTCAGCGTCA
The DNA here is from genome assembly GCA_021300575.1 of Rubrivivax sp. Classification (GTDB taxonomy): domain Bacteria; phylum Pseudomonadota; class Gammaproteobacteria; order Burkholderiales; family Burkholderiaceae_C; genus Rubrivivax. The sequence goes on from JAJTDM010000049.1 coordinate 9,102, forward strand.
AGCCGCTCTCGTAGGAGATCAGTCCGGGCGAGTACCCGGGAGCGAGCGTCCCCTCGACCAGCGTCGGCGCATTGATGACACCGCTGCCGGCCAGCGTGGCCCCGGGTCCGACGACGAGCGCGCGAAGATCGACGTTGCCGACCTCGCGGGCCAGGCGAGCGGTGTCGAAAAGACCTTCGCCCAGCTTCAGTTCGCCGTCAAGCCATAAGGAATGGCGCAGCCCACCGAGGGTATCTTCCGACTCATCGGCGGTGCTTGGCACCTCGGCAGACCACGGCCCGGCGGCCGAGGCATCCAGCACCGCAGCGGTCTCGCCCGCGCTGCCAGCCTGCAGCACCTGGACCGACAGCACCTCCTCCATGAAGCGGCCGTACCCTGGATCAGCCGAGGCCAGCGCCGAGTCCATGAAGGCGGCCCGCGTGCGGGTCAGCGCAACATCGAAAGCACTCGAGTCAACTGAAAATGCAGGTTCAGTTGCAGTGCCGGGCTCGAGCACACCCAGCGCAGATTCCCCGGCACGCAGAGCGTGTTCGAGGTCATCGATCTCGCCGGCAGCGCGGATCCCGTTGTCGTACAGGACGTGCTCCGCATCGCGCAGCGAAAGGGCCTGCACGGCGGCAGCCGCCGGGTCCGCAGACAGCAGGATGCGCTGCTCCAGAGGCTCGACCTGAAAGGTCGTGCGCAGGAGCTTGCGCAACAGCCCCGACATGCGGGGCGGCGTTGCGACGGGCCTGGAGCGGCGCATCAAGCGGGAGATGTGGGTTCGGGACTCAGCCGGAGGCGAAGGCCTCAGTTCAAGGCTTTCTGACCCGCAGCGCGCTCCTCCTTGAGCGTCATCAGGCGCTCAATCTGGGCCAGCGACACCAGATGCGCGTACACGGCCGGCAGGTAGCGCTTCTCACGCATCTCCAGGAAGCGATCGTTGGACAGGTTGTTCAGCCGCTCCTCGTTGACGACGTAGCAGCCACTGATGTTCTTGGCGGTCTGCCCTTGACGGACACGCATGTTCAAGGGGGTGAAGAGGTTGTGCTCGGCAAAGTACTTGCAGAAAGAGCGCGTGAACTGGTCCATCTGCTGCAACTCGCCCAGATAGCGCTTCACGTTCTCGATCGCCTCGGACGGCTCGCCATCCTCCTTGAACAAGGGCACGCCCTCGCTCTGGTTCACCAGCGCACTGCCCTCGTCGATGCAGACCGTGAACTGCCCTTCCTGGCCCGTCCTGGCCAGCGCGAAGGGATAGCGGCGGATGATCGCCGGCACGTAGGACGCTTGCCATTTGCCCTCAGCGTCCACGAAAAGGTTCTCGCCCTCGTCCAACCCCATGAGCGCCACGGGACGAAACTCGTCCTGCGCCTTGTCCTCCAGGAACACTACGGGGTAGATGGCCGCAGCGCGAGCGAACTCGTGGACCATGACGGAAGCGATATGGAACTGGGATGCGAACCCGAACCCGTCGATCTGCTTGATCTTGGTGGTGGCATGGCGGGTCTTGCTGACGGGTACCAACTGCTGGAACATGAAAGGCTCTCCTCGGTTCATTGGGGCTTGTGGGGCGCGAAGCGATGCCGGCGACCGCACGAAGCCCTGACGACAGAACTTTATCCGGCCTGATCCCCAGTGGTGAAAGCGGTGACAGAAAATGTAAGAAATGAAAGCCCAGGAAAAAGGGAAAACCCTGATCCCGAACCAACGGGATCTGCACGGTGGTGCCGCCTACAGCCCGCGCCGCGTCGCCGGCTCTTCGCGCCCGGCGGAATTCCCCGCGATATGTCGTTGAGTTTCTGGCGCGCCGGCCTGAAGGCACTTGCAGTGCTCTTCTTGACAGGGTGTAGCCTGGCCTCGGGGCCTGCCGCCCCGGAACCTCCTGGGCGGTGGGTGATCGACAGCGGCTGGGCCGCCCTGCGGGACGCCTCGGGCACCTTGACGCTGGAGCAGGTACGCGACGCTGAGCTCGCCAACAGCTTCGTCCCGCAGACCGGAGCGCCCCGTCTGGGCTATCTGCGCGGCGCAGTCTGGTTGCGCAACACGATCAGACCGCCCGCCAGCGCCTTCGGCGAAGCCATGCTGGAACTGCAGTTTCCTGCCATCGACGAGGCCACGCTGTTCTGGCCCCGGCCGGATGGAGGGTTTGAAGAACGCCAGGCTGGTGACCACCACCCAATGGCGCAGCGCGATTTCCAGCACCGCAACATCGTCTTCAAGGTCGGCTTCGTGGATGACATGCCGGTCACGTTCTACCTCAGGCTGCAAGGTACGCACGTCAACAACTTCAACGTCGTGCTGTGGACGCCGCAGCGCTTCCTCTCGGCCGCGCTGTCAGAGCAGTTGCTGTGGGGTCTGCTGCTGGCACTTCACGGCATCCTGATCCTGACCAACTTGTGGGCGTTCTATTCGACGCGCGACACCGATTCAGGGCTTTTCGCCCTGTTCATTTCAGTGAGCTTCGTCAGCATCTCTTTTCTCGAGGGTTTCGGGCACCAGTACCTGCTGGACGGACAGCCAGCTCTGAACGATGCCCTGGTTGTCACCTTCTGGATGCTGACGCCGCCGGCGGCCTACCTCTTCCTGCTGCGCTATGTGGGCCTGATAGGCACCCACGCGACGGTGCGCTGGCCCACATGGCTCGTGGTGGTGCTTACCGCCTGGGCGGCGGTCGTGATCGCGATAGACCAAGCACTGCACCCGCTGTGGACAAGGCCAGCCTATACCGCCACACAGCTCGTCAGCGTGTTCATGCTGCCGGTAATCCTGGCGTGGCGGGGATGGGTCCAGCACTTGCGCGACGCTCAGCTGATGTTGTTGGCCAGCATGCCATCCCTGCTGGGCGTGGGCCTGCGACTGGGGCGGAACCTCGGCTTTCTGCCACCGCACCCCATCACCGACAGCGCTTACTACTTCGGGCTGGCTGCCTACCTCCTGCTGCTGAACTACAACGTCAGCAACAGATACCTGACGCTACGGCAGGAGAAGGAAGAAGCCCAAAACCTGGCACTGGCCGCGTCAAGACGAGCCGAGCAGGAACTGGAGCAGCGTGTGGCACAACGGACCGCAGACATCCAGGCAGCCATGCAGCAGGTCCAGACCTCGCTTGAACTGGAGCGCAAGTTGCTGTCCGACCATCGCGCCTTTTACGCGACGGTTTCACACGAGTTGCGAACACCCCTGGCCGTGATCAACGCCACCGCAGAGAACCTGGCCATGCTGGACAGCCAGGCGCAAGCTTCGACCCGTGCCCGTTACCGCAAGATTCTGGACGCCAGCCACCGCCTCGGCACGCTGCTGGACCGCTACTTGCAGCAGAACCGATTCGATCGCAGCGCGGGTGTGGGACGCAGTTCCCCCACGGACCTGAGGCTGCTGCTTGAAGACGCCGGGCGTGCCGCGCGGCTGGCCGGACAGGGACAGCGGATTCAGGTCGAGGTCACAGATGCGGCGGAGCCGTTCATCTGCGACGAAGTCTTGACGCGATTGGCACTGAACAGCCTGGCCGAGAACGCCGCCAAGTACACGCCGCCCGGCGCCAGCATCCTGGTGCGCGGCCGCGTGGCGACGATGGCGGGAGGGCGCCAGGCGCTGCTGGAAATCATCGACGACGGTCCCGGCATTTCCAGCGACGATCTGGCGCGGGTCTTCGAGTCGGCCTTCCGGGGTGCCAATGCCGCTGGCGTGCCGGGCACCGGCATGGGTCTTCCGCTGGCGCAACGGATGATCGAACTCCAGGGAGGCAGCCTTCGCCTGGACAGCGGCGCCGGGGGCGGAACGCGCGCAATGGTGGTGCTGCCGGAAGGCTTTCGTGCGCCCACTGATGCCCCCGTCGGCTGACGGCCTGTCTTGCGCACGCCCCTGGCTGCTGTGCAGCACCCAAGGAACGCACGGCGACCGCTCCTCACCTTCGCTCAATGACTCCAAGAAACCCGTAGCCCTCGCGGTGCAAGGTCTTCAAGGGGAGTTCTTGGCCCACCTCACGGCGCCACCGCAAGCGCAGGCGGCTGACCAGAGTGTCCAGCCGCCTCAGGTCGTAGCTGGACCAGTCATGGCCCATGGACTCGACCAACTGGCGTTTGGATACCGGCTCTGCACCGGCCTCGCACAAACACCGCACCAGGATCAGTTCCTGGGGTGTCAGGTTCATGGAGCGGCCTTCGGGGTCGCTCAGCCGGCCCGAGCTGACATCCAGAATCCACTCACTGCCCACACGTCGCAAGAGCGCATCGATGATGGCGCCGAGTTCGAGAAGGCCAAAGGGCTTGACCAGGTAGTGGTCAGCGCCACACCTCAGGCCCTCAATCCGATCCTGCAGTTGCCCTCGAGCCGTCAGCATGATGATCCCGGCCTGGGACGACTGCTCACGCACCATTCGCGCAGCGTCCAAGCCGCTACCGTCGGGCAGCATCAAGTCCAGCAGGCATATGCGGGCCTGCGGAACCAAGGGCACGAACTCGGTCAAGGTGCCCGCCTGCAGCACGCGGTGCCCACGATTGCAAAGGAAATCGGCCACCTCTTCACGGAGCGCCAATTCGTCTTCCAGCAACAAGATCGTTGGCATCTCAGGGGACTCTGCTCATGGGCCCCGCACCTGCAGTTCTCTCACAGAGTTCGGCTCCATCACGGTGAAAAAGGGTGCTCCGGCGAACGTTGTTGCAGGCCTTGGAAAACGCTGCCGCGATCACATGCCCGCTGATGCCATGAGAATATCAAACTCGCAGACGTGCACCCTGGACAGTCTGGGTCTGGCGACGTCCAAGCGAGGGGGGCCTGTTCCACGGGACATGACACGGAATCGCGCGCAGGTTCCATTTCGATCACGAAAGTCGAGCCTTGAAGCTTCTCGCACTTGCATTGCCCCACCACGACGCGAGCATTGCTGCACTGGACGGCAGCCGCGTTCGATACATCAAGCTGGAACGCACACGCCAGCAGAAGAGATACAGCCCCGGCAGCGTACTCGAGTGGCTGCGAATCGCTGAGCAAGCGTTCCGGCTGTCTGGCAGCGACGTGGATGACTTCGTCTTCTGCATCGACCCTGGCGCATTGCCGAAGCAGGTCGCTGGCGACACAGCAGATAACACGCTCGAACAGTTGGCACGCGGCACCTCCCCGGCGCTTGCGTTAAGCCCGGCCCTGTGCCAGTTCTTCCAGGTGCCCCACGGCTGGCTCATCAGCCACCACTTTGCGCACTCGCTCGACCACTGGATGCTCGGCTCAGGCGAAGCTGATGTACGCATCGTCATTGACGGCCTGGGCGATGGTCGCCCGTGGAGCGTTTACCGGGGTGACACCCTGGTGGCAGGCGGCGATATTCGCCGCGGCTCCATTGGCTGGGGCATCAGGGAGGCCGGCAAGCTGCTGGACGTCAGCTACGGACATTACAACGACATCGCCGGCAAGGTCATGGGGCTGCAGGCGTATGGAAAGGTTGACACCGGATTCCTGCAGACTCTGGAACGCTTCGGGATGGAAGATATCGCTGAGATCTGGTCTGTCGAGCATTGGAAGCGTCACCGTGGGGACGCATTGGTGGCGCGATGGAGCCTGCTGGACTGGATTGCAACGGTCCACCATCGGATGGAAGGGGTCCTGGTGGACTTCTTCGCCCGGTATGCGCGGCCGGATGAGGTGATTGCCTATTCCGGCGGGGTTGCGCAGAACGTGGTCTGGAACTCGGCGTTGCGCGAGAAGTTTCCGCAACTGCAGGTTCCTCCCCACGCCTCGGACGAAGGACTGAGCCTTGGTGCGCTGGAGTGGCTGCGCCGTCATCATGCGCTTCCCAGACTGCAGATCGACCACTTCCCCTACTCTCAAGATGACGAGGCGCCGCCGACCGGACCGTCCCCGCATACCCTGGAAAGGGCAGCCGATCTTCTGGCCCGCGGCAGGAGCGTGGGTTGGTACCAGGGACGCGGAGAGATCGGCCCACGCGCCCTGGGCCATCGATCCATCTTCATCGATCCCCGACTTCCGGATGCCCGTTCTCGCTTGAACCGCATCAAGCGCAGAGAGGCCTACAGGCCGTTTGGCGCCAGTGTGCTTGACGAACACTTCGACGCGCACTTCGAAGGCGCGGCTGACGAATTCATGCTTTACGCCTGCCGTGTGACCAATCCCGCGCTCGCGTCGATTGGTCATGTGGATGGCTCGTCAAGGGTGCAGCGGGTGACTGCCCGAAACCAACTCTTGCGGGGCCTGCTGGGCGCCTTCATGGAACGGACCGGGTGCCCGGTTCTGGCCAATACCAGCCTGAACATCGCGGGCAAGCCGCTCGCGGCGTTTCCTGAGAACGCGCGGCAAGTCTTTCACGACACCGATATCGATGCGATGGTGATCGGAGACGAACTGCTGTTGAAGCCCTGACGTGCCGAGTGGCTCACGATCTCGGCACAGCCTGCAGGACTTCAAGCCACCTCGGCGGTAAACGCAAGGCGCAGGTTCAGGCTTCAGCGTTCAGCCAGTTGAGATTCAAGACAAGGCGGTATGGGGCGTCGGTACAGGAAGCCCCCGTGTGCCGCAAACTTGAGTCAAACACGACGAACCGGTTCTCTGCACTTTGCACACGCCTGCCGTCCTCAAACACGGTGTAGCCGTTGTTGTCGTTGAGGTACAGGATGCCCGTGGATGCACCGGGTCGTCGGACATCCACATGGAGCCCGTACTCGAGGTGCCTGTCAAGCGGCCTGGTGAGATTGGCCTTCACCCGCAGCAAGCGCACCGGGCCGAGCCGGTCCGCCACGGCCTCGAGCATGGGAAGCGCCGGGGACCGGTACGGCTTGCGCGACTGCCAGTGAACGAAACCGTGAACCCATTGCAGGTTCTCGGAAGCCGCCATGTCTGGCGAGGCTCCGCTGGACAGGATGGGAACGCATTGCCAGGGAAAGTCGCTCGCCAGCATTCCGTCCCTCAATGCGATCAACTCCGCCGGTTGGAGGAAACCATCGATGATCTTCACGGGACATGGTCAGGCTGACCGACGGGAAGCGCAAAACGTGGCCTGACTCGACGACCGGCGAGCAGGTCGTCGAGCATCTTCGAAGCGAGACCTTCTCCAGCGCGTGCTGCCATCATCTGGAAGACGCTTTCAAGATGCGCTGCCAGGGCTCGGGAGCCAAGATGAAGGTCGTAAAGCGGCTTGTCCGACACTCCTGGTGTGCAAATCGACCGGGCCAGCATGTGGGCGAGGTGCTCCATGCTCACGTGAACCAGAGCCAGCGTCAGGTGCAGGCAGGGTCCGGCTTCAGCCAGCGCCTCATGCGACCAGCCCTGCGGCACATAGAGCAAGTCACCAGGATTCAAGAGGAAATGCTGAAGGTCCGGCCCACCGGTTCTTGACGCCGCAGCAGGCCTGCCGACCGACCACCGCTTGCTTCCGAAGAGGTGAACGACCAAGACGTCATGGGTGTCCTCATGACGAGGAAATCCCGCGGCACCTGCAGATGAACAGTACAGATTGGCCTGAACCCTGACAGGCAGTGCCGATTCGATGGACTCCGCCAAAGCCCCCACCGCAGGAATGACGCCATCGATGCCGCTGGCCATCAGCGTGGCCCCCGCCTTCAGCGCCTTCGAGACGCGCTCAGAATCAGGACGCCACACGGTGCCTGACGAGGACTCGTGAGGACTGCAGTACTCCGGCGTGGGCACGGGCCTGCCGTGCAACCCCAGGCGGAGGTTGCGGTCATCCCAGGCTCGGACACAGCCGAGAGCCTGGTTGACGTCATTCCAATCGATGATCCGGCGCCGTGAACGATCATCAGGAGACCCGTGCCACGGACCGCACCCGTAAGCCGAAGACAAGAAGCCTTCAACGGTGCAGGGATGCATCAGGCCGCGGAAGGGATCAGCTTGGAAGTCGTCAACCATGGACCGCGCATGTTGAAAATGGCCTGCCCCATCATACGATTGGCGATGCCTGAGCCGCATTCTCCAGACGCCCTTTAGGGGTGCGCCAACTTGCTTGCCCGCGCCCCGATGAGCATCGATGGACATGAAAAAAGACAGGCCGTGATTCGGCCGATCGGTGCGTCGCAGCCTGTCGACGCGGGGGGCTTCATCGTCAACACCTGTGCCGCTGACCTGATCGGGGAGCCCTGGAGCCGCCTTGTCAGCGACCTCCTGGTCCAATGCCTGGAAGAGTTGGGCCCTTCGCTGCACAGTCTGCAGCTTCGAGGGTCGGTGCCCAGGGGCATCGCAGTGGAGGGCATATCGGACCTTGACGTGTTCTGCATCACGGATGGGCGGCTCCCGCAGGCTTCTGTCTGGATCGACCGAATGGCGCGCCGCCTACAAGCGCTGCATCCCTTCTGCCGTGGCCTGGACTTGAGGGTCTGGCCGCTGTGCGATCTGGTCGGGCTTCCATCTGGCCACCCAGCGCGGTTCCTCTTGAAGACGCAAGGTCTGTGCATATGGGGGCCGGACGTGACAGCAGACTGGCCCCCTGTCCCGCTTGAGCATGCTCAGATCGCCCTGAAGGCCTTGCCCGTCGCGCTGGAGCGCATGCGGATGGCGATCGCACGGCGCTCACCTGCTGATGAGGCCCACTGCCCGCACCAGCTTACTGAGGAAAATCCTGGAACTGGGAGAACAAGTTCTGCTTGAAGCCCGCAGGAGCGACAGGCCGCTCTGACCGACGGGGCGTCATCGTGGGACAACGATGAAGGCTGACTCCGGGTCCGGCTGTGCCGGCCACGAAGCATGCGAGAAGTGGTTGGGGTGGCTGATGGGACTCGAACCCACGACGACCAGAATCACAATCTGGGACTCTACCAACTGAGCTACAGCCACCGCAGAGAAGGACGAATTATAGCGCCGCCATCACTGCGAAGCCGCCTTCGAAGGGCCTGGCGCGGCGCGGGCGGAGGCTTCGACCTCCACCTTGAAGCGTCGCTTGAGCGTGCTCAGATAAGCCTCGGTCTCGGCGGCACTCAAGGCTTGGGCCAGTTGTGGGGCCAGCAAGGCATCGGCCGAGGCCGCCTGCTCCCGCGGCAACACCTTCAGCACGCGCGCGACCACGTAGCCATCGGCTCCCAGGTCCACGCCGATCGGTGCGGGAAGTTTGTCCTGCGGCGCCAGCAACACGGCATCGAGCAAGGCCCGAGGCACGTTCTGCGCCTGCCCCCTTGACAGCACGGCAGACTGAGGCAGAGCAGTGGCCGGGCTCTGCTTGAGCGCTTCCAGCTTGGCCTGGCCTTCCTTGCGCGCCTGAGCTGCGGCCTGCTCCTGCATGACAGCGGCGCGTACGGCGTCCTTCACATCCTCGAAGGGCGGTACCCGCGCGGGGGTGTGCTGAACGACGCGGGCTGAGACGAGCTGACTGCCCCCGAGGTCCACCGCCTCGGTGTTGCGCTTGTTCTTGAGGGCGTCGGTGCTGAACACGGCGTCCAGCAGCTTCTGCGACGCCAGGGGCCCCGTGGCTTGCGGACCAGGCTGACGTCGGACAGTGGCCGTGCGCTTGTCCAGCTTGAGCTTGTCGATCACCGGTTGCAGGCTGTCGGCCTGCTCGTACACCATGTTCGTGAACTGTTCGGCGGCCTCGGCAAACTTGCGCTGGGCCCCCTGCTTGCGGATCTCGGCCTCGATCTCCGCCTTCACAGACTCGAAAGGCTGCTTCTCGCCGCCGCGCGAGGCGGTCATCTGGATGATGTGGAAACCGAAGTCCGTCTCGATCAGGTTGCTGATCTCGCCGGCCTTCATGGCAAACAAGGCGTCCTCAAAGGGCTTGACCATGGCCCCCCGACCGAAGAAATCAAGATCACCCCCCTGCGCCGCCGAGCCGGGATCGTCGGAATTCTTGCGTGCCAGTTCCGCAAACCGCGCCGGCGTGCGCCGTACCTCGGCAAGAAGGTTCTCCGCCTTCTGCCGCGCAGCCTGTCGATCGGCGGAAGAAGCCGACTTGTCAGCCTTGATCAGGATGTGGCTGGCCCGCCGCTCCTCGGCCTTGGTGTAGCGACTCTGGTTTTCCTCGTAGTAGCGGCGCAGGTCCTCCTGCGGAACGCTGACACCCTTGCTGACAGTGGGCAGGTCCAGGAGCACGTATTCGATCTGCGCTTCCTCGGGCAAACGGAAGCGGGCCTCTTGCGCCTTGAAGAAGCTCTGCAGCTCCTCGGGTGTGGGCTGCACCTTGGCCAGATAGGTCCTGGGGTCGAAGCGCACCCAATCAATTTCCCGCCTTTGCAGCAAGGCATCCAAGGCCAGGGTGGCTGACACCTTGGGCACACCCACTGCGCCGGTCACCCCGCCCAGCACTTGGCGCATGGCCAGGTCACCACGCAGTTGCTGGGCGAAGCCCTCGGAGGTCAGCCCTTGGGCGGTGAGGAAGTCACGATTGACGCTGCCATCCGGGTTGCGCAGCCCTGCGAACTGGGGGTCGGTACGGAAAAGGCGCGCCAGACGCTCATCACCCGGCTGCAGGTGGTCTCGTACGGCAGCAGCCATCAGGACCCGCTCGCGCACCAGGCTGTCCAGCGTCTGCTGCTTCAGTTCCGGCGAATCCAGCATCTTGGCGTCGATACCCGGCATCTGCTGGCGCATGCGTTCAATCGCCCGCTGATGGGCCTGGTCCCATTCGCTGCGCGTGATGGGTCGGCCGTCCACCTCCGCCACCGGTCGCGCTCCTTCCTCGCTGAAGCGCGAGTACCCCTGCACCCCGAAGAAGACGAACGAAGGGAAGATGAGCAACACCAGCACGAACTGGAGCACTTTCTGGTGAGAGCGGACGAAGTCAAACATATGCCGATGAACAACAAAGGCGAACCGGAGTTCGCCTCGTGGACAGGTTGTGGTGGGTGCTGACGGGATCGAACCGCCGACCTACGCCTTGTAAGGGCGCCGCTCTGCCAGCTGAGCTAAGCACCCGGTTTGTCACCGGGAAAGGCGTCGAAAAACGCCTGACCATGTGGTCAATTGAGATGGTCCTTCAAAGCCTTGCCGGGCCTGAACTTGGGCACCTTGGCGGCCTTGATCTTGATGGCCGTGCCGGTTCGCGGGTTGCGGCCGGTTCGGGATGCACGCTTGCTGACGGCAAAGGTGCCGAAGCCCACGATGGACACGCTGCCGTTCTTCTTGAGCGTGGCCTTGACGCCGCCAATCAGCGCCTCCAAGGCTCGTCCGGCAGCCGCCTTGGAGATGTCGGCCTGCGTGGCGATGTGTTCAATCAATTCGGTCTTGTTCAATTCGGTCCCCTGTATGCACTTCAACCTGGCTCACGCAGCCCTCATGCCCTGCTCGCCCGGCCTGCCTGGCTGATGACAAAGACGGCGCCCCTGGGGGCGAACTCCACGCGCCGCCTGAGCGGTCAGACAGGGGGCGGATTCTATGCCCAGCGCCGCAGGGTCAGGCAGGGGGCACGCCCCCTGCAAGTCCCATTGACAAACCCGCGCGCACAGACCTTCAACTCGCAGGCCTGCGGCTGTCAGCGTCTGCCATGGCGTCAGCGGGAAGCGGCGACCACCTGAGCGATGGCCTTTCCGACTTCTGTCGTCCCAGCGCGTCCGCCCAGATCCGCGGTACGCGGCGCGTGGGGGTCCGCCAGGGCGGATTCGATCGCCGCAAGGATCGCATCATGCGCTTCGCGGTGGCCCAGGAAATCCAGCATCAGTGCCGCCGACCAGATCTGGCCGATGGGGTTGGCCACACCCTTGCCGGCGATGTCAGGCGCCGAGCCGTGCACGGGTTCGAACAGGCTGGGCCACGCGCGGGTGGGGTTGAGGTTGGCCGACGGCGCAATGCCGATGGTGCCCGTGCAGGCAGGCCCCAGGTCGGACAGGATGTCGCCGAACAGGTTGCTGGCCACCACCACATCAAAGTGCTGTGGCCGCTGCACGAAGTGCGCCGTCAGGATGTCGATGTGGAAGCGGTCCACCGCCACCTCCGGATACTGGCGCGACATCGCTTCCACCCGCTCGTCCCAGTACGGCATGGTGATGGCAATGCCGTTGCTCTTGGTGGCCGAGGTGAGCTTCTTGCGGGGACGCTTCATGGCCTCGTCGAAGGCGAACTTCAGCACGCGGTCCACGCCTTGGCGCGACATGATGGTCTGCTGCATCACGATCTCGCGGTCGGTGCCCTCGTACATGCGGCCGCCCACGGCCGAGTACTCACCCTCGGTGTTCTCCCGCACGATCAGCATGTCGATGGCCCCAGGCGCCAGGGGCTGCCCCTGACGGTCCACCAACGGGGAGCGGATCCCCGGCATCAGGCGGGCCGGGCGCAGGTTGACGTACTGGTCGAAGTCGCGGCGGAACTTCAGCAGCGATCCCCACAGCGACACATGGTCCGGCACCGTGGCGGGCCAGCCGACGGCGCCGAAGAAGATGGCGTCATGGCCTCCGATCCGGTCTTTCCAGTCGCCGGGCATCATCTGGCCGTGCCGGGCGAAATACGCGCAGTTGGCGAAGTCGAACTCATCGACCTGGACAGCGATGCCAAAGCGGCGGCAGGCTGCATCCAGGACGCGAAGTCCTTCGGGCATGACCTCGGTGCCGATGCCGTCGCCGGCGATGGCTGCAATGCGGTGGGGGGAATTCATTCAGGTCCTCCGATCTAGACCGTCATTGTGAGGGCGCGCGCCAGTCACGGGGCTGGAAGGGGACGTGTCACGCACCACCAGCCAGACCCCTGCCGCCGTCAAGACCATGCCTGCGAGGACGCCCGGTGTCAGGGCCTCGTCGAAGAGCAGCCAGGCCAGGAAAGCGGTGCACGGGGGCACCAGGTACATCAGGCTGGTGACCTGGGTGGCAGGGAAGGGCTCTGACTCGGCCAGCGCAAAGGGCAGGCACAGCAGGAAGGCCGACATCAGTTGCACCGTGTTGGCCGTGCGCACGTCACATGCCCGCACATGGCGCTTTTGCCAAAGGGTGCCGGCGGTGATGCTCAGCAGCGCCAGCACCGCCAGGACCACGGTGGCGCCGCTGGCCTCGCCCAGGCCGAGCTTGCGCCAGACCACCAGCACCAGCCCCGCCAGGCCCAAGCCCAAGCCAGCCCACTGGCGCGACGATGCGCGCTGCGCGTGGCCCACACCTGACATCCACAAGGCGGTGAGCAGGGGTTGCAGGCCCACGATCAGGGCCGCAGTGCCCGCGCTCATGCCGCCTTTCACCGCGGCCCAGACGCCGCCCAGGTAGCCCCCATGCAGCAGCGCGCCCACCACGGCCAGGTGCATCCACTGGCTGCGCCCCTGCGGCCAGCGAGCCCCGGACAGGCGGATCCACAGCAAAAAGGCCGCCACGGACAAGGCAAAGCGCCAGGTGAGGAAGGTCATGGGTGGCGCGTGCGGCATGCCGAACCGCGCCACCACGAACCCGGTGCTCCAGATGAGCACGAAGACGCCGGGCATCCAGGGCAGCCACCTCGGCCGCGAGCCAGCCTCGGACAGGGCCGCGGCGCCCGGGGGGTCCTGCTGCACTCAGCGGACCTTCGCGCGGATCTCGGGCAAGGCCTTGCGCAGGTAGTAAACCATGGACCAGATGGTGAGCACCGCTGCGAGGTAGATCAGTACGGTGCCCCAGATGCGGGTGTCGATCAGGCCGAACAAGGATCCGTCGAACAGCAGGAAGGGGATGGCCACCATCTGCACCACGGTCTTGAGCTTGCCCAGCATGTGTACCGCCACGCTGCGTGAAGCCCCGATCTGAGCCATCCATTCACGCAAGGCCGAGATGGCGATCTCACGGCCAATGATCACCAAGGCCAGGAAGGCATTGACCCGGTCCAGCTGGAGCAGGACCAGCAAGGCGGCACAGACCAGAAACTTGTCCGCCACCGGGTCGAGAAAAGCACCGAAGGAAGACGTCTGGTTCAAATGGAACCCATTTTGCACGGGACCCCTCAGCGCAGGGCCTTGTAGATGTCTTCGGCCAGCGCAACGGAGATCCCTTCCACGCTGGCCAGCTCTTCAGCAGTGGCCTGTGCCACACCCCGAATGCCCCCAAAGCGTTGCAGCAAACGCGCCCGCTTGCGAGGGCCAACACCCGGAATCTCCTCCAGTCGGCTGCCTCCCGTGCGCACGCTGGCGCGCCGGGCCCGCATGCCGGTGATGGCGAAGCGGTGCGCCTCGTCGCGGATCTGGGCCACCAGCATCAAGGCCGCGGAGTCTGCGCCCAGGTAGACCTTCTCGCGCCCATCGGCAAACACCAGCTCTTCCAGGCCCACCTTGCGCTTGTCACCCTTTTCCACTCCCACGATCAGAGACAGGTCCAGGCCCAGTTCCTCGAACACCTCGCGTGCCATGGACACCTGGCCACGCCCGCCGTCCACCAGCACCAGGTCGGGCAAGCGCGGGCCGCTGCGCGCACTGGGCGAGCCGCTGCCCTGCGCCGGAGGCGCGCCCGCGGTGGCGGGGTCCGCCAGGCCGACGTCGCCTGCCTCGACGGAAGAGACTGCCTCGTGCCGCCGCTGCGCCACTGCCTCGGCCAGCCGCGCGTAGCGGCGGGACAAGACCTGGCGCATGGCAGCGTAGTCGTCACCACCCGTCACGCCTTCGACATTGAAGCGCCGGTACTGGTCCGATCGCATGGCATGGCCTTCGTACACCACGCAGGAGGCCTGGGTGGCCTCGCCCGCGGTATGGCTGACGTCGAAGCACTCGACCCTGAAGTGGTCCAGGTCGGCCACGTCGAGGTCCAGCGCCTCCACCAGCGCACGCGTGCGTTCGCGCTGGGAACCCTCCTCTGCCAACAGCCGGGCCAAGGCCAGCCCGCAGCCCTGGCGCGCCATCTCCAGCCAGACCTTGCGCTGGCCCCGGGGCTGATGCTGCACCTGGACGCGGCGCCCGGCTAGTGCGGACAAGGCTTCGATCACGCAGGCGTCCACGGGTTCGCTCAGCAGCAGCAGGGCCGGCGGCGACTGGCTCGCGTAATGCTGGAGCAGGAAGGCCTGCAGCACCTGCTGTTCGGGGCTGGGGGGGCTGGAACCCTGGCCCCCGGCCTCGCCCTGCCCTTCGACCGCCTCCTCCGCCAGCGCCTCGCCTTCCTCCAAGGCGGCAACATGCCACGCTGCGGCGTCTTCCAGGTGCTGCGGAAAGTGGGCCCGGTCGCCCAGGTGGCGTCCGCCGCGCACCATGGCCAGGTTGACGCAGGCCCGCCCGCCCTGCACCTTCACGGCCAGCACATCCACCTCCAGGTCGTCATCGCCCAGGCTGCTGCGGTCCACGCTCTGCTGGTGCAACACACGCGACAGGGCGGAGATCTGATTGCGGATCTCCGCAGCCTTCTCGAACTCCAGCACCTCGGCGTGGGCCATCATGCGATGCTGCAGGCCGTCGAGCACCTCCTGCGAGCGGCCGAGCAGAAAGGTTTCCGCGTCGGCCACATCGCGGGCATAGGTCTTGACGTCCACCAGGCCCACGCAGGGGCCGGAACAGCGCCGGATCTGGTACAGCAGGCAGGGCCGGGTGCGGTTGGCGAAGACCGTGTCTTCGCAGGTGCGCAGCCGGAAGGCCTTCTGGATGAGTTGGATGGTCTCCTTGACCGCCCAGGCCCCAGGGTAAGGACCGAAGTAGCGGTGCCTGCGGTCCACGGAACCCCGGTAGTAGGCCACGCGCGGAAAGCGCTGCGGAGCGCCCGGCTCCTGGTCCACCGAGGCAGCGGGCTCGGCGCCGACAGCTTTGCCGGCCGGCCCGGTGATCTTCAGGTAAGGGTAGCTCTTGTCGTCCCGGAAGAGGATGTTGAACCTCGGGCTCAGGGCCTTGATGAGGTTGTTCTCCAGCAACAAGGCCTCGGCCTCGTTGCGCACGACCGTGGTCTCCAGGCGGTGGATGCGCGCCACCATGACGCCGATGCGCGTGCCGCCGTGGTCCTTCTGGAAGTAGCTGGAAACGCGCTTGCGCAGGTTGCGCGCCTTGCCGACGTAGAGCACCGCACCCTGGAGGTCAAAGTAGCGGTACACGCCGGGCAGGCTGGGCAGGGCGGCCACCTCCTCCAGGAGGCGTTGGCGCAATGCCGCTTCGGGCGGTGCAGGCGGGGGGTCGGTCAGGGCGGACAAGGCAGGGGAGCACGCTGGTGTGAAGGATCACGGACCACCCCCGAGCGCGATGCCGGGAGGGCCTGCGCTGAATTGTCCATCTTCGTATCATGACCACGTGACCCTTTTCCCTTCCACGGACCTCGCCACCTTAGACCCTGCCAAGGGCAGCTCTGCACACAGCGGTGCGCACTCGAAGCCGGCCTTGTGGGACCTCTTCTGCAAGGTCGTCGACAACTTCGGCGACGTCGGCGTGTGCTGGCGACTGGCAGCGGACCTGGCCGCCTGCGGCCAGCGCGTGCGGCTGTGGTGCGACGACCCCAGCGCGCTGGCTTGGATGGCGCCTGATGGTTCGCCACAGGTGCAGGTGATGCCCTGGCCTGAACACTTGTCCCACGTGGAGCCCGGCGACGTGGTGATCGAGGCTTTTGCCTGCGATCCGCCCGCTGACTTCGTCCGGGCGATGGCCGCCGCGCCCCGGCCGCCCGTGTGGATCAATCTGGAGTACCTGAGCGCGGAAGACTGGGTGGAGCGGTGCCACGGGTTGCCCTCGCCGCAGTCCAACGGGCCCGGCGCAGGGCTGACGAAGTGGTTCTTTCACCCCGGCTTCTCGTCCGACACGGGCGGATTGATCCGCGAGGCCGGACTGCTGGAGGCTCGAGGCCGGTTCGACCGGGAGGCCTGGCTGCGGCGTCTGGGCGTGCATCTGCGACAGCGGGAACGCCTGGTCGTGCTGTTCTGCTACGCCAACCCCGCGTTGCCGCAGCTGGTCCGGCTCCTGGCCGACCAGCCCACGGCGCTGGCCCTGACCCCCGGACACGCCCAGGCGCAGGTCCACCAAATGGCCCTGCCCCCCGGCATGCGCACGCTCGACCTGCCCTTCCTGAGCCAGCACGAATTCGATCGCCTGTTGTGGAGCGCTGATCTCAACCTGGTGCGGGGCGAGGATTCGCTGGTGCGCGCGCTCTGGGCCGGTCGGCCCTTCCTGTGGCAGCTCTACCCTCAGGCCGATGACGCGCACCTCGTCAAGTCCGCAGCTTTCCTGGACCGCTGGCTGGGCGCCGAGACGGCCGGTCAGGCAGCTTGGAAGGCTGACTTGCGGTGCTTGTGGCGGGCCTGGAACCCTGCAAACCCGCCACGCGACCCCACACCCCATGGCACCCCAGCCCTAGCGCTGCCAGACGTCGGCCACTGGACCGCCGGCGTAGAGTCCCTGCGCCAGGGCCTTTTGCAGCAGGACGACTTGAGCACGCAGTTGCTGCGTTTCGTGGGCTCCCGCGGCCGCCCTGCCGGGTCCGGCGAATCCTCGTTGCGGCGCCACCCAGCAGGCGCGGCTGAGCCGCTGTAGAACGCCCACGGAGCCCGGCCAGGGCTAGAATCCAGGGTTTTCCTTGGTGCATGAGTGGCACCATCCACAGGCCTTGCATGCGGTCCGGCAGCCCTTCGGGCATCGGCGCCCTGCGGCCGAAGACACCCGCCCAACCCCATGCTTGCGCCCCCGCGGGCGCCACACGACATGAAACTCGCTCAAGAAATCCGCGCCGGCAACGTCATCATGCAGGGCAAGGACCCGATGGTCGTCCTGAAGACCGAGTACAGCCGCGGCGGCCGGGGTGCGGCCACGGTGCGCATCAAGATGAAGAACCTGCTGAACGGCGGCGGCGCCGAAGTGGTCTTCAAGGCCGACGACAAGATGGACCAGATCATCCTGGACAAGAAGGAGTGCACCTACTCCTACTTTGCCGACCCGATGTACGTGTTCATGGACACCGAGTACAACCAGTACGAGGTCGAGGCCGAGAACATGGGCGACGCCATCCAGTACCTGGAAGACTCCATGGCCGTGGAGGTGACCTTCTATGACGGCAAGGCCATCTCCGTGGAATTGCCCACCACCGTGGTGCGCGAGATCAACACCGAGCCCGGCGTGAAGGGCGACACCTCCGGCAAGGTGATGAAGCCTGCCCGGCTGGTGGGCACAGGCTTCGAGATCTCCGTGCCCCTGTTCGTGGAAGACGGCGACAAGATCGAGATCGACACCCGCACGCACGAATACCGCAAGCGCGTCTGATCTTGGCGCCTCGGCGCAGCAGCGGCCAAAGACGAAACAGGCCGGCAAGCTCGGCGCGGCATTCACTTCAAGGGCACCCGACGGTGCCCTTTTGCATTGCCGGAGACTTGTCGCTGGACCGGCCGCCGAACTTCGGCATCATCCGCGCATGAGCTTCGACTACGCAGCCGCGGTGGTGGCGCCGTTTCGCATGCAGCCCGGGTTGCGTCGGCTGGCCCCGGCGGCGCCACACTTCACGCCACTGGCCGCCGGGGGGCGGCATCAGCGGGAGAAACTGGCCGTGTTGAGCGCCTTCGCGCCGCAGGCATTGGTGAGCGCGCCCGATTTCGACGCCGCACCTGCCGTGGCACGGGTGTGCGAGCAGGCCGCCCTGGAGCACCCCGGGGTCTTCGCATGGGACGGCCGCACGGCCACCTCCCTGACGCTGGGGGTGTCGGTCCGCCAGGAGCAGGTGCTGGAGATCGGCACCGGTGCCTTCGGGCTGGGCGACGAGATCGGCCGGTGCCTGCGAGGCTTGCCGGCCCCCTGGCGCTTGACGGGCTTGCTGGCGCTGAGCTTTGCACAGGACCTGGCCATCGTGCAGGGGAGCACGGGGCGCGTGCCCTGGATGGCAGTGGCCCTGCCCTCCCACTGGGACCCTGCGGAGAAGGTGGGGCGGCACTTCAACGAGATCCACGCCCCGGTGGCCGACCCCCACTTGCTGCTGGCCGCGGGAGAACGGCTCATGCAACTGGTGTGCGGCCCGCAGAGTTTCGAGCGCTTCGTCTGGAACGTCACCGGCCATCCGCGGCTGCACGCCCACCCCGAGCGCGTGGACCCGGTACGCTGGCCCGCGGGCGAGCAGACCGACTTCGCGACACAAGCCTGGTGGCGCACGGAAAGGCAGACCTTCCTGCCCTTGCCGGATGCGGGGCTGGCCGTGTTCACCATCGAAGTGGAGGTCCAGCCGCTGCGCCATGCAATGGCCAACGCCGAGCAGGCCCGGGCTTTGCGCGACGCCGTGGGCACCATGAGCGAGGCCGTTCTGGGGTACCGCAGCCTGGGGCCTGTCAAGCAGGCGCTGATGCAATGGCTGATGCAGGCACAGGCTTGAGCAGCCCGGCCTTGCGCGCGGCGCGCATCGACTTCTCGGGCGGCGTGCCCCGTTCGCTGGACCATGACGACATCCACCACCCGAAGGAAGGCGCACAGGCACAGGCCCGCCACGTCTTTCTGCAGGGCAACAGGCTGCCGCAGCGCTGGCAGGGCAGGCGGCAGTTCTGCATCCTGGAAACAGGCTTCGGCCTGGGTCACAACTTCCTGGCGACCTGGGCAGCCTGGCAGGCCGACCCCCACCGCTGCGACGAACTGCATTACGTCTCGCTGGAACGCCACCCGCCTGGCCCCGAAGACCTGCTGCGGGCTCACGAGATTGCCGGTCAGGACCAGGATGCGTCACCGGGCCACGAGGCAAGGTCCCGTGCGCTGGTGGCAGCCTGGCCTCCCCTGTTAAGCGGGCTGCATGCGCTGGAGTTCACCGGCCACACCGCCTCCACGAACCCTGTACCGGGGCGCGTACACCTCACCCTGGCTTTTGGCGACGCCCGACACCTGCTTTCCAAGATCGTCGGCCGTTTCGACGCCTTCTATCTCGACAGCTTTGCGCCCAAAGCGAACCCGGAACTGTGGGACCCGTGGCTGCTGCGCGGGATGGCACGGCTGGCGGCGCCGGACGCCACGGTCGCCACGTGGAGCGTGGCCCCAGCCGTGCGCGAGGGGCTGAAGGCGGCGGGCTTCGCCGTGGAGGGCGCAGCCGGCTTCGGCGCCAAGCGCGACATGACCATCGCCCACTTCGCGTCCCTGGCCCCACACCGCACGCCCGCCGGCCGCCCGCAAGGACCCTGGACCGGCGAGCAGCGCGCGGTGATCGTCGGTGCGGGGCTGGCAGGCGCATTGGCCGCTCAGGCCTTGGCGCAGCAGGGCTGGACCTGCACAGTGCTGGACCGTGCCAGCAGGCCCGCCCAGGGCGCGTCCGGCAACCCGGCAGGGCTTTTCCACGGCGCGCTGCATCGGGAGGACGGTGTCTACGCCCGCCTGCACCGCCACGCCGCCCTCGCCGCCGCCAGGCACTACGGCCCGCTGATCCACAGCGGCACCGTTCCTGGCGGCCTTGACGGCCTACTGGCCGTTCGTGGAGAGCGATCACTGGCGAACGAGACAGAGCGCCTGGAATCACAGGGTCTGCCCGGCTATGCCGAGGACCTGACCCAAGGCGAAGCAAGCCAATTCGCCCAGGCCTCACTCTGCGGGCCAGCGCTGCACTTCCTGCAAGGCGGCTGGGTGGACCCCGCGGCCATCGTCCGGCAGGCCCTGGCAAGCCCAGGCGTGCACTTCCAGGGCAATGCGCAGGTGAAGGCGCTGCGGGCACCTGTGGAGGGCGACCCCACCTGGGGCCTGCTGGACGCAGCAGGCAGGCAGCTCGCAAGTGCGCCTCTGGTCGTGCTGGCCGCCGGCGGGGGCCTGCCCGTGCTGGCCCATGCCATGGGCCGTGACCTGGCAGCGCTCGGTCCGCAGGAAGTGACCCGGGGCCAGCTGACCTGGTTCGCGTGCAACTCGCCGCTGCGGCGCCCGGTGACGGGGCACGGTTACGCGGTATCGCTACCAGATGGCCGCCTGGTGTGCGGCGCCAGCCAGCAGCCGGTGGACGCACAAAACCAGACGGACCGACTGCTGCAGGACGACCAAGCGTGGAACCTTGCCCGGCTGCACACGCTCACGGGGCTTGCGCCTACCGAGGGAACGTCGCTGGGCGGTCGGACGTCCTGGCGTGTGCACACGCCCGACCGCCTGCCGCTGATCGGCCCGGCTCCGCGCGCCGAGCTCGCACCACACGATAGACTGGATCAGCCCCGGTTCATCCCGAGACACCCTGGGCTGTTCATCATCGGAGCCTTGGGGTCCAGGGGGCTGATCTGGGCACCGCTGGCATCGCGCCTGCTGTGTGCCTGGCTGGAGGCCACGCCCATGCCTTTGGAAGCCGATCTGCTGGACGCGCTGGACCCTTGCAGGTGGTGGGTGCGTCAGTCACGCCGGGCGGCCTGAACTGATCGCCAGCTCAGAAAGAAATGTCCTTGAGCGATCCCGTCCTGAGCACGGCAACGGGCTCAGGCGGCCGGCGTAGCCGTGGCGGCCTGCGCTGATGAGCCAGCTCCACTGGCGTCGCCTGCTGTGGCTTCCGCAGCCGTTTCTGCAGCGGCGTCGCCTTCAGCCACTACGTCCTCCGTGCCGGGCTCGGCGCCGTCCACCTTGCCGTGCGCCTTGCGCGCCGCCTTCTCTTCCTTCTTCTTCTTCTTCGCAAGTTCGCGCTGGCGCTTCTCGTAGGAATAGTTGGGTTTCGCCACGGCGGTCCTCGGAATGTTGATGTTGGATGACCGTATCAGAACACAAGCGTGCGCACGCCCGTGGCGGTACCCAGCAGACAGGTGTGTGCACGGTGACGGGCAAAGATACCCACCGTCACCACCCCCGGCCACTGATTGATCTCAGATTCCATCGCCGGAGGATCCACGATGCGCAAGCCCCGCACGTCCAGGATGGGGTGGCCGTTGTCGGTCAGCACGCCAGGCCGCAGCGTCGCCTGACCCCCCAGCGCCGCAAACCGTCGCGCCACCTGGGCAGCGGCCATCGGGATCACCTCCACCGGCAAAGGAAAGCTGCCCAGGACACCCACCTGCTTGGACTCGTCAGCAATGCAGATGAAACGTTCGGCCAGATCGGCCACGATCTTCTCGCGGGTGAGTGCGGCGCCCCCGCCCTTGATCATGAAACCCCGACCGTCGATCTCGTCGGCACCGTCCACATAGACCCCCAGACGCTCGACCGTGCTGGCCTCCAGCACTGCGATGCCCAGTGCCTTGAGCCGCTGCGTGCTCTGCTCGGAACTGCTGACCGCGCCAGCCAATGGCATACGGGCCTCAGCCAGCGCATCGATGAACTTGTTGACGGTGGAACCGGTGCCGACGCCCACCACGGAGCCCGGGGTCACGTAAGCCACGGCGGCACGGCCAACGGCGGCCTTGAGTTCGTCCTGGGTCATGGGTACGGATGCCGCCGCACGGCACAGCCGGCAACGCATGGTTTGCGAGAATGAAAAGATTATGGCCCTGCTCCCCTACGCGCTGACCCGCCCCTTCCTCTTCGGGCTGGACCCGGAACAGGCTCACGACCTGACGCTGGGGGCCATCGCCGCCCTGCAGAACACACCGGCGCAGTGCCTGTGGCAGCAGACCCGCGTCAGCGACCCCGTCACGGTGGCGGGCCTGCGCTTTCCCAACCGTCTGGGCCTGGCCGCGGGGCTGGACAAGAACGGCCGCTGCATCGACGGCCTAGGGGCGCTGGGCTTCGGTTTCATCGAGGTGGGCACGGTCACGCCCCTGGCCCAGAGCGGCAACCCCAAGCCGCGCATCTTCCGCCTGGTGGAGCACCGGGCGCTGATCAACCGCCTGGGTTTCAACAACGAGGGCCTGGCGGCCTTCATCGCCAACGTACGGCGCAGCCGCAGCTTTCGCGCGGCCGGCGGCGTCCTGGGCCTGAACATCGGCAAGAACGCGGCCACGCCCATCGAACGCGCCACGGACGACTACCTCACCTGCCTGGACGGCGTGTACCCGCACGCCGACTACGTCACGGTCAACATCTCCAGCCCCAACACGAAGAACCTGCGCGCGCTGCAAAGCGACGAAGCACTGGACGGCCTGCTGGGCGCGCTGCAGGCGCGGCGCGAAGCCCTGCGCCAGACGCACGGCCGCCAGGTGCCCATGTTCCTGAAGATCGCCCCGGATCTGGACGAGACGCAGATCCAGGTCATCGCCGCCACGCTGCTGCGCCATGGCATCGACGGCGTGATCGCCACCAACACGACGCTGTCGCGTGAGGCGGTGACCGGCCACGCCCACGCGGGCGAGGCAGGCGGCCTGTCGGGGGCGCCCGTTCTGGAAGCGAGCAACCGCGTGATCCGTACCCTGCGCCAGGCGCTGGGCGCGGGCTACCCCATCATCGGCGTGGGCGGCGTGATGTCGGGCGCCGACGCCCGCGCCAAGCTCGACGCCGGCGCGGATCTGGTGCAGATCTACACCGGGTTCATCTATGGCGGCCCGCCCCTGGTGACCGAGGCAGCGCGGGCGATGGCCGCCGCCAGAAGCTGAGAGCCGCGGATGCAAGCCCACCTGCTGGCCCAGGTGCTGCAACTGGCGGAGTCCGAGCGCGCCGCAGGCCGTCCCGGCGAGGCAGAGGACCTGTGCCGCCGGCTGCTGGACGAGATGCCGGACTGCGCTGACGCCTGGAACCTGATGGCCCTGCTCTACGCCGACGCCGGGCGCGATCTGCAGGCGGCCGCCTGCCTGGAGCGCGCCATGCAGGCCGCGCCCCGCCATCCCGGCTACCCCGCCAACCTGGGCGAACTGATGCGGCGTGCCGGCCTGCCCGAGCGGGCCGTCGAACTGGGGCTGCGCGCCGTGCAGCTGGACCCCAGTCACCTGGTGGCCCACCTCAACCTGGGCTTCGCACTGCTCGACCTGGGCCGCGCGGAACAGGCCCTGACGCACTTCGCAGCGGTGACGGCCGCCCAACCGAGCCAACCCCAGGCCTGGTTCGGCACCGGCAGGGCCTGCCTGATGCTGCAGCGCATCGCACCCGCCTGCGAGGCGCTGGAACACTGCCAACGTCTGGCGCCGGGCGATCCCGAGGGCCGCCTGGCCTTGGCGCAGGCGCGTCGCCTGCTGGGTGACCGCGCCGCCGCGCAGGAGCATCTGCAGGTGGCCGCGCGCGCCCTGCCTGGACACCCCGGTGTGGTCGCCTTGCAGGCCGACCTGCTGCTGGAAGCGGGCCGACTGGATGCGGCGGCACAACTGGTGCGCACACACGTGGTGCCCGGCCAGCCGGCAGCGCCTGGCCTGCTGTACCGGCTGTCGCTGTGCCGCCTGAGCCGGGGGGACTACCGCGACGGCTTCACGCTGTACGAATCACGGCTCAACCTGGGCCCGGCTGATGTCTCGAACCGCATCCGCCAGCCCGTGCTGCCCATGCCGCTGTGGCAGGGGCAGGACCTGCGCGGTAAGCGCCTGCTGGTGTTGACCGAACAAGGCTATGGCGACCACATCCAGTTCTGCCGCTTCGTGCCGCGCCTGGCTGCCGTAGGCGCCGAGGTGGTGATGGGCGTGGCGCCGCCGCTGGAGGGCCTGATGCGTTCCCTGCCCGGCTGCTCCCAGGTGTTGACCCGGCTGGACGACACGCGCAGCGCCGGCTGCGACTATTGGGTCTTCGTCGGCAGCCTGCCCCAGCGTCTGCAGATCGACCGCTCGCAGTTGGAGACCGGCGGCCCCTACCTGCGCGCACGAGAGGACCTGAGGGCGGGCTGGCGCGAGTTGCTGGACCGGCGCTTGGCGCCAAAGGGCAGCGCCAAGCGCGTCGGCCTGGTCTGGGGCGGTCGGCCGGAGAACGAGTACGAGCGCCGCCGCGCCCTGCCCTTCGAGGCCCTGTTGCCGCTGGGCCAGGTGGAAGGTGTGCGCCTGGTCAGCCTGCAGATGGGCCCGCGCGCCCAGGACCTGCAGCGCCACCCGGGGGCCTTGCCCATCGAAGTGCTGACGCCGCAGGAACTGGGCACCTTCGAGGACACGGCCGCGCTGATGGCCGAACTGGACGCCGTGGTCACGATCGACACCGCGTTCTCGCACCTGGCGGGCGCCCTGGGCGCGCCCACCCTGCTGCTCTTGCCCGAGGCGCCCGACTGGCGCTGGTGGCTGCAGCCCGAGACCTCGCCCTGGTACCCGTCGGTGCGGCTGTTCCGCCAGGCCAGCGCCCCCCGCTGGGACGATGCCGTGGGCCGGGTGGCGCGCGCTCTCAGTCTCCTCTGACCACGCCCTCGCGCCGCGGATCGGCGCCGCCAAACCATCCGCCGCCCTGGCGCTGGATGGCCTGCAGGCCGCTGGTCATGTCGATCTCCTGCACCGCATGGCCGCGCGCCTTGAGCGCCTCCACCGTGGCGGCATCGAAGCGGCCTTTCTCCAGCACCGTGGGGCAGTTGAAACTGCCGAAATTGGGCAGGTCGATGGCGCGCTGGGCGTCCAGGCCGAAGGCCAGCGTGCCCAGCAGCGTCTTGGCGGTGAAGTGAATGATGGCCGCGCCGCCGGGCGAACCCAGGCTCATGAGCAGGCGGCCGTCGCGGCGGTCGAACACCAGCGTCGGGCTCATGCTGGAGCGCGGGCGCTTGCCCGGCTCCACCCGGTTGGCAATGGACCGGCCTTGCGCGTCTACCGGGGCGAAGGAAAAGTCGGTCAGCTGGTTGTTGAGCAGGAAGCCGCCGGGCAGACCCGTGCCACCATCGGAGAGGATGCGCGAGCCCCACGCCGCCTCGATGGTGGTGGTCATGGCCAGCGCGCGGCCTTCGCCATCCACGATGCTGAGGTGGCTGGTGCCGAACTCGGGCTGGTGCGGCTGGGGCGCGTGTGACACGCGCTCCACCCCCGGCGGCAGGCCTGGCTGCGCCGTCTTCATGCTCTGCGCGCCAATCAGCGAGGCGCGCTGACGCAGGTAGCTCGGATCGAGCAGGGCACTCCAATTCCCGCCGGGCGCACGGATGAAATCCGGGTCGGCCACGTACTGGGCGCGGTCGGCGAACGCCAGGCGCGCGGCCTCGGTGTAGCGGTGCAGGAAAGGCGGGCTCGAAGGGCCGTTGGCCGCAACGAGACCATCCGCCCCCTTCGCACCTCCCGCAACCCCCGTAACGCCAGCACCACCGGCACCACCGGCACCGGCAGCGACGCCTGCGCCGACGCCAGGGGCCTCAGTCCCCAGTGCGTCCAGCATGCCCAGGATCTGCATCACCGCCAGGTGCCCGGAAGACGGCGGCGGGAAGCCGCAAATGCGGTAGGCCCGCCAGTCGGTACAGATGGGCTCGCGCACCACTGGGCGGTAGCCCGTCAGATCGGCCATGCTGAGGAGACCCGGATTGGCGGGGTGCTGGCGCACGCGTCTCACCATGTCCTCGGCCAGAGGCCCAGTGTGCAGCGCGGCACTGCCCTCGGCCGCCACGCGTTTCAGGACTTGGGCGAGGGCTGGGTTGCGCAGACGATGGCCCACCGGGTGCGGCTGGCCATCGGGGCCGAAAAAGTAGGCGGCAGCGTTGGGCGTGGCCTTCAACGCCTGCTCGGCCAGCAACTGGGTGTTCAGCCGCGGGCTGACGGAAAAGCCCTGTTCGGCCAGGCGAATGGCGGGCTCGAAGAGCCGCGGCCAGGGTAGCTTGCCGTGCGCGCGGTGGGCCTGCTCCAGCATACGCACCACGCCCGGCACTCCCACGGAACGACCACCCACCACGGCCTGCGGGAACGGCATGGGCTTGCCATCGGGCAGCAGAAACAGCCGTTCATCAGCCGACGCAGGAGCCGTCTCGCGCCCGTCCCAGGCCTGCACGGTGCGGCCGTCCCAGTGCATCAGAAAGGCCCCGCCGCCAATGCCGCTGGACTGGGGTTCCACCAGGGTCAGCACCATCTGCACGGCGATGGCGGCGTCGAGTGCGCTTCCACCCGCCTTCAACACCTGATAGCCGGCGTCAGTGGCCAGCGGGTTGGCCGCCGCCACCATGAAGCGCTGGGCCGACCAGCCGGGCTTGGCGGTCAGACCCGAGGGACCTTCCGGCAGGAGGGGAACCGATGGCAGGGCCAGTTGCGAGGACGGTAGCGAGGAAGGCGCCGCACAGCCGACCAGCAGGGCCGCCGCACCCAGGACTCCCCAGCCCACCCAGCCCCGGACCCGGAATGGCAGTGCCCTGACGGCAAGAAAACGGGCCGCTTTCGCGGCCCGGACACAAGCTTCGTACATGCGGCCTCCCAATGAGGCGCAAGCTTACTGCAGCGGCACACCCGTCTTGGACTGGAGCTCCTCGCGCGTCACGCCCGGCGCGATCTCCACCACCTTCAGGCCATGGGGCGTGACGTCCAGCACGGCCAGGTCGGTGATGATGCGGTCCACCACGCCCACGCCTGTCAGCGGCAGCGTGCACTGCGGCAGGATCTTGAGGTCAATGGTGCCGTCCTTCTTCTTGGCCACGTGTTCCATCAGCACCACCACGCTCTTGACGCCGGCCACCAGGTCCATGGCACCGCCCATGCCCTTGACCATCTTGCCGGGGATCATCCAGTTGGCCAAATCGCCCTTCGCGCTCACCTGCATGGCACCCAGGATGGACAAGTTGATCTTGCCGCCGCGGATCATGGCAAAGCTGTCGTGGCTGCCGAAGATGCTGGAGCCGGCGATGGTGGTCACGGTCTGCTTGCCGGCGTTGATGAGGTCGGCGTCCACCTCGTCCTCGGTGGGAAACGGGCCGATGCCCAGCATGCCGTTCTCGCTTTGCAGCCAGACTTCGATGTCAGCGGGCACGAAGTTGGCCACCAGGGTCGGCAGGCCGATGCCCAGGTTCACATAGAAGCCGTCTTGCAGTTCGCGAGCGGCGCGGGCCGCCATTTCGTCATGGGTCCAGGCCATGGTCAGACTCCTTCCTTGGCGCGGGTGGTGCGCTTTTCGATGCGCTTTTCGGGGGTGGCGTTGAGCACCAGGCGGTGCACGTAAATGCCGGGCAGGTGAATGGCGTCGGGGTCCAGCGCGCCGGTCTCGACGATCTCCTCCACCTCCACCACACTGATCTTGCCGGCCATGGCCACGGCCGGGTTGAAGTTGCGGGCCGTGCGGCGGTAGACCAGGTTGCCGGACTTGTCGGCCTTCCAGGCCTTCGAAAGCGACACATCGGGCTGCAGCGCCCGCTCCATCACGTAGGTGTGGCCGTCAAACTCGCGCAGCTCCTTGCCCTCGGCCACCTGGGTGCCCACGCCGGTTCGGGTGAAGAAGGCGGGAATGCCCGCGCCGCCGGCGCGCAGGCGCTCGGCCAGCGTGCCCTGGGGCGTGAACTCCAGCTCCAGTTCGCCCGCCAGGTACTGACGCTCGAACTCTTTGTTCTCGCCCACGTAGCTGGAGATCATCTTGCGGATCTGGCGCGTTTCCAGCAGCTGGCCCAGGCCGAAGCCGTCCACGCCGGCGTTGTTGGAGATCACCGTCAAGTCCTTGGCGCCGGTGTCGCGCAGGGCGGCGATCAGGGCTTCGGGGATGCCGCAGAGGCCGAAACCGCCCACGGCGAACAACTGCCCGTCCCGGACGATGCCTTCAAGCGCCTTGGCAGCGCTGGGGTAGATCTTGTTCATGGAACTTCCTGTGCCGGCCAATCACCGGCGGTTGATGAGTCGCTGGCGTGCAACCAGCGGCGATGCAGATTATCCAATCCGGCGCCTTGAGCGAGGCTGACACCGCCAACCTCTTCCGCGCTTGCGCTGCTGAGCCCTTGCACGCCCGTTGCACGCCCGTTGCACGCCCTTTGCAATCCCTTTGTGCGATGTTTGTGGCCCCCGGGCACCTGCCCTATCTCAGCTGACCAGGTCGCGCAGCCAGTCGGGCAGCGGAGCAGACTTCTTGGCGGCGTAGTCTGACCACACCGTTGTCGCGCCACCCTCGGCGTAGACCACGCCGGGTTCGTCGACGCGTTCCAGCGTGATGTAGGTGTCGAAACTGCTGCGGCCGGGGTTGGTCACATAGTGCTTGGCCAGGACGTCCCCTGGAAACTCCAGTTGTCGGACGAAGTTGCAGAACGCATTGACGATGAGCGGGCCCTGCTCGGTGGACGGATTGGCCGCAGCCCCCACCTTGTACAGCCACTCCAGACGCACGATCTCCAGGTAGCGGAAGTAGATCGTGTTGTTGACATGGCCCATGGCGTCCATGTCGCCCCAGCGGATGGGGATCACCATCTCATGAGTGAGTTTTTTGTCGTCGGGCAGGGTGAATCGCATGAAGACTCTCTCGATAGCAGGCCGGTGGCCTCAGGTGGACGCAGCCTGGATACCCAGTTCGCTGCACAGCCGCTGCACCACGGCCTTGAGTTGCTGCACCTCGGCCGCCAGGCGGGCTTGCTCGGCCTTCAGCGCGGCCAGTTCGCCTGCTGACACGTCCATGCCCCAGGTGCCCGCGGGCGAGGTTGCCGCAGCCATGCCCGCAAGGCCCGCTGGACTGGGCGCCGGCAAGGCCACCTCGCCGCTCAGCAGATGCGCCCAACGCGCCTCACGCTCGCCAGGTGCACGCGGCAGCTTGACCACCCGCACGGGCTCGCGCGTCGCCAACTCGTCCAGGAACCCTTCCACCGACGAGATGTCGGCAAACCTGTGCAGCCGCTCGGTGTTCAGGCGCAACTCGGCCGAGGTCTGCGGGCCGCGCAACATCAGCACCGCCAGCAGCGCCACCGACTGCCCCGGCAGGCCCAGGCGGCGGCCCAGGTTGTGCTCGAAGCGCACCACCCGGCTGCCACTGCCTTCAAACACCAGGCTCAAAGTCTTGAGGCTGTCCACCGCGGTCAGGACTTCGGCCTCGGTGGCCTCGATGACGGGCGAGCGCGCGGTCTTCTGGTTGCAGCCCGCCACCAGCGCGTTCAGCGACAGCGGGTAGGTGTCAGGCACGGTGTGCTGCTTTTCCACCAGTACGCCCAGCACCCGTGCTTCCAGCGGCGTGAGGATCCTGACCTGCACCACCGCGTCAGACCCCGAAACCGTCGTCGGCCTGGATGACGGCGCCGTTGATGAAGTGGCTTTCGTTGGCGCATAACATCATCAGCGTGGCATCCAGGTCCTGCGGCTGGCCCACCCGCTTGCGCGGCAGCATCTGCACGAGCTTCTGGCCGGCCTCGGTCTTCCAATGATGGTGGTTGATCTCGGTGTCGATGTAGCCGGGGCAGATGGCGTTGACGTTGATGCCGAAACGGCCCCATTCCAGCGCCATGGCGCGCGTCATGTGGATCACGGCCGCCTTGCTCATGCAGTACACGCCGATCTGGCTCAGCACCCGCAGCCCGGCCATCGAGGCAATGTTCACGATACGCCCCCCCGTGAAGGTGCCGGGCGCGGTGCCGCGCGAGCGGGCGATCATGCGCTTGCCCACCTCCTGCGCGACGAAGAAGGCACCACGGGTGTTGGTGTCCATGATGAAGTCGTAGTCCTTCGGGCTCACGTCGACCAGCTTCTGCGTGGTGCTGACGCCAGAGTTGTTGATCAGGATGTCGATGGTGCCCATCTCGGTCTCGGCATGGGCCACCGCCGCCTTGATGCTGTCGTGGTCGGTCACATCCAGTTCCACCACGTGAGCATCACCGCCCTCGGACTCGATCTCGGCCCGCAGGGACATCAGCTTGTCCACCCGCCGCGCGGCCAGCACCACGCCCGCACCAGCCTTCGCCAAGGTGCGCGCGAACTGCGATCCCAGCCCGCTGGAGGCCCCCGTCACCAGGGCCACGCGGCCCGCCAGATCGATCTCGTATGCCATGTCCCGTTCCTTCGTGTGAGTACGCTGCCGCGTCCCGAAGAACGATAGCACGCCACCTAGAATCGCAACCCTTGCACAACCGGTGCCACGACACCGGAAAGCCCCTGAGGAGAGACCTGCATGACCGCGTCCATGACCCCCCCCATGACCTCCCCCATAACCTCCCAGAACATCCTGGACCAGTTCGGCCCGCGCGAGGCCATGGAGTACGACGTGGTGGTGGTGGGTGGCGGCCCGGCGGGCCTGAGCACGGCCATCCGCCTCAAGCAGCTCAACCCGGAGATTTCAGTGGTGGTGCTGGAGAAGGGCTCGGAGCCCGGCGCCCACATCCTCTCCGGTGCAGTGATGGACCCGCGCGCCATCAACGAGCTGTTCCCCGACTGGAAAGAGCGCGGTGCCCCGCTGAACCAGCCCGTCACTGGGGACGAGGTGCTGTTCCTCGATGAAGAGGGTGCGCAGAAGACGCCGGACTGGCTGGTGCCGGGTTGCCTGCACAACGAGGGCAACTATGTCATCAGCCTGGGTGCGGTGACCAAGTGGCTGGCCGAGCAGGCCGAAGGCCTGGGCGTGGAGATCTTTCCCGGCTTCACCGCCGCCGAAGTGCTGTACGACGAGGCTGGCGCGGTGCGCGGCGTGGCCACCGGCAACCTCGGCATCGGCAAGGACGGCCAGCCGCATGACGGGTTTCAGCTGGGCATGGAACTGCTCGGCAAGTACACAGTCTTTGCCGAGGGCGCACGCGGCCACCTGGGCAAGCAGTTGATCGCGCGCTTCCACCTGGACGAGGGGCGCGACCCGCAGAGCTACGCCATCGGCATCAAGGAACTCTGGGAGATCGACCCCGCCAAGGCCAAGCCGGGTCTCGTGGTGCACACCGCCGGCTGGCCCATGGACGAGCACACCTACGGTGGCGGCTTCCTTTACCACCTGGAAGGCAACAAGGTGACGCTGGGCTTCGTCACCGGTCTGGACTACCAGAACCCCTGGATCAGCCCCTTCGAGGAGATGCAGCGCTGGAAGACGCACCCCTCCATCCGCGCCCACCTCGAAGGCGGCAAACGCATCGGCTACGGCGCGCGCGCCATCACTGCTGGCGGGCTGCTGAGCCTGCCCAAGCTGGTGTTCCCGGGCGGCGCCCTGGTGGGCTGCGACGCCGGCACGCTGAATGCCGCCCGCATCAAGGGCAGTCACGCGGCCATCAAGACCGGCATGTTGGTGGCCGAGGCCAGCGCCCCGGCCCTGGCCGCGGGCCGTGCACAGGACGAACTGGCGGCCTACCCCGAGGCCTTCGAGAAGAGCTGGCTGCATGAGGAGTTGAACGCCAGCCGCAACTTCAAGCAGTGGTTCAAGAAGGGCAACACCGTGGGCGCGGTGATGACGGGCATCGAGCAGTGGCTGCTGCCCAAGCTGGGCATCAAGAGCCCGCCCTGGACCCTCCATCGCCACGCGCCCGACCACGGCCGGCTGCACGCAGCCAGCCAGGTGGCGCCCATCCGCTATCCCAAGCCCGACGGGGTGCTCACCTTCGACCGGCTGAGTTCGGTGTTCATCAGCAACACCAACCATGAGGAGAACCAGCCGACGCACCTGACGCTGAAGGATGCCTCGGTGCCCGTGGCAATCAACCTCGAGCGCTACGCCGGCCCCGAGAGCCGCTACTGCCCGGCCGGCGTGTACGAGTACGTGAAGATCGACGACGGCAGCGACCGCCTGCAGATCAACGCGCAGAACTGCGTGCACTGCAAGACCTGCGATATCAAAGATCCGACGCAGAACATCGTCTGGGTCACCCCCGAGGGCGGCGGCGGGCCGAATTACGCGGGGATGTGATGGCCGAAGGCTGGCACAGGCCCCGCCTGCCTGATGCTCGCGGGGATGTGATGGCCACCGGCCAGCACAGGCCCCGCCTGCCTGATGCTCGCGGGGATGTGAGGACCCAAGGCCCGTACTGCTGCGTCACACCTGACACCAGCCGCATGCCCAAGACCACGACATCTGCAGCCACGCCATGAGACTCAGCAGCACGGAACAGCAGGCCATCCGGACCGCGGCAGCCGAATGCTTTGGTCCTGATGCCACGGTGCGGCTGTTCGGCTCTCGCGCCAGACCAGACGGGCGCGGCGGTGACATTGACCTGCTGATCGAGACCCATCAGTCCGACCCCGACCTGGTTTCCCATGCCCACACCCGCTTCCTGGCGCTGCTGTACGGCCGGCTGGGGGAGCAAAAGATCGACGTGTTGGTGGACTACCCGGGCCGGCGGTTTCACCCGCCGGTCTACGCAGTTGCCCGGCAAGAGGGGGTGATGCTGTGAACTCGGATGTTTCGCGTGCCGCCAGACTGAAATGGGCCGAAGCTTGGGATCAGTGCCAACGCCACCTCCACCACCTGCACCACGCACTGGCCGCCGTGCAGGCCGCTTTGCCCCTGACGGCGCAACGGCTGCGGGAACTGGACGATGAGGCGGTGCAGGACTGGGACCAGTTGATCCTGCGCTTGACGAAACTGCAGGACACCATGGGCTCCAGACTCTTTGCGGCCACGCTCGAAGTGCTGCAGGAGCCCTATGACGACCGGCCCATGATCGACCGTCTCAACCGGCTGGAGAAGCTGGGGTACCTCGCCTCCGTAGAGGAATGGCAGCGCCTGCGCGTGATCCGCAACCGCTTTGCCCACGACTACCCTGAAGATGATGCGCTGAAGGCCGCCCACCTCAACGAGGCGGCGGAAGCTGGCCTGGTGCTGGCTCGTGCGCTGGGGCGGTTTGCCGCACTGGCCGTGCAGCATGGGCAAAGCTGATCAGCTTTCGGGGCGGCTCATCCCGCTGCCGACCAGTCCTTCAGCGCGTGCACAGCCGCCTCCACGCCACCGGGACCGAAGCGAATACCCTGCACCGCCATGGCCGCTTCGACGCCGGCCAGGCAGCCCAGGATGGACGCCGGGTTCTGGTCACCGAGATGACCGATGCGAAAGCCCCGGCCCTGCAGCGGCCCCAGCGCGCCGGCAAAAGCCACCTGGAAGCGCTCACGCGCGACGGCACGCAGCGCGTCCACGTCCGTGCCCAGCGGCACCGTGACGGTGGTGACGGACACCGAGCGCGCGGCGGGGTCCTGGCAGAAGAACCCCAGCGTCCCCGCGGTGCTCCAGGCCTGCACGGCAGCGTGTACCGCACCCGCCAGCCGGCGGTGGCGCTCGAACACAGCCTCGAGACCTTCTGCAAACAACAGGTCCAATGCGGCCTGCATGCCGGCCACCAGCGTCTGCGGCGCCGTGCCGCAGAACTTGCGGTAGGACAGCTCGCTGTGCCGCCGTACCCAATCCCAGTAGAAACGAGGCGCGGGGTTGGCGCGGGCCGCGTCCATGGCGCGCGCGTTGGCCGCGATGAGGCCCACGCCCGGCGGGCACATCAGACCCTTCTGCGAGGCGCCCACCACCACATCGGCACCCAGTTCGTCCATGGAGAACGGCGCGGCACCCAGCGAGGCCACGACGTCCACCACGAAGAGGGCCGGATGGCCCGTGGCCTTCACAGCCCGCTTCAGTGAGGCCAGGTCGGTGGTGACGCCACTGGAGGTGTCGGTGTGCACCACGAAGATGGCGCCAATCTCCTGCGCCGTGTCAGCCCGCAGGGCCTGCACCACGGCCGCTTCATCAATCGGCAGGCCCTCGATCCAGGGCGTGCGCACCACCTGGCGCCCCAGCGCCTCGGTCTGCACCGCCCAGGATTCCGAGAAGTGGCCCGTACCGGGCACCAGTGCGGTGCCGCCCAGCGGCAACAGGTTTTCGACCACCGCCTCCCACACCCCATGGCCGTTGGAGGCATAAAGGAAGACGTCGCCCTGCGCGGTGCCCAGCAGGCGCTTGAGGCCGACCTCGCAGGCCGCGATGGTGCTGTCCACACGCGGATCGGCCAGGTCCATGGGTTGGCGGCACATGGCCCACAGCACCTCGTCAGGCACCGGGGTGGGCCCGGGCGAGTGCAGGAATCGGCGGCCGGGAATGCGGGTGGTGGTGGTCATGGGCTCGAAGAGGAAAGGAGATGGGAGATCGCAGCGGGTGCGGTGGGGTTCGGCTTGAGGCCGATCAAAAACAGGTGATCAAGGCGTCGACCACCTGGCCGTCATCATCGATCACCGCCATCCAGCGCCATTTGTCGAAGGTGGTGCAGGGGTGGGAGATGCCGAGCGCCACGCGGTCGCCCACCTTCAGCGCTCCCGCACCTTCCGCAAAGCGCAAGTGGGCGTGCTGGTCGTTCATGCCCGAAATCTTCCAGGCTGTGGGCGTGGGCTGCGGCTGCCCCGACCCCGCCGGGCACCAACGCACCGGCACCGGCATCTCGATGTCGTAGGACAGATCGCGGCGCCCGCCCGTGAGCAGGGCGAGCCCGGGCTCGGGCACGGACTGCACCACGGTCCAGACCTCCAGCGCTGCTTCCAGGCCGCGGTCGCAGCCCAGGCGCCGGTTGACCGCGCTCACCAGGCGCCGGTAGTTGCCGTCGTCATGCGTGACGTAGCAGCCTGAGCGCAACACACCCACCACAGGCCGGGACAGGGCCGGCTTCAAGGCCGGTGCGACCAGGTCAAAGATGCCCGAGCCGCCGGCGGAGACGATCACCTCATCCGTGTCGAACAGGCCCTCGGTGTCCAGTTGCGCTGCCAGCGCCTGCACACGGCTCATTAGCGCCTGCGACGAGGCGCGGTCGGCATCGTCTTCACCCTTGACGCCCAAGCCTTCGTAGCACTCCACCCCCGCCAGGCGCACGGCCTGGCTGTGGTGGGCGGCGCGGGCCAGGGCCACCGCATCGTCATGGCTTCGCACGCCCGTGCGGCCGCCCGGCACGCCCACTTCCACCAGGACCTCGAACGCTGCGGTCATGCCAAGGGCCTCGATCATCCGCAACTGGTCCAGCGAGTCCAGCAGGAACACCACCCGCAGGCCCGGCGTCTCGGCCAGCAAGCGCGCCACTTCCACCAGATCCTGCGCCTGCAGCACCTGGTTGGCGATCAAGGCGTTGCGCACCCCTGACTGCACCGCCACGCGCAACTGCGCAATGGTGGCCACGGTGATGCCCCAGGCGCCTTGCCGCAACTGGGCATCGAAGAGCTGGGGGGACATCGTGGTCTTGCCGTGGGGTGCAAAGGCAATGCCCTGCCCGTCCACGAAGTCCTGCATCCACCGCAGGTTGTGGGCCAGTTGAGGCTGCTTGATCACCGCCAGCGGCAAGGGCAGATCGCCCCGCCAGACGTTCCAGCCCTGCGCCGCCACCTGAGAGCGACGAAGGGGTGCGGCGCCATGAGGAAAACCTTTGAGCCAGGGCCCGAGCCACGGGTCCAGCAGGTCTTGGTGCAGAGGCTCTTGCATGGCGGAAGTGGTTGGGAGTGCGGGCTGGCCGGGTGGTGCGTGGATCGGCACACCATCGTGCCGCCCTCCTGAACTCTACGTCGTTGAGAGCCCAAGCCCCGGCCGAGGTCCAGAACGCGGCGATACTCGCCGGCGCCTCGGCAGGCCCAGCACCCAAGTGGGCTTGCCTTCCGCCGGGCAAAACCTGCTTGGCCGGCGCCGCCCGCCGAGGTCGGCTGATGCCCGCTGAAGCCCGCCGAAGCTCGCTGACGCCCGCTGATGCCGGCATTTCCGAACCCCGATTCACTTACCGCTCCACCATGACCGAACGCCAAGCCATGGCCTGGGTGGTCGCCTGCGCGCTCATGTGGAGCACGGGCGGCGTGCTCAGTCGCTTCTTCCAAACCACCGAGGGCTTCGAGGTCACGTTCTGGCGCAGCGTGTTCGCGGCCCTGACGGTGCTGGCCTGGCTGGCCCTGCGGGGCGAACGTTCGGCGCTGCGTCAGCTTCGCGCTGGCGCGGGCGCGGTCTGGGCCAGCGGGCTGATGTGGGCGGTGATGTTCACCTGCTTCATGTTCTCGCTGTCACTCACCACCGTGGCCAACGTGCTCATCACGCAGAGCCTGGCGCCCGTCTTCACCGCGCTGTTGGCGGGGCTGGTGTTGCGCCGGCCGGTGGCGGGCCGCACCTGGCTGGCCATCTTCGTGGCGGCAGCGGGCATCTGCCTGATGTACGTCTTCGACGTGTCGTCACTCGAAGGCCGGCACGCCCTGGGTGTGCTGGTGGCCCTGGGTATTCCCGTGGCCGGCGCGATCAACTGGATCCTGCTGCAACGTGCCGGCACCTCCATGGACCTCACCAGCTCGGTGCTGCTGGGCGCCGTGCTGTCCGCGGCCTTGACCCTGCCCATGGCGTGGCCCTTGGGTGTCAGCCTGCACGACCTGGGCCTTCTGGCGGTGCTGGGCGTGTTCCAGTTGGGCATCCCCTGCATCCTGGTGATGCGGGCGGCCGCTCGACTGGCCGCAGCGAAGACCTCGCTGCTGGCGCTGCTGGAGGTGGTGTTCGGCATCGCGCTGACCTGGCTCTTCGGCGGTGAGACGCCCGGTTGGGCCACCGTGGCGGGCGGGCTGGCGGTGCTGGCCGCGCTGGTCTACAACGAAGTGGGGCAGTCCCGACGTCCTGCGGCGGCGGCCTGAGCCCCCGGGCGCGATCACCTCAGACGGTTGGCGCTGTTCTGCGATTTGCTGTCGCCCAGACCTCGCGCGGCGGCAACGCCTTGAGCCGGTGGTCGCTCCACACCTGGCGCCAACGCCGCGCCCCGGGCGTGCCGTTCCACAGGCCCAGCATGTGACGTGCAATGCGTGGCCAGGGCGTGCCATGGGCCGCCTGCTGCCGCTCCATGTAGGCCACCATGGCCTCTTCCACGGCTTCCCGGGTGGTGGCCGCAGGGCCCGAAGCTCCCAGAAAGGCCTGATCCCAACCCGCCATGGACCAGGGGTTGTGATAGGCCTCACGCCCGACCATCACGCCGTCCACCGCAGCCAGCTGTTCCGCAATCTGGGCCTCGCGCTTGATGCCCCCGTTGAGGGCGATGGTCAGCGAGGGAAAGTCCTGCTTCAGCCGGTGCACCAGTTCGTAGCGCAGGGGCGGAATCTCGCGGTTCTCTTTCGGGCTCAGGCCCTGCAGCCAGGCGTTGCGGGCATGGACGATGAACACTTCGCAGCCCCCGCGCTCGGCCACCGTGCCGATGAAGTCGCGCACGAAGGCGTAGCTCTCGGTGCGATCCACACCGATCCGGTGCTTGACCGTCACGGGCAGGCGCGTGGCCTCGCGCATCGCAGCCACGCACTGGGCCACCAGGTCGGCCTCGCGCATCAGACAGGCGCCAAAGGCGCCTCGCTGCACCCGCTCGCTGGGGCAACCGCAGTTGAGGTTGACTTCGTCGTAGCCCCACTGCTCGGCCAGCCGGGCGCAACGTGCCAGGTCTTCAGGCTCGCTGCCCCCCAGCTGCAGCGCGACCGGATGCTCGGCCTCGTCAAAGTCCAGATGGCGCGGCACGTCGCCGTGCAGCAGCGCACCCGTGGTCACCATCTCCGTGTACAGCAGCGTGCGCTGGGTGATCAGGCGGTGAAAGAAGCGGCAGTGCCGGTCCGTCCAATCCATCATCGGCGCGACACTCAGGCGCCAGGGGCTGGCTGGAGTGCTCAATCGCCCTCACCCGCAACGCCCGCGCCGTGAATGCCGTGCGAGGCAAGCTGCAGCGCCCGGCTGAGGTGAAGGCCGTAGGCGCCGGGTGGGCCCGCAGTCGGAGGAGGCATCATGGCGAAATTGTGACCCGGATGGTGCGTGCCAGCTGCGGCACCGCAAGTTCCAGAGGGTGGTAATCAGTCTGCGGCCGCGGCATCATGGCCGCACCGCCCGGCCATCCCGACCAGGCACCAACCCCCGCCCCACCCCACCGCCTCATGAACGCCGTTGAATCGAACATCGTCTCCTACGCCCCAGTAGATGCCAGCGCCCGCACCGCTGCCGACAGTGGCGACCGCATCGCGTGGATCAAGCTGTCGCTGACCTTCCTGCCCCTGGCCACGCCCGTGAGCGATGCCAAGGTGCTGACGGGACGGCAGAAGCCGCTGACCGAGATCGCCTTCGTGTTTGCGCAGATCCGCACGCGCGACGGCCACGAAGGCATCGGATTTGGCTATTCCAAGCGCGCCGGCGGGCCGGGCCTGTATGCCCACGCCCAGGAGCTGGCCCCCCACCTGCTGGGCGAAGACCCGAACGACATCTCGCGCCTGTTCACCCAGTTGCTGTGGGCCGGGGCCAGCATGGGCCGCGCAGGCCTGACCACCCAGGCGATCGCGCCTTTCGACATCGCGCTGTGGGATCTCAAGGCCCGGCGGGCGGGCCTGCCCTTGGCCAAGCTGCTCGGAGCGCAGCGCGACTCCGTGCAGTGCTACAACACCTCGGGCGGCTACCTGCACACGCCGCTGGACCAGGTGCTGAAGAACGTGGCGATCTCGCGTGAAAGCGGCATCGGCGGCATCAAGCTCAAGGTGGGGCAGCCCGACCTCAAGATCGACATCGAGCGCGTGGGCGCCGTGCGCAAGCTACTGGGCGACGACTTCCCGCTGATGGTGGACGCCAACCAGCAGTGGGACCGACAGAAAGCCACCCGTGCCTGCCGCCTGCTGGAGCCCTTCGACCTGACCTGGATCGAAGAACCGCTGGACGCGCACGACTTTGAAGGCCACGGCCTGCTGGCCGACCGCTTCGACACGGCGATCGCCACGGGCGAGATGCTGACCTGCTTCGACGAACACGCACAGCTCATCCAGGCCGGCACCGATTTCATCCAGCCCGATGCCCCGCGCGTGGGCGGGATCACGCCCTTTCTGAAGATCATGGCGCTGGGGGAGTTCAAGCAGCGCAAGCTGGCGCCGCACTTCGCCATGGAGATCCACCTGCACCTGGCAGCAGCCTACGGCCTCGAGCCCTGGCTGGAGCACTTCGAGTGGCTGGGGCCGCTGTTCAACGAACAGATGCACCTCCAGGATGGCCGCATGCACCTGTCCGACCGGCCCGGCCTGGGCTTCTCGCTCAGCGAGCAGGCGCTGCGCTGGACGAGGGACACTTCGGACTTCGGCACCAGACCGTAAGGCTGCGACCGCAGGCCTTCCAGCACCTTTCCCACCCCCCACGAGGAGACCTCATGAGCACCAAGCTTCACCTGGCGTCCTGCACGTCGCGCCGCATCGCCTTGCAAGGCGTCGCCGCCTGGGCTGCGGCCCTGGCCGTGGGCCTGCTGGCCACCGGCGCCCATGCCCAGGACGCCTGGCCCACCAAGCCGGTCAAGCTGATCAGCCCCTTCCCGCCCGGGGGCACCAGCGATGTGCTGGCCCGCGTGGTGGCCAGCGCCCTGACGCGCGAACTGGGCCAACAGGTGGTGGTGGAGAACATCGGAGGCGCGGGCGGCACCATCGGCATCGTCAAGGCGTTGCAGGCCCCGGCGGACGGTTACACGATCATCCAGACGGGTGTGGGCCAGAGCGCAGTGGCCCACGGGCTGGACCCCAAGCTCTCCTATGACTCCATGCGGGATTTCATCCACATCTCGCAGGTGCACACGGGGCCGAACGTGCTGGTGGTCCACCCCGACCAGCCCTTCAAGACCTTCCAGGAACTCATTGCCTACATCCGCAAGAACCCCGGGAAGATGAACTACGGCTACACCCACGCCGCCAGCGGCCACATGGCCATGGAGCTGCTCAAGCAGGTGGGCGGCGAAAAGGGGCAGCCGCTGTTCATCGTGGGGATTCCCTACCGCGGCGGCGGCCCCATGATGCAGGACATCCTGGGCGGCCAGATCCCGATGATGTTCATCAACCAGGACGCGGCGCTGCCCCACGTGCGTGCGGGCAAGCTCAGGCCGCTGGCCGTCACCAGCCAGGCGCGCAACCCCCTTTTTCCTGACGTGCCCACCATCGCCGAGACGGGTGTGAAGGGCTACGAGGCGCTGTCCTGGAGCGGCCTGTCGATGGCCAGGGGCACGCCCAAGCCCGTCGTGGACAAGCTCGAGGCGGCCATGAAGAAGGTGATGGCCTCGGCCGAAATCCGCCAGCGCCTGGAGAGCGTGGGCTTCGTCATCCCGCCCCAGGGGGGCGAGCACTACAGCAAGGTCGTCAAGAGCGAGATCGAGCTCTGGACCCGGGTGATCAAGACCGCTGGCATCAAGGCCGAGTGACGCTCTGTTGATCCATCCCCGCATCATGGAAACACCCGCAGCCGCTCAACGAACCCGCCCTCAGGACCTGCGCAGCGCGCGCTGGTTCGCTCCCGACGACTTCCGCTCCTTCGGCCACCGCTCGCGCGTCATGCAGATGGGCTACGCCCCGGCCGACTGGGTGGGCAAGCCGGTGATCGCCATCGTCAACACCTGGAGCGACGCCAACCAGTGCCTCGCGCACTTCAAGCAGCGGGTGGAAGACGTCAAACGCGGGGTGCTGCAGGCCGGAGGTTTCCCGCTGGAGCTGCCGGCCATCTCACTGAGCGAGTCCCTGGTCAAGCCCACGACCATGCTGTACCGCAACTTCCTGGCCATGGAGACCGAGGAGCTGCTGCGCAGCCACCCGGTGGACGGGGCGGTGCTGATGGGCGGCTGCGACAAGACCACGCCCGGCCTGCTGATGGGCGCGCTGACCATGGACCTGCCCTGCATCTACCTGCCTGCCGGCCCGATGCTGCGCGGCAACTGGCGTGGGCAGGTGCTGGGCTCGGGCAGTGACGCCTTCAAGTACTGGGACGAGCGCCGGGCCGGACGCCTGAGCGAGGAGGCCTGGCGCGAGATGGAGGCCGGCATCGCCCGCAGCCACGGCACCTGCATGACCATGGGCACGGCCGCCACCATGATGGGCATTGCCGAGGCCATCGGCATGACGCTGCCGGGGGCGAGTTCCATTCCCGCGGCGGACGCCGGCCACATCCGCATGAGCGCCGAGTGCGGGCGCCGCATCGTGGACATGGTGTGGGAAGACTTCAAGCCCTCGCGCATGCTGTCGCGTGCCAGCTTTGCCAACGGCATCGCCACCGCCATGGCCATGGGCTGCTCCACCAACGCCATCATCCACCTGGTGGCGATTTCTCGCCGCGCCGGCCACCCCGTGACGCTGGACGACTTCGACGCCGCCAGCCGCCGCGTGCCGGTGATCGCCAACATCCGCCCCAGCGGCGATCGCTACCTGATGGAGGATTTCTTCTACGCCGGTGGCCTGCGCGCGCTGCTGGAGGGCATGGGCCCACACCTCGACCGCTCGGCCCTCACCGTAAACGGGCGCAGCATCGGCGACAACGTGGCGGGTGCGGAAGTCTTCAACGACGACGTGATCCGCCCGCTGGATCGGCCCATCTATGCCGAAGGCGCGCTGGCTGTGCTGCGCGGCAACATCGCCCCCGACGGCGTCATCATCAAGCCCAGCGCCTGCGCGCCGCACCTGCTGCGCCACACGGGCCGCGCACTGGTGTTCGACGACTACCCCTCGCTGAAGAAGGCGGTGGACGACCCGGACCTGGACGTCACGGGCGACGATGTGCTGGTGCTGCGCAACGCAGGCCCCAAGGGCGCGGGCATGCCCGAGTGGGGCATGCTGCCCATCCCCACCAAGCTGCTCAAGCAGGGGGTGAAGGACATGCTGCGCCTGTCAGACGCGCGCATGAGCGGCACCAGCTACGGCGGCTGCCTGCTGCACTGCGCGCCCGAGGCGGCCGTGGGCGGCCCGCTGGCCCTGGTGCGCACAGGCGACCGCATCACCGTAGACGTGCCGGCGCGGCGCATCCACCTGGAGATCGACGAGGCCGAGTTCGAGCGCCGCAAGGCCGCCTGGCAGGCCCCGC
Organism: Rubrivivax sp.; assembly: GCA_021300575.1. GTDB lineage: Bacteria > Pseudomonadota > Gammaproteobacteria > Burkholderiales > Burkholderiaceae_C > Rubrivivax. Next base: position 51,238 of record JAJTDM010000049.1, read on the forward strand.
CGGCGCGCTACGAGCGCGGCTATGGCTGGATGTTCGGCCGCCACATCCTGCAAGCCGACCAGGGCTGCGACTTCGACTTCCTCGAGGCCAGCTTTGGCGCGCCCGTGCCCGAGCCGGACATCTTCTGACCGGCTTGAGTTCACCGTCTGAAAGAGCCCGCCCATGAATCCGCAAACCCACGAACGCCTGCTCGGCGTGAGCACGGCCACGCTGTGCACTGCCCTGTTCAAGCGCGGCCTGCGCAACCAGTTCATCCAGGACGTGCGGCCGCTGAACCCCAACCTGCCCAACATGGTGGGTGAGGCCTTCACGTTGCGCTACATCCCGGCCCGCGAAGACCTGAACCCCATCTCCGTGTTTCAGGACCGCGCGCACCCCCAGCGCAAGGCGGTGGAGGAGTGCCCACCCGGAGCCGTGTTCATGGTGGACAGCCGCAAGGACGCACGGGCAGCCTCGGCCGGCTCCATCCCGCGCCTGCCCTTTCCCACGTACCACCACCGGCCCAGCGCCCCCACCAACCTGACCCTGCACCAGGCGCTGGACATCAACGTGCCCATCGGCTGCGGCGACGTGGCCGTGTGGCCGGGTGATGTGGTGGTGGGCGACGCCGAAGGCGTGGTGGTGATTCCCGCACACGTGGCCGACGACGTGGCGGCTGACGCTGTGGACATGACGGCCTTCGAGGACTTCGTCACCGAGCGTGTGCAAGCCGGCCAGTCCATTCTGGGCCTGTACCCACCTACGGATGAGGCCAACCGCGTGGCCTTTGAGGCCTGGCGGCGCGAGCACGGACGCTGAGCCTGTGGGTTCCGGTGTCTTGAGGGACACTCGGCGGGCCGTCAAGCCCTGGGGAAGGAACTCCACCATGCGATCGCCCACCCACCGAGCCGCACACGCCATGGCCGCGGGCCTGTGCGCGCTCCTGCCCTGGATGGCCCACGCCACCGCAAGCACCAGCGCCGCCTCCCCCACGGCGGCAGGCACCCCGACCGAAGCCACCCGGTCCGCCCGAACGCTTGGGGCAGCAGCCTGCCCGCCGCTGCTGCAGCACACCCTCCCGCGCCTGCAGGACGAAAAGCCCCAGCCCCTGTGCCAGTACGCGGGCAAGGTGCTGCTGATCGTCAACACCGCCAGCTACTGCGGCTTCACGTCGCAGTTCGAGGGTCTGGAGGCCTTGAACGCGGCCTATGCCGCACGCGGGCTGGTGGTGATGGGCTTTCCGTCCAATGACTTCCGGCAGGAAGATGCCGACGCCCGCAAGACCGCCGACGTCTGCTTCAACACCTATGGCGTGAAGTTCCCGATGTTCACGTCCATTCCCGTGCGCGGTCCGCAGGCCCACCCGCTGTTTGCGGCCCTGGCCCGGTCCACGGGTCAGACACCCAGCTGGAACTTCAACAAGTACCTGGTGGGGAGAGACGGCACGCCCATCGCCCACTTTGGCAGCACCGCAGGCCCCACCAGTGCGGCCATGAAGGCGGCCGTGGAGAGGGCGCTGGCAGCGCGCTGAAACGAGGGTGGAAGGGCGCCAGCCCTCAGAGCTTGCGCCGCAACGCCTTGAAGAACAGCTCGGACTGCAGCCGCTCGCCCTGCACCTGACTGGCCACCAGGTCAGCCATTTCGGCCGGCACGGGCGCTCCCGGTCGGCCGGTGGAGTCAGCAATCACCTGCACCTGGCAGGCACGCTCCAGGTAGTAAAGGTCGTCAAAGGCGTAGTCGATGCGCTCGCCGCAGACGATGACGCCGTGATTGGCCATGAAGACGATGTCGGCACCGTTCATCGCCGTGGCGATGCGTTCGCCCTCCTCCACGCCCAGGGCCACGCCGTTGTAGATGCGGTCCACGGCCACCAGGCCGTGAAAGCGCATGGCCGTCTGCGAAAGCGTGGTGTCCAGCGCCCGGTCCTGCGTGAGGGTGAGGGCCGTGGCGTAGGGCATGTGCGTGTGCATCACCACCGCCTTGCGCGCGATGCGATGCACCGCAGCGTGGATGAACATCGCCGTGGGCTCGATCTCGTAGGTGCCGGCCAGGCGCTGACCGTTCACGTCCACCATCACGATGTCGTCGGTGCCCACCTCGCTCCACAGCAGGCCGCGCGGGTTCAGCAGAAAGCGGCCGGAGCCATCGGGCAGCTCGGCGCTGAAATGGTTGCACACCCCCTCGGACAGGCCGTAGTGGTAAGCGGCGCGCAACGCCAGCGCAAGGTCCGCGCGCAACTGGCGCACGGGAGCGGAATCAAAGTCTTGTTGATGGTTCATGGCAATTTCACTCCAGGGCCAACCAGATCTCGTTGCGCCGCAGGAACCAGGGGGTCATGGGCGCGTTGTAGCGGGAATATACGGGCTCGCCCTTCCAGCGCATCCCGGCGGCCTGCAGGCCGGTGGTCAGTTGGGTCAGGTGGCGTTGGTAGTTGTCCTCCGACCAGAAGCCTGAGAACCTGACGGCCGCCACCTTGGCCGCCGGCACTTCACGGATCTTCACCCGGCTGTCCAACGGCTCGGGGGCGCTTTCCAGCGTCACCCCCTTGGGCAGGACGAACTGCACCTGATAGCCCTGCAGCGTGGCGGCCTGCGTCACCGGCGCGGTCATCGCCATCTTCACAGGCGTGGGCGTCTGGGTGACCGGGGCAGTCATGGCCATCTTGCGCTCGCCCTTGTTCTTGCCGGATATGTAACCGAACAGCAGCGGGAAAGCCTGGTTACCCGCCGAGTCGGCCGGCCCGGGCACCGTGACCTCGGCCACCACGTAGGGGACGTACTGGCGGATTTCCACGGCGTCCAGACGCTGGACGACTTCAAAGTCGGGTTCCTCGATGGCGTGGCTGGTCATGGTGGTGGCGGCCAGCAACAGGGCGGCGATGAGTGTCTTCATGCCGTCGATTGTGCTGACCGCCTGTCCTTGCGGCGGGGCACAGGGCTTTTTGCCGCGAGCAGGACAATTGACGGCCCTCAAGAGTCGCCTGCAAAGCCGCGCGCAGTTTCGGCCTGCTGGGCCCATCATGAATCACCATGGCCCAGCAGTCCGCGGCTGCAGTTCTCGCCGGGCGCTCCCCCACCCCACAGGAGGCTCTTGCCGATGAAACGATACGTGCTGCGCCTGGACGAGGTGGCGATGGATGATGTGCCGCTGGTGGGCGGCAAGACCGCGTCCATCGGTGAGCTGATGCGCACACTCGGCCCCCTGGGCGTGCGTGTGCCGCCGGGCTTTGCGGTCACGGCGCAAGCCTTTCGCGACATGATCGAAGCCGCCGGCGCCGCGCCGCGCCTGCACGCCCTGCTGGACCGCCTGGACAAAGCTGACAGCGCCGCCCTTGCCCGCGCTGGCGCACAAGCCCGCGCCCTCGTGAACGCCTGCCCCATGCCCGTGGCGGTGGAGGCGGCGCTGCGCGGCGCCTGGCGCGCCCTGGCGCAGCAGTGCGCCGAGCCCGACCTGCGGGTGGCCGTGCGCAGTTCGGCCACGGCCGAAGACCTGCCGCACGCCAGCTTCGCCGGCCAGCACGAGAGCTTCCTGAACGTGGCCGGCGAGGACGCCGTGGTGGACGCCGTGCGGCGCTGCCAGGCATCGCTGTTCACCGACCGTGCCATCGCCTACCGCATCGACCAGGGCTTTGACCACTTCCAGGTGGCCTTGTCGGTGGCCGTGATGAAGATGGTGCGCAGCGACCTGGCCGCCAGCGGCGTGGCCTTCACGCTGGACACTGAATCCGGCCACCCCGACGTGGTGCGCATCGACGCCGCCTGGGGGCTGGGCGAGGCCGTGGTGCAGGGCAGCGTGGACCCAGACGAGTTCGTGGTGCACAAGCCCACCTACCGCCTCGGCACGCGAGCCGTGCTGAGCCACCGCATCGGCGCCAAGCAGACACGGGTGGTGCTGGCGCCCGGCGGGATCCTCACCGAGCCCGTGCCGGAGGCGGACCGGCTGCGGCCCTGCCTCAGCGACGAGCAGGTGCTGGCCCTGAGCGGCATGGCGCTGCGCATCGAAGAACACTACAGCCAGCGCGCCGGCCACTGGTGCCCCATGGACGTGGAGTGGGCGCAGGACGGGCCGGAAGGGCCGCTCTACATCGTGCAGGCCAGGCCGGAGACGGTGGCTTCGCAGCAGGCCGCCTGGGAGATTGAGCGCCACGAGCTCGATGCCCCTGGGCCGCCGGCCAGCGCCACGCTGCTGCGCGGGCGTGCGATTGGCCAGCGCATTGCGCAGGGCAGCGTGCGCCGCATCGGCCACCCGCGCGACCTGCCCAGCTTCCGCCCGGGCGAGGTGCTGGTGACCCCCACCACCACGCCCGACTGGGAGCCGGTGATGAAGACGGCCGCGGCCATCGTCACCGAGCACGGCGGACGCACCTGCCACGCCGCCATCGTGGCGCGCGAGTTGGGCATCCCGGCCTTGGTGGGGGTCCCCGGTGCATGCACCTCGCTGGCCAACGGGCAGGCCGTCACCATCACCTGCGCCGAAGGTGACACCGGCCGCGTCATCGACGGGCACTGGCCCTTCCGCACCGAGCGCACGGCGCTCACGAAACTGCCCCAGACCCGGACCCGCCTGATGGTGAACCTGGGCAACCCGGGCCTGGCCTTTCGCACGGCGCGTCTGCCCTGCGACGGTGTCGGACTGGCGCGCATGGAATTCATCATCAGCGAGCACATCGGCGCCCACCCCATGGCGCTGCTGCACCCCGAGCGCATTCGCGACCCCGCCGAGCGGGAGCGGGTGCAGGCCCTGAGCGCCGGGCACGCCGACGGGGCGCGCTGCTTCGTGGAGCGCCTGGCCGAGGGCATCGCCACCATCGCCGCCGCCTTCTGGCCCCGGCCCGTGACCGTGCGGCTATCAGACTTCAAGAGCAGCGAGTACGCCGCCCTGGCCGGCGGCCGCGATTTCGAACCGCTGGAAGAGAACCCGATGCTGGGGCTGCGCGGCGCGGCGCGCTACGTGCATGCGTCCTACAGCGAGGCCTTCGCGCTGGAGTGCGAGGCCATCCTGCGGGTGCGCGAGCACATGGGCCTGAAGAACCTGCAGGTGATGGTGCCGTTCGTGCGCCGTCTGGAAGAAGCGCGGCAGGTGTTGGCCGCCATGGCCGCGCATGGGCTGGCCCGTTCCTCATCGCCACCCGGCACCGCTGGCAACGGCGACGCCGCTGCCCAGGCTGGCGCCGCCACCGCCCGCACGCCAGCGCAGCCGTCTGAAGGCTTGTCGATCATCATGATGTGCGAGATCCCGAACAACGTGATCCTGATCGACGAGTTCGCGGCGCTGTTCGATGGCTTTTCCATCGGCAGCAACGACCTGACGCAACTCACGCTGGGCGTGGACCGCGACAGCGCTCTGGTATCCGCCGCCTTCGACGAACGCGACCCGGGCATGCTGAAGATGTACCAGTGGGCCATCGAGGGCGCGCACCGGCATGGGCGCACGGTGGGCATCTGCGGCCAGGCGCCGTCAGATCACCCAGGCCTGGCCGCGCGCCTGGTGGCCCTGGGCATCGACAGCCTCAGCCTGTCAGCCGACCGGCTGCTGGCCACGTGGCAGCAACTGGCGGCGCTGGAGGCCACCGCGGCGCCCACTTCAGGGGCCTCGGCAAAAGGCTGAGGCCCGCCCCACCTGGCCAGGCTGAATCCTCAGGCGCCTTCCCGGCTCGCCCGCTTGCGCTCGTGCTCCTTGAGGAAGCGCTTGCGCAGCCGGATGCTCTTGGGCGTGATCTCCACCAGTTCGTCGTCGGCGATGAACTCCACCGCGTACTCGAGCGTCAGGTCGATGGGCGGCGTGATCTTGATGGCGTCTTCCTTGCCGCTGACGCGGAAGTTGGTCAGCTGCTTGGTGCGCACGGCGTTGACCACCAGGTCGTTGTCGCGGCTGTGGATGCCCACGATCATGCCCTCGTACACCGGGTCGCCCGGGCGCACGAACATGCGGCCGCGGTCGTCCAGCTTGCCCAGCGCGTAGGTGACGATCTCGCCGTCGTCCATGCTGATGAGCACGCCGTTCTTGCGGCCCTCGATCTCACCGCGGTAGGGTTCGAAGCCATCGAAGATGTTGCTGATCAGGCCCGTGCCGCGCGTCAGGTTCATGAACTCGTTGGAAAAGCCGATGAGGCCGCGCGCCGGGATGCGGTATTCCAGGCGCACGCGGCCCTGGCCATCGGTCTCCATGTTGGCGAGTTCGGCCTTGCGCTCACCCAGCGCCTGCATGACGCCACCCTGGTGTTGATCCTCGACGTCCACGGTCACCATCTCGATGGGCTCGCATCGCTCACCCTCGACCTCCTTGAACACCACGCGCGGCTTGCTCACGGCCAGCTCGTAGCCTTCGCGGCGCATGTTCTCCAGCAGGATGGTCAGGTGCAACTCGCCGCGGCCCGAGACCTCGAAGATGCCGTCTTCGCCGGACTCCTTCACGCGCAGCGCCACGTTGGACTGCAGTTCCTTCTGCAGCCGATCCCACAACTGGCGGCTGGTGACGAACTTGCCCTCGCGGCCCGCCAACGGGCTGGTGTTGACGCAGAAGTTCATGGTCAGCGTGGGCTCGTCCACCGTCAGCATGGGCAGGGGCTGCGGGTCGTCCACGCTGGTGATGGTGACGCCGATGCCGATGTCCTCGATGCCGTTGATCAGCACGATGTCGCCCGGGCCGGCCTCTTCGGCGGGCCGGCGCTCCAGGCCCGCAAAGGTCAGCACCTGGTTGATGCGGCCCTTGAAGGAGCGGCCGTCCGGGCCTTCCATCACCAGCACGTCCATCGCCGGCTTGAGCGTGCCGGCGTTGACCCGGCCCACGCCGATGCGGCCCACGTAGGTGCTGTAGTCCAGCGACGAGATCTGCAGTTGCAGCGGCGCATCCGGGTTGCCCTGGTGGGCCGGCACGTGGCGCAGCACCGTCTCGAAGAGGTCGCTCAGGTCGGTGCCCCAGGCCTGGCCCGGCGCGCCTTCCTTCAGCGACGCCCAGCCGTTCAGGCCCGAGGCGTAGACCACGGGAAAGTCCAGCTGTTCTTCGGTGGCGCCCAGCTTGTCGAAGAGCTCGAAGGCGGCGTTGATCACGTAATCGGGCCGCGAGCCCGGCTTGTCCACCTTGTTCACCACCACGATGGGCTTCAGGCCCAGGGCCAGCGCCTTCTTGGTGACGAAACGCGTCTGCGGCATCGGGCCCTCCTGGGCGTCGATCAGCAGCACCACGCCGTCCACCATGGACAGGGCGCGCTCGACCTCGCCGCCGAAGTCGGCGTGGCCCGGCGTGTCCACGATGTTGATGTGCGTGCCGGCCCAGGACACCGCGCAGTTCTTGGCCAGGATGGTGATGCCACGCTCGCGCTCGAGGTCGTTGCTGTCCATCACGCGCTCGGCCACCTTCTCGTTCTCACGGAAGGTGCCGCTCTGGCGCAGGAGTTGGTCCACCAGGGTGGTCTTGCCATGGTCGACGTGGGCGATGATGGCGATGTTGCGGATCTGCTTGTTCATGGGGGGCTGGGTTCGGCCAGCAAGGCCTGCACCTCGACGGGGCTCAAGAGGCGGTCAGCGATCAACTCGCCACCGGTGATGTGCGCACTGCCCAGAAAGGCGCGCGGCTGGGGACCATAGACACGGACGGCCGGCATGTCGTCCAGACGGACACGACGGCGCAGGCCGGACAGAAAGCGGCCGGCCTCGTCATCGGGCAAGCGAATCTCGGGCCAGGATTGCAGCAGGGCGTCGGCCGGGCGCAACAGGGCGTCCCGCGCAGACTCTTCCAGGGCGGCCAGGGCCTCCAGCGTGAGGGCCTGCTCCACCTGCAGCGGGCCGCTGGCGGTGCGCCGCAGGCCGGACAGGTGGGCGCCGCAGCCCAGCAATTCGCCCAGGTCCTGGGCCAGGGTGCGCACGTAGGTGCCCTTGCTGCAGTGCACGTCCAGCACCAGCGTGGGGCCGCTCCACTGCAGCACCTCCAGCCGGTGGATGCGCACGCGGCGGGGCTGGCGCTCGATCTCGATGCCGGCCCGCGCGTACTCGTACAGGGCCTTGCCCTGGTGCTTCAGGGCCGACTGCATGGGCGGCACCTGCTCGATCTCACCCGTCAGGCGCTCGATGCTGGCCTGCAGCAGCGCAGCGTCAAACGTCACAGGGCGCTCCTGCAAGACCTCGCCCTCGCGGTCACCGCCCACGCGGGTCTGCCCCAGGTGCAGGGTGGCGCGGTAGGCCTTGTCGGCCTCCAGGCTGACCTGCGCGAACTTGGTGGCCGCACCAAAGCACAGGGGCAGCAGGCCAGAGGCCAGCGGGTCCAGCGTGCCGGTGTGTCCGGCCTTCTCGGCGCGCAGCAGCCGCTTGGCCTTGTACAGCGCGTCCTGGCTGCTCAGGCCCACGGGCTTGTCCAGCAGCAGCACGCCGTGCACCGGCCGGCGCACCACCTTGGTTCCCTGCGTGGCCATCAGTCCTCGCGGGCGCGCTGCGCGTTGGCCTTGGTGATCAAGGCGCTCAGGTCGGCCGCACGTTCGGTGGTGCGGTCGAACTGGAAGTGCAGCGTCGGCACGGTGTGGATGGCCAGCCGCTTGAACAGGCCATTGCGCAGCCAGCCGGCGGCCTCGTTGAGGCCGGCTTCGGTTTCAGCGGGGTCGCCCACCAGCAACGAGAAGTACACCTTCGCATGCGCGTAGTCGGGCGTGACCTCCACGGCATTGAGCGTGATCATGCCCACGCGCGGATCCTTCAGCTCGCGCACCAACTCCGCCAGATCGCGCTGGATCTGATCAGCCACGCGGAAGCCGCGGTTGGGGGTGGAGCGCTTGTGTCGTGTCATGGGCTTTTGCGTCCTCTTGAAGTGCAAACCCCGCCTTCCGGGTGGTTGGCGGGGCTGCAGCCGAGGCCAACGCCGCGTTACAGCGTGCGGGCGACTTCCTTGACCTCGAAGAACTCCAGCTGATCACCTTCCTTGATGTCGTTGTAGTTCTTCAGCTTGATGCCGCACTCGAAGCCTTCCTTGACCTCGCGCACATCGTCCTTCATGCGCTTGAGAGACTCCAACTCGCCCGTGTAGATCACCACGTTGTCGCGCAGCAGACGGAAGCGGGCGTTGCGGGTGGCCTGGCCAGCGGTGACCATGCAACCGGCCACGGTGCCGATCTTGGAGGCCACGAACACGGTGCGGATCTCGGCGGTGCCGATGACTTCTTCCTTCTGCTCCGGTGCCAGCATGCCTTCCATGGCCGCCTTCACCTCGTCCACCGCGTCGTAGATGATGTTGTAGTAACGCAAATCCACGCCGTTGCCTTCGGCCAGCTTGCGCGCACCGGCATCGGCCCGGGTGTTGAAGCCGATGATGACGGCCTTGGAGGCGATGGCCAGATTGACGTCGCTCTCGGAGATGCCGCCGACGGCCGCATGCACGATCTGCACCTTCACCTCGGTCGTGCTCAGCTTGACAAGCGATTGCGCCAGGGCCTCCTGCGAACCCTGCACATCGGCCTTGACGATCAGCGCCAGGGTCTGCGCCTGGCCTTCGCCCATCTGGTCGAACATGTTCTCCAGCTTGGCGGCCTGGCGCTTGTTCAGCGTGACTTCGCGGTACTTGCCCTGGCGGAAGGTGGCGATCTCGCGTGCCCGACGTTCGTCGGCCAGCACCATGAACTCGTCGCCGGCAGACGGCACCTCGGTCAGGCCCTGGATCTCCACGGGAATCGAGGGGCCGGCAGCCTGCGTGGGCTTGCCGTCTTCGTCCAGCATGGCGCGCACGCGGCCATAGCTGGAGCCGGCCAGCACCACATCCCCGCGCTTGAGCGTGCCGCTTTGCACCAGCACGGTGGCCACGGGGCCGCGCCCCTTGTCCAGCTTGGCTTCAATCACCAGGCCCTTGGCTGCGGCTTCGGTGGGCGCCTTCAGCTCCAGCACTTCGGCCTGCAGCAGCACCTGCTCCAGCAGATCGTCCACGCCCTGGCCGGTCTTGGCCGAGACCGGGACAAAGGGAGACTCACCACCGAAATCCTCGGGGACGACCTGCTCGGCCACGAGTTCGCTCTTCAGGCGCTCCACGTTGGCCTCGGGCTTGTCGATCTTGTTCATGGCCACGACGATGGGCACGCCCGCAGCCTTCGCATGGTGGATGGCCTCCTTGGTCTGGGGCATGACGCCGTCGTCAGCGGCCACCACCAGGATGACGATGTCGGTCGCCTTGGCACCGCGGGCGCGCATGGCCGTGAAGGCGGCGTGGCCCGGCGTGTCCAGGAAGGTGATCATCCCGCGCGGCGTCTCCACGTGGTAGGCCCCGATGTGCTGCGTGATGCCCCCAGCCTCGCCCGCAGCCACGCGGGCACGGCGGATGTAGTCCAGCAGCGAGGTCTTGCCGTGGTCCACGTGGCCCATGACGGTGACCACAGGAGCGCGGTTCAGTTCCTCAGCCGACTGCGCGGCCTGTTCTTCCTCGGTGAAGGCTTCCGGATCGTCGAGCTTGGCCGCCAGCGCCTTGTGGCCCATTTCCTCGACCACGATCATCGCGGTCTCCTGGTCCAGCTGTTGGTTGATGGTGACCATCTGGCCCAGCTTCATCAGCTGCTTGATCACCTCGCTGGCCTTGACGCTCATCTTGTGGGCCAGATCGGCCACGCTGATGGTCTCGGGCACGTGCACTTCCTGCACCTGCTGCTCGGCCGGCGCCGCGAAGGTCGAGCCTTCATCGCGCTCGCCCCGGCGGCCACCGCGCGGCGAGCGCCATCCGCCCCTTGCACCGCCCGTGTCACCCCGGGTCTTGAGCGCGCGCTTCTTGGCCGCATCGTCGGCCCAGCTGGAGGACAGCTTCTCGCTCTTGACCTGTTTCTTCTCGCCCGGCTTGGGCGCGGCGGCAGCAGGCGCACCCGGCTTGGCGGCTGGCTTGTGAATGGTGCCCTTGATACCGGCTGCTTCCGCAGGCTTGGGTTCCTCGGGCTTCTTGGCCACCTGCACCGAGCGGGGCCGCGACATCATCTCGCGGATGGCCGCCGCCTCGGTCTCGGCCTTGCGCCGCCGTGCGTCTGAATCAGCCTGCGCCTGGCGCGCAAGGGCATCGGCATCGGCAGCCTTGACCACTCGCAGGCCCGCCTTGACGGGCTCGGCCAGGGCCGGGGCCGGCGCCGGGGCGACCGGCGCCGCAGGTGCAGCGGCCGTCGTGGGCGCGGGGGCAGGGGCAGGTGCAGCAACCGGGGCTGCTGGCGCAGCCTCGGGGGTGGCCGCAGCCGCCCGAGCCTGGGCTTCAGCCGCCGCGCGTGCCGCGGCCTCGGCAGCTTCCGCAGCCTGGCGCTCAGCCGCCTCACGAGCCGCTGCTTCAGCGGCCTCGCGCTCACGCTGGGCCTGGGCCTCGGCCTGACGCTGCCGCTCGGCGGCGTCTTCCATCTGGCGCTGCAACAGCGCGGCCTGTGATGCGGCCTCCGCATCTCGGCGTGCCTGTTCCTCGGCGTCGATCACCGGAACGGGCGGCGCAGCCTCCTCGGCCGCCGGGGCCTCATCGCGCTTGACGAAGGTGCGCTTCTTGCGCACTTCCACCTGGATGGTGCGCGCCTTGCCCGAGGCGTCAGCCTGCTTGATCTCGCTGGTGCTCTTGCGGGTCAGGACGATCTTCTTGCGCTCGGTGCTGGCGGTGCCGTGCGAGGTGCGCAGGTACTCGAGCAGGCGTTCCTTGTCCCCATCGGTGAGCGCGTCGTCGGGCGAAGCCTTGGCCACCCCGGCGGAATGCAACTGCTCGAGCAGGGTGGAAGTCGGCCGGTTGAGCTGCGCGGCAAACTGGGCGACGGTGGTCACTGCCATGGGGGGAGGTCCTTCGGTGTCCGGGCCGTATGCGGTCGGAGGGTGGGCAGGCTGTCGATGACGGTCAGGCGGTGAACCAATGCTCGCGCGCCTTCATGATCAGGTCGCGGGCCTGTGCGTCGTCCAGGCCGACCATCTCGGTGAGTTCGTCCACCGCCAGATCGGCCAGGTCGTCACGGGTGTGCACACCGCCTGCGGCCAGCTTGCCGATCAGATCGGTGCTCATGCCCTCCAGGTCGCGCAGGTCCTGCGACACATCGTCGACCTTTTCTTCCTTCTGGATCTCCATCGTCAGCAGCGCATCGCGGGCCCGGGTGCGCAACTCGTTGATGGTGTCCTCGTCGAAGGATTCGATCTCCAGCATCTCCTGCAGCGGCACGTAGGCCACTTCCTCCAGGCTGGTGAAGCCCTCGGCGATCAGGATGTCGGCCACCTCTTCATCGACGTCCAGCTTGTCGACGAAGACACGGCGAACGGAGTCGGACTCCTCGGCCACCTTGGCCTGGGATTCCTCGGCCGTCATGATGTTGATGCGCCAGCCGGTCAAGTCGGAGGCCAGTCGCACGTTCTGTCCGCCCCGGCCGATGGCGATGGCGAGGTTCTCCTCGTCCACCACGACGTCCATGGCGTGCTTCTCCTCGTCCACGACGATGGACTGCACATTGGCCGGCGCCAGGGCGCCGATCACGAACTGCGCCGGGTCGTCGGACCACAGCACGATGTCCACGCGCTCACCCGCGAGCTCGTTCGTCACGGCGGTGACGCGTGAGCCCCGCACACCCACGCAGGTGCCGATGGGATCCACACGGCGGTCATGCGAGACCACGGCGATCTTGGCGCGCGAACCCGGGTCACGCGCACAACTCTTGATCTCCAGCAGGCCCTGCTCGATCTCGGGCACTTCCTGGGCGAACAGCTCGATCATGAAGCCCGGCGCGCTGCGCGACAGCATGATCTGGGCACCGCGCTGGGTGGGGTCCACGCCTGCGATCACGGCACGTACCCGGTCACCTGTGCGCAGGTTCTCCTTCGGGATCATCTCGGTGCGCTTCAGGCGCCCCTCGACGCGGCCGCTCTCCACGATGATGTCGCCCTTGTCCAGGCGCTTGACGGTGCCGACGAAGACCTTGTCGCCGCGCGACAGGAAATCGTTGAGCAGCTGCTCCCGCTCGGCATCGCGGATCTTCTGCAGGATGACCTGCTTGGCGGCCTGGGCGCCGATGCGGCCGATGGTCACCGACTCGATAGGCTCTTCGATGTAGTCACCGGACTCGATGTCCGAGATCTGTTCCTGCGCCTCGAACAGCAGCATCTCGGCGTCGGGAATCTGCAGACCGGCCTCGTTGGGCACGACGTGCCAGCGGCGGAAGGTCTCGTACTCGCCGGAATCGCGGTCGATCGACACGCGGATGTCCATCTCGCCGCCGTTGAGCTTCTTGGTGGCCGAGGCCAGTGCGGCCTCCACTGCGGCGAAGACCACTTCCCGCTCCACCGTCTTCTCTCGGGCGATGGCATCGACCAGCATCAGCAATTCGCGGTTCATCGTCTGGGACCTTTCCTCAACCTGCGGGGCGCGCGGCACGGCCCCGCCCCTTGAAGTCGAACACGGGCACGAGGCGGGCCTCGCGCACTTCATCAAGCTTGAATGCGAGCTCGCTGCCGGCGCGCTCGTCCTGCAGGGCCAGGCTCCAACCTGCCTCGGAGCGGCCCAGCACGCCACGCCAGTGCTTGCGGCCCTGAAACGGTGCTTTGAGCGTGAGGTTGACCGCCTGACCGGCGAAGCGGATGAAGTCCGCTTCTTTCTTGAGCAGTCGGTCGATGCCGGGGGAGGAGACTTCCAGCCGCTCGTAGGCCACGCTCTCCACTTCCAGCGCGTACACCAGTTGTCGGGTGACGGCTTCGCAGTCGTCCACGGTGACAAACTCGCCCTCGCCCTGCGATTCCGGGTAGGCGTGACCTGGCACGCGGTCGATGAAAATACGCAGCAGGCCCCGCGCAGAGCGCTCGACGTCCACCAGATCGAAGCCCAGGCCGGTGACGGTGCGCTCGATGCAGGCCTGCGAGCCGATGCCATGGCCCACGCCCGACGAGGCTGGCCCCGGCGCGTGATGCTCGCCGCCCGGCGCGCCGGCATCCCTGCCGGCTTCCGCGCCAACACCTGCCTGCGCAGGCTCTGATCGAACCGTCTGATGACCCAAAATCCCCGTCGCTCCACACGCAGTTGTGCCCGGCGCCCTCACCGCGCCGTCACGGTCACTGCGCAACGGGCCTGAAAGCGTCGAGCCAAAAAAAATGGGCTGGAAGAACCGCCCACTCGACATTCAGCGAAGGGCGGATTATAGGCACGCCCGCTCGTCGCGGCAATGTCGCCTGCAGCGCCCGCTGCCCCATGGCATGGCACCACCGAACAGCCCGTGGGAAACTTCAACTCTCTTTGCAGTGGAGGTTCCATGGGTTTTCTTGCTGGCAAGCGCCTGCTCATCACCGGGGTGCTGAATCAACGATCGATCGCCTACGGCATCGCCCGTGCCTGTCACCGCGAGGGCGCCGAACTCGCCTTCAGCTACGTCGGCGAACGCTTCAAGGACCGCATTGCCGATTACGCCGCCGAATTCGGCTCCACCCTGACCTTCGACTGCGACGTGGGTGACGACGCCCAGATCCAGCGCACCTTCGAGCAACTCGGCGAGCACTGGCCCACGTTCGATGGCTTCGTCCACGCCATCGGCTTCGCACCGCGCGAGGCCATTGCCGGCGACTTCCTCGACGGCCTCTCGCGCGAGGGCTTCAAGATCGCTCACGACATCTCGGCCTACAGCTTCCCGGCCATGGCCAAGGCGGCGGCGCACCGCCTGAACCCGGGTTCGGCACTGCTCACGCTCACCTATCTGGGGGCCCTGCGCGTGGTGCCGGGCTACAACACCATGGGCCTGGCCAAGGCCTCGCTGGAGGCCAGCGTGCGCTACCTGGCGGCCAGCATGGGGCCCAGGGGGGTGCGGGTCAACGGCATCTCTGCCGGACCCATCAAGACGCTGGCCGCTTCCGGCATCAAGGGTTTCGGCAAGATCCTGGACGTGGTGGAGCGGGAATCCCCCATCCGCCGCAACATCACCATCGACGATGTGGGCAATGTGGCGGCTTTCCTGCTGTCAGATCTGGCCGCGGGCGTCACCGCCGAGATCACCTACGTGGATGGCGGCTTCAGCCAGGTGGCCGGGGGCATGGAGCCCTGAGGTCAGACGCCCAAGACGCCCAAGACGCCCAAGACGCCAAAGACGCCAAAGACGCCTCAGGCGCCTCAGACGCTTCAGTCGCGCACGCAGTCCACGAAGTACTGGCGCGGACCGCCCAATTCGGCCTCCTCCTCCACCAGGCCGTGGACGTCGGTGTCGAAGCCCGGGAAGGCAGCGTTGAATGAGCGGGCGAACTTCAGGTAGTCCACGATCTTGCGATTGAAACGCTCGCCCGGCACCAGCAGCGGAATGCCCGGCGGGTAGGGCGTCAGCAGCGAGGTGGTGATGCGCCCTTCCAGCGCATCGATGGGCACGCGGTCGGTCTGCCGGTGGGCAATGCGCGCAAAGGCATCGCTGGGCTTCATGGCCGGGTGCAGGTCCGACAGATACATGTCGGTGACCAGCCGCGCGATGTCGCCCTTGGCATAGGTCTCGTGGATGCTCTGGCACAGGTCCTTCAAGCCCGTGCGTTCGTAACGCGGGTGGGCGGCGCAAAAGTCGGGCAGCGCGCGCCACATCGGCTGATTGCGGTCGTAGTCGTCCTTGAACTGCTGCAGCGCCGTGACCATGGTGTTCCAGCGGCCCTTGGTGATGCCGATGGTGAACATGATGAAGAAGGAATACAGGCCCGTCTTCTCGACCACCACACCGTGCTCGGCCAGGTACTTCGTCACCACAGCGGCCGGCACGCCCGTCTTGGCGAACTTGCCCGACATGTCCAGGCCCGGCGTGATGATGGTGCTCTTCACCGGGTCCAGCAGGTTGAAGCCCGGTGCCAGGCTGCCGAAGCCGTGCCACTTGTCACCGGCCTTCAGGATCCAGTCTTCGGCGCGGCCCATGCCCTCGGCGGCCAGCTTGTCCGGCCCCCAGACCTTGAACCACCAGTCCCGTCCGTACTCCTTGTCCACCTTGCGCATCGCGCGCCGGAAGTCCATGGACTCGGCAATGCTCTCCTCCACCAGCGCGGTGCCGCCCGGGGGCTCCATCATGGCCGCAGCCACATCGCAGCTGGCGATGATGGCGTACTGCGGGCTGGTGGAGGTGTGCATCAGGTAGGCCTCGTTGAAGAGGTGCCTGTCGAGCTTGCGATTCTGTGCGTCCTGCACCAGCACCTGCGAGGCCTGGCTCAGCCCGGCCAGCAGCTTGTGCGTACTCTGCGTGGCGAAGACCAGCTGGTCCTTGGGCCTGGGCCTCTTCTTGCCCATGGCGTGGAAGGTGCCGTAGAACGGGTGGAAGGCCGCATGCGGCAACCAGGCTTCGTCAAAGTGCAGCGTGTCGATGTAGCCATCCAGCATGTGCTTGATGGTCTCGGTGTTGTAGAGCACGCCGTCGTAGGTGCTTTGCGTCAGCGTCAGGATGCGCGGCTTGACCTTCTTCGCATCCACGCCCGCCAGCAGCGGGTTGGCTGCGATCCGCTTGCGAATGGCCGCAGGGGAGAACTCGGACTGAGGAATGGGCCCGATGATGCCGAAGTGGTTGCGCGTGGGCGGCAGGAACACCGGCACCGCGCCCGTCATGATGATGGAGTGCAGGATGCTCTTGTGGCAGTTGCGGTCCACCACCACCACGTCGCCGGGTGCCACCGTGTGGTGCCACACCATCTTGTTGCTGGTGCTCGTGCCGTTGGTGACGAAGAAGCAGTGGTCGGCATTGAAGATGCGCGCGGCGTTCTTCTCGCTGGCGGCCACCGGCCCGGTGTGGTCCAGTAACTGGCCCAGTTCGTCCACGGCATTGCACACGTCGGCGCGCAGCATATTCTCGCCGAAGAACTGGTGGAACATCTGCCCCACCGGGCTCTTCAGGAACGCCACACCGCCGCTGTGGCCGGGGCAGTGCCAGGAGTACGAACCGTCCTGCGCATAGGCCATCAACGCCTTGAAGAACGGCGGCGCCAGCGTGTCCAGGTAGCTCTTGGCCTCACGGATGATGTGACGCGCCACGAACTCTGGCGTGTCCTCGAACATGTGGATGAAGCCGTGCAGCTCGCGCAGGATGTCGTTGGGGATGTGCTGCGAGGTGCGCGTCTCGCCGTACAGGTAGATGGGAATGTCGGCGTTGCGAAAGCGGATCTCGCCGATGAACTTGCGCAGGTTCAGCACCGCCGGGTCGAGTTCCGGCCCGGGCGTGAATTCCTCGTCGTCAATCGACAGGATGAAGGCGCTGGCCCGGCTTTGCTGCTGCGCGAACTGGCTCAGATCACCATAGCTGGTGACGCCCAGCACCTCGAAGCCTTCTTTTTCGATGGCCTGCGCCAGCGCACGGATGCCCAGGCCGGAAGTGTTCTCGGAGCGGAAGTCTTCGTCGATGATGAAGACGGGAAAGCGGAAGCGGATCATCTGGGCAGCCCTCGTCCGGGCAGGCCCGGCTTCACAAAAAACGGGCGAAGTGTAGGGCTGCAGGTCGCACCGATACACTGATTCTCATCAGACTGTGGCGAGAGGCAGACGCATGGAGTTCCAGGCATCAACACTTTGGTGGGTTCTGGCCGGCGCACTGGTCATTGCCGAATTGCTCACAGGCACGTTCTACCTCCTGATGCTGGCCTTGGGCAGCGTGGCGGCCGCGGTGGCGGCGCACGCCGGCGCCACCGGCAGCGGTCAGTTCGTGGCGGCCGCCCTGGTGGGTGGCGGGGCCACCGCGGTCTGGCACTTCAAGCGCGCCCGCGCACCCCGCTCTGCCCCCGCCGCTTCCAACGCCGATGTCAGCCTGGACATCGGGCAAACCGTGCAGGTGCACGCCTGGCAGGACGATGGCAAGGCCCGCGTGCCGTACCGCGGCGCTTCCTGGACGGTTCGCCACGCCGGCGCCGGCGAACCCACCGCGGGCGAACACCGCATCGTCGCCGTCCACGGCAGTGAACTGGATGTGCTGCCCGTGGACGCCGCGGCGCCACGGGCTTGATCTGAACTGCCGCCAAGACGCAGCACTGAGTCCACGCAACAGTTTCACAAGGAGGAATACCCCATGGAAATCGCCCTCGTCATCCTGGTGGCCGCGATCGTGTTCGTCGCCCGCACCTTCAAGATCGTGCCCCAGCAGAACGCCTGGGTGGTGGAACGCCTGGGCAAGTTCGACCGCACGCTCACGCCGGGCCTGAAGTTCATCGTGCCCTTCATCGAGCGTGTGGCCTACCGGCACTCGCTCAAGGAAGTGCCGCTGGATGTGCCCAGCCAGGTCTGCATCACCAAGGACAACACCCAGCTCCAGGTGGACGGCATCCTGTTCTTCCAGGTGACCGACCCCATGCGCGCCAGCTACGGCAGCAGCGACTACCTCACCGCCATCACCCAGCTGGCCCAGACCACGCTGCGCAGCGTGGTGGGCAAGATGGAGCTGGACAAGACGTTTGAAGAGCGCGACCTGATCAACGCCTCGGTGGTGAACGCGCTGGATGAGGCGGCCCTCACCTGGGGTGTGAAGGTGCTGCGCTACGAGATCAAGGACCTCACGCCCCCGGCGGAGATCCTGCGCTCCATGCAGGCCCAGATCACCGCCGAGCGCGAGAAGCGCGCGCTCATCGCCGCCTCCGAAGGCCGGCGCCAGGAACAGATCAACATCGCCACGGGCGAGCGCGAGGCCTTCATCGCACGCTCCGAGGGCGAGAAGCAGGCCGAGATCAACAATGCACAGGGCGAGGCCGCCGCCATCACCGCCGTGGCCGAAGCCACGGCAGAAGCCATCCGCAAGATCGCCGCGGCCATCCAACAACCCGGCGGCGAACAGGCGGTGCAACTCAAGGTGGCCGAGCGCGCCGTGGAGGCTTACGGCCAGCTGGCGCGCACCACCAACACCATGATCGTGCCCGGCAACATGACCGAGGTTTCGGCGCTCATCGGCTCGGCCATGACGCTGATGAAGGGCGGCAAGCATGCGCCCTGAGGCCCGCAACGTGCTGGGCCAGGAACTGGTGCCCTGCTCCTATGACCCGCTGACCGGCTGGTTCCGCGACGGCTGCTGCCACACCGATGCGCAAGATGCCGGCAGTCACGTCATCTGCGCCCGCATGACCGTGGAGTTTCTCAACCAGCAGTTCGAACGCGGTAACGACCTCATCACCCCGCGGCCCGAATACCGCTTCAAAGGCCTGAAGCCCGGCGACCGCTGGTGCGTGTGCGCGCTGCGCTGGAAAGAGGCCTACGCAGACGGCTGCGCCCCACCCGTCATCCTGGAAAGCACCCACCAGCGGGCGCTCGATTTCGTGCCCCTGGACTGGCTGCAGCGCCATGCGTGGCAGGCGGTGGGCTAAACTCCGCCCCCGTCACCGCAGCAGTGCCTCCCAGGCGCCTTCGCTGACATCCCTGCGGAGGGATGGATGAGTGGTTTAAGTCGCACGCCTGGAAAGCGTGTGTGGGTTAACAGCCCACCGCGGGTTCGAATCCCGCTCCCTCCGCCAGATTTACCTAGGTAAATCGTATTCTAAGAGCCACCAACATACACGTCAACATACATCCATTTGTTTGCTTTGACGTGCAGTGTTATTGAGGTGGGTCTCCGGCCGAGCAGCCACCGCGGGACCGAGACCAGGCCGATTCGTTGGCTCTGCCATCAAGTCACTTGCCGCCTGCAGTAGAGAGTAGTCTGCATAGAGGACTGGTCAGGTCCTTTCGTTGCCCTGATACAAGCCAGAAATCCTGTAGCTGCAGTTGCAACTCCTCGGTGCATGGTGCAACACTCGACGTCACGATGGCTGTGTCAGCCCGACTGACGCCCGTAACAGCGTTGCCCAAGCCCGGTAAATCTCCATCGTGGCCGGTATCCTGCCTCCCCGCAGGATAGGAGATGACGTCAAGTGACTGCCCGATCCCATGGGCCCCCATGAGTACGGCAAGGCTGCCACTCCTCGCCGCAAGACCTGAGATGCATATCAAGCCTCCGACAGTCTGCGGATTCAACTCACCCTGCCCCAGCAGACCCGATCGACCGCGCTGACTGCGGCAAGTGTGAGATTCATCCGGACCAGCCGGAGCAGTCGCATCGTCACTACGCGGCGCGAGCCGGTAGTGACGATGCGAAATTTGCCCCAGCCGACAAGGACTTAGGGGGCACTGTCGCAAGTGACGGGCCCGAGTGACGGGCTCACCGGTCTCGCCAGTGAGCCTGCTTCGGGCAAGCCCAGCGCACCGTCAAGCACCGCAATCCGCCTGCGGTGAGGTCCAGCGTCACGCCGAGCACGTCAGCGTACCCCTCGAACCGGGGCAATGGTTCGAACCGGGGGATCGACTCGCCACAGCAGAGCGCCACCGGGGCCAACGCCATGCCGGGCAGGCCACCTTCGGATCACTTCGGCACAAACGGGCGTGGTGTCCCGTGCCCTTTGCAGTTCCTGTGTCGCCAAGGCGCGCAGGACGGGCAGAAACACTGACCTGACCGACACACACCAGCGACAACCCAACACGAGATCGATTTCCGGGGCAACCCACCACTCACCAGAAAGGACCTCAGCCCTCAGCAGCCACCCACCACCGACAAACGACTGATCCCATCTGACCCATGCAGGACCTGAACTACCAGCTCAAGCAGCTGTGCCACCGCAACCGCGACGGCAGCTTCGCGACCCAGCACGCCCGTGAGCGGGTGCTTGACCTTGCCGC
Source organism: Rubrivivax sp. (assembly GCA_021300575.1). Classification (GTDB taxonomy): domain Bacteria; phylum Pseudomonadota; class Gammaproteobacteria; order Burkholderiales; family Burkholderiaceae_C; genus Rubrivivax. The sequence continues at coordinate 71,788 of JAJTDM010000049.1, forward strand.
CACCCAGTTGAGGGAGGCGGGCTTCAGGCACCTGGCGGCGGCCAGCCTGAAACCCAAGCACGTGGATACGCTGGTTTCACGCTGGTCGAGCGAGGGCTGCACGGTCGGCACGATCAAGAACCGATTGGCCCACCTGCGCTGGTGGGCCGAGAAAGTTGGCAAGCAGAACGTCGTCCAGCGAAACAACGATGGCTACGGCATCGGACAGCGGCAATTGGTCACCAACGTCAGCAAGGCGCGTGAGCTGCAAGGCGCTGACCTGGCACGCATCAGCGACCCCTACACGGCGATGTCACTCCGACTGCAGGCCGCCTTCGGGCTGCGGCGCGAGGAATCCATCAAGATTCGGCCCGAATGGGCCGACCGGGGCAATGTCCTTGCCCTCAAAGACACCTGGACCAAGGGTGGCCGGCCGAGGGAAGTTCCTGTCCGCACTGCTGAACAACGCCAGGTGCTGGACGAGGCGAAGTCGCTGGCTGGCCAGGGCAGCCTGATCCCAGCGAACAAGACCTATGTGGAGCAATTACGGCGATTCGAGCACCAGTGCGCTGCGGCAGGGATCCAGAGAGTGCATGGCCTGCGGCATCAGTACGCCCAAGCCCGATACCGCGAGCTCACGGGCTGGGCTGCTCCTGTGGCCGGGGGGCCACGATCGAAGGAGCTCAATGCTCAGGAGCAAGCCCTTGATCAAGCCGCACGCTTGATCGTCAGCGCTGAACTCGGTCATGAACGCAGCCAGGTCACTGCGGTGTACTTAGGTCGGTAGCATTTCCTGCTTGCTCATGAACCGATTGGACCAAGACACCAGCATTTGCGCACGCGCCGGTACTCAGTCAGGCCTCTTTGATCGTTGACGCATGGGCAGGTGCCATTGATTCAATGGCAGCGGGTCGCCCGGCTTCGTCAATCGCGAATACTGGCAATGCAAATGCATTGTCAATACAAGGCTTCTGCATTACCATTTGGGCCAGTACCTCTTCTGAAGCTGAACGAAACATGGCTGCCACCCTCGAAGTCGAGTCCACGCTGACCGACCGATATCAGACGACGGTCCCGGAAACCGTGCGCCGAGCGCTCCAATTGGGCAAGCGCGACAAGATTCACTACACGATTCGCCCCGGTGGCGAGGTCGTGCTGTCGCGCGCCCAACCCTCGGAGGAACACGACCCGGTACTCGGCCAATTTCTCGGCTTCTTGGCACGTGACATGGCCAGCCATCCGGAGCGCCTGAAAGCCATCGATGCGGCTTTGGTACAGCGCG
>JAJTDM010000162.1 GCA_021300575.1 Rubrivivax sp.
CCGCGGCGCCGCGGCGGCGGCGTCGTGGGCCGCGGCCGGCGCCGCAGGCGGGCCCCATCCGGGGCACGAGTGCTCGTCGAATCAAGGGCTTGCGCCGCTCGCGGCGGTGCCGCCCGCCTGGCTGGACGCGCTGTCTCGGCCCTGAGGCACCGCCCTCTTCGGCGACGTTGATCCTGCTCAAGGCCCGCGCGCACGCGGTGGCTATGAATGCGCATCGGGAGATCCGCGATGAACACCTTGACCAAGCTCGCGCTCGGGCTGATCGGCCAGAGCCGGCCGCGGCCCGCGGCTGGCAACGGCAGCGTCTCGATGGCGTTGCCGCCGCCCCGGCTCGATGGCGGGTTGCCGCTGATGCAGGCGCTGGCGCGACGGCAGTCGGCGCGCGCCTTCTCGCCGGAGCCGCTCGACGAGGCGCTGCTGGCCGACGTGCTGTGGGCCGCAGCCGGCGTGAACCGCCCCGCCCTCGGCGGCCGCACGGCGCCGAGCGCCATGAACGCGCAGGAGGTGGTGCTGTACGCCGCAGTGCCGCAGGGCCTGTACCGCTACGAGCCCGAGGGACACCGCTTGCAGCGCGTGCTGGACAACGACGTGCGCGGCCTCACCGGGTACCAGGACTTCGTCGACGATGCGGCGCTGGACCTGATCTACGTGGCCGAGCACGGCCGCATGGGTCTGGTGCCGGCGTCCCAGCGCAGCGCCTACGCCCACGCGGCGGCCGGCGCGATGGCGCAGAACGTCTACCTGGCCTGCGCCAGCGCCGGCCTGGCCACCGTGCTGCGCGCCTGGCTCGACCGCGACGCGCTGTCGCGCGCCATGCACCTGGCCAACGACGAGCAGTTGCTGCTGGCGCAGACGGTGGGCCGGCCCGCGCCGGCCGGCTGAGAACCGCCACCCACCCCAGCCTCGGGGGAACGACGCTGCTTGACGGGCGGCGACGACGCGGTAACACTGTTACCCATGACTCCCGCACAGGCCCCGTTCGACTACCAGCACGCCCGCGCCGAGGGCGACGCCGTGGCCCGCCGCGGCCTGCTCGAGCTGGCTGCGCAGCTGCTGGCCGAGGAAGGCGCTCAGGCGCTGACGCTGCGCACGCTGGCGCAGCGGGCCAACTGCTCCACCAAGGTCGTCTACACACTCTTCGGCGGCAAGAACGGCCTGAGCGAGGGCCTCAAGGTAGAGGGCTTCGCGCGGCTGCGCTTCGCCGTCGAGCGCGAGCGGCGCCGCCACCGCAACCCCGTGCGCGCGCTGCTGCCGGTGATGCTGACCTACCGCGGCTTCGCGCTGGGCCAGCGCGCGCTGTTCCGCGTGATGTTCGGCAACGCCCTGCCCGAGCACGTGCCCACCGACTATTCGCGGGCGCAGGCCCGTCTGGCCCTGGGCGCGGTGGCGTCGGTGGTGGCCGAGGCGCGCAGCGCGCTCGGCCACGACCCGAGCGACGCCCACGAGGGCGCCGTTCGGCTGTGGGCCGCGGTGCACGGGCCGGTCACGCTCGAGCTCGAGGGCATCCCCCCCTTCAGCAACGACGGCGAACGCCTGGCGCGCCTGGCGGTGACCGACGTGCTGGTCGGCCTGCGGCTGATGCAAACCCCTTTCCCCACCCAACCGGAGATCCGCCCGTGAACCTTCGACACCACAGCCGCGCCGCAGGGTCGGCGGCTGCCCTTTCCCTGGGCCTTTTCCTTGCGCTGGCGCTGGCCGCCACCACACCGGCGCAGGCGCGCGACGACGGCGCCTCGTCGCTGCGCCTGGAGGTCTCGACCTTCCGCAATGCCAAGGGCACGCTGAACTGCCGCCTGTTCACCGAGGCCTCGGGCTTCCCCGACGGCGAGGGCACGCGCACGGTGCGCGCCGCCATCGCCGGCACGCAGGCCACCTGCGTGTTCGACGAGCTTCCGCCCGGCGCCTACGCCGTGGCCGTGGTGCACGACGAGAACGGCAACGGCCGCCTCGACAAGAACTTCCTGGGCATCCCCACCGAGGGCTACGGCGTCTCGAACAACCGCACCTACGCGGCGTCGAGCCCGAAGTGGGACGAGTCGCGCTTCACCGTCGCGGCGCGCGAGCCGGCGGTGCTGCGCGTGAACCTGCGCTACTGACGCCGACCCGCGCCGTGGCCGTCGCCGGGGCTTGCAGGAGCCCGTTTTTCAATCCCGATGGCAACAGGGTTTCTATTCCGCAACGACGTTGTCTACTCTCGAGGACCCGACCATGAGCCTTCCCACCACGACCCTGATCACCGGCGGCAGCGGCGGCATCGGCCTGGAGATGGCACGGCTGCTGGCCGCGCGCGGGCAGCGCCTGGTGCTGGCCAGCCGCGACGCCGGCCGGCTGCGGGCCGCTGCCGGCGAGCTGCACAGCGCCCACGGCGCCGAGGTGCACGTGCATGCCATCGACCTGGCCGAGCCCGGGGCGGCGCAGTGCCTGTTCGAGCACACGCAGCGCCAGGGCCTGCGCATCGACGCGCTGGTCAACAACGCCGGCTTCGGCGTCGTCGACGAGCACGTGGCCATCGACGCGGCGCAGCTGCAGCGCATGCTGCAGCTCGACGTCGTGGCGGTGGCGGAGCTGTGCCACCGCTATGGCGGCGAGATGCGGCGGCGGCGGGCCGGCCGCATCCTCAACGTCGCCTCGACGGCGGCGTTCCAGCCCACGCCGTACTTCGCCGCCTATGGCGCCGCCAAGGCCTTCGTGCTCAACTTCTCCGAGGCCCTGGCCAAGGAGATGGAGGACCACGGCGTGAGCGTCGGCTGCCTGGCGCCCGGACCCACCGACACGGCGTTCTTCGACGGCGTCGACCCGCGGCGCATCGCCGCCGGCCACCACTTCGCCAAGGCCGGCCGCGCCGACCCGCGCGACGTGGCCGCCGCCGGCGTGGAGCTGCTGCTTGGCGGCGGGTTCACGCGCGTGGTGGGGCTGACGAACCGCGTCATGGTGCTGGGCAACCGCTTCGTGCCGCGGGCCCTGGTGGCGGCGGTGTCCAAGCGGCTGCTGCGGCCGCTGGACCTGCGCACCGCGGCGCGCTGACCCCTGATCCCACCTCCCACCCCAACGCGGAAGAACCCATGCAACTCCCGTACAAGCTCCTGCGCAACCTGCACCTGGCGGCGTCGCCGGTCATCGGTGCCTTCGTGTATTCCGGCGCGCTG
>JAJTDM010000103.1 GCA_021300575.1 Rubrivivax sp.
CGAGGCGACGGGGCATGAAGGTGGTCGAGTTCAGGCGCATGAGGATTTCCTCTGGGACGGGGCCGAAACCGGCCATGTACCGATGATCCGGGCCCTGCGGCGGTTGGCGGCTGAGCCCGCTCAAGGTTCACGGGTGGGCCGACGGGGACGGTGTCGAACCCGTTGCCTGTGCCCTGGCGGCCGGCTGGCGGCCCGGCCCTGCGCTGCGCTGCTCCAGGCCTGGCGCAGCATGGACAACTCCACCAGCCGCGAGGCCACGAGGTGGTTGACGGTGCCGGGCGGCACCTCGCCCTTGGCGTTGGGCGCCCCGGCCGGCACGCCCGTCAGCAGCTCGATGGCCTGGTCCACGTCGTCCACTGCATGCACGTGGAAGCGGCCCTGCGCCACGGCCTGCACCACCTCATCGCGCAGCATCAGGTGCTGCACGTTGGCGCGCGGGATCAGCACGCCCTGGCGTCCGTCCAGGCCGCGCTGGCGGCACAGGTCGAAGAAGCCCTCGATCTTCTCGTTCACCCCGCCGATGGCCTGCACCCGCCCGAACTGGTTGATGGAGCCGGTGACCGCCAGCCCCTGGTGCACCGGCACAAAGGCCAGCGCCGACAGCAGCGCGCACAGTTCGGCCAGCGAGGCGCTGTCGCCTTCCACCGGGCCGTAGCTCTGTTCGAAAACGAGGCTGGCTGCCAGCGACAGCGGCAGTTCCTGCGCGTAGCGCGCGCCCAGAAACGCCGCCAGGATCATCACGCCCTTGGCATGCAGGGGGCCGCCCAGCGTGGACTCGCGTTCGATGTCCACCAACTCACCGTCGCCCAGCCGCGTGGTGGCGGTGATCCGCACGGGATAGGCGAAGCGGAACTCGCCCCACTGGGCCACCACCAAGCCGTTGACCTGGCCGATGTGTTCTCCTTCGGTGGACACCAGCAGCGTGCCGCGCAGCAGTTCGTCGTGCACGCTGTCGCGCAAGCGGTCGGTGCGGCGTACACGTGCGGCCTGCGCAGCGGTGACGTCCGCACGGTCGATCACGGCGCGGCCCTCGCGCGCGGCCTGGGCGTCGGCCTCGTGCAGCAGATCGCCCAGGGTTCGGGTGTGGGTGCTGAGCCTGGCGCCGTCGTCGGCCAGCCGCGCGGCGTGGTCCACCAGGCAAGCCACCGCATCGCGCGTCAGCGGCCGCAGGCCCTGCTCACGGGCGGTGGCACCCAGCCATCGGGCCAGTGCCTCGGAGGACTCGGCGTGCCGGGGCACTTCCTCCTCGAAGTCAGCCACCACCTTGAACAGGTCGTCGAACTCCGGGTCCAGGGCCTGCAGCAGGTGGTGGAGCTGCCAATCCCCGAACAGCACGATCTTGAGGTCCAGCGGCACCGGCTCAGGCTCCAGGGGCAGGGTGTTCACCCAGCCCAGCGCCTGCGGCATCGACTCGATGACCACCCGAGCAGACTTCAGCGCACGCTTCAGGCCCTCCCAGCTCAGCGGCTCGCTCAGCACCTTTGCCGCATCCAGCATCAGCACGCCGCCATTGGCGCGGTGAAGCGAGCCGGCGCGGATCAACGTGAAGTTCGTCAGCAGCGTGCCCATGTGCGCCACGTGGTCGATGCGCCCCACCAGGTTGGCATAGGTGGGGTGGTCGTCCAGCAGCACCGGTGCGCCGCAGGGTGGGGCGGTCGGCTCGGTCTGCATCAGCGACGCTTCCTCCCCCGGCGGGGGCGCTACGCTCGCATCTCCCACCAGCAGGTTGACCTGGTAGCGGTGCAGCGCCAGGCTGCCCGCGAGCGCGCCGTCCTCCTCCTCCTCTTCGGTGCCGGCTTGCTCACGCAGTTGCTCGCCAGACTCGATGATGTCGCGGCGCACTTCGTCCAGGAACTCCTTGACCTGCGGGTGCTGGGCGAAGTCGGCCTTGAGTTCGTCCACCAGGTGGCCCGCGGCCATGGCCATCGCGTCGCGCGTGGCCTCGCGGATGCGCTGCTGCATCTCGCGCCGCTGACGCGGCAGTTCGTGCAGCACCTGCTTCAGGCGCTCGCTCAGGGTGCCGATCACCCCGGCCAGGCGTTCACGCTCCTGCGCGCCCAGTTGCTCGAAGCGTTCGGCCGGCAGCGGCTTGCCGTTCTCCATGGGCGCGAAGGCAAAGCCCTGGGGGGTGCGGATCAGCGCCACGCCCTGGGCCACGGCGCTTTCTCCCAGGGTCTGCAGCGCGCCGTCTTCGCGCTCCTTGGCTTCTTTCTGGATGGCGTCCAGGCGCGAGCGGTACACGTCGCTCTCCAGCGCCGAAGACACGGCCTTGGACAACTCGGCCACGAAGCGCTGCATGGCCTGGCGCAGCCTGCGTCCCTGGCCTGGCGGCAGGCTCAGCGCGCGGGGGCGGTTGGCATCTGCGAAGTTGTAGAGGTAGCACCAGTCTGGCGGAGCGGGCTGGGTGGCCGCATGCCGCTGCAGCAGGCGCCGCACAAAGCCGTGGTGGTCCATGGCCGGCTCACCGGCCACGAACAGGTGGTAGCCCTGGCCGCGCACGGCCAGGGCCAGTTGGATGGCGTCCACCGCGCGGGTCTGGCCGAAGGGGGTGTCGCCATCGGGCAGGTCGGCGGTGGTGTCGAAACCGAACGCGGCGGGGTCGCAGCGGGTGGCGAGCTGGGTCGCCTGCAACGCGCAGGCCGCTGGGCCTGCGGCGTTCGAGGGGTGGGCGTCAGTCAGGGCCAAGAGCCCTCACGGCGCCCGTTGCAGCAACGCCCCGGTTCACTGGATGGAAAGCCGCTTGGTGGCGGTTGCGGACTTCTTGGGCAGGGTCAGCTCCAGCACGCCGTTCTCATACTTCGCGCCGGCCTTGCTCTCGTCCACCGGACTGGCCAGGGTGAAGCTGCGCGAGGCGTGGCCGTACTGGCGCTCGCTGCGCAGCACGCGGCCTTCCTTGCGGTCGTCCCATTCCTTCTTCATCTCGGCGCTGATCGTCACCAGGTTGCCTTCGATGCGCACATCGATGTCCTCCTTGCGAGCGCCCGGAATCTCGGCGCGCACGGCATAGGCGCCGTTCTGCTCGGCCACATCCAGGCGGATGCGCGGGGGCGCGTCCACCTGCTCGAAGCGCCAGGGGCGCAGCAGGCTGCGGAAGGTGTCTTCCAGCGGATCCATCGCAAAGGGATCTAGGAGTCGTAGTTCGTTCATGGGGTTCTCCGTCATCGGGTCAAGGTTCAGGGGATGGCGGTCGCCAGGCCGTCGGGTGAGACCGCATGTTGTGGGGGCGGTGCCGGGCGGCGCTTGAGGGCACGCAAGGCCGGGTGGGGCGGTGCACCGCCGACGGGCGCCAGCGGCCACTGCGTGGAGGCAGCGACCGCTGCGGCCCTGCGCTCGCAGCAAGCCCGCGCGCAGGCCTGCCGCACTGCGCCTTGAGCCCGCGCAGGCGGCCGGCGCGGGGCCCCGCCTAAGGTGCGGGCTCGCTGTGTCTCCACCCCGCCGCGCCGCGCAGCGCGACAGAAAGCCCGCCCCATGCCCCAGTTCCTGCTCCTCACCCGCCTGTCGCCGCAGGCGCTGCACCAGGCCCGCTCTTACGCCACGCTGGAGCGTCATGTGGCTGATCAGGTGCAGCACCACTGCCCGGCCGTGAAGTGGCTGCACAGCTGGGCCCTGCTGGGCGGCTGGGATTACGTGGACGTGATCGAAGCGCCAGACCTGGAGGAGGCCACGCGCGTGTCGGTGCTGGTGCGCAGTGCCGGGCAGGCGCAGACCGAGATCTGGCCGGCCATGCCCTGGCCGCGTTTCAAGGAACTGGTGCAGGAGTTGGCGGCGCGATGATGCTTCTCTCGCTGGACGGCGCTTCGGCGCTGGCGCAAGGTGTGGCAGAGCGCCTGGGTGAGCCCTTGGCGCCGGTGGAGCACCGGCCGTTTCATGACGGTGAACACAAGTGGCGGCCCTTGGAAGACCCGCGCGGCTGCGACGTCTTCGTGCTGGCCGCCTTGCATGGTGACGACGAGTACAGCCCGCAGGACAAGCTGGTGCGCCTGCTGTTCATGCTGGACACGCTGCGCGGTCACGGCGCCCATCGCGTGACCGCCGTGCTGCCCTACCTGGCCTACGCCCGCAAGGACGTGCGCACCCAGCCCTTCGACCCCCTGGCCACGCAAGCCCTGGCGCGCTGGCTGGAAGCCGCGGGCGCCGACCAGGTGATCGTGCTGGAGCCGCACCAGCCGGCTGCGGTGCAGAACGCCTTTCGCTGCCCCGTGCTGACGCTGGACGCCTGGCCGGCTTTCGACGTGCCGGCCGATGCCCTGATGGCCGCAGGCGGCCCGCTGGTGGTGGCCGCGCCCGACCCCGGCGGCGTGAAGCGCGCCTTGCGCTGGCGCGAGCACCTGCAGGCCCGCTGGCAGCACCCGGTGGGCTTTGCCATGGTGGACAAGCGGCGCGTGGGCGGCCTGGTGACCAGCAACCAACTGGTGGCGGGCGACGTGGACGGCGCGACCGTGCTGTTGCTGGACGACATCGTGGCCTCGGGCGGCACGCTGGTGCACGCCGCGGCGGCGCTGCACCATGCCGGGGCCGCCACCGTGCAGGGCTTCGCGGCCCACGGCCTGTTCATCGACGATGCCGACCGGGCGCTGACCGCCTCTCACCTGGCCCGCCTGGTGGTGAGCGACAGCGTGCCGACGTTCCGCTTGCCCAACTCGGCCGCCTTCGCCTCCCGGCTGGAGGTGGTCTCGGCCGCGCCCCTGCTGGGGCGGGCCATCGCCGAAGTGCATCAGCTCGGGCACTGAGCGCCGGGCGAAGTTGCTTCAGCGTACCGCCGGCGGGCGCGATGGCGCCGATCAAGCCGAACTCGTCTGACGACTGAGGGCAGGTCAGGCGAGGGCTGGTCAGTCTGAATGCAGGCCGGGACCCCCATTCATGACCGCAACCCATGCGCTTCGAGCACGCGAAGCGGCGGCGGTGCAGCTTGATCCCCTGCCAAGGCCGGTGTGTGATCCACCGTCAATAGAACCGTTGGGGGATTGACAACCTAGGGCGCTGCGGGCACAAGTGCGGACCGACGACGGGCGTGTGATCCGGTTACGCGGGGCGTGCGCATCTGCAAGAAATTGGGCTACCTGTTTCAGGTGTGCAGCACCCAAGGGTGGCTCCTCCGAAGATAGAAGTAGCAGGGTGGCAACGATGAGCAGTGATCGATTTAGGCCGACTGCAGTCGATTCACTTTTTCGCCCTGCAAATCAATCACTCAGCGCGACTTACTTGAGATGCCTCACAATCCGACCCAACCCCCCCCGGAAAGAGGCTTCGATGCACATCATCCTTAAGAGTCACGTAGAGGAACTCGCAAACGACTTTGAATACACCGAGTCGCCGGTTTCAAAGCAGTTTGAGTACTTCTGCAACTACTGCGTGGTATCGAAGCATTACTTTGGTCGATTCAATCCGACGGTAGTAACTACGGACGAAGATGATGCATCGCTTGATGGGATAGCGGTAATTGTCGACGGCGACCTAATTACCAATGCAGATGATGCGAAAGAAGCATTCAGCACACACAAGACCAATCTGCAAGTAGATGTCATCTTCACACAGGTTAAGTCCGGAGAAGCTTTCAAAAAAGATGAGATTGCAAACTTTAAGCTCGGACTTGACGACTTCCTCTCGCTTGCTCCCAAACTTCCGAACGGGAAGTTCAACACCGAGACGATCCAAGTAATAAAGGTTGTGCTCGCCAATTTAAAGAAGGTTCGCAACCGCAGACCCAGCTGCCACGTTTATTACTGCACGTCAGGTGTCTACGTTAGCGCTCGCGAGGTCCAGGCAGCACTTGAGATCATTGAGAAGGGTTTGCTCGAGACGGAGTTCTTCCATACCGTTCAAGTGAAGCCGCTGGGACGCAGCGAGATCATCAAGTTCTATGCGGATCTTTCGGAGAAGAATGAAGCAAAGCTTCCACTTCTTGAGTTCTTCGGTATGCCTAAGATGCCTGGTATACCGCAGTCCTACGTTGCAATCGTGAAAGCGAGCGACTTCGTGAGCGCTCTACTTGAGGATACGGACGGCAATCTGCGCGAATCGGTGTTTGAAGAGAATGTACGATCATTTCTAGGAAGCGCGAACGACGTAAACGCCGCGATTCAATTGACGCTGCAGAGCTCGGACAAGAGAAGCCTCTTCTCTGTGCTCAATAACGGTATCACCGTCGTTGCTCCTGAACTGACGCTTACGCCAAATACGAAGGAGATCCACCTTACAAACTATCAGATCATCAATGGCTGCCAAACAAGCAGTACGCTGCAGGCGAATAAGCTTCTCTTGACCGACTCGGTCAACGTTGTCGTCAAGTTCATTGAGTCGCCAGAGAACGAGGCCTCAAGCGACATCATTGCAGCGACAAACAGTCAGTCAGACATTCCGAAAGAAGCGTTCTTCGGCCTTCGAGGCAAGGCAAAGCTGGTTCAGAAGTACTTTATTGCGCAGAACGCAGCAGTCAGCCCAGAGAACCACGTTCACTTTGAACGCCGCCAGTCCGAGTATAAGCATTCCGGCTATCAATCCACTCGAATCTTCGATGTTCGAGAGGTTGCGCGCTGCTATGCAGCCATGTTCCTCGACGTCCCGCACAACTCAGCGCGGTATGTTGCAAAGATCTTCTCCGCTAGCGGCGATCACTTATTCCGCGAGGACGACCACGAGTCCTACTATTACGCAGCCTGCCTTGCGCTGTACAAGTATCAGACCCTGATCAATGGCAAGAAGATCGGCGCTCCTGACTACACCAAGGCCCGATGGCACATTATTCAGATGTTCAAGTGGCTATGCCATGGGACAACAGACGTACCGGCGCCGAACTCCAAGAAGGCAGAAGCTTACGCTCGCGGATTGATTGAGGGCCTCAACGCTGACGCCAAAGGATACGTAAAGATCTTTGAACGATGCCAACGCATCATCGACGCCGTTGGCATGCCAACCGACGATGAACTGAAGCGGGCACGATTTGCGCAAGACTTGCTGGCCGAAACCAAGCGTCAACTCGCAAAGAAGTAGCCTCAGAGGAGTGAACCGCCCCGGGTAATGAGGAGGCTCCAACTGTTGAAGGGATGGGGTCAAGGCCGCTCAAGGCTGATCCTGCGCGACCGCTCCCCCGGCCGCGCCCGTCAAGCCCGTGGCCAGGCACGCGCAGGCCACGTACCAGGCGGCCCGGTCGCGCCAGCGCGGGCTGTCCTGAACGCTGGCCTCCTGCAGATGCGCCAGGCACAGCCGTGCCCTCAGCAACGCGCGCTGGGCGCCGTACAGGCGCAGCAGGCGGTGGGGTGGCCGGTCTTCCAGCAGGCGGCCACACTGCGCGAACAGCCGGCGCCCCACCCAGGCGGCACCCAGGCGGCGGCACTCGACGGCAAGGTAGGACAGTTCCTCGAACGGGTCCACCTGGCGCAGCGCCTCGTTGAACTCCAGGCGGTCGATGACCAGGGGCCGGCCCGGGGCCGGCGGCAGGTGCACATGTTCGGGCCGCAAGTCTCCGTGGCCGTTGACGATGCGGCCCTGGGCAGCGCGCTGGGCCAGGTCTCGCGCGCAACCCTCCAGCAGCCGGCAGCAGCCCGCCAGGGCTTGCTGAGCCTGCAGGGCTGCGGCCCTCCAGGGCGCAGCGTTGACCTTGGGCAGGACCCAGGCCGCGTGCTCCAGTCCACGTGCGTGCTCCTGCAGCGCCTGCGCGGCCCGCTCGCACCAGGCGCCAGGGTCCACCGCGACCCGCTGCGCTGACGACCAGAAGCCACACAGCGCGCGGGCCAGCCGGTCCACCGCCTCGGGGCCGAGCGTGCCGTGTTCGATCAGGTGGTCGAGCATGCGCTCGGCGCTCAGGCGGCGCATCAGCACCAGCCAGTCCGCCGCCGGGGCGCTGGCGTGCGTGCGGGGGCCCACGATCGCTGCGGTGCCTTCGGCGGGTGCCGCCAGGCCGTCATCGCGTTGCAACATGACGTCATCGCGCTGCAGCACCCAGCCCCCGGCTTGCGTATGCACCTGGACCAGGCCGAGGTACACCCCGGGCGCCAACGCCTGGTTCAACCGCCACTCGGCACGGCAGGCGGCCTCGCGCAGCGCCGGGGTGGAGAAGTCCATCCACCGGCTGCGCACCGGTTTCTTCAGCTTCAGGGCGTGCTCGCCGAAGAGGAACACCCAGGCATGGTGGGTCTCGATGGTCTGCACCGCATCACCCTGCAGCCCCAGGGCCCGGTAGACCTCGGGCGAGCGAAGGAAGTCCAGCAGCAGCACATCACGGATCAGACCGCGGCAGCGTAATCCCGGGGCTGTGCCTGCGCAAACTGCGGACACAAGCTGCGGACTCAATGAGCAGACACAAGCTGCGGTCACAGGCGGTGACCAGCGCGCTGCCACCCCCGGTGTCGATCGGTCTACAGCACCAGCCGCCCGGCGTAGCCCGTCATCTCCAGGTAGCCCAGGCCGAGGCGCCGTCCGGCATCGTCCAGCAGGGCGGACAGGCCTTCCCAGTAGACGGTGCCGGTGCTGCTGCGGCTGTCGAGTTCCTGCGCGTCCAGCAGGGCCTGCACGGTGAAGCGGCCGGCGGGGGTCTGCACCGTCCAGGCCACGGGGTAGTCGGCGCCGGAGGTGGCGCTGCGCCAGCGCCGGCCGGGCTGGAAGGTGACGGCGCCCGGGGCGAAGTCCTGCGCCTGCGCCTGCCCGGCGCGGCGCCAGCTGCCGCCGGCCCACAGCGCGCTGCCGTCGGCGCGCCGCAGGCGAAAGGCCGTCAGGGCCGAGCCGTCTTCCAGGTTCATGCCGATCCAGTCCCAGCCCACGGCCTGCGGGTGCAGCAGCTCGTCGCTCCACTCGTGGTCCAGCCAGGCCCGGCCCACCACCTCCTGCGCGCGGCCGCCCCTGAGCAGTTGCCCGCTGACGGCCAGTTGGGGTTCGCTCAAGTAGTGGCTGGCCTGGGCTTCGTCGGGCCCTTTACGGGAGAAGCCGGCCTCGCCTTGCAGCAGCAGGGGCTGGGTGCGGGCCATGTCCAGGCGCAGCGTGAAGCTGCGGGTGGCGATGTCGGCGCGCCAGCGCGCCGGCCCTTCCTGCCGCCGCAGGTGCCAGCCGTGTACGGCGATGTCGGCGTCGTGCAGCGCGGCGCGCACACGCGCTTCGGGGTCGTCCACGCCAGACCAGCGGCCCAGGCGGGCGTCGTGCTGGTGGGTGCCGGCGCCCGGGTCGGTGAGCGCGGCGTGGGCGAAGAGCAACTGCCGCGGCGCGAAGCGCCCGCCCAGGCCTTCGGCCAGCCCGGTGCGGCTGCGGAAGAAGGTGATCTGGAAGCCCGTCAGGCCGGGGGTCGACGCGTCCGCCGTGGCCAGGGTGCCGGGGCCCGGGGTTGCGGTGGGCGGGGTGTCCGCGCCCCGCGCGGGCCCACCCTCACGCAGCCAGCCGGTGACGTACCACCACTCGATCCGGCTGCCCGGGTGCGCGCCATGGTCACGCGGGAACACCAGCGCCCGACCCCGGCGTACGGGGTCGGCCTGGGGCGCAGGCGCGGCGGGACGTGTGGGGGAAGGGCCCGATGCGGGCCCCGCAGCTACGTTGGAAGGCGGGGAAGGGGCGGAAGGGGCGGCGGCCAGAGCAGGCGCGACAGGGGTGGCAGGGGCGGGGCCAGCCCCTCGTCCGCTGCCCGGCGCCAAGGCCCAGCCCAGGCCGGCGCCGAGTTGCAGCAGCCAGGCGCGGCGGCTGGCGGGGAAGGCGCGGCCGGGCGGTGTCACCAGTCCTCCTTGACCGACAGCACCGCGCTGCGGGACGCGGCGCGCCGTGCGGTCCAGGCCGCGGTGAGCACCCCGGCCGCCACCACGGCGGCACACAGCAGGGCCAGCCGGGCCCAGGGCAGCACCAGGTCCATGGTCCAGTGAAAGCTCTGCGGGTTCACCACGTGCACCAGCACCACGCTGATGGCCAGGCCCAGCAACAGGCCCACTGCGGCACCAGCCGCCAGCCAGGCCAGCACTTCCACGCTGACCACGGCCACCACCTGGCGCCCCGTCAGCCCCAGGTGCGACAGCAACCCGAACTCCTTGCGCCGCGCCAGCACCTGGGCCGACAGGCTGGCGGCCACGCCGATGAGGCCGATGCCGATGGCCACCGCCTGCAGGTAGTAGGTGACGGCGAAGCTGCGGTCGAAGATGGCCATGGACAGCTTGCGAAGTTCGGGCGTGGAGGCGAACTCCAGCATCGCCGGGTCGGGCGCCAGGCGCCGCAGGCCTTGCTGCACCTGCTGCACGTGCGGTGTGGGTCCGGCACCGGCGGGCGTGTCGAGCCACAGGGCCAGGTCGTTCACGCGGGTGTCGCCCGTCAGCGCCTGGTAGTCCTGCCGGCTCATCACCACGGCGCCGAACTGGCGGGCGTAGTCGCGCCACACGCCGCGCACCTGGGTGCTCACCACCCGGCCTTCCAGGGGCAGCAGCAACAGGCTGCCCGGCTCCGCACCGTAGAGCGACACCATGGCCTCGCTGACGAAGACGCCCACCGTGCCTTCACGCGGGGGCAGGGGGGCTTGCAAGAGTGGCAGGGCAGCGGCCGGGTTGTCCAGTTCCCGTGCCACCAGGGCCACGGCGGGCCGCCCGGGAGCCAGTTGCAGCGCCCGGGTGCGCGAGGCCTCCACGCGCCGCACCCCGGGCAGGGCCTGCACCTGCGCCACGAAGCCGGCGTCCAGCCAGGCCTGCTCGCTGGCGGCGCTGCTGGCGGCGGTGCGGGCGTACAGATCGGCCGGCAGCACGCTGTCCAGCCAGGTGGCCACGCCCTGGCGGAAGCTGGTGACCATCACCGTGAGCGCCACCGACAAAGCCAGGCTGGCCACCACGCCCGCCACGGCCGCGGTGGCCGTGTGCCGCTGAAAGCGAGCGCGCTCCAGCGCCAGCAGCGCCAGCGCGCCCGACGGGGCCGGCACCAGGCGCAGCAGCGCGTGCACCGCCACCGGCACCAGCGCCACCCCGCCCAGCAGCAGCGCCGCCACGCTGGCATAAGCGGCCACCGGCAGACCGCCGATGGGCGGCATCAGCGCCAGCAGGACGCCCGAGGCCACCACCGCCAGGGCCGGTGCAGCGCGGGGCGGGCGCGCATGCGGTGAGCCCAGCCCCTTCAGCGCCAGCGCAGGCTGCA
>JAJTDM010000104.1 GCA_021300575.1 Rubrivivax sp.
GGACCTGTGGGTGCTCGAGGTCGCGCTCGGTCGCAAGCTCAAGACGTCTGCAAAGAGGGCCGCGTAAGATGAATCAGACCGCCGCCAGTTCCAACTGCCGGCGGGACATCGCCGTGACAAGGCCGAAGAGATCATGTGCCCCACAGCTGGACGGGGCGTCAACGTCGCGATGGAGGCCCTGAAGGCCGATTTCGGGGATTGATCCAGCGCGTAGCGACTGCGTCGACCGGATGTTGGCCGCAACAAGATTCATCGCGTTGAGGATGCTGCGACCGCCGACCTCACGCAGCTTTGACAAGGGCCAAAAATCCCGATGGGCTCAGAGCGAAAACTGCACCGGTTCTCGGTCGATCGAACGCAAATCGGTATCAGTTCGTTGAAAGTGGCGTCACGCCCAGCAACTGATGCAGCCGCGGGCTGGTGGTGGTGTACTGCAGTTGCACCTTTTCGTCCGGGAAGACATAGGCGCAGGCCGCGTAGGCCGCCAGCGTGGCCTCGTGGAAGCCGCACACGATGAGCTTCTTCTTGCCGGGGTAGGTGTTGACGTCACCCACGGCGAAGATGCCGGGCTCGCTGGTCTCGAACTTCTCTGTGTCCACCACCAGTTGCTTGCGCTCCAGGGCCAGACCCCACTGCGCAATCGGCCCGAGCTTGGGGCTCAGCCCCAGGAAGGGCAGCAGGCTGTCCACGGGCACGGCCTGGGTGCGGTCGTCCGGGCCCATGACCAGCAGATGCGTGAGCGTGCCCTGCGCTTCCTCGAAGCCGAGGATCTGGCCCGCCACGAAGCGCATCGCGCCCGATTTGCGCAGCTCGCGCATGCGTTCCACCGTGGCTGGGGCCGCGCGGAAGGCGTCTCGCCGGTGCAGCAGTGTGACGCTGCGCGCCTGCTGCGGCCCGTCTTGTGCGAAGTTGACGGCCCAACCCAGGGCGGTGTCGTCGTCGCCCATCACCACCAGGTGCTGGTCAGCAAATGCGGCCGGGTCGCGCACCCGGTAGAAGACCTGCTGGTCATGAAAGCGCTCCAGACCGGGCACCTTCAACGTGCGGGGCTGGAAGGCGCCCACGCCGCCGGCAATGAAGACGGTCTTGCTCAGCAGGCGGGTGCCCTGGCTGGTCTGCACAAGGAAGCGCTGGTCAGCCTGCCGCTGCACCGAGGCCACCTCCTGGTTCAGGTGGAAGGTGGCGCCGAAGGGCTGGATCTGTTGCAGCAGGCGGTCAGTGAGCTCCCGCCCGGTGCAGAACGGCAGGCCTGGGATGTCGTAGATCGGCTTGTCGGGATACAGCTCGATGCACTGACCGCCTGGCATGGGCAGCGTGTCGATGACGTGGGCGCGGATCTCCAGCAGGCCCAGCTCGAACACCTGGAACAGGCCTGCCGGGCCGGCGCCGATGACCACGGCGTCGGTCTCGAGAGGGGGTGCCATGGCCGCGCGACGAAGCTGCGGGCGCCGGCCTCAGCGCTGCAGTTCGCTCAGCTTGCCGGAGCGGTCTTTCCAGTCGTCAGCGTCGGGCAGCGGGGTCTTGCTGCGGGTGATGCTCGGCCACTTGCGTGACAACTCCGCATTGAGCTTGATGAAGTGCTGCTGGTCGCCGGGCACGTCTTCCTCGGGCAGGATGGCGTTGACCGGGCACTCGGGAATGCAGACGGCACAGTCGATGCACTCGTCGGGGTCGATGGTGAGGAAATTGGGGCCTTCACGGAAGCAATCGACGGGGCATACGTCGACACAGTCGGTGTACTTGCAGCGGATGCAGGATTCTGTGACGACGTGGGTCATGGCGGAGGTCCGAAGGCTGGGAGCCGGGGTGGCTGCGGGTAGGGGGTGGCAAGACTTGACATCAGGCTGGGTTGACACGCCAGCCCAGTAAACCCGAAGTTTACGGTGCTCTCAGGGCGCTGCAGGGCGCCGCAGGGCACGGTCACCGGCAGCATGGGCGCGTGGCGCTGCAGGTACCAGCCGTTCTGCAGCCGCAGAGGGCGGAAGGCGTCGTCGGGCAACTCGCCCGCCAGATGACGCTCGAACTGATCCCGGTACTGGGCCGCGCGCGTGAACGAGCTGGCGGTCGAAGTCGGTGCAGCGGTACATGGCAGCGCGTCTGTGGCGGCGAAACGGGGACAGCGGGCGAGGCACCAGGGCTGCGGTGACAATCCTCCACGCGCCACAGCGGCTGTCAGGCAGGCCATGTGTGACCCGGCGTGCATGTTCCTGACTTCGCGCCCTGACCCTGGGCCGCAGCCTCATTTTCGAAAAGAACTGAATGGTTTGATCTTCATGCCTTTGGGTCATAAAGCTCCCTCCCCGTTGGGCGTGGACCACTCCAGGCGCGCAGCCTTGGTCGCCTTCCTGGCGGCGGCGCTGTCCGGGTGCCAGTCGGTGCCACCGGCCACGCGCCCGTTGGAGGCCCCGCCAACGCCCGCACCGCCGGCCCCGCCCAGACCGCCGCGCCTGGGCCTGGCGCTGGGCGGCGGTGCCGCGCGGGGCTTTGCGCACATTGGGGTGATCCAGGTGCTGGAGGAGGCCGGCATCAAGCCTGATCTGGTCGTCGGCACCTCTGCGGGCAGCCTGGTGGCCGCGCTCTACGCCGCCGGCCGCAATGGCACGGAGCTGGCCGCCTTGGCCCAGTCCATGGACGAAGGCGCCATCACGGACTGGGCGTTCCCCGGCAGAGGGCTGATCCGGGGTGAGGCCCTGGCGCGCTACGTGCGGGAGCAGACGGGGCAGCGTGCCATCGAGCAGATGAGCCTGCCGCTGGGCATCGTGGCCACCGACCTGGACAGCGGCTTGCCCATCCTGTTCCAGCGTGGCGACACAGGCATGGCTGTGCGTGCCTCCAGCGCGGTGCCGGCCGTGTTCCAGCCGGTCAAGATCGGCACGCGCGAGTACGTGGACGGCGGCCTGGTGTCGCCCGTGCCGGTGCGCTTTGCGCGTCAGATGGGGGCGGAGCTGGTGGTGGCGGTGGACATCTCCACGCCGCCTGACGGCGCACCCACGGGCGACCCCTTCAAGATGCTGATGCAGACCTTCTCGATCATGGGCAAGAGCATCAACCACTTTGAGCTGCGCGATGCCGATGTCGTGGTGCGGCCGCGCCTGCAGGGCGTGGGCAGCGCCGACTTCACTGCGCGCAGCCGAGCCATCGCCGCCGGACGCGAAGCTGCGCAAGGGGTGCTGGCGCCGCTGCGGGCGCGCATGGCGGCCTTGACGCGCTGAACCACGGGCGCTGCCAGGGCCTCGAAAGAAAATGGCCCGGACAAGCCGGGCCAAGATAGGGTGCGGCCCGGACAAGCCGGGCTGGAAAAAAGAGCGGCCCGGACGAGCCGGGCCGCAAACGCTTTCGAAGAGCATTTCCGTCCACGAGGATCAGACTCCATCCGGACCCTCACCCGCTTGCGCAAGCGCAAACGAGTGGCAGTCTGGCGCGAAGGCCCTCGGTCAGCGTGTTCGGCGATGCGCTGTTCAGGCGGCGCGACGGGCGCGGGTCTGGGCTTGCGTGGCCTTGACGGCGGTGTTGGTCATGGCCTGAAAGTTGGCTTCGGCCACGTCGGTGGCTTGCTTGGCAGCCTTCTGCACGGTTTCGAAGGCGTTGTTGGCGGCGGCCACGGCGGACTTCACCAGGGTCACGGCGTTCTCGGTGCCGGCAGGCGCGTTCTTCACGGCGGTGTCCACCAGCGCGGTGAACTTCGACTGGATCTCGGCCAGCTGGCTCTCGGCCACCTTGGCCACTTCGCTGTTGGTGGAGGCGGCGATCTCGTACACGTGACGACCGTAGGCGGCAGCCTTCTCGGCGGCGGGTTGCAGCATGGCTTGCTGCAGGGCCAGCAGCTCTTGCGCGTCCTTCACGGACAGGGCGGCCTTGGTGGTGTCAGCGGCCTCGACCATCGCGGTCTTGGCGACCTGGATGTTCAGCTCGACGAGCTTCTCGACGCCTTCGAAGGCCTTCTGGGTCAGGCCGAAGAGGGTCTCGACGTTGGCCTTGTGGGCGGCAACCATTTGTTCAGCGGTCAGATAGGACATGGTGAGCTCCTTGAATGGAATGAAGTTGAAGGACTGGGACAAAGTGCTGGGTTACAGAGATATGCTGCACTGCAACATGAATCGAAGTATAGGGTTTCCACGGGGCATTGCAAGCGGTTTTTGCTGCGGCGCAACAAATTCTTTGCCCTTCCTAGAATCCAGCCCCTGATGCGGGCCTTCCACTCCGACCGTTTCGTGCTCCCGCTGCCCGCCGGGCACACCTTCCCCATGGACAAGTACCGCCTGCTGCGGGAAGCGGTTGCGCAGGCGGTGCCCGAGATCCGTGTGCAAGAGGCGCCGCCGGCCACCGACGGTGAACTGGCCCTGGTGCATGACCCGGCCTGGATCGGCGCGGTGGTGGAGGGCCGCACCACGCCCGCGCAACAGCGAGAGATCGGCTTTCCTTGGACGCCGCAGATGGTGGAGCGTTCGCGCCGGTCCGTGGGGGCCAGCATCGCGGCGGCGCGCTGCGCCTTGCTGGAGGGCGAGGGCGTGGCGGCCAACCTGGCGGGCGGCACCCACCATGCCTATGCCCACAAGGGCTCGGGCTACTGCGTGTTCAACGACGTTGCGGTGGCCGCACGCCTGATGCAGGCCGAATGGCATCGACTGCGCCGGAGCTTGCTGCGCGTGCTGGTCATCGACCTGGACGTGCACCAGGGCAACGGCACCGCCTCGATCTTTCAGGATGACGACTCTGTGTTCACCTTGTCGCTGCATGGCGCCAAGAACTTTCCCTTTCGCAAGGAGCGAAGCGACCTCGACATCGAACTGCCCGACGGCTGCACGGATGTGCCCTATCTGGAGACGCTGGACCACGCGCTGCAGGAAGTGGACGCGCGCATGGCTGCGGCGCCCCCTGGCCTGGCCTTCTACCTGGCCGGTGCCGACCCGCACGAGAACGACCGCCTGGGCCGCCTGAAGATCAGCGCCGATGGCCTGGCCGAGCGCGACCGCAGGGTGCTGGACTGGTTACACGAGCGCCGTGTGCCGGTCGCCCTGTCGATGGCCGGGGGCTATGGGCGGGACCTGGACGTCACGGTGCAGATCCAGGCCCGCACGCTGGAACTGGCGTGTGCAGCCTGGCAGCGGTGGCCCAGGCAGGCGGCACAATCTGCGGCGGCGTGATGCTCACCGACGCACCGCCCCGTACCGAACCCCTCCAGCCGACGCAGACCTCATCAGATGCCGGACCGTCCGTCCTCGCCCACGCGCGATGGCTACCCGCACTTCGAGACGATCTCCACCCGCTGGATGGACAATGACGTCTACGGGCACGTCAACAACGTCGTCTACTACAGCTTCTTCGACACGGCGGTGAACCGCTACCTGATTGAGCGGGGCGCCCTGGACCCGGGCGCTGGCGAGGTCATTGGTCTCGTGGTCGAGACCCACTGCAACTACTTTTCGCCGTTGTCGTTTCCCCATAACGCCCAGGCCGGTGTGCGGGTGGCCCATGCCGGGCGTTCCAGCGTCCGCTACGAGATCGCTCTGTTTGCCCAGGGTCAGGAGCGCGCAGCTGCGGCTGGCCATTTCGTGCACGTTTACGTCGACCGCCTCACCCGGCGTCCGATCGATCGTTTTCCCGAGGCGCTTGAGAAGGCCCTCCATCCCTTGAAAGACCATGCTCATGAGCGCTGACACCTCAGACGCCGCCCAATCCGCCGCCGTCGACCAGGCCATCACCTCGCGCCGCTCCGTCCGCGCCTACCTGCCCACGCCCGTGCCTCGGGAGACCATCGAGGAGATCCTGGCGGTGGCTTCGCGCGCGCCCTCAGGCACGAACACCCAGCCCTGGAAGGTCCATGTGCTGACGGGCGCGGCCCTGCAGCGCTTGAGCGCCCGGATTTGCGCTGTCTACGATGACCCGGCCCAGCGCAGCCAGCACACCGAGGAGTACGCCTACTACCCGACCGAGTGGCGCTCGCCGTATGGGGACCGCCGCCGCAAGGTAGGCTGGGATCTCTACAGCCTGCTGGGCATTGCCAAGACCGACAAGGCGCGCATGCACGCGCAGCATGCCCGCAACTACAGCTTCTTCGACGCGCCCGTGGGCCTGATCTTCACCATCGACCGCGTGATGCAGCAGGGCAGCTGGCTGGACTACGGCATGTTCCTGCAGAGCGTCATGGTGGCTGCCCGTGCCCGTGGTCTGGACACTTGCCCGCAGGCGGCCTTCACGCAGTTCCATCGCCTCATCAGCGACGAACTTCAACTGCCTGCCGAGGAGATGGTGGTGTGCGGGATGGCGCTGGGTCATGCCGACCCCAAGGCCATCGAGAACACCCTGGTCACCGAGCGTGAGCCGGTGGCCGGCTTTGCCCGCTTCTTGGAGTGATGCGATGACGGTGCCACCCATTCCAGATGCCGGGAACAAGGCGGGGGAGGCGCCTGTTGCCGCCGTGGACGCTGCAGTGCAGCAGCAACGGCGGCCGATGATCAGCCGCGGGGCGGCATGTCTCGCGGCCATTTCCCTGCTGGCGCTGATGCCCCAGATGGCGATGGCTGCGGAGATCGACGGCCGCGCCCTGTCCGCCTGGTGGGCCCTGCCGTTTGCCGGCATGTTGCTGTCCATCGCCATCATGCCGCTGGCGATTCCGCACATCTGGCACCACCACTTCGGCAAGATTGCCGCGGGTTGGGCGCTGTTGCTGCTAGTGCCGTTTGCGATCACGCAAGGGGCGGGCCTGACGGGCGGCATGCTCGTGCACGTGCTGCTGGCCGAGTACATCCCCTTCATCGTCCTGCTGACGGCGCTGTTCACGGTGGCTGGCGGCATCTACGTGCGCGGCAATCTGCACGGTAGCCCCGGCCTCAACACGGCCATCATGGGAATCGGCGCCGTGCTGGCCAGCTTCATGGGCACCACCGGGGCGTCCATGCTGCTCATCCGTCCGCTGATCCGCGCCAACGACAACCGCAAGCATGTCGCGCACGTCATCGTCTTCTTCATCTTCATCGTCAGCAACGCCGGGGGCTCGCTCACGCCGCTGGGTGATCCGCCGCTGTTCCTGGGCTTTCTCAAGGGCGTGGACTTCTTCTGGACGGCCAAGACCATCTTCCCCGAGACACTGTTCCTCGTGAGCACCTTGCTCGCCATCTTCTATGTCATCGACAGCTACTGGTACCGCAAGGAAGGTGTACAGCGTGCAGACCCTACACCGGACGACCACACCTTCGGCATCCAGGGCGGGGTGAACTTCCTGCTGCTGCTGGCGGTCGCGGTCCTGGTGCTGATGAGCGGTACCTGGAAGCCCGGCATCAGCTTCGATGTCTTCGGCACCGAAGTGGAGTTGCAGCAGATCGTGCGCGACGGCCTGTTGATCGTGGTGACCTTCGTGTCGCTGGCCATCACGAAGACCTCGGTGCGCGAGGACAACCAGTTCTCCTGGGCACCCATGCAGGAGGTGGCCAAGCTCTTCATCGGCATCTTCGTCACCATGGTGCCGGTGCTGGCCATGCTGAAGGCCGGCGAGGCCGGACCCTTTGCCGCCGTGGTGCGATCGGTCACCGGCCCGGGCGGTGAGCCGCTGCCCTGGGCCTACTTCTGGTTCACAGGCGTTTTGAGCTCCTTCCTCGACAACGCACCCACCTACCTGGTGTTCTTCAACCTGGCCGGGGGGGTCCCGCAGGTGTTGATGACCACCGGGGCTGCCACGCTGGCGGCCATCTCGGCCGGTGCCGTGTTCATGGGGGCCAACACCTACATCGGCAACGCGCCCAACTTCATGGTCAAGGCGATTGCCGAGGACCGCGGCATCCGCATGCCCAGCTTCTTCGGCTACATGGCCTGGAGCGGCTGCATCCTGATTCCGCTGTTCGTCATCATGACTTTCATCTGGTTCCGTTGAGGGAGCGACCACACATGAGCAGACCTGCCGTCCTGGTGGCGCGCGCCGTCTTCCCCGAGACGGTGGCGCGCCTGCGCGAACATTTCGACGTCGAGGACAACCCCGGCGACACCATCTTCACCAAGCCGCAGTTGATCGAGCGCCTGCACGGCAAGGCGGGTGCCTTCACCACCGGCAGCGAGCGCATCGACGCGCAGGTGCTGGACGCCAACCCGCAGTTGCGCGTGGTGGCCAACATGGCGGTGGGGTACAACAACTTCGATGTGGAGGCCTGCACCGCGCGTGGCGTGCTGGCCACCAACACGCCCGACGTGCTGACCGAGACCACGGCCGACTTCGGCTTCGCGCTGATGATGGCCACGGCACGGCGCATGGCCGAGAGCGAACATTTCCTGCGCCGCGGAGACTGGACGCGCTGGGCCTACGACATGTTCACCGGCAGCGACGTGCATGGCGCCACGCTGGGCATCCTGGGCATGGGCCGCATCGGCCAGGCCATCGCACGGCGCGGTGCGCTGGGCTTTGGCATGAAGGTGATTTATCACAACCGCTCCCGCCTGACCGTTGATCAGGAGGCCCCGCTGGGGGCGCGTTACGTGGACAAGGCCACGCTGCTGCGCGAGGCTGACCACCTGGTGCTGGTGCTGCCGTACTCGGCCAGCAGTCACCACGCCATCGGCGCGGCCGAGCTGGCGCAGATGAAGCCCACGGCCACACTCACCAACGTGGCCCGGGGCGGCATCGTCGACGACGCCGCGCTGGCCGTGGCCTTGCGCGAGCGCCGCATCGCCGCTGCGGGGCTGGACGTGTTCGAGGGCGAGCCCCAGGTGCACCCGGACCTGCTGACAGTGCCCAACGTGGTGCTCACGCCGCACATCGCCAGCGCCACCGTGGCCACGCGGCGCGCCATGGCCGAGCTGGCGGCGGACAACCTGATCGCGGCGCTCACGGGTGGCGCGCCACCCACCCCCCTCAACCCGCAGGTGTTGCCGCTGCGCCCCGCATGACGACGGACGCCTGGACGATTGCGCTGGTCACGCTGGCCGCGTTGAACCTGCTGGTGCTGGCAGGGCTGTGGCTGCGAGGCGGCCGTGGCGATGGGGGCGCCCACGAGCGCCGGCACGCCGAAGCCCTGGCGCAGATGGAAAGGCTGGAGCGAGAGCTGAGAGATGAGCTGGGCCGCCAGGCGCAGGCCTCGCGTGCCGACCTCGCCGGCTTCCAGCAGACCCTGCTGGCTCAGGGGGCCGAGGCTGCCCGCACGCAGAACGAGCAACTGGGCCACCTGTCGCTGCGCAACGAGCAGCGCCTGGGAGAAGTGCGTGCTGCCGTGCAGGAACAGCTCAAGGCCTTGCAGGAGGGCAACGAGCGCAAGCTCGAGCAGATGCGCGCCACCGTGGACGAAAAGCTTCATGCCACCTTGGAGCAGCGGCTGGGCGAGAGCTTCAAGCAGGTGGCCGAGCGCCTGGAGCAGGTGCACCAGGGGCTGGGAGAGATGCAGGGCCTGGCTCGCGACGTGGGCTCGCTCAACCGTGTGCTGACCAACGTGAAGACACGCGGCATCTTTGGCGAGGTGCAGCTTGCCGGACTGCTGGAGCAGGTGTTCACGCCCCAGCAGTACGCCGCCAACGTCGAGACCGTGCCCGGCAGCGGGGCGCGCGTCGAGTTCGCCATCCGCCTGCCCGGGCGCGGCGATGACGGCACCACCTTGTGGCTGCCCATCGACGCGAAGTTCCCGCGCGAGGACTACGAACGGTTGCTGGACGCCCAGGACCGGGCCGACCCACAGGCCGCCGAGGCCGCGGCGCGCGCTATCGAGGTCCGGTTGAAGGCCGAGGCCAGGACCATCCGCGAGAAGTACGTGGCGGCCCCGCACACCACGGATTTCGCCATCCTCTTCGTGCCCACCGAGGGGCTTTATGCAGAGGCGCTGCGTCGCCCCGGGCTGGTGGAGGCGCTGCAGCGCGAATACCGCGTGTCGCTGACCGGCCCCACCACCTTGCTGGCGACGCTGTCCAGCCTGCAGATGGGCTTTCGCACCCTGGCGCTGGAGAAGCGCAGCGCCGAGGTCTGGCAGGTGCTGGGCGCGGTGAAGACCGAGTTCGGCAAGTTCGGCGACGTGTTGGCCAAGACGAAGAAGAAGCTGTCCGAGGCCGCCAGCACCATCGACGCCGCCGAAGTGCGCACGCGGGCCATGGCGCGGCAGCTCAAGGGCGTGGAGTCGCTGCCCGAGGCGCAGGTGCAGGCCCTGCTGCCTCTGGCGGCTGACCCTGAACCTGAGGAAGAGGACGGCACGCCCGGTGTCTGAACCTGGCAGCCCGCCCATCCTGCCGGGCGCGGGCCTGAACAGCCGCACCATGCTGGCGCTGGTGCTGGGCCAGGTGGGTATCCATGCCGCCATGGCCGGCCTGCGACTGGCCGCGCCCTTGCAGGCCCTGCGGGAGGGCTACAGCGCCTGGTCCGTGGGGCTGCTGCTGGCTTTGTTCGCCGCTGCGCCCGTGCTGCTGGCCATGCCCTCCGGGCGGCTGGCAGACCGTCATGGCTACCACCGCCCGGTGGGGATCGCCGTGCTGCTTTCTGCCCTGGGAGCGGTGTGCGCCCTGGGCGCCACCTTCGTGGAAGGTGCGCTGCACTTCGGCCTCTTGTGCCTGGCCGCCACCTTGTGCGGCAGCGGCACCAACATGGGCATGCTGGCCATCCAGCGCACCGCCGGCCTGGTCGCCCGAGACAGCACCGAGCGCGTGCGCATGTTCAGCTGGCTGGGCGTGGCCCCCTCGTTTGCCAACGTGGTCGGGCCTGTGGCTCTTGGCTTCATGATCGACTGGGCCGGCTTCGCCGCCGCCTACGCCCTCATGTTCCCGCTCATTGCGCTGACCTGGTGGAGCGCGCGCCAGGTGCCGCGCATGCCCCGCGCGCAGGCATCGGCTTCGGCGGGCACCCTGGGCAGCGCATGGAGCCTGCTGGCCGCGCCCGGCATGAAGCGGCTGCTGTTGTCGAACTGGCTGCTGTCCGCCTGCTGGGACGTGCATGCCTTCGCGCTGCCCATCATCGGACATGACCGGGGGTTCAGCGCCTCCACCATCGGCCTGATCCTGGGCACTTTCACCCTGAGCGTCAGCGCCATCCGCCTGGCCATCCCGGCGTTGGCCCATCGCATGGAG
>JAJTDM010000105.1 GCA_021300575.1 Rubrivivax sp.
CCTTCAGGGTCCACCATCCTGACAGCGGCCACGAGCTGCCCTTGCGCATCAGGTGCATAGGCATGCCCCTGAGCGAGCGCGCGCGGGGCCAGCTCGGCCAGACGCGCCGAAGCCTGGGCCCGCAGTGAGGTCTCGTCAACCGGCTCGGCTCCAAGAACGCGCCATTCGCCGCCATCACCAGCGCGCACGACGATGGCCGCGCGGGCCCGGCACAGCAGCACCAGGCAGGTGCAGAGTTGCGCCCAGTAAGCCTGGTCGTGAGGCGCTCCGCGCAGGGAGCGCAGCCTCTCGAAGACCTGCTGCGGGTCCATCCTCGATGACTCGCTCACAACGCGCCCTCGACCCGAAGCCGCCCCTTGACCCCAGGACGTATACGGCGGTCGGCGTTGGGGAACTGAACCCTCACCTCCACCAGCGTGCTTGCCGCATCGATCACAGGCGACACGAAGGTGACACGGCCATTGATCGGCGTTGGCACGGCAGGATCATCCACGCGCACCGCCACCGAAGCGCCCGTGGCCAGACGCCGCGCAGCAGCGGGGCTGACGTTCACACGCAGCTCGCACACAGTCTCGTCGACCAGACGCAGCAACGCGTCGCCAGGCGCAGCCCACTCGCCAGGCTGAACCTTGACGAGGGTGATCACGCCCGCCGAAGGCGCACGCAACTCTCTCAATGCGAGATCTCTTTCCGCGAGGTCGAGTTCGACCTGCTCTCGCTTCTTGGCCTGCCGCAGCTGTTCCACCCGACCGGCGGCGGCCTCCAACTCCAGCCTCAGCTTCGTCACCTCGTCACGGCTGACCGTACCTGCACGCTCGAACAGCGCCGTGGCATCCAGCGTCAAACCTTCGATCAGCCGCCTGCGCTGCTCGGTACTGTCGAGTTCGCTGCGGTCCTGCAGGATCACGCGCCGACGCTCACGTTCGGCCTCCTGCATGCGGGAGTCCTGGCGCAGGATGACTTGCCCGCCCACGACCCGCTGTCCCACCGCAACCGGCACCTGGTCGACAACTGCAGCCACGTGCACGCTGAGCGCAAGGTCGCGTACGGGATACACGATGCCGACAAACTCGCCACCCTGCTGCGCATGCACCGCGGTCGCGGCCATCAGGCAAGCTGCAAGCGCATGCGTCCGCAGCACAGCCGCACGGAACAAGGAAGACAACACGGACATCAGGACAACTCCTCTGTGCATGGAAAGGCTTCGCACCAGCGCATGATGGGTCACATTCAGGCCGCACCGGGCCCAGTGAACGAAAGCTGCTTGCGCAACTCGCGCTCACGCTGCTGCAGATACCGTCGCTGCTGGAATGCGCGCGCCTGGGCGCGACGCTGGGCGAGCTGGATCATCGGCCGGATCAGGGCGCCACGCCATGCTGGGCCCCATTGCATGAGAAATCGAAGAGGCGCCAGCCAGATGGGCAGATGCCGACGCAGCAGGTCGTCATCCAGCGCGACGTAGGCCCTCGCGTAACCGGGCTGGCCCTGTCGGCCTGCGCGCCCGAACAACTGCCAGTCCACGCGCACCGACTCATGCGGCTCGAGCATCAGCACGTGCAAGCCCCCCTGACGGGCGACCTCATGATCGACGAGGATGTCGGTACCCCGCCCCGCCATGTTGGTGGCCACCGTGATGCGGCCTGTGCGCCCGGCCTCGGCCACGATGCCTGCCTCCTGCTCATGCTGCTTCGCGTTCAGGACGGCACAAGCCAGGCCACGGCCATGTAGTCTCTCCTGCAGCATCTCGCTGTCAGCCAACCGTCGGGTGCCCACCAGAACGGGATGCCCATCAAGGTGCAGTCGTTCGATCTCATTGACCAGTGCCACCCACTTCGCAGCACCATCGGCAAAGTGGCGCGCTGGCGGTACCTTCAGCTTGCTGGGAAGACGGGTCGGAACCTCGAAAGTCAACAGGCCGTAGGTCCACCACAACTCCTGTCGAACCCCCTGCAGGGTGCCGCTGGCGCCACCGAGGAGCCGGTAGTGACGGAAGAACTCCTGGAAACTCATGCGGGCCATCGTGCGTGAAGGATGCGTCAGCTGTACGCCTTCGCGGGCCTCAATCGCCTGATGAAGCCCGTAACTCCATGAGCGCCCAGGCATGACGCGCCCCGTGTTCTCGTCCAGGATCTCCACCTTGCCCTCGTGCACGATGTAATGGCGGTCCCTGAGAAAGAGCTCGCGCGCCGAAAGCGCCTGGCGGACCAGATCGTCACGGCGCTCGGGCGCGTGCCACACCGGTGGCAGGCGGCTGGTCAGGTCCTCCAGCCGCGATCGCCCTTCGTCCGTGAAGTCAATGTCGCGAAACTCGAGGTCGATGCGGTAATCGCGATCCGACTGCAGTTCCTCCGCCACTTCGCGTGCAGCCAGCACCGCCGACACGAGCAACGGATTCGGCTGGGGGGCAGAGATGATCAGCGGTGTGTTGGCCTCATCGATCAGCACGCTGTCTGCTTCGTCGACGATCGCCGCATACAGGCCACGCGAGCGCACCTCACCTTTTGGGGGTTGCAACTCGCGGATGCGTCGGCGCACCGGATCGATCGCGCCTTCGAGCACGATCTGGTCCATCAGGTGATCGGCCAGAAACTGTTTGCTGGTGCCGTAGACCACATCCGCGCCATAAGCAGAGCGCAAACGTTCAGGCGGAAGACCGTGCCCGACGGAGGCCACGCTGACGCCACAGCGCCTGTACAGCGGGCCCATGAGCTCTGCGTCGCGATGGGCGAGGTAATCGTTCGATGTGACCACATGGCAGGGAAGGCCACACCACCCATGCAGCACCCCGGCCAGGGCCACGGCAAGCGTCTTGCCCTCACCAGCGGCCATCTGCACCAGCAGGCCTTCGTGCATGGCCAGCGCCGCCAGCATCTGGACGGGATACGGGGCCCGCTCAACGGAGCGTTGCGCCGCCACGGCCACCGCTGCCAGTGACTGCAGTCGCACATCACGAAACGCGGCCTCATCGCGCCTTGAGCGCGCATGGGTGGCGCGCAATCGGGCCAACAAGTCGTTCAGTTCAGCGTCGTCCAATGCGGACCACTGCTCTCGAAGCTGACCCGCCCGCGCGGCGTCGGCCTGCAGCCTCCTGCGGGAGGCTCCCATCGCATGACTTGCCCAGCGCGTCCAGTCTGCCCAGGACGATCCGGTCGAACGCAAGCGTGAGCGCGGAGCACTCCAGCGGAACCCGGCGGGAGGTACCGGCCCGGCGGTGTCGTCAAGGCTGGTGGTCACAGTGAGTAGCGCTTTTGCAGCAACTGGCGCAGCGCCCGAACGCCCTGTTCGAACAGGCTGCGTGGCGGCATCGGCACACGCAACCACCCCGTCATCCCATGCAGTGCGGTCACTCGCGTATCGTCAGTCTCCAGCACAGCCTGCAGTTCGTAGAAGGAATCGACGGCTCGCAGGCCCTCGGGGTCGTCGGGTCGCACGGGAACGGTGCCCCCGGCATGCCATCCCAGCGAGGGCGAGGCCAGGCGTTCCCGCTGGTAGGGCACCAGCACCAGTTCGCGCGGCGCAAGCGTCTGCCCCGACTGACCGTTCAGACGCAGTTCGGCGCCGCGAAGAGGCTGCGCAAACAGGGCGTCCGCCTGCTCCTGCGACACCACGGCCGAGAAATGCAAACGGCCGGGGTTGGCCAACACGCCCAGCAGTTGGCCGCGTGGCACCCAATTGCCTTGGCGCTCGTGCAGCGTCGATGCCGACCAGGTTCCCGCATGCCGCGCACGAACGGTCAGCTCGGCCTGCCGAGACTGCAGATCGGCCAGGCGGTCCCGGGCTGCGGCCATTCGCTGCTCCAGCGCCGCCACATCGACAGGAGCCTTCTGCAACGCCTGGTTTCGCATCACCTCGGCCTCGGCCACAGCAGCTTTCGCGGCATCGACCTCCCACTGAAGCTCGGGATTGCTCAGTCTCGCGAGGACCTGGCCGGCCACCACCTCGCTGCCGTGCGGCGCCTCAATCCGGTCCAGGCGACCTGCCACACCAGAATGCACCTGGGTGAACTCCATCGCCTCCACGACACCCGGGGCGCGTATGGCATCCGGCCAGGGCCACGCCGCAAGAAAGATCACGGGCGCGAGCACCAGTGCGACCACCACGCTGACGGCACGCCGGCGGTTACGCATCGTGGCCGGGCCCCGGAGATGCCGCCAGAGCTTGGAAGCCGGCATGAACACGGCGATCACCGACAAGGTCGCCAGGAACACCACCGCCAGTCCGAGCCAGAAGTCCGCAAGCACCAGCAAGATGGTGGCGAACACCACCACTCGATAGGCGAAGCTGAGCAACCCGTAGGCCGTCAGCCAGGCCCGCTCGCGGCTGTCTCGCGCAGGCGACTCCCGCCGCGGTGTCCCCAGCAGATAGCGGTCAGCCAGGTAGGACCATTGTTGTCCGGCGCGCTGGAAAAGATTGGGTATGTCAAGCAAGTCCGAAAGCACGTAGTAGGCGTCGAATCGCAGCAGCGGATTGCCGTTGAACAGCAGGCTCGACACCGAGCCGATGACCATGACATTGAAGGCCAGGCTGTTCACCAGACCCGGCCCGGTATGGGCCCAGACGAGTGCGCCCAGGGCCGCCAGCGCGAGCTCCACGATGATCCCGGCGGCTCCAACCAGGGCGCGCGCGTGGCGGTCCCGGAATGACCAGCTACCCGTGGCATCCACGTAGGGAAGAGGCAACAGCATCAGAAGCATCACGCCGAAGCTGTGTACCTCGCCGCCGAAGCGCTTCACGACATGGGCATGGCCCAGTTCATGAAGACCCTTCATCACCGCCATGCACAAGTACAGCAGGACAAGGTTGTCCAGCACAAAGAGGCCTTCGGTCTGGCTCCAAAGACGCTCGCTGTGTGAAAGGGCCGTCGCACCACCCGCCAGCAGGAGGGCCAGCAGGGCCACCGCCATCGGCCAACTGACCAGCGCGTGGGACAGGGCGCGCTGCGAGTCGAGCCAGCGGTTCGGATCCCACAAAGGGATGCGGATAGACAGGAATCCAAGCACCTTGCCCTGGAACTCGCGCTGCTTGAACTCGCGGTACCGCGTGAAGATCGTCTGGCTGTCCGACGGTGTGTCGTGGTACAGCAGGTTGGACTGGTGCATCTGTCCGAGAAGCTGCATCACCTCCTCCTGACCGGGGGCCTCGGCAGGCATGTCTCGAAGCAGCGAGAGCCAGACTTCCTCCACCGTGCGTTGCAAACCCAACCGGGCCAGGAAGGCATAGGCCTGGGGCGTGACCCGGAAGAAGCGTTGCGTGTAGGTGTCGCGCAGCACGTACCAGTCCTGGCCGCGAAAGCGCTGCTTGTGCACCGCCACGGTCGGCAGCAGCGCCAGGCGCGCGTTGGCTACCCGGTGCCAGGATTCGCTGAAGGTTCCGCTCACGTCTTGCGCTGCGCTAGTCTGCGATCTTCAGCCCGTAGAAGCTGAAAAGCTCGCCAGACGCCGCACGCAGCGCGATCTCCGCCACGCGTGCGCGCACCGCAGCATCCATCTGGCGCAGGCGGCCCTCGTCCAGCCGGTCCTGCGCCTCGATCAGGGCACGCAGACGGCTGCGTCCGGCCGCATAGTTCTCGCGCTCTGCGGCCAGCAGTGTCTGTCGGGCCAGCACTTCGTTGCGCAACAGGGCGAACTCCTCCAGGCTGGCTGTCCACTGTCCGCGGCGCGACGCCCACTCGTTGTGGGCATTCTTCGCCTCGGCCTCAGCCTGCAGTCTGGCGGCGTCGCGCCGCAAGCCCTGCCCCTCGCGTCGTGCGCGCGCCGCGCCGTTGTTGATCGGCATCTCCAGCAGCAAGCCCATGTAATGCCCAGGGTGGCGGTTGCCCAGGGACTTTTCCAGGCCGCTTCGCCAGCCGTCGGTCAGGCTGTTGCGGTTGAGCCCGAGTTCCAGGCTGAGGTCAGGTCGCTCCTGGCGCTGCGCATGATCCAGGCGGATCTGCTCCTGCTCCAGGCGAAGCGAAGCGATCTGGTAGGCGGGAATGTTGCCGAGCATCGCCATCGGAGGGCCGCCGGCAGGCCCTGGCTCGCGTATGCCAGGCTCGGTCGCTGCATCAGCCACTGCGGTGACCAGAACCCAGGCCGGATGCGTCACGGGATCCAGCGCCAGAAGGTTTCTCGCCCGCGCCTGCACTTCCACGGCAAGCTGGCGCGCGCGGACCACATCGGCCTGGCGTGCCGCAAGAGCGATGTCGGCCTCCATGAGTTCGACCCGGGGAGCCATGCCGCCGTCCACGCGCCTTTGCACCTCAGCCCTGAGTTCCTGTGCGACAGCGACGGCCCTTTCGCGCATGCGCAGCGTCTGTTCGGCCCGGAAAGACTGCCAGTAGGTGCTGCCTGCGTCAGTCACCACATCCTGCATCTGCTTGATGAACCGCTGGGCCTCGATCTGATGCTCCTTCTCGGCAACTCGAAGGTCCGCCTCGGTCGAGGCACGGCCAGCGCCCTTCAATAGAGGCTGACGAAGGGTCAGGGTCAAGGTTCCCCGGTGCTCGCGCACATCGCCGTTGGCCAACAGGTTGCTGGCGCGGCGGCGCAAGTCCTGGGAAATCTCGAAAGTGGCACCCGACGGCAATTTGCCCCGCAGCCCGGCCGATGCAGTGCCGTACTGTTCGATGGCACTGTCCTTGCCCACATTGGTCAGGCCGCTGGTCTGCTCCTCGAACGTGCGGGGCTTGTTGGACAGTTCCCGGCGTGCACCGCCCACCAGCGTAGGGTCATACAACGCGCGCTCGGCCTGCACCAGCCGGCCAGCGGCCTCAGACTGCAGCCTGGCCGCCTGCGCGGTGGCGTTGCGCAGCACCGCCTGCTGCACGAAATCTTCGATGACCAGCTTCGCCGCGGCGTCAGGCGGGACGGTGGCGGGGCCTGCTGACACAGCCGGTGGCGCGGCCGGAGGCTGCTGCGCGCCTGCGTGTGATGCTGCCAGCGCCGCCGCAAGCGCGACGCAGGTTGCCGGAACGACGCCCCCTGTTGCTGCCCTGGAGACTGCGAGGCCAACCTCCCGTGGACGCCACATGCTCACTGGGGGGCGTTGAACGCCCGGTTGCGCACGAAGATGAGCCGGGCGGACTCTGTCTTGCTCTTTGTGGAAATGTCTCCATAGGCGAAATCCACCACCCACGCCCTTCCCGTGTCCCTCACCCATGGCGACGAACTCCAATAGACCACTGACGCAGCATCCGCGTTGGCGATCGCGTCCCTGACCTTGGGATCCATCGCTGGCGTCTTGAAGTTGCGGTTGGCCAGGGCATCAAGCTCACTGCGGTTGGGCACGCGCCAGTCTCCATACCCTCCAAGGCTGGCGCCATTGACCGAAGACAGCTCCGTCTGCGCTCCAGCCCAATCGCTCTGCACAAGGGCCTTGGGTACCAGCCACATGAGCTCCCGCTGGGTGTCGACGATCACGTAGTTGGCGTTGGCGTCGGTCGTCGAGTACGCGCTGGGTATGGGTTCCGGGTCGTTGAGGTCGGATGTGCCTGACACCCATCGCGCCCGGGAGGCACTGCCTACCACCAACTTGCTTGCGGCACCGCCGTTGTTGAAGTCGACGGCCCATGGCGCGCCTGCCCCATCCCGGTAGGTCTCCGATGTCAGGAAAGGAGTCGCCGGTTGGGTGGCAGTGAAGAAGTCGGTGTCCAAGTAAGGAGAAGCGTCCTTGCCGGCATGCACGATCGACAGAAGCTCGTGCACCGTCGGCAGCCGCCAGTTTTGATCGCCGCAGAACGGTTCCGTGGCCACGGGCGGGGCGCCTGCATAGGGCACATCCACGCGCCGCCACATCAGGCCCGTGACGTTGTCTCGCACGCAGTCCCATGTCTGGGTACCGGGGCATTGGCCTGCAGAGTCGACGAGGACACCCGAGGAGCAGACCTTGCTGTAGTCGAAGCCGAACGCGCCTGAACCCACCTTGGTCAGCCGATCGGCCTCGGCATCACGACCGCCGCTGCTGTCTGGAGCCCATGCTGACGTCTGCTGAGCCGTGCTGCCACGGATCCCGGTATCGTTCAGGCGCGTGGTGTGGCACTCGACCAGCACATTGCTGACAGAGGTGGTCAACACGCCCGTACGCGCCCTCAGGACCGCACAAATCTGACCCGCCGGATGCTTGACCACATCGATGGCGTACGTCTCACCGCTAAAGAAGCTCCGCGTGAAATTGAGCGCCGGCTGCTGCGCGTACTGAGGCGTTGAGAACTCCTGCGCCTGGCCATTCACGGACAGGATGAGCTTCACGCCGGGCGCAAGACCCTTGATTTCACCGCTGAGCGTGGGCGGCGGGCTGACACCGCCCCCCCCTCCCCCGCAACCCAAAAGAGCACCCAGCAGCAGGATGGTGCCAAGGGCCACCGCTGCACGAGAGAGCGTGCTTTGCTTCATGCGCATGTTGAACTCACAGTGTCAGGGTTTCAACCCAGTAGTCGAAGGGTGCGTCAAGTCCGGCGGACAAGCCGGCGGACAACGGTTGTGCCGCGGGGCTGCCCAGCAGGAAAGCGCTGCGCAGGCTGTCATCGTCCTGATCACTGGCCGCAGTGGAATCGGACATCCAGGTGATATCGGCACTCGCCAGTCGGGCCACCTGCGCATCGAAGCGCTGCACCTGGGCAAGCGACCAGCCTGAAGCAGACTGCGCAGCGGAGGCTCCGCCGGCAGCCGCGGCGCGATACAGGGACGGCGTTATGTCGGCTCCCAGCGCCCAAGCCCGTCCGCCGCTCAACACCAGGGGGGCGACGGTCCCCTGCGAGCTTTGCACGGCAGGCAGCACAGACTTGCCCGATGCAACCGCGTCGCGCTGGGTGTTCACCACCTGGAGATAGCTGACCCCGTCCACCATCACGAGGAAGTGGACCTCGCCATTGGTCTGGGTCTGGCGCAAGACCATGCCGTTGGGGGTGAGGAGATTGACCTGCCCGCTGTTGACGCGAAGCGCACCACCCTGGCCATCGACCGGGCCGAAACCCTCCACGACCACATTGGCCGCGACGATGTTCACCCCCGACTGCCCGGCCAGGCTCTCCACCGTCGCGCCCGTGCCTTCCGCCCTCACGGTGACGGTGCGGCCTGCGGCGTTGATCTGGCTCACCCGAACAGCGCCGGCGGCCATCACGGTCACGTCGCCCGTGCTGGTCAGGGTGCTGCCCGACGTCATCGTCAGGCTTCTGCCCCACAAGGTCACGGCGTCACTGAAATTCGCGCTGCCTTCCACGCGAAGGTCGGCGGCCCGCGCGGAATGGCCGATCTCGATGCTTGCAAACCCGTCACCCAGGGCCTTCAATTCACGGTCGCCCATGGCGAACACCGAACCGCCCGCCGATGCTCCACTGCCGATGACGATGCTCTGTCCCGCGTCTTCCGGCAACAAGGTCAGCCGCGCTCCAGGTGCCGCAGTCAATGAGCGCGCCCCACCCTCAAAGGACAGGGTCGACGCGGTGATCGTCACATCCCCGGCAAACTCCGCTCTGCCGCGAATGTTCAGACCTTCGGGCTCGCTCAGCGTCAGGTTCGCGTCGGTGATCTTCACCGGCGCGTCGCCATCCACGCGCAGAGACTGCGCCTGGATGTCACCCTTGATCTCCACCGTCGCGCCTGCTGCGGTCTTGATCTCCACAGGATTCGTGAACGAAAGAGCGTTGACGGATCCATCGATCTTCACGGCGCCGGTGTGGTTGTCGCCGCCGATGATGACGACCTCGTACCCCGTCTTCAGGCGGCTCAGATCCTCGGCGCTGAAGCGCCACCCCGCATCAGCGTCCGTGGTGGAGCCGCCGATCAACAGCGATTGGGTCGGATCGACCGGACGTATCGTCAACTGGGTGTCTTGTATGGGTGCGGCGCTCTCCACGGTGCCGCCCTGCCAGATGATGCTGAGCTGGCTGCGCAGGTCCACGCTGCCACTGTCGGTGCTGATGGCCGCGTCGACGATCAGTGCGCCGGTCTTGCTCTCGATGGACACGCGCCCGGCGCCGTTGGCGACGACAGTCTTGTTGTCACCTTGAATTCCGTCACCGGCGTCTTGCAGTGTCACAGTGCCGCCGGCGACGAGGGTGATGTCTCCGCCGCCCAGGGCCACGAGATCGGACTGGGTCTCGTCCCTGACCGTGACCGTTGCGGCCGAGGCCGTGAACTCTGTCGCTGTCACCGCCACTGAACTCACCGTCAGCGCGCTGTCCTCGGTGACGAAGATGCCCGCCGTCGTCGTGCCCGTGCTGCGTGCCGTCAGCGTGGCCACGTTCGTCGTGAGGTGACGCCAGGCCGCACCGATCGCGTCATCGGCCTGCAGACGCAGGTTCGTCCCCGTCACGTTCTTCGTGCTGCCGTTGGCATTGACGATCGCACCCGTGTCCGCCACCACGCTCACGCTCGTGGCCACCACGTTGCCCAGCGTCACGTCCGTGGCCGCGTTCAGCCTGGCGCTGCTGCCCGTGGCCGTGACCTTCGCGTCCCCGGCCATCATCAGCGCCGCACCCTCGGCATCGATGCTGATCGTGCCGCCCGTGGCCGTGCTCACGTCCACGCCCGCAGCCGTCAAGCTGCCCAGCAGCACGCTGCCCGCCGCCTTCAGCGTCACGTGTCCCGTGCCGCTGACGATGTCGCTGTTGACTACCAGGTCACCCGCGTTCACATCGATCAGCACAGAGCCCGCGCCGTTGGCGCTCACCGCCCTGCCCGCCACGCCCGCA
>JAJTDM010000106.1 GCA_021300575.1 Rubrivivax sp.
ACCGAGGGCCGACGCTACCTCGACGCCCTGGGCGGCATCGCCGTCAACACGCTTGGCCATGGCCACCCCAAGCTGGTGCCGGCTTTGCAAGACCAGGTGGCCAAGCTGATCCACAGCAGCAATTACTACGAGGTGCCGCTGCAGGAGCAACTGGCCGCCACGCTGTGCGAGCTGTCTGGCTTGGACAGCGTGTTCTTCTGCTCCACCGGGCTGGAAGCCAACGAGGGCGCATTGAAGATCGCGCGCAAGTACGGGCACGACCGCGGCATCTCCCGGCCCGAGATCATCGTCTACGAGAAGGCCTTCCATGGCCGCTCCATCGCCACGCTGTCGGCCACCGGTAACCCGAAGGTGCAGAAGGGCTTCGAGCCCTTGGTCGAGGGCTTCGTGCGCGTACCGCTGAACGATCTGGCCGCCGTGGAAGAAGTGGCCCGGACCAACCCCAACGTGGTGGCAGTGTTTCTGGAGACCATCCAGGGCGAAGGGGGCATCAACCCCTCGCGCTGGGAATACCTGCAAGGCCTGCGCCGCCTGTGCGACGACAGTGGCTGGCTGCTGATGCTGGACGAGGTGCAGTGCGGCATCGGCCGCACCGGCAAGTGGTTTGCCCACCAGTGGGCCGGCGTCGTGCCCGACGTGATGCCCTTGGCCAAGGGCCTGGGCTCTGGGGTGCCCATCGGCGCCGTGGTCACGGGGCCGAAGGCCTCGGGCGTGCTCGGCCCGGGCAACCACGGCACCACCTTCGGTGGCAACCCGCTGTCCATGCGCGCCGGCGTGGAAACGCTGCGCATCATGCGCGAGGACGGCGTGATGGAAAACGCGGCCGTGGTAGGCGCGCGCCTGAAAGCCGGCCTGGAGCGGGAACTGGGCTCGTTGCCTGGCGTGAAAGAGATCCGCGGCGCCGGCTTGATGCTGGGCATCGAACTGGACCGGCCGTGTGGCGTGCTGCTGAGCCGGGCAGCGGAAGCCGGGCTGATGATCAGCGTCACGGCGGACACGGTCATCCGCCTGGTGCCGCCGCTGATCCTCTCGGCCGACGAGGCCGATCAGATCGTGGCCCTCCTCGCCCCGCTGGTGAAGGCCTTCCTCGTCGAGCCAGCGGCATGAAGCCGGGACACACGCTCATGAAGCACTACCTGCAGTTCAAGGACCTGCGTGCCGAGGAGTACGCCTACCTGTTCGAGCGGGCCAGCATCATCAAGACCCGCTTCAAGAACTATGAGCGCTACCAGCCCCTGACCGACCGCACGCTGGCCATGATCTTCGAGAAGGCCAGCACGCGCACGCGCGTGAGCTTCGAGGCCGGCATGTACCAGATGGGCGGCTCAGTGGTGCACCTGACCACGGGCGACAGCCAGTTGGGCCGCGCCGAGCCTGTCGAGGACAGCGCGCGCGTCATCAGCCGCATGGTGGACCTGGTGATGATCCGCACCTTCGAGCAAAGCAAGATCGAGCGGTTCGCGGCGCACTCGCGGGTGCCGGTGATCAACGGCCTGACCAACGAGTACCACCCCTGCCAGATCATGGCCGACATCTTCACCTTCATCGAGCACCGGGGCTCGATCCAGGGCAAGACGGTGGCCTGGGTGGGTGACGGCAACAACATGGCCAACACTTGGCTGCAGGCCGCCGACATCCTGGGCTTCACGCTGCATGTCAGCACCCCCAGCGGCTACGAGATCGACACGGCACTCGCCGGCGTGACCAACCCGAAATGCCTCAAGGTCTTCAAGAGCCCCGCGGCGGCCTGTGAAGGCGCACACCTCGTGACCACGGATGTCTGGACCAGCATGGGCTTCGAAGCTGAGAACGCGCAGCGCCGCGCCGCCTTTGCCGACTGGTGCGTGGACACGCAGATGATGCAACTGGCCCAACCCGACGCCCTGTTCATGCACTGCCTGCCCGCCCACCGCGGCGAGGAAGTCGCCGCCGACGTGATCGACGGCCCCCAATCCGTCGTCTGGGACGAAGCGGAGAATCGATTGCACGTTCAAAAGGTACTCATGGAGTACCTTTTGCTAGGCCGCGTGGGCTGAAAGCCCGCGCGGCGGGCCGCAGGCCCGGCGATCGATTCCGGTGCAGGCTCACATCCGCGCAGCGGATGTGAAGGGGCGTAGCCCCGGGCCGAAACCAGAACAGACTGCACGTGCAGAAGGTACTCATGGAGTACCTTCTGCTCGGTCGGGTGGGCTGAGCTACTGGCGCAGGGCCGGCAGCGCCAGTGTCGCTGCCGCGCGCACCCGCTCCCAGTGCACCGCAGCCTGGGGCACCACCCACTGCAAACCGTAGGTCATCCGCTCGGACTTGCTCCGGGCCCATCGGCGGTCTGGCGTTCCGCAGGCGGCACGCAAGCTGGCGGCGAACGCCCAGGCCAGCAGGGTGTGGGACAAGCCCATGAGGTAGTCATCGGCTACCCGCAGCGGGGCCTCGCGGTCCTGCGCCGCAACACGGGCGACGGCCTGCGTCGCCGCCTCGGCCGCGGCACATTCATGGCGCAAAGTGGCCGCTGCCTCTGCCAGGCCGGCCGCTTCGCAGCGCGAGGCTTCCGCCAGCGCTTCCCGCAGCCAGCGCTGCAGCGCGACACCCCCGTCGGCCAGCACCTTGCGCTGCAGCAGGTCGATGGCCTGGATCTCGTTCGTGCCCTCGTAGATCATGGCGATGCGGGCGTCGCGCAGCGTCTGTTCGATGCCGTACTCCCGCACGTAGCCGTAGCCCCCGAAGACCTGCAGCGCTGCACTGGCGCCGTGGAAACCATGGTGGGTGCAGAAGGCCTTGACCACGGGGGTCATCAGCGCCGCCAGGGCGGACTCTGCGGCGCGCACGACAGCGTCCGGATCGTGCGCCGCACGGTCGATGGCCAGGGCAGCCCGGTAGGCGATGACGCGCTGACCCTCTGTCATGGCCTGCAGGCGCAGCAAGGTGTGGCGCATGGCCGGGTGCCAGGCGATGGGGTCGGCAGCCGCCCCTGAGGCGGCAGCGCGGCCCTGCAGGCGCTCACTGGCGTAGCGCAGGGCGTTCTGCGTGGCCATCTCCTGGTGGCCCAGGCCCTGCAAGCCCACGTGCAGGCGCGCCGAATTCATCATCAGGAACATCGCGGCCAGCCCGCGGTGGGGCTCGCCCACCAGCCAGCCCGTGGCGCCCTCGTAGCGCATGGCACAGGTGGCGCTGCCGTGGATGCCGGTCTTGTGTTCGATGCCGTCGCAATGCAGGGCATTGGGCGCGCCATCAGGCAGCAGCTTGGGCACCAGCGCCAGCGAAATCCCCTTGGTGCCGGGCGGGGAGTCGGGCAGCCGGCACAGCACCAGGTGGACGATGTTGTCGGTGAGGTCGTGCTCACCGCCCGAGATGAAGATCTTCTGGCCCACGATGCGCAGGCTGCCATCCGGCTGGGGCTCGGCGCGGGTGCGCAACAAGCCCAGGTCGCTGCCGGCCTGCGGTTCGGTCAGCGCCATCGCCGCCAGCGTGCGTCCGGTGGCCACGTCCTGCAGATAGCGCGCTTTCACGTCCTCGCTGGCATGCGCCTTGATGGTCTCGTAAGCGCCATGCAGCAGGTCGGGGTACATCACCCAGCCGTGGTTGCAGGCGACCAGCATCTCGCGTGCCGCGGCGTCCACCAGCATGGGCAAGCCCTGCCCGCCCCAGGCCGGGTCGCAGGGCAGCGCCGGCCAGCCGCCCTCCACGTAGGCACGGTAAGCCTCGCGGTAGCCGGGCGGGGTGCGCACCCGGCCAGCGTCGTCGCGCACGCAGCCTGCCGCGTCGCCCTGGGCGTTGATGGGCAGCAGCACGCCAGCCGCGAACTTCGCGGCCTCCTGCAGCACCGCGTCCACGGTGTCGAGATCCAGCTCAGCAAAGGGCTGGCACTGCGCCCAGGCGGCGGGCGCTTCGAGCACGCGCTCCATCACGAAGCGCATGTCCGGCAGCGGCGCGTGGTACTCCCATGTCATCTTGTTCGCTCTCGGTTTGCTTCAGGTTCGCTGTCGGCGCATTCAGCGCGGCGCCATGCGCAGCGCCCCGTCCAGGCGGATGGTTTCGCCGTTCAGGTGGACGTTGCCGACGATGTGGTCGGCCAGGGCCGCGAACTCGTCAGGACGTCCGAGCCGCGGAGGGAACGGGATGAAGGCCTCGAGAGACTGCTGCACGGCCTCGGGCAGTTGCTTCATCAACGGGGTCTCGAACAGGCCACCCAGACCCGAGCCACCCCCAGTGACCCACGCAGTCTGTCCTTCGATCTTCATGCCCAGTTCTCCTTCATCACATGGCGCGCTTGACAGGCCTTGGCCCTTCAAGGATGGTCATTCGATGCGCTGACCAGCTCACCCACGAACTTCACCAGGCGCAGCCGCCAGACAAGCTGCCCTGATGTCCTCGGGGACCGGTATGGCCTTGATGCGGTCGGGGTTCTGCGGGTCACGGACGCAGAAGGCGCGCACCTCGGTGCCCTCGCACAGCAGGACATCGCCACGCATCACCCGATGACGGTGACGGAAGGTCTTCGCCGCCCAGTGCTCCACGGTGGTGTGGATCTCGATGGTCTCGCCGTAGGTGGCCGGACGCAGGAACTTGGTATGGATCTCCAGCAGCGGCGTGCCGATGATGCCGCGCGTCTTCACCAGTTCACGCCAGGGGGGGATGCCGCAGGCCATGAAGAAGGCGAGCGAGGCTTCGTCCATCCAGCGGTTGAAGTTGGGGAAGAAGACGATGCCTGCGGGGTCGCAGTCGCCGAACTGCACGTTCACGCGGTAGACGTGCTCGCGCGAGAGGCAAAGGGCTGGGGGCGACTCGATGGACGCGGTGGAGTCGCCGCTCATGCCTTGAGCACCTTGGCCGCCCGCTTCTCCAGGAACGCGCGCACGCGCTCCTTGGCCGCCTCATCGCCCTGCGCGATGGAGGAGATGAGCGACTCCATGAACAGGCCGTCGCTGGCCGACAGGTCGGCGATGCGCGGCAGCGCCTGCGTGATGGCGTAGTTGGACAGCGGGGCGTTGCCCGCGATCTTCAGGCCGAGTTGCAGCGCCTTGGCCAGACCCTGGCCGTCGGCCACCCGGTAGTTCGAGATGGCGAAGGCCTGGCCCTCGTCGGCGTCGAACACGCGACCCGTGAGCATCATGTCGGTCATGCGCGACACGCCGATCAGGCGCGAGATGCGCACCGACCCGCCGCCACCGACGAAGATGCCGCGCGTGCCCTCGGGCAGGCCGTAGAAGGCGCTGTCCTCCGCCACCCGCAGGTGCGCGGAAGACGCCAGTTCCAGGCCGCCACCCACCACCGCACCGTGCAGCACGGCGATCACCGGCACCGGGCCGAACTGGATGGCATCGAAACAGGCGTGCCAGGCGCGGGAGTGCGTCATGCCCTCGGCGACCGTGCGCTCGGACACTTCCGACAGGTCCAACCCGGCGCAGAAGTGGTCCCCCGCCCCGCTCAACACCACCGCCTTGAAGCTGGCAGGCAGGTTGACGAACACGGTGTGGATCTGCGGACTCCAGGGTCAGCAGCGACAGGTGCGACAAGGGACCGGGGCCGGATTCAAGGGGCTGGAAGGACATGGTTCAGGATGGGGTGAGGGTGGGAGTGGAGTACAGGTGTGCGGGTGTTGGCACAGGGCATTAGCGGTTCAGCCGCAGTTCAGCCACGGATCACCCGCGGGTCCGCGGGCGTGGCGTACAGGGCCTGGACCTCGGCGGCGCGGCGCTGCAGCGTCAGCCGCTGGTTCAGGTAACCCTTGTCGGTGATCTCACCCGCGGCCATGCTGGGCGCGTCCGGCAGCACCAGCGCACAAGCCGGCACCTGGGACGAGCCGCCGCCCTCGGCTTTCAGCGACCGCAGGC
The DNA here is from genome assembly GCA_021300575.1 of Rubrivivax sp. Lineage (GTDB taxonomy): Bacteria > Pseudomonadota > Gammaproteobacteria > Burkholderiales > Burkholderiaceae_C > Rubrivivax. The sequence goes on from JAJTDM010000106.1 coordinate 5,829, forward strand.
CGGCCTGCACGCGCTGGCGCAGTTCCTCGACTGGCAGGGAACGCGCACCCTCGTTCAGGAACACCAGTGCGCCGATCTCATGTCGGTCGTGGCCCGTGATCACCACGTCCTGGGCCAGCGGGGCCAGCGCGGCCACCACCTTCAGGCGCAGCGTGCCCACGGACACCCACGTGCCGCTGGTCAGTTTGAAGTCCTCCGCCACGCGGCCGTTGAACACGATGCCCGAAGCAGGGTCTGTCGCGTCCTGCGGGTAGCCGGCGTCACCGATGCAGTAGAAGCCCTCCTCGTCGAAGGCCGCGGCCGTGGCCTCGGGGTTGCCGCGGTAGCCGGGAAAGATGTGCGGCCCCCGGATGCGCATCTCCTGCTTGCCCCCATTGGGCAGGAACTTCACTTCGGCGCCGGGCATCGGGTTGCCGATCACGCCCGGACGGTCCAGGCGCCAGTTGGCGAAGGTGATGGCCGGCGAGGTCTCCGTCGATCCCCAGGAGGTGGTGAACCACACCGGCTCTTCCCGCACCGAGGCCGCCACGGCCTCCAGGCGCTTCCAGGTGGTCTCAGGCATGCCTGCGCCGGAATAGAACACCATGCGCAGCCGGCTGAAGAAGCTGCGCGCCAGTTCCGCGTCCGCCTCCAGCGCCGGCAACATCATGTCGTAGCCCTTGGGCACGTTGAAGTAGACCGTGGGCTGCACCTCGCGCAGGTGCTGCAGGGTCTTGTCCACCAGGCGCGGCATCGGGCGGCCGTCGTCGATGTAGAGGGTGCCGCCGTGCTTGAGCACCATGTTCGTGTTGTGATTCCCGCCAAAGGTATGGCTCCAGGGCAGCCAGTCCAGCAGCACCGGTTTCTCGAGCGTCAGGAAGCGCAGCGTCTGCGCCAGCATCTGCTGGTTGGCGCACAGCATCCGGTGGGTGTTGATCACCGCTTTCGGATGCCCGGTGGAACCCGAGGTCAGCAGGTACTTGGCGTGCGTGTCGGGCGTGATGGCGGCGAAGGCCCGCATCACGGCGGGGGTCTCCGCGGCGGCCAGCAGGTCGCTGAAGGGGATGGCACCGGGGTGCGTCGCGGCGCCCTGCGTGAACACCACGCCGGCCTGGATGGGTGCCTGCGCGAGCGCGGGGCCGTAGGTGGCCGCATCGGAGGCGTAGACCAGGGCTGGCTGCAGCGCTTCCAGGATGCCGTGGACGCGGGAGAAATCTCCCCCCGCCAGGCGGCAGTAGCCGCTGCTGACCGTGCACACCGCGCGCCCGATGTGCATGCCCGCCAGCAGCAGCACCAGATGGTCCAGCGAGTTGTCGGACAGCACCACCACCGGCCCCTCGGGCGCCAGGTTCAAGTCCAGCAGGGACTGCGCCACGGCACCGACCCGCTGGCGCAGCGCGCGCCAGCTCAACATGCGCCAGCCAGCAGGTGCCCCCGCGTCGGGTTCCGCGAAGGCAGGCGCATCGGGCGTTTCGCGCGCCCAGCGCTCCAGCCACTCACCCACGCAGCGCTCGTAGGGCTGCAGGGGTTCGGGAGAGCGCAGGACAAACACGCCATCGCCCCGGTCTTCGCGCACACAGCGGCGCGGCGCCAGCAGGGCCTCGTTGGCGAAGAAGTCCGCCGGGCGGCCGGAGGCACCGGTGGCAGCGGCGGTCGACTGCAGGATCATCCAGATCTCCTTGGAGCCTTCCTTGCGGCGGCCCCTCGTCTCAGACACATTGTTGTTTGAACTTCCATACACAAGTGTATGTTTTTCGATCGGATGCTAACCATGCGTGCGCCCTCAGGCATCAGGGAAAACACCATGTTCCATGCACTGGTGTATGGAAGGCATGATGCGCCACCGATGAAGATGTCGCCCTCCCAGCCTTCCACGCCCGCCGACGCAAAGCCGTCGAAAAAATTGCCCGCCGGCGCAGCCATCGCCCGCAAGGTGCGCAGCCCTCAAAAGAGCGCGGACGCCCCGGAGCACGGACGCCAATCGCTGACGCCTGAGGCCTGGATAGACGCCGCCACCGAAGTGCTGGTGGACCGCGGCATCGACCATGTGCGCGTGGACGTCCTGGCCTCGCAACTGGGCGTCACGCGAGGCAGCTTCTACTGGCACTTCCGCGACCGGGAGGACCTGCTGCGCCGTGTGCTGGAAGCCTGGCGCAACCGCGCCACCGTGCGGCTGACCCGCCGCCTCAGCCTCGCCAGCCAGGACGCGCGCGCACAGTTGCGCGATGTGATCTCGCTGCCGCACCGGGGCCGTTCGGCGGCGCGGGCCGCGCGCATCGAACTGGCCATCCGGGCCTGGGCCCGGCGCGACCAGATGGCGCGCGCGGCCGTGGACGAAGCCGACCAGCAGCGCATCGCCTATCACGGACAGATCTTCGAGTCGCTGGGGTTTGAACCGGATGAGGCCGCCCTGCGCGCCTTCGTGATGTACAGCTACGAGGTGGCCGAGTCCCTGTTGCACCAGCAGGGACAGACGCAAGACCGTCAAAGGCGCCAGGCCTTCCTGGAGGTCTTGATGACGACGCCGCTGCGGCCCGCCGCGCCGGGCTGAGGCTCACTGCCGGGCACCAGCGGCCCGTTGTTCAGTGGGGGAGTCTACTTCTCGTCCATCACCCAGACGCCATCCCAGGAACCCGCGGGCGGCCGGGCCTTCAGGCTCATGCAGCGCTGCACGTAGATGCGGGACAACTGGTCCTGCGGGTGCAGGCGCAAGGCCTCCTTGAAAGCCGTGGCGGCCTCGTCCCAGCGGCCCGCACGGTACTTGCCGATGCCGTCGCTGAACTGGTTCACCACATCCATCAGGTGCGGGAAGGTCGTGTCGTCGTGGTAATCCAGCACCTCGTAGACGGCCACCGGCTGGGTCTTGCCCTTGACGATCACGCGGTCCACCTCTCGCATGCGGTAGGTGCCGCGCAGGCGCTTGCGGGTGAACTCGCTGATCAGGATGCGGGCCGCATACGACTTGCAGGCCGACTCCAGCCGCGCGGCCAGGTTCACGCCGTCGCCAATGATGGTGAAGTCCATGCGCTTGTTCGAGCCGATGTTGCCGGACACCACCACGTCGGTGTTCAGGCCGATGCCGATGTCCACCGGACGCTTGCCCAGCCCGACGCGAACCTGGTTCCACTCGCGCAATCGGCTGATCATGGCCACGGCCGTGCGCACCGCCCGGTCTTCATCGTCGTCATGGGCCACCGGAATGCCGAAGGCGGCCATGATGGCGTCACCGATGAACTTGTCCAGCATCCCGCCTTCGCGCTGGATGCAGTCCACCATGATCTCGAAGTACTCGTTGAGCAGGCTGACCGTGGCCTGAGGCCCCAGTTCCTCGGTCAGTGTGGTGAAGCCCCGGATGTCGGAGAACAGCACCGTGGCCGTGACGCTGCGCCCGCCCAGCAACTCTGCGCCCGAAGCCAGCACCTGGTCGGCAATCGAAGGGTCCATGTAGCGTGACATGGTGGACTTCATGCGCTTTTCGGAGGAGATGTCCTCCAGCATGAGCATGGAGCCCAGGCCCTTGCCCTCACCGCTGACCAGCGGCGTCACCGTCAAGTTCACCGAGCGTACGTCGGCGCGCAGGCGCAGTTCCACGTCCAACGCCATTTCCGTCTGGCGTGTCTGGTCCACCCGGTCCAGCTTCTCCAGCAGCCAGGCGTTGGACGAACCGAACAGGTCTGCAGCCGTCTGTCCCAGCACCTGGGGCGGCGGCACCTGAAGGATGCGCAGCCCCGCGGCGTTGCAGGTGACCACGCGCCGGTCGGTGTCCAGGGTGAGCACGCCGCTGGACATCGACTGCAGCACGCTGTCGTTGTAGTTCTTCATGTTCTGCACGTCGGAGAACAGCTTGGCGTTCTCCAGGGCGATCGAGATCTGCGCCGTGAAAGCCTTCAGCCGAGACTCGTCCTCGTCGGTGAACGGCCCGCCGCGCTTGTTCAGCACCTGGGTGACACCGATGACCTTGCCCGTCTGGTTGACGATGGGCACGCACAGGATGGAGCGCGTGAAGAAACCCGTCTTCTTGTCAAAGGCCGGGTTGAAGCGCAGGTCCGCGTAGGCATAGGGGATGTTGATGGTGCGTCCGCTGGTGAAAGCCGCCCCCGCGATACCCGCATGATTGGGCAGGCGGATCTGCATGGATTGCAGGCCCTGACCCACTTCGGACCACAACTCCCCTGTCTTTTCGTCGTTCAGGAACAAGGTGGAACGCTCGGCCTTGAGCATGCGCGTGGCCTCGCCCATCACCTTGCGCAGGAGCACCCGGATGTCGATCTCCGATGTGACATCGGACACCACGTCCAGGAACTCCATTTCCTGCTGGCGAAGCTGGCGCATGCGCTCGATGGACTGCACGCTCTGCAGCGCCAACGCACTGTGGCTGGTCATCGCCGTCATCAGTTCCAGGTCGGCCTTGGTGAAGCGCCCCTTCAGCCGGTTGATGACCTGCGACACCCCGATGATCTCGCCACGGCCGGTGCGCACCGGCACGCACAGGATGCTGCGGGTGATGAAACCCGTCTGTTCGTCGTTGGCCCGGTTGAACCGAGGGTCCGCGTAGGCATCGTGCACGATCAGGCTCTCGCCCGTGTTGAACACATGCCCGGCAATCCCCAGGTTGTTCATGAGACGGATCTCGCGGCGGCGGCTGCCCTGCGCAACGCGCGAGTACAACTCCCCAGTCTGCGGATCGTTCAGGAACAGGCTGCATCGCTCGGCCTGCAGCTCTTGCGCGGTGACCAGCACCAGCGCCTCCAGCACTTCGTCCAGGGACTCGACACCCGACACCTTCTGCGAGATGCCCAGCAGCACCTCGGCGAAGCGCAGGCGGCGCTCCAGGGTGGCCACGGACCGCACGGGCGCGTCAGCGGAAGGCTGCGCCGGGGAAGTCGCTTGGCGTGTACCGCCGGCGCCGCCTGCACCTTTGGCAGACCGCACGGACTTGGCGGGCTTGGGCGCCTTCATGCGGGCAAGGCCCGGGGCTGTGGCGCCCGCGCCAGGTCCAGCTGCTCGCGCAGCATCACCACGGTTTGCAGGAGGTGGCGATGCTCGTCCTGCTGCTCGCGGCCCGCGGTCTGCAACGCCTGCTCGTGCTCTTGGCGGGCGGCCTCCAGCGTATCCCGCAGGGTGGACACCGTTGCCTTGAGCTGGGCGATTTCCTGCGCGCCAGCGGCCTGTGCCTGTTGCACCGCCCGGTCTTTCTCGGCCTGCATCACGGCCAGGGCATCGCGCAGCGCGGTGATCGTGGACTTGAGCTGCGTGGTCTCCTGCGCAGAGGAGGAGGCCGCCTCCTGCCGATCCCGCTCGCGCGCTTCAGCCAGGGCGTCCAGGCTCTCGCGTTGCGCCGCCAAGGCGCGTTGCAGATCGCGCACGTGGGTACGCAGATCCAACTCTGCAAGCGCTGCCTCCTCGCCCGATGACGCCAACTTCGAAAGCATGGGCTTGGCCGCGGGTGACGAACTCACCAGGCGCTCCAACGATACGCCAGCGTCAGCGGCACCCTCAGGCGCCGTGGCCCTTGATGTAGGTTTCCAGGAAGCCGATCTGCTCGCCCATGCGGCGGATGCTGTCCTTCACCACATCGCCCACGGACACCACGCCCACGACGCGCCCCCCATCCATCACCGGCAGGTGTCGAAAACCCCGGTTGGCCATCAGGCCCATGCAAGCTTCGAGCGGATCCGAAGGCTTGACGGTCATGGGGTTGACGGTCATGACCTCGGACACCAGCGTCTGCTTGGCGTCGCGTCCCGGCAGCAGCACCTTGATGGCGCAATCGCCCTGGGTGACGATCCCTGCCAGCCGATCACCATCCATCACCAGCACGGCACGCACCCGCCGGTCGCGCATGGATTGCAAGGCCAGGACGACGGGATCGGAGGGGCTCACCGACACGATAAGGTTGGGCTTGGTCTGCAAACACTGGGCAACGGTGGCCATGATCTTGGGCACTCCGCCGGCGGCGGGGCAAACAGTCGAAACAGCTTTGATGTTAGCCCGAAGCCCCCGGGGCGGTGCTGGACATTGCAAGCCGGCATCAGCGACACGACGAACCCGACGAGTGCCAGGACAGGCACAAAAGCAAAAAGGCCAGCCTCTTGTGAAGACTGACCCTTTGCAACCCGTTGATCTACAACGGAAATTTTGGCGCGGCTGGCAGGATTCGAACCCACTACCCCTTGGTTCGTAGCGAAGTTTTTTGACTTCCGTGGCGTTCCAGCAAGTACCGACAGAAAAGTCGCATTCCATATAAAACAAGTACTTAGAAGAATATCTGGTCCTGGACGTTCCAAGGACATACACTGAGAGCCTCCAAATCTGTTGGGGCAAATGTTGGGGCAAATTTCTACGTCGTTGCGATCCCAGGCCCGAGCACCGGTCACGGTACTGGGCCTGAAAGGGCTGAAGCAGGCGGACGACGGCCGCACGATCTCCATGGGTGAGTCCATGATCGGCAAGGTGCGAGTTGGCAAGGATGGCACCGTCAGTCTCCATGTCACTTGGCGGTACCGCTTCAAAGGCAAAAGCCGCGAAATCAGGCTGGGGACCTGGCGTGATGGCAATGGGACTTCGCTCAAGGCCTTGAGAGAGGAGCGCGACGCGTTCGCGACTCTCCTCAAGACTGGAATCGATCCGATCGAGCACAAGGCCAACGAGAGGCTGCGTCTGGAGGCCGAGAAGGCGGAACGCGAGAGGGCCGTACATGCAGCGGCGGAGGCGGCAGAGCAGGCCGAACTGGAGCGCCAGCGACGCCTGACGGTCGAACAACTCTTTGCCCGATGGCGTCAAACCGAACTTCAACCAAGACAACGAAGCGACGGCAGGCGTATGGGCCGCAAAGACGGCGGGCAATATGTGTATGAACAGTTCACCAGACACGTCTTCCCCTTCGTCGGCACCACCAAGCTGGAGGATCTGCGAAAAGCCGACTTGCTGACCATCTTGGACGCACAGGTCTCTGCTGGGAAGTTACGCACTGCGAACGTCCTCCTGGCCGACATGAAACAAATGCTGGACTTCGCACTCGAGCGTGAGCTGATACCGGCCAACCCCCTGGCCACGGTAAAGAAAAGCAAGATTGGCGGCGCCAACGTCGAGCGCGAACGAGTCTTGTCAGAGGAAGAACTGAAGCACCTCTCTGGACAGGTTCCTTCGGCGGGCATGCACGTACGCAGTGAGTCCGCTCTGTGGCTCACCCTCGCGACGGCCGTCAGGGTCGGTGAGTTGATGGGTGCCGTGTGGAGCGACACGCTCCCCATTCATCCACGTCATCGAGCAGTGCGGCTCGAGGAACTGTCGAACTACGCCACGGCGTCGGGAGTGAAGTTGGGCATCGTCGATCTGGAAAGTCGGCAGTGGTATCTACCGGACACCAAAAACCAGCGCGACCACCGAATTCATCTGAGTGACTTCGCGTTGATGCAACTGGTCACGCTCCAGAAGCTTCGAGAGCCCTTGCGTGACGCCACCGATGGTTCCCTGTCGCCATGGGTCTTCCCTGCGACAGACAACCGCCGTCCGGTGTGCGTCAAGTCATTCGGAAAGCAGCTCGCCGACAGGCAGCGGCCACCTGAGGCACGCCTCAAGAACAGAAGCAAGGCCACCACGTCGCTTTCTCTGCCGGGCGGCAAGTGGACCCCGCACGATCTGCGCCGCACGGCCGCAACTCTGATGGCTCGGCTTGGCTTCGGCACCGACGTCATCAATGAGTGTTTGAACCACGTGCTGCAAGACCGAATGGCCAAGGTCTACATCCGAGACCGACGCGAGGCGGATCAGGCCAAAGCGTTCGACGCCCTAGGGGCGAAGTTGGAGAACCTCACCAGCACGAAGTAAGGGATCAAGTTCCTGCATCTGGCCTGGCGTGAAAGACTGGCGCCATACTGAACCGCAGCCGCAGATGGACGGGGAACGGTCGGCGGCATCAAGCCGCCGCAGTCTCACCGTGGACATGCATGTCGACGTGAACGTCATCGAATGGGCACTGGACTGCGCCTGAAGCACCGCGCTCGATGAGCCCTAGCTCGGCGAGCACTTGAAGATCCTCATGCACGCGCTTCACATCGCGTCCTACCCGACGAGCCAATTCCCGCACAGCCACACTACCCTGCCCTTGAAGCGCCTGAACAAGCGCCCACCGCCGCTCAGTGAGACGACCGAAGAACGCTCCCGGCGACTCGAAATTCAGGGTCTCGCCCTGATAACTCTCTTCGCGAGCCTGCCTACCCGCCCTGCGAACAGCAGCCCGCCAATCTGGCTCCAAGGTAATAGTGAGCCTGCGTCCGGTCATCATGTCCTGCTCCTGGCGGCCTGAACCGCAGCAATGAAGTCTTCGACCAACGCCTCCACAGAGGTGAAGAGATAGGGTAACTCACGTCCTTCCAGGTGAACGTGGTCTCCCTTGCCCCTCTCATTGTCAAAGCCGACGATCCGCACTCCGTCCTTGACGTAGACGGCCCGATATTTGTAGCCATGCTCAGAAGGCGGCACTGAACGGGGAACCTTCCACACCACCATCTCCATCACTTCCCCGTCGTCATCGACGCTCTTGAAACGGGTTATGAGATGGGCACGCACGTTGGCAATTTTGCCAACATCCTAGAACCCGCGCAACTTCGATGTCTGGTTGGCGACGCGAAGCCAGCGCTCAGGGCCGCGTCGGCGAGGTCACCGGAATAGGGAGCTCACTCCATAGGACGGAAAACGTGGTGCCGTTACGTCACATCACCGCGTCACCGTAAAGGATCTGAAGTTCTGGCGGGAAGTGGCTCTCTTGTGACTCCTTGGATTTCGTTGTTGGGCTGCCCCTGGAGCAGGTCGGTTGGGTTCGTTGTCGCTGGTGTGTTCTGGTCTGGTCAGTGTTTCTGTCCGTCCTGAACGCCTTGGCGTTGCAGGAACTGCGAGGGACACGGGGACACCACGCCCGTTGGGTGCCGAAGAAATCCGAGGGTGGCCTGCCCGGCACGGCGTTGGCCCTGGTGGTGATCGTGCTGTTGCCCGTTTCCATCAGTTCGGCCGTTCATCCAGGGCCGGCGGGTACGCCAGGTTCTCTGACATAGAGATCGACTCCACCTGCGGCGAGCAGGCAGTCTTGACGGTGCTCTTGGCCTACCCGGATCAGGCTCACCAGCAGGGCCGATGAGCCCGTCACGCGGGTCCGTCACTTGCGACAAAGCCCCTTAAGTCCTTGTCAGACGGGGCAGATTTCGCATCGTCACTACAGGCTGGCGCCCGGTAGTGACGATGCGGTGAACGCAGCAGCCGTGCGTGGTGGTACGGCGGCGTGATGGCGACCTGAGTCGAGCTTGGAACAGTGCGGAGGAGAACTCCGCTGATGAGCAAGACCAACACCTCCGGCCTGGTGGCCGCCGGCTTTCAGGAGATGCGCCGGTTCTGGACGCCCATGGATAGGGCAGACGATGCGGTAGCGGGCATCAATCGGGCCGTCTCGGCCAGCGTGGGAACTGGTGGCCAAACCCCGGGCTCAGGCGGCGCGAAGTGCGGCATTTCGGCAACACATGGCCGAATCAGTATTTTTGTTTGTACTGATTCGACCTGCGCCGAACGTCCTCGAATTGTGTGCCCGAGGCTCGCTTTACGAGGGAGCTTTTTTCGGCCGGGGGTCTAGCGAGTGCCATTCCGACCGAACGAATCAGTGCATCCGAAAAGTCTCAATTCGGCCGAAGAGTACCCACAAGGGCCACAGACTTGGTACGTCGATGCGCCAGAGTGTCGGAGCCGATCCAAATCTGAGCCACCGCGCCGACTGAATATTGAGCCAGGGGTGGAAGCTGACGTTGGGATGGTCGGCTGTGGATAAGTTTAGTTCTTGACCTGCTTCGTTCACCTCCTTGGTGCTGGGTTGGTCGCGCGGGGGAAGCCGCGCAGGGCGTAGCCCGGAGCGTCTTCCCCCGCGCGGCGCTCGATCAGAACGGCCCGGCCTCGTCGTCGGTCTTCGAGGCTTTGCGCGCCTGCTCCCTGGCCTTGATGCGCTTCTTGGCTTCGGCCGTGCTGCGGCTGAAGCGGACCGACTCATTGCCCGTCTCGACGATGTGGCAATGGTGCGTGAGGCGGTCCAGCAGTGCGGTGGTCATCTTGGCGGGCGATGTCCCGCCGGCAGTTGGAACTGGCGGCGGTCTGATTCATCTTACGCGGCCCTCTTTGCAGACGTCTTGAGCTTGCGACCGAGCGCGACCTCGAGCACCCACAGGTCC
>JAJTDM010000163.1 GCA_021300575.1 Rubrivivax sp.
CCTGCAGGTGCTGCCGCACACCGTGCACCCACCCGACCGCGAACGCATCGCCCCGGGCCGTGAGCGTGATGAGCTTGCAGCTCTTGGGCTGCTGGCGGATGTGGTCCAGCCGCTGCCGCGCACACTGGCGGTCCAAGACCTGCCAGGCATAGCCGGCGATCTCGGGGTGGCTGCCCACGCCGATGAACAACACCGCCATTTGTCGGCGGGGCTTGTGGCCGATCCACTTGCGGGTGGCCGTCCAGAGCACGTCGCAGCCAAAGGCCTGCGCCACCACGTTGGCCAGGAACACCTCCCAGTCAGGGGCGTTCAAAGCCGCAGCGCACGTCGTTTCACTGACGTCAGACAGCTCGACATCGGTGTCGCTCAGACCATGCTCAGCCATCAGCTTCTGCGCCTGGCGCATCGCGGCAGCGGCCTCGTGCGGGTTGGCGCTACGGCCAAGCGCCATGCACTTCTTGATCTTGGCAAGGGCCTGGTCGCGGTTCATGGCTTCAACGCCCCCAGCTTGCTGCGCAGCTCGTACCCCATCAGCGGCCAGATCTTGTTGATGGCGTTGGCTCGGGCCACCTGGCGGCCGATGTCGGCGTTGAAGTTCTCGGGCGATGCGCACGCGCTCTCACCCGTGACGGTGAAGCCGTTGCGCAGAACCAAGACGCAGATGGTCAGCATGCCCAGTGCCTGGGGCGACTCATGGGCTGCAATGCCCACTTGGCCGCCCACAACTTGGGCGTGGGAACCGGCAACACCGTCAGCAGCCGTGAAGCAGTGCTCGCTGGCGATGTTGGCCTCAACGTCCGCCACCGTGACGCGCGGCGCCACGTCGGCGCCCTTGGCCTGGATCTGCTGCTCCATCGCATCCGCGGCGGCGGGCGCGGGCGGTGGCAGCTGATCGTCGGCCGTGAGCGTGCTGGCCCACATCTTGGCGGGGCTGTACGCCAGCGGGGCCAGCTTGCCGGCCGCCCAGAAGTGCGCGCGCAGCGCCCTGTGCAGCGTGTACGTGCAGCCTTGATAGGCTTCGTACACCTCATTGAGCGTCAGGCGGTCGCGCAGCACGGCGATCTGCGCGTCAACGGCGGCACTGATGTCGTCGCCCCAGTCGGATTCGGGCGGCAGTGAGGGCTTGATGGCCTGCAGCGCGGCCAGCTCGGCGGCGATCTGTTCGGCGGTCTTGTGTGGGCTGCTGCTCATTGCGTCAACTCCTCATAGCGGTTCAGAAAGGCCACCTTGGCCATCAGGGGGCTCCATGCCACCAGGCGCTTGCCCAGGGGCTGCACGTCGCCGCGGCTTTGCCAGGCGAAGGGGCCCTCGTGTGCGGGCATCAGGTCGCGCATCTCGGTGGCCAGCAGCACCAGGTCTGCGTGCTTGACGCTGTCGGGCAGGGTCAGCGGCAGGTCAAAGCGGTGGGCCACCGCCTCTTCCACCTGGCGCTCGATGCGCGCGTAGTCCGGCAGCAGCCGCTTCAGGGGCGCGGGCATGTCGCCCACGAAGGCCTCGGCCGCGTCGTGCATCAGGCCGGCCAGCGCGTCCTGCGCAGGCACGATCCAGGACACCTCCACGCTGTGCTTCGCCACGGTGTAGAGCTGCTGGGTGTGGCCGCAGAAGCGGCACAGGTGCGACAGCGCATGCGCGATCTCGTCGATCTCGATCACGTTGTGCAAAGGCGCATCGAAGCGGAAAAGACGGCCTGCAGAACTGAGGATGTCGGGTGTCATGCCTCGTCCTCCTCACCAGGTTGTGCGATGCGGTGGGTGCGGTGGTCTGTGCCGGGGCGCAGCAGGCCGGCCCACGGCAGGGCGGGCGCCTGCTCGGTGCGCACCCAGCGCTTGGGCAGGGTCTCCAGGTAGTCCACCAGTTGGCGGGTCTGCTGCCCCTGCAGCCGGTAGCTGCGGCCGTTGCTGTGCAGCGTGAACTGCGGCTGCAGCGGGCTGTCAATCAGGGCCTGCAGAGCACCCTCGGGCAGGGATGCCACCAGCGTGGACAAGACGCCCACGTCGTGGGCGGACACCCGCACCGCCTTGGCCGCCAGGCCCTCGATGGACAGCGAGCCGTCGCTCCAGATGCCCAGGTTCAGGATGGGCGCACGGCTGAGCACCGCGGCGCGGTTCTGGTCTGCGCCTTCGGGGCTGGCCAGCTTCACGGCCCGGGGCGCGCCGCGCGTGGGCTTGGCGCCGACGATCCGGCTGCGCCACTGGGCCCAGGTGTCGGCCTGCCGCTGGCTCATGCCGTGCACCTTGAGCCGATCGTCACCGCGCTGCTCGGTGGTGGTGGTGATCCAGCCGTCGCGGCGCAGCACGCTCATCAGCGCCAGGGCCACGGGCCTCTGGGCCTTGGTGCATTCCTGCACCTCGGCAATCTCAAAGCGCTCCTCGGCCGCCGCGGCCATCATGTCCAGCACCAGCACTTTTTGCGAACCTTCGGCCGCGGTGAAGTTGACCCGGATGCCATCGGGCGTGGTGTTCATGGAGCGGTCCATCACGCGGCCTCCGTGGTGGCGGTATCGGCTTCAAACGGCGTTACGACGAAGTCCTCCACACCACTGACGATGGTGATGCCGGCAATGCCGCGCACGGCGTCTTTGTCGTTGAGCATGGCTTCCTTGTTCGGCTCTTCCTTGGTGCGGACGAACTGGTGCAGGCCCATGCGCTTGAGCGTTTCCAGCACGGAGTCCACGCCGGTGATGCGCACGCTGGGCGGCCGCACGCGCCAGCTCACCTCGCCGGTGATGAGGTTGGCCGTCTTGCTGTCGCCCTTGCACAGCTCGCTGCGGTGGGCCTCGCACCAGGTCTGGATGCCGCCGTGCAGAACGTTGATCGCCTCCTGCAGCGCCTTGAGCTTGGGCTCGTAGCTCTGGGTGATGCGCGCGATCTCGTCGTTCAGGTGCGTGGCCAGGCGGGCCTGTTCGCGCTGCAGATCGCCCAGCTTCTTGACGTCTGCCGCACAGTCGGTGCGGGTCTGCGGGGCGTAGGCCGCCGC
>JAJTDM010000107.1 GCA_021300575.1 Rubrivivax sp.
CCCCAGACCCAGCCAGGTGCGAACGGTCAGGAAGGCTTCCCACACCAGGTGCCCGAAGGCCCAGGTGAAGGCCAGGGCCCCCGAGCCCACCACCGCCGAGGCCAGCAGGGCCAGTCCGTCACGGAACATCCAGCCCTGGCTCAGGAGCACCAGGCTGATGCTGGACAGTACATTGCCGAAGGGCAGCGGCAGAAAGATCACCAGCCCCATCAGGGGTGATCGTACTTTTCGCGCAGATTGGAGCGCTTTCGCCTGAAACCCTGCATTCATGGGCTTCAGGCTGAAGGAACTGTCCCGCAGGTTGGAAGCCGTCCGTCCACGTGGCACTTCAAACTGATCGTGGACGACTGAGATACATTGAACCATCCGCTTGCGCGCAACCTCCGCGCGTCCACGATGGCGCTGAAACGCCGTCCGCGATCAGCCTGAAACAGGCGTCCACGATCGCTGAAATGCGCAGTCAAACCCAAGGAGATCAAGCGGAGCTGAGAACATGAAGGCCCTGAAAAAGCTGAATGTGGAGAACGTGGCTGTCGCCGTCGAGGCTGACGCAGGACAGGCCCTGCCGGGTTTGCGCGAGGCCCTTGCCGAGGCTAGGTCAGGACAGGCCGGTCGAGTGCACACCCCAGAGCAGGTCTTGGCGCGCCGTCGCGGACGCCCAGTCGGCAGCGTGGCTGCGGTCATCAAGGAGCCGGTGAAGCTGCGCCTGGATCCCGACGTGCTGGCCGCGCTGCGAGCCACGGGCGACGGTTGGCAGACTCGCATCAACGAATTGCTGCGTGCCAGCCTGTCATTGGCTGGTCGGCTGGGGTAGTACGGCCCAGCCGAGAGCCGCATGGAGTGGGCAGCCGCGCAATCAAGGCCGGCGTGGCGCTCTGCTCCACAAGTCTCCCGACGTCGGCCTGACGGTTGCTTCGGCACGCAAGCGACCTGCACCCGCACTGCACAGGCTACGAACGTCCGCCCCAGTGTCGGCTAGATGGCGCATGGCGTAAGTCAAGCCAAGGTCCGCCAGCGGCTCCTCACGCTGCAAACCTGACACAGGCAACAACTCCATGGCCGTACCCCGCATGGCCTGAAGGCGCCCGATCACTCAAGAGGCCGCCGGCTCCCAGCGACTCATACAGAGGCAAGCACACGTCCACTCAAGCCGCCTCTCCCTTCGACGGAGGCCCTGGTTCGCGCCCTTCACCCAAGTCTTCGACGCTCGCCGCGCCCAGCCACGCCACCAGCTCCAGCGGCTTGGGCCGATACAGCTCGCCATCGCCGCAGCCCCGGTCCACCCAGTCCAGCGCCATCACCGTGTAGACGGGCGTCCACGTATCTGCGGTGCGCAAATGCAGGGCTGGGTTCGGAAGGTAGTGGCCGCTGCTGGCACGCACCCACAGCTTGCGGGCGGGTTGGTAGGTGCTGCTGACCTCGGCACGCGCCAGCACCTGGTTGAGGTAGCTGCGCTTGCGGCGCTTGTCCGGCCAAAGCCAGGTGGGCAGCCTGGCTAGCACCTCGTGCAGTTGCTCGGCAAAGAACCCCTTCGGGTACTTGTACGGCTCCACCTGCAGCGTCAGACAGCGCGACCACTGGGTCTTCAAGCCGGCCAGCATCAGCATCAACACCCAATACTCGCCCTGGTGCCGCTCCAGCCGAACGAGCCGGCCGTCGGTCTGCACGTCCAGGGCTGCCGGGGCCAGTAACGGGAACACCGCCGCAAGGCCCGCGCCCGCAAAACCTGGCTCCTGCAAAGCGCGGCCCACCGCACAGTCCCACGCGGTGTGGCCGAAGTCGTCGCGCCGCTCAGGGTCGGCGCCCTTGTCCAGCAGGGCTTGCACCAGCGGAGCATTGCCAGCCATGGCGGCCAGCATCAGCGGCGTCGCGCCCACAGGGGTGGCGTGGTCAGGGCCGTGGAGGTCAGCCTGCTGCAGCAGGTCCTTGAACTTCTTGGCGTCCCAGGGCTGCAGGTACCGCTGGCGCACCGCCGCCACGGTCTTGCGGGTCAACGCCTCCAGCCTGTCCAGTATGTCGGTTTTGAAGGCGTAGCGGCTGGGCTTGACCGTGCCTGCCCCCAAAAACTCGTCCTCATCCAGCAGCTGCCGGGCGGGCGCGAAGTGGGCCGATGCCTTGCCCAACGCCGTGACCCATTCATGCTGGCCGTGCCATAGGGCGTAGTCGAAGATGGTCTGGCGTGGCTTGCTGCTGGGGTTCTTCGGATCCAGGGCCTTCGGCAGCAGCTCTTCGATCAGCGTGCGGCTCCAGGGCGTCCACGGCACGGGCTTATGCTGCAAGAAGGTGTCACGGATGGCCTGGGCCTGCTCTTCCTTGCCCTGCAGCTGCAACTTCCGGGCTTCCTGCGCCCACTCCTCGCGGGTGGAAGCGCGTACGCCCTGCGCCACCACGTCGCCGGCCTGCAGGCCCAGCAGCTCCAGCAGCGGGTGGCCTGTGTCCGATTCCACAAGGGTCAGCGTCTGGACGGCGCGCGTCATCGCGACGTACAAAGCGTTGACATAGAACTTGTAGAGCTCGAGTGACTTGTCGGTCTTGTCCTTGGCGCGCCGGTAGTTGAGCTCGTCTGCCTCCAGATCTGCGGACTGCACGCCGTCGCAGACCTCGCCGTACGCCTGGCGCTGGCCCGAGACGATGTCCACCAGCAGCACGTGCGGGTACTCCAGGCCCTTGGCTTCGTGCACGCTGAAGACCAGAGGTGTGCGCAGGCGCGCCCGGGCGGCCGGCTTGTCGTCGTCGCGCAGCACGATCACCGCGTGCCGGGCTGACTGCCGGGTGGCTGCGTCCAGCGCCTGCACGGCCGCATCCTTGGCCGCCACCAGCGACACGCTGCCGGCCTCCGGCGCGGTACTGCGCACGAGGAAGTTGCTCTCACGGTCGACCGAGCCAAAGCGGGCCTGCTTGATCTTCAGCAGCCGGTTGGCCAGATCGGTCACTGCGCGAGTGTTGCGGAAGTTGGCTTGCAGCACCTGGAGCGGCTGACTCAGCGATCGCTCTGCCGCATCACCCGCCAGGCCCTGCCAGAACAGATTCTTCAGTGCCGCCCAGCTGAAGAAGTTGGGGTGAACGATCTGGTGACTGTCACCGCACAGGATGAACTGGCCCGGCTTCTTCAGCAACGCCAGCACCAGCGCCAGTTGCACCGGGGTGAGGTCTTGCACCTCGTCGATGACGATGAAGTCGTAAATGGGCCCGGCTGGTGCAGCAATCTCGGTACGCCAGGCCTCAGCGATGAGGTTGCTGTCGTAAAGCTTGGCCTCCTGCAGCCAGCTGAGGTACCGCTGGAACAGGCCATGCGCCAGCTCGCGCTGCGCGGGGCTGAGCAGGCTCTGGCGAGTGCCCAGCGCCAGGTAGTCGGCCAGCGACAACGGCCCGCCCGGCTGGGCGCCAATGACGCCGCGGAACTCCTCGAACAGTGCCTGGGCGTCGAGTTCGGACGTTCCAGCGCCCAGTTGCCGGAACGTCTGCCGGTGGCGGGCGCACCAGCCAGTGAAGGCGGGCAGCGTCACTTCGCGGCCATTGGGCACACGCAGGGTCTCCAGCAGCTCCCGGTAGCTGAGGAAGTCGACTTCCTGTTTGGGGTTCTCGAAACCGTGGGCGGTGTGCAAGGCGCGGGCACTCTGGGCCAGGTAGGCCGACAGCGTGACATACAGCACCCGGCCTTCGGCTTCGCGCAACCTGGCCAGCGTGACGGCCGTCTTGCCCGAACCGGCCGAGCCAATGACCACCAATGGTGCGGGGTGGCGGTATGCATCGTCCTGCGCTTCGTCGAAGACGATGGGCTTGTCCAGAAGCTCAAACTGCGTGCGGCCCAGGCCCAGCCAGCGCAGCGGTGTGGCTTCACTGGTCAGTGCCGGCGCCGCAGCTTCGGTGGCAGGCTCGCGCTCGACCTTGGCTTCGTCCACCACCGCGCCGCGCAGAAAACGGCTCTTGTCGTAGGCGTGGTTCTCGATGACTTCCAGCGCCAGACAGACGGTGGAAGCACCTTCGTCGCCAGACACCCGGGCAAACTGCAGCAGCAGGCGGTTCGCGTAGTCCAGCTTGGCGCGGTAGTACGGCCCGGCGTGCAACTTCTTGACATCGGCCGAGCGGAAGTCATCGGCTTCGATGCACGCCTTCACCTTGTCAAAAGCGGCACGGACGCGGCGGAGGTCAAGGTCCTTGTATTGAAGAAGGCGCATGCGGCACGTCTGCGGTACTGACCGCCAAGGCGGTCGCCGGGCATTGTGACCGTACCGCCCGGCACAGGCGCCTACGTGTTCCGCTGCAACAAGCCACGCAACGTCTCATCCACCTGCGCGGCCTCTTCGAGCAGGCGCTTCTTCTTGCCAACCATGTTGTCGAACAGGCATCGGTCAAAGCCCCCGCTCCTTGCTTTGAGCGCTTGGATCTGCTGCTCCAGTCGCGCGGCCTCGGCCAGAAGGTACTGAAGCCTGGCCGTGAAGGCCCCGATCACGTTGGAGTCGGCACTCTGCCGGGTCTGCATCACCACTGCGATCAGGCCGAGCAGGAGGGCGAAAGACGACACCAGGCCGTCGAGCGCGGTGAACGCCTGCCCGAAGTCGGACAGCGATGTGGGCCTTGAAAGGCTGCTTAGTCCGTCGGGCAGCCATCCGGGATCGACTGCACCGACCAGGAAGGCGGCGAAGGCCGTCCACAGGGCCAGCGCCATCAGCGCGGCGAGCAAGAGAAGTCTCTTCATCCGCGTGGCTCCTTTGGCGCGCGCACTGCCTTGCGAATCCACTCGGGATGGGTGAACACGTTGCGCGGCGGTGTGGATGGCCGCGGAGGCAGTACTTGTCGGGAAGACAGGATGCTAAGGCGGTCCAGCAGGGCCAGCATCTGGTACCAGAGCCCTCCGTCAGACCAGGCCCGCACCTGACGGGGCTGCGCCAGTTCCAGCAACAGGTCCTCGCCGTCGTACTCGATCACGTTCACAAAACTTCCCGACCTTGTGCCTGTGCTCCAGCGGTAGCGGTCGGCGTCCAGCAAGGCCATGCGAAGTGCGAAGGCTCGATGGTCGGTCAGGTGGCGCAACCCTCCCAGCCGGAGGCGGTGCTGGTCGCCCTGGCTGTGTACGGTGATCGGGCAGTGTCCTGCGATGCGCAGCAGCATGTCTTCCATGGCCCACAGCACATCCTGAGCGGTACGCACCACGGCGCTGACAGTGCCCTCCAGCGTGGCGTCCTCGTGCTCGGCCGGGTCACTGAGCAGCGGCACCAGCGGCGGGGCTTGTACGGCGCCAAGTGCCACAGGCATCTGGGCAATCATGCGCACCGCCGAGCGGTAGGCGCTGTAGCGGAACCATTCGGCATGACCGTCCAATTCGTGACCGGGGTTCACGCGGTACATCTGCAGTCCGCGGTGCAATGAACGCTCGAACTGCCGGGCACGTTCTGGCGTGGGTAGCCACACGGCGTTGGAGGACTCAAGATCGAGTTCGTCCCGGTAGTACTCAGGAAGGCTTCGCAGCCGCTCCAGGGGCTCGAAAGACCAGCCGATCTTGAAGCGCTGGCCGTCGCGGCGCTGCAGCAGGTACAGGGCAGCCGGGCGTTGCTGTTGTGAACGGGTGGGTCGTATGGCGTGTGAGGTCATGGGCGGGCCTCCTGTGCCGCACTCGCTGCTGCGGTCTGTGTGTTCGTGGTCGCAAATCGGGTGGCCAGGAGCCGGTCGATCGCCGAGCCGTCCTGGCGGGTCAGGTTGGGCACGTAGCGGCTGTACACCCGAAACAGCATCTCGGTGCTGCTGTGGCCGAGCTGGCGGGCGATCCACTCCGGCGCCTCGCCGGAGGCCAGCCACAGCGTGGCCGCGGTGTGGCGCATCTGGTAAGGCCTGCGCTTCTTCAGCCCCAGGTGCCTCAGCAACGGGTACCAGACCCGACTGCCGAAGTTGTCGTTATCCAACGGCTTGCCTTCCCTGTTGCAGAAGACGTACTCGCTGAGCTTGGCGGTGGCCAGGTACTGGTCCTGCAGTGCCTCGAAGACGACCTGCGTCATCCGGATGTCGCGCTGCGAGCTGTCGGTCTTGGTGTATTCGTCTTCCCCCAGCACGAAGGTCTCGCGGATGAGGATCAGGCGCTTGTCCAAGTCGACGTACTTCCACTTCAGGCCATGGGCCTCGCCGGTGCGCATGCCGGTGAAGAAGCGCACGGTGAAGTAGTTGCGCCAGTCGGGTCGCACGGTGGCCAGCATCTGCTGCACCTGTTCCAGCGTGAACGGCTCGACGTCGGTCTTCCTCAACCGCAGTGGCTTGAGGTTGAGCGCGGGCGAGACGAAGCCAAAGCGGTCTGCCGCCTCGGCCAGGATCTGCCGCATTGGTGCCAGGATGCCGTTGATGCGCTTGGGGCTCATCTTGGGGCCCGTGCGGCCAGGCAGATCGGCCAGCTTGGTGCGGAAGGCCAGGATGTCAGCCTTGGTGATGGTGCCAACCGGCCGGTCACCGAAGTGGGGCAGCAGGTGACCATCCAGCGTGCACTTCAGCACCTTGAGGTGAGACCGGCGCCATTCGATCTGGTGCTCGGACACCCAGGTGGCGGTGAAGTCCTTGAAGCTCGGGGTGGGGCTGGTGGCGGCGGATGCTGCGGCGGCAGGTGCCGACGTGGGCATGGCCGGGGTGCCGGGCGGTGCCGCAGGAGCTGGTTGCGGCGTGTCAAAGCGTCCGGCCAACGGGCTTCCGGGAAAGAAGTCCCGGTAGGCGAACGTCCCGGCCGCCATCGCTGCCTTGAGCTTTGCCAACATGATCTCGACACGTTTGCGGTTGGCTGCGGTGTCAGCCAAAGCCGTCTGTTCCCGGCAGCGCACGCCCCGGTAGGTGAAATCGATCACCAAGCGGCCGGTTTCTTTACGAGCGGTCACCTTAGCCATGGGCCACCTTTCCGTTGGCCATTGGCAGACTCAACGAATCTGAGCCCACGAACGTGCGCATGTCGCGTTCGATGGTTTCCCAGACAAACAGGATCTTTCGGCCGCCGAAGGGGCGCACGTAGTGCGTGCCCTCCAGCAGCACGCTGTCCTTCAGGCGCTCGCGGATCGTGCGGGCGTCGTACTTGATCTTGGCCGACAACTCGTCGGTCGTGAGATAGGTCATGCTCATGCTACCCTCCTGTGGAGAAAACTCACCAAACATCGCGTCTTCGCAACGCTTGGTGCGTATATTAATCGACGCTTGGCGATTGTCAAGCACGTTTGTGGACTTTTCTCCACGTTTGTTGCTAGTAGAGGACGCCGTGATTCGGTTCAAGCTGGGTGAACAGCTAGAGAAGAAGCAGTTCCGTGACTCGCGGCGCATCACGCTCCAAGAGGTGTCGGACGCAACTGCGATCAATCGCTCGACCCTGTCGAAGATCCTCAATCAACGCGGCTACAGCACGGGTACAGATATCGTCGACAAGCTCTGCACCTACTTCGGTTGCACGGTGTCCGACTTACTCGAGTACGTGCCGGACTAATCGGCCGACTCCCCAATGGCGCAGCAAGCCTGCATGTAGCCTTCGCCCATTGTGAAAAGCACCGAGTGCCCGTTCTGTACCCTGCCGCGGGAGCGCATCCTGCTGCGTAACGACCGTTCGGTTGCCTTTCGCGATGCCTATCCGGTCACGACAGGGCACACACTGGTGGTACCTGCACGGCACGTGGCTTCCTTCTTCGACACGACCGTCGAGGAGCGCATGTCTATGTTCGAACTGGTTGAAGCGGCGAAGCAGCAACTTCAACTCGAGTTTGGTCCGGCCGGATACAACATCGGCATAAACGACGGCGCCGCGGCTGGGCAAACCGTCGGCCATCTGCATATCCACCTAATTCCCCGCTATCCGGGAGACCGCCCCGATCCACGCGGAGGCGTGCGATGGGTCATTCCTGACAAAGCCGACTACTGGACTGGCCAGGCTTGAGATGAAAAGCGCCATCGAGGTCCTAGACGCTTTCGAGAACATCCGCCGTGCGCAACGGGCTGGCATTTACGCGCCTCACAAACCGCTGCTGATCCTGTTGGCGCTGTCACGCGTTCAACGGGGAGAGCAGAGGCTAGTGTCGTTTGCTGCTGTCGATCAACAGCTCAAGCAGTTGCTGGCAGAGTTCGGTCCGAGCAGCGCAGCGAAGTCTCGGCACTACCCGTTCTGGCACTTGGCCACAGATGGAAGAGGCGCGCTCTGGGAACTGACAGGTCCGCGCGAGTTCCTCAAGCGTGCGGCCGGCCACACGCCCGGCTTGACCGAGTTGCGCAAGCACGAGGTCAAGGGCGGCTTCCCTCTCGATGTCGACGAAGCATTACGTCACCAGCCCGGCCTGTTGCAGGCTGTGGCTTCGCGCTTGCTGGACGCCTACTTCCCTTCAACTTTGCATGCGGATATCGTGGCCTCGTTGGGGCTCGATCTCGATGGGCCCGGTGAAGTCCGTGAAGCGAGGCTTTTGGCTGGCATCGACACCAGTACATCCCGCCGTCGCCGGGACCCAGGATTTCGCGAGCGTGTGCTGCGAGCCTACGAATACCGGTGTTGTGTCTGCGGCTTCGACCTGCGCATTGGGCTCACACCCGCAGGGCTGGAAGCAGCGCATATCCAGTGGCATCACGTTGGAGGGCCCGATATCGAACCCAACGGGCTGTCCTTGTGCGCACTGCACCACAAGCTCTTCGACCTGGGCGCTTTCACTGTCGAGCCGTCAGAACACCGCTTGGTGTTCAGCCAGCTTGCGATTAGCGGTAGCCGGGGCATGGGAGGTGAACTGCAGTTTCACGGACGCACCATCCTCCCGCCGCAGCATCCAGATCTGTTGCCAGCGCCTGAGTTTCTTGCCTGGAACGTGACGAACGTGTTCAAGAAGCCGGCGCGTAGGCCCAGCGCCCTAACGGCCTTGGCGGCACGCTGAACTTTCTTCCGGCAAGACGGTGCCCAAGAGTCTCCGAGCACTTCAATACTTGGCTGAAGTCATAACCAGTTGGTGTACCCGTCACAGTACCCAACGGTCACTCCCAACGCCGTCCGATCTTGTGACGACACAGACCTCGTCACATGCGCCCAGAAACGACGAAGCCCACATCTCTGCGGGCTTCGTAAGTGCTTGTCAGCACTCAATATTTTTTGGTTGCGGGGGCAGGATTTGAACCTGCGACCTTTGGGTTATGAGCCCAACGAGCTACCAGACTGCTCCACCCCGCGACTGAGCCAAACAGTATAGCGCGTCCTGGTGGGCCTGGGCAGCGTTATGAAGCACTTAACTGCGAGAGGCCTGCGCCTTCGCACTGCCGGGGGGCAGCACATCAGCCCAGCTCGATCGTCGAGTCCGCGCCTGTGCTGCAGGTGTCCACAGGTTGCACCGCGTGATCTGTCATGCCAAAGGCCGGTCCTTGCAGAGCGTTGTAGAGCTTGTCGCCGCGCAAGAGGCCTTGCATGGTGGTGACCTCACACTGCTGGGCTTGCACCTTGCGCACGCAGAAGTTGTGAGGCGTCATCGGGAAGTAGTACTGGCCCCCAACGGCAGGCTGGCTCACGGTCACTCTGCAAGCCGGACCGTCAGTGGGCACGGTGGGCGGGGTGGTCACCGTCTGCGGCCCCAGCGCCTGCACGGCCGGCAGAACGCCGAAGGCGAGCGGCAGCACGTCCATCTGCAGCGATACCGCGGCCGACATGGCCGCTGGCGAAACGCCCGAGGCGTTACGCGGGCCGGACAGGAAAGATTGCAGGGCGGCCTTGAACTTCAGGTCCTGCGCAGTCACGCGGTCCGGCGCAAATGACTGGGCCAGTTCTTCCAGGGCGTGCTCCAGCGTCACACTGCCGCCCGCGGCCACTGGCAGGTTGGCCTGCAGGCTCGAAACGGCAGCCAGCGCGAGCCCATAGTTGCGCTCCCCGCGGGCCGCCTGCATCGAGGAAGATTGTGTGGGGTCCGCTGGACGCGTCTGACGCAGATCGGCCACATCGAAAGCAGTGGCCACCATCGCCATCGCCTGGTCGATAGAGTCCTCGTGCAGACGGGCGGGTGAGGTCTCGGCCCGCCGCATGGCCAGTTCCGTCAGCGGCGTCACCATCACGGTGGCCTCGTCTCCCGGCAGCACGCGAACGGCCGAGCGCAGCGTGGCATCCAGTGGTCGCTGCGTGCCGGTGGCTTCGTCGATGTAACGGCCCGTCATCCGTGTGGCTGCCACCACCAGCGTTTCGCCCGCAGGGTTCACGGACTGCAGGCGGATGGTGTAGCGGCCCTGGTCATCGGTGGCCGAACAGGCGCGCTGTTCAGCCTGGACGCCATCTGCAATCGAGTAGGCGCAAACCTTCCCAGCGGCCACAGGCCCCTTGACCAGAGAACCGCTGATCGTCGCATCGTTGTTCGGCTCCGAGAGCGATCCCCCACCCCCACAGGCCGCCAGCAGGGCGAGAAGACCACTGGCCAGGGCCATGCGGATCAGAGGCTTGTGCAAAGTGCTGGTCGGGCAGTTCATTCGGGTCTCCTTGTCGTCGATGAGTAAGCGTGGTCTCACCACCCTCTTGATGGTGTGATGGTGAGGGGTGAACATGTGTCCATATGGAAGTCAATGGACACATCCCGATCTGGCAGGGTCTGAGCGTGCTGCGCATC
>JAJTDM010000108.1 GCA_021300575.1 Rubrivivax sp.
AACCCGGTGGGGCGCTGGGGTGGGGGGCTGGTGTTTGACACGGTGTTCTTCAAGCGGGCGTTGCCGGAGAGGATGAAATCAAGCATCACTGTGATCGAACGGGCCGTTCTGATAAAGCCCCCTGCGGCGAACGCCGACATCGGAAAAAACTGAAAGCGCCAACGCCGTCCGGCTGGAAGGTGCGTGAGGATCTTCCGATCACCGGCTGCTCCAAGGCAGCATTGGTGTGCACGCGTTCTTTGTCCAGTGTCGGGCGAGTGATGCAGCGGCGCAGTTGGTCCAGCGCCTGGCGGTCGTCAGCCGCGCAGCGCACCGCGGCGTACAGGCTGAAGCCGTCGATATCTGCGCACAAGTTCTGCCTGAACTCCGCCTCCCTGGGCAATACGCCTTGGGCGGTTCAGTTCATGACTTTGCCGCCCTGCCCGGTCTATGACCGGGCACTCATCGGCCTTCCTGTGTCACTGCCTGGTTTGCGGGTGAGAGCGCGCGCCAGGTGTCACGAAACACCGCCTGCTCCACCGTGGCGCGCTGCCCGACCGGGCAGGCCACCCGGATCACCAGCACCAGGTGTTCAGGGTCTGAGAAATCCCACGACACTTTGGTTTTCCCGGAAGGAAGCGCGATGAAACTCTCTTCAGATGCCTTGAGAAAGTGGTTCACGGCCTCCTCACTCCAGGCTGCGGTCGCGCGGTCGGCAGCGGCCAGAGCGGCAGCTTCGAGGCGGTCCAGATCATGTGACAGACGTTCGGGGATGGGAATCTGGATGGCGTGCAGCGCATAGGCCCCGTTGGGGGAAGCATTGATCAGCGGGTGGGTGAGCAACAGCCCGTTCGGAAACTCGGCCACTTTGCCGGTGCGCTGGCCGGTCTCGTCAAGCTCTACCAGCGTGGTGGCGAACATGTCGATATCGACCACACGGCCGTGGATCTGGTTGAACTCGATCACGTCGCCAATCTTGTAGGGCTGCACCAGGGCCACATACAAGTAACCGTGAACGCACATGACAAGCTCTTTGCTGACGATCAGCAGGGCACCCGCCACCGCCGCGACCGACAGCGCAAAACCCGCGATCGTGGACGCCCAGACCGACAGGATGACCAGCAACGCCGCAAACCAGATGATGTTGCGCGCCCAGACCAGATGGAGGCGGCGCTTCTCAGCCGAAATCGCGCCCCTCGACAGATAACGCGCCCAGAGGTGCGACGCGAGCAAGGCCACGCTGATCAGCAAGGCCGTAACAATGACCTTTTCCCACTGACCGGGAATCAGGGCGGTCAGGCGTTCAAACAAGGACATCGGGCACCTTCAGTGCGGCAAAGCCATTCGGGGATGGCGAAAGTCGGAGGATAGGCAGTTCAAACGCCCCTTTGCGCCCTCCTTCCTTGGCGACCAGGGCAATAGGCCCGTCAGTCGAGGCTCTGATCGGTGTCTTTGTGGCCCATGGCGGCCGGCCGAGTGCCGATGGCGGGGCCGAACATGCACAGCATCGGGTCGGCCCAGGCCTACTTGAAGATGCAGGCCCACCCGCCGAGGAGGGCATGCAGAGGATTGACCCCGCCACATCGCCGCCGCCAGCGCGGCCATTCCCAGGCCGAGCACCGTACCGACGCCAGGCACGGGCAGGAGTCAAGGCACTGCCATCAGGAGGAGCCAGGTGCCGTGCGCGGCAGGCCCGTGGGCAGGCGCCAGGGTTTGCATCGACACCCTCGCGGCAGGCAGGGTCGCGGCTGTTTCACGCAGCCGCTGCACGATGGATTCCGTCATGGGGCCCCTACGTCGTTCCGCAGGGCACGGCGGGGACTGCGCAGACCGTCCTGAAGGCTCATCGACTCACTCACGGCGCGCCGGCTACCGCCGGACGACGGATCACCACCACCACCAGCGTCACCACCGTCAGAGGCACGACGAAGCCGAGCATGACGCCCGAAAACGCCTGCAACGCATCGTGCTGCTGCGCGGCCAGGACCAGGTAGGCAACATAGGCAACGTAGTAGCCCAGGAAGACGCCGCCTTCCCAGCGCGCAATCTCACGGCCTGTGATGAAGACCGGCAGGCAAGCGAGCGCCACGGCCAGCATGACCCAAATGTCGAAGGCCAGCAGCGACGGCGCCATGGCCAGGCCGAGGTCACCTGACACCAGGCCCGACAGGCCCAGGCAGCCCAGAATGTTGAAGGTGTTGCTGCCGACGACGTTACCTACTGCGATGTCGCGCTCGCCCTTGATGGCAGCGGTGATGCTGGTGGCCACCTCGGGCATGCTGGTACCAGCGGCAACGATGGTCAGGCCAATGATCAAGTCGCTCACGCCCAACGCCTTGGCGAAGTTCACCGAGGCCTGCACGAGGTATTCAGATCCGAATACCAGCGCCGCCAGGCCGGCACCGATCAAGAGCAACTGTGCAGGCAGCCGGTCGTCCCAAGCACCCGCTTCAGCCGGCTTGATCTCGCGGGCGTACTCATCCTTGGCGGCCTGTGTTTCACGCCGCGACTGCACGACGAGGAAGACCGTGTAAGACACGAGCAGCACGAAGAGAACTCCACCGTCGAAGAACGACAGTCGGCTGTCCAGCCCCAGCGCCAGCAGCAGCAGGCTGGCGCCGATCATGATCGGCACTTCCTGACGGATCAGCTGGATGTTGACCACCAGCGGCGCGATCAGCGCGCTGATACCCAGGATGAACAGCACACTGAAGATGTTGCTGCCGACCACGTTGCCGATGGCAATGTCGGTCTTGCCGTCGAGCACGGCACCGACACTCACCGCGACCTCGGGCGCGCTGGTGCCGAATGCGACGATGGTGAGTCCCACGACGAGCGGGCTGATGCCGAACGACAGGGCCAGCTTGGACGCGCCGCGCACGAGCACGTTGGCACCGATGACCAGCAGGATCAGGCCACCGAGGAAGATGAGGATGTTCATGATCTGGAACTGTAGCTACAGGCGTTCGCCCACCGCGGGCTGCGACGCCGCATGGGCCATTCAGCGGTCGGCCTGAGAGCCAGCTCCGCAATCAGACCCGGGAGCGGCTGCGGCTGCGCTCGGCTCAGCACCGCGGGCTGGGGCTGTTCTGTCCCACGGGGCCTCACAAACCCCGACCTCCGTGCTGCAGTGGTGCCACGCCCAAGAAGCCTACCAGTCAAGCCGCCACTGGCTGGCGCGCCTGAGGACCTGAGCCGCCACCACGGCGGCGCCACAGCGCGATGAGCAGGTGCAGCCCGGCGCCTAGCAGCACGAGCAGCACGCTGCCGATGCCCCAAATGACCCAGGTCGCCACGGTCAAGGCACCCGACAGCGCCGGTGCGGCCTGCAGCAGTCCGTCGACGAACGGCGCAAAGCCCGCCATCAGTTGGCTTGCCCACTGCGCGACTTCGGGCGGCACCCAGGGGGCCAGCCAATCCGGCACAGCGATGGTGCCGGCGCCTGATGCAGCCCCTGTGAGTGCGCCCGCATTCGAAACCGTCCAGACGGCAACGGCATGCAGCGCCCAGGCAGCCAGCGACCACAGCGCCAGCACAGCGACGACGAAGAACCAACTGAGGGCGTAGAACATGACTGGGCTTCCTATGGTGTTCGAATGGCACAGAGTGTCGGATTCAATGCGCTTCGTACAAACCAGAATCGCACGCACTTAAACTTCGGTTTTCCCGCACCGGAGGACACATGCTGAACTACCGCCATCTCCACTACTTCTGGGTCGTCACCAAGGAAGGCGGCTTCGCCCGTGCCGCCGAACGGCTTGACATGGCGGTGCAGACCATCAGCGCGCAGGTGCGCGAGCTGGAGAAGGCGCTGGGCCACCAGCTCCTCAAGCCCTCAGGTCGTGGCGTGGGCCTCACCGAGGCGGGCCAGGCCGCGTTCGCGCGCGCCGAGGAGATCTTTCAGCTGGGCCAGGGCATCCCCGACGAAGTGCGCGAAGCGGCCAGCGGCAAGGTGGCGCGCCTGGCGATCGGGCTCTCCGACGGCATCTCCAAGCTAGCCGCCCATGCGCTGCTGGAGCCCGTGTTGAGCACACCCAACCTTCGGCTTGTCTGCCACGAGGGAGAGTTCGAGCAGCTGCTGGGCGAACTGGCGCTGCATCACCTGGACCTGGTGCTGGCCGGTCAGGCCGCGCCGCGCAACCCGAATCTGCGCCTGACCAGCGAGCGGCTCGTCGACCCGCCGGTCGAGTGGTACGGCCCGGCGCGGCTGGTCGGCAAGACCGAGCGCGACCGCTTTCCGCAAAGCCTGAACGACCTGCCGGTGCTGCTGCCGACTGGGCACTCCGCCCTGCGCCCGACGTTGGACCACTGGTTCGAGACGCAAGGCCTACGGCCTCGCATCGTCGGCGAGTTCGAGGACAGTGCGCTTCTGGCGGTGTTCGCGGCCCGCGGCCTTGGCGTGTTCCCGGTCAGCCGGCTCGGCGCGGACGACGTCGGTTTGATGCGAGGACTGCGCATGCTCGGTAGCAGCGACGGCGTGAAAGAGGAGATCCACGCCATCCGGTCGCGTCGGGGCCAGCACCACCCCCTGGTGATGCAGGTGGTTGCCGCGGCTCGCCCTTGAACGCGTCCCGATCGACCCCGATCAGGCAGCGTGGCGATGGGCCACCTTCGTGGCGTACGGCTCCTCTCCATCGACCAGCTTCCAATGATGCCGCGCGGCCTCCACCACCAAGGTTTCGCCGTCGGCCAGATGGCCATCGGCCCGCGCAGCGGCCAGGGACAGACGCAGCACCTTCCTTTGCAGTGACGGATCCGAGACCTCGGCCATCAGCGAAGCCAAGGTGCTGTCGTCGACATTGGCCATCAGAGAACCTGACTCATAGCCTCCCGCCAGCAGCTCCTCGCACAGTGTGTGAACGATGTGCGGCAGGAGCTGGGGTTCCAGGCCGAGTTCACGCTCGGCGCCCAACTGCTTGAGGACGTCGAACTCGGAACTGCACACGTGACCGTCGGAGATGAGCACCAACGCGACGATGCGCGCGGCGGCTTCAGGGCTGTTGCGGGGATAGCTGCGCATCGTAAGTCTCCGTTGAGATAAGTCAGTCTGAGGTGACAGGCTGCGTTTCGGACTCAGTCGCCCCGGACGGGGTGCCGGCGGTCAGACTGGCGTAGACGACGCTCGGCGGGGATCGGGATGAGCAAGAGCGCCGGCGCTTGCTGTGGCACCCACTGCCTGAGATCCTCTTTCAGCAAGTGCAGGCTCTGCTTGATCCGGGCAACGAGGAGGGACGCAAAGCGCAAAGAAGGCTTCATGGCGGGTGAGCTCGGAAGTGATGACAGGCTGGAATATGCATCCTGTCCTGCTTCTGAAGAAGCGATGCTTCCGAGCATCCAACTCAGGAAAATACGAACTCGCCGGAAGATGGTGCACCCGTTGCAGAGCGGAACTCACGTCCGATCCGGTCGGACCTCACTGACCTTGGCGATCCGGAAAGCCCGGTCGTCGGCCTTGTAGTCCCACTGCTCGATCCGACAGCATCCTGCCGCCGCATCCACGCCCCAGCGCAGCAGATTCACCGAGTTGGGCATGCCATCACGCACTCGGGACGACACAGCAGTCCCCGCCTGCACGACCCACAGCGGACGCGCCAGGCCTTGCGGTGGCATGACGTAGGGGAGGTGGATGTGATCGCCCATGACGAGGTCGGCGCCGGCTTCAGCCCAACGCTGAAGAGCGGCAGCATGCCCGCGCAGTCGGTTGGGCTCGTCCTCGGCACGCGTGACGGCGATGGGCTGGTGCACCACGACCACGCGCAGCTGCGCCGGGTCGGCATGCTCCACCAGTCGGGCCACACGGTCGATCTGCAGCGCGGAGACCTCACCATCCTTGTGTCGCCAGGGTCGCGTAGTGTTGACGCACACCACCAGGAGTTCCGGAGAGCGGTACACCGGCTCGAGATCCGTGCCGAACGCGGCGCTGTAGCGCCCATACGGGTTGCGCAGGCGCGCCCACAGATCGAAGAGCGGGATGTCGTGGTTGCCTGGGACGGCCAGCACGGGAGCTCCCAGACGGTCCGCGAACGAGCGTGCCGCGCGGAACTGGGCCGGGCGGGCGCGCTGCGTGATGTCGCCCGACAGCACGACCACATCAGGACGCTGCTCGTGAGCCAGCGTGCCCAGGGCTTCGACGACCGCGCCCTGCTCGGTGCCAAAGTGCGTGTCGGAAATCTGCAGCAGGACGCTCAATGCGCTGCCCCTTCGGCGCTGGATCGGGCGTCGACAACGGCAGCGTCGCGCTGTGGCATCAGCAGGTACAGTGGTTTGGCCAGCACCCGGATGTCCAGTGGCGCGCGCATCATCGTCACTTCGCCGTCGAAGGCCACCTTCACCCCGCTGCGGCCCTGCGGCAGCGTCGGCCGCACCACCAGGTGCTCGAACTCGAAGCGCTCCACGCCAGCCGCTTCACCCAGCCTGCCCATGGCGCCATGGAGCAGCAGGCCGATCATCGAAGGCGTTCCGATAGGCCGCAGCACGAGCGCGGCCATGCTGCCGTCGCCTGGCGTGCCGGCCAGGGTGTCATCGGGCTCCGCGCCGAACTGCTGCAGCTGCAGGCGGTTGTTGCCCACGAAGAGCGTCAAGGTCTGCATGTCGCGCACCTTGCCACCCATCTCGATGTGCAGTCGCAACCGGCGCTGTGCGCGCAGCAGCGTCGCACAGGCCGCCAAGAACGCCACCCAGCGGCTGCGACCGAAGCGGGCCTTGTAGGCTTCCCGGTCTTCCAGCAAATCGGGATAGAGCCCGAGGCTGGCGTTGACCAGGAACACGCGGTCGTTGATGCCGGCCACCTGAACCGGTGCCGGCACCGAATGCAGCAGAAGGTTCACCGCGTCGGCTGGGTCTGCGGGTATGCCGTGCGTACGGGCAAAGTAGTTGAACGTGCCCTGCGGCACCACGCCCATGGCGCAGCCTGCGGCGTGTGCGGCCTGCGCCACGGTGTTGAGCGTGCCGTCGCCACCGACGGCGACCACGGCCGTGCGGGTGGCGATGGCGCTTGTCGCTGCTTGCTCCGACACCCAGGTCAACTCGGCGGGGCTGCAGAACAGCAAGTCACCCCGCCGCCCACCCGCCCGCAGCGCGGCTTCGACGACCTCACGCTTCGCCTCCGCGTCGCTGCTGCCCGCTGCCGCATTGATGACGAACTGGAGCGGCGCCGCGAGGTCGATTTCGGGGAGATCGGCCATGGGGCGGACGATCTCAATCGTGGCGCAGCAGGTCACCGAAGACGGTGTGCTCGCCCTCCTTGCGATCGGCTCCAGGCGCGTCGTACAGGACGAGCCAGCGCGCCTTTCCGCCAGCCAGCGCCGGCGGCAGGTTGCAGATGGCCTCGGCACGGTTGGTGCCGCGGCCATGCGGCAGGGGCACCGACTCGGTCAACGCCGACTCGAAGCGCACCGGCTCGCGGTTGGCGGCCAGCAAGGGCCGGGCGGCAGGCCACTTGAAGACGCGGATGTCGCCGTTCAGCACCATCGTCGGGCCGGCCAGGATGTAGAGGTCGTCGCCGGAGAAGTGCAGATCCCGCACGCCCAGGCCGTCGAGCTGCAGGAAGTGCTTGCGGATCAGCGTGCCGCTGTCGTCCAGGGGCGCCAGTCGCAGCTGATCACCGCGCGCCTCCACCGCGATCTCGAGCAGCGCCGACCAGCCGCGCAGCACCGGGCCGCGCAGGCCGAGCAGCAGCCGGCGGCCGTCCACGGCCAGGCCTTCGATGTCGAAGCCGTTGTCCTTGCCCGGGATGGCCATGTAGGGCCCGAAGTGGGGGTCGTCGGCGAGCGCGCGGGTGAGCAGGTTCGTCTGCGCGTCACCCTTCAGGCGCAGCGCCCGACGGCCGTCCTGGGCCTGCCGTACCAGGCAGGGCTCGCCCTTGGCGTCGGGCTCGATGGGCAGGCAGGCCAGCAGGCGACGATTGCCGTCCAGCGCCACCTTCGCCAGCCGCTTGGCGTTTTCGGCGTGGCCTCGGTCGGGCTTGGCGTTCTTGCGCTTCAGGCCATGCGAGCCGACCACCCAGAGGAAGCCGTCGGCCACGGCCATGCCTTCCAGGTCGGCCTCTTCCCCGGCCGTGCCGGGCAAGTCCAGCAGATCGGCGAGCGGGAAGTCGCGCACCTCGCCGAAACGCAAGGCCTCTCGCCCCACGGGGTCGAGCAGGCGAAGGCGGTCCAGGCCGCAGGCTTCGTCGCCCGCCACCCAGAGCCAGTCGCCGGTGAAGGCTGCGCCGGACAGGTTGGATTGAACCAGCGAGTCAGGAGCGAACTCAAGACGGACGGCATTGGCGGTTCGAGCGTTGGGCATCGGGTGTTTCTCCAAAGGGTGACGTGCCAGAAGGCTCGCGTGCTGCAACGCGTGCGGGCCGGCGCCGCCAAACCCCGAAGTCTGCGGCCGAAGCTCCGTCTGATGTTCAGGGTTATCCGATGTTCGCGTTCTCGAAAGACTGCTTTTCCAGAACCGCCAGGCACCCCACATTCCGTCTGTCCCTCAACCGATGGAGATCCGTGATGCAAGTGCTCTTAAAGTCCCGCCATCCGCAAGCCACTGACTTTCGCGACCTGACCGAACGCCGCGTGCGCTTCGTGCTGCGACGCCTGGGTTGGCTTGTGCCACGCGCCGAGGTGCAGATGTCGGACGTGAACGGCCCGCGCGGTGGCATCGACAAGCGCTGCCAGGTGGAACTGCGGACCGATGGCGCCGGGTCGGTGGTCGTCGCCTCCGTGGCGAGCGACTGGCGCACGGCGCTGGACAACGCGCTGGCGCGTGCCGCGCGGTTCCTGATGCGCTTGTGGCGCCGGGGCAGTGACTCCCGCCGCATGCGCCAGCGCTTCATCGGTCACGAACGCTGAAATCGAACGACCTCAGGACTCGACTCCATGAACGCCATGACGCCCATCCCCTCGACCGCTCGCCCAGAAGCCGCGCATTCGGCGCCGATCGCCGCAGGCAGCGCGACATCCACGGATGTCGCCGGTACGAGCCGTGTGCTGCGCAACACGTACGCCTTGCTGTCGATGACGTTGCTGTTCAGCGCGGCCATCGCTGCTGCCAGCGTGACGTTCCAGCTGCCGGCGCCGGGCATCCTGCTGACCTTGGGCGGCTACTTCGGACTGCTCTTTGCCGTCTACAAGTTCAAGAACAGCGGCTGGGCCTTGCCGGCGGTGTTTGCGCTGACGGGCTTCATGGGCTACTCGCTGGGGCCGGTGCTGGCCAAGTCGCTGGCTCTGCCCGGCGGTGCAAAGGTCGTGACCCTGGCCCTGGCGGCCACGGGCGCCACCTTCCTGGCCTTGTCGGCCTGGGTCTTGACGACCCGTCGCGACTTCAGCTTCATGAGCGGCTTCCTGTTCGCCGGCATGGTCATCGCGCTGATTGCCGGCCTGGGCGCCGTGTTCCTGCAGGTTCCGGCGCTGGGCCTGGCCGTCGCCGCGATGGTGGCGATGCTGTCGGCTGGCCTGATCCTGTTCGAGACCAGCCGCATCGTCACCGGCGGCGAAACCAACTACGTGCTGGCCACCGTCGGGCTGTACGTCTCGATCTTCAACCTGTTCACGAGCCTGCTCAGCCTGTTCGGCTTCGGCAGCTCGGATGAATGAACGCTCACGAGGAACACCTCATGAAATGCCCCACCTGCACCGACACCGCACTCGTGATGAGCGATCGCCAGGGCGTCGAGATCGACTACTGCCCGCATTGCCGCGGCGTCTGGCTGGACCGCGGCGAACTCGACAAGCTGATCGAGCGTTCGGGCGCGATGACGCCAGTTCCTGCCGCCAGCGCGTCAGCGCAATCACAGCCGCAATTCGCGGACTCCGACTACGAGCATGGCCGCGGCCAGCAGGGCAACCGCAAGAAGTCCTGGCTGAGCAACATCTTCGACTGACCCGCGACCTACAGCACCCAAGGGAGACCCATCATGCGCAGCTATCCCGTGAACAGCCCGCAGGCGGCTGCGCGCATCGTCGCCCTGACCGTGGTCGCTGATGGCGATATCGGAGACGCCGAGATCGCTTGGCTCGACCGCCTGGTCGTGCATGAGCAGTTGGGGTTGGCGCGACATGAGTTGCACGCAGTGCTGGACACCTTTTGCGAGGACCTGCTGGCGAGCGACCAGTTGAAGTGGGCCGACGCCTGCCCGGTGGACGAACGCACGCTGGCGGATCTGATGGGCGAAATCCAGGACCCTGCGCTGCGGCTGAAACTACTGCGCCTGTGTGTCGAACTGGCTGAAGTCGACGCCCGGGTCGACGAAGGCGAGTCGATGGTGCTCGTCGCCGCCGTCGAGCACTGGGGCTTGCACCATGAGATGTTTCGGCCGTCGTCCCGTAACTGACCGGCTTGCCTTGCCTGAGCAATCCGCGGTGTGGGTCTGTGGGCTTTCGGCGGGGCATGTCGGAAGTGCCCCATGGAGTGACTATTGTCGGCACGACATCGATGATGGCTGTCCGCTATGGAGACACAACGGCTATGTCTGCTGATGGCCGTTGAACTAAACCGCTGACGCGGTGGAGGCGCGCGGCGAGATTCGCGCTTCACACAGTCGTACCTTCGTTCTCGGGGACTTTTCCCCGGACTTCGGAGACTGTGATGA
>JAJTDM010000050.1 GCA_021300575.1 Rubrivivax sp.
GGACCTGTGGGTGCTCGAGGTCGCGCTCGGTCGCAAGCTCAAGACGTCTGCAAAGAGGGCCGCGTAAGATGAATCAGACCGCCGCCAGTTCCAACTGCCGGCGGGACATCGCCCCAACCTCGGCGCTGACGATGTCCTCGGGTCCGTACTCGCGCGGTGTCTGCGTGGCGTTGAAACCACCGCTGCGGAAGCCCTTGGACGCCGTGAAGTAGAGCGCCGACTTCGGTGCGTAGCGCCACAGCACGTTCAGGCGGGGCGTGGTGGCGCTGAAGGACGCCTGGTCGTTGTAGACGGTCGAGGGCGTTCCCGGCGGGAAGAATCCCGACGGCAGCTTGGTGCCCACGTTCTCGGCCTTCTCTCGGAACGAGCGCAGGCCGCCCGTCACCGACCATTGGGGCGCGATCGCGTAGGTGAGCTCGCCGAACAGTGCGGTCTGCCGGACGTTGGTCGGGCCGGTTCCGTCGAAACCGCCTTGCAGGAGGAAGGTGGCGTCGGTCCAGACGTCAGAGGTCACCGCGCGGGTGTCGGTCTCACGGTAGTAGGCCCCGGCCGTCCAGGTCAGCGGGCCCTTGTCATCCGACTCCAGGCGAATCTCCTGGGTCGTGATCTTCTGGGACATGTCTTGCCGGTAGGCGCCGCCGGAGGTGGGTTTAGGCAGGATCAGCGCCCTGACGGGTGCGGGCAAGCCAGCGAGTGCAGCCGTGATTTCAGCGGTGGTGTCGATCTGGCGATCAAGGTAGCCTGTGGAGCTGACCAGTCGCACCCCGCCCAGGTCGACGTTCGCCACCAGGTTGAACAGGTCCGTCTTGTCCTTGGTCGGCGACGCGATGTACGAAGCGATGGTGCGGTCGGACTTCGAGCCTGAACTGTTCTTGGTGTCGGTTCCGGTATGGAAGAACATCGCTGTCACTTCCACATTGGCGCTGGGCTTCACCAGCACCTTGCCCCGCAAGAAATCACGCTTGGCGCTGTTGATGTCCTTGGCGCCGTTGGCGCTGTTGTCCACCCAGCCCGGCAAGTCTTCATGGCCGGCCACCAGGCGCAGGCCCGCGACGCCCGTTGACAAGGGCACGTTCACCACGCCATTGGCGCGCCAGCCCGTCTGGCCGCCGCTGAGTTGGCTGAAACCGGCTTCAACGCTGCCCTCGAACTTGTCCAGCCGCGGCGCCCGCGTGATGAAGCGGATGGTGCCGCCCATCGAACCATCGCCGTATAGCGTGCCTTGCGGCCCTCTCAACACCTCGATGCGGGCCATGTCGACCAGGGGAACGTCGAGCGAGCGCTGTGCGTCGGGCATGTTCAGCGAGATCTCGTCGAGATAGGTGCCGACCAGCGCGGGGCCGTAGCCCACGCCCTGGGAAAGACCGCGCATCTGGATGCGGCTGGCGCCCGGTGCGTTCTGGTTGATGAACAAGGAGGGCACCACCGACTGCATCTGCTGGATGTCGGTGACGCCACGGTCGGCAATCTCGCTGCCACCAATGGCAGTGATCGAGTACGGCACATCGATCACCAACTGCGCGCGCTTGGACGCAGTGACCTCCACCTTCTGAAGCTCCTGTGCCTGGGCGGAGACATTTGCAGCCAGTGACAGCAGGGCGATGGCTCCGACAACAGGCGTGAGTCGGTCAAGGGCGCGGGACAGCTTCATCTTTGGCTCCGAGGATGAGGATGAACAATGGACGACGGTTGGATACAATAATATCCATCAACTGAGAGCTTCAGTCAATACGGCGCATGAAGACCTAGGGAAACCACCCTCATGCAGAGCCGAACTCACTTGGGATTGGTGTTTTTTTTAACCAACTCACGGAAGTGACGGCTAAAGCACCC
This sequence comes from Rubrivivax sp., assembly GCA_021300575.1. Classification (GTDB taxonomy): domain Bacteria; phylum Pseudomonadota; class Gammaproteobacteria; order Burkholderiales; family Burkholderiaceae_C; genus Rubrivivax. The sequence goes on from JAJTDM010000050.1 coordinate 1,834, forward strand.
AGGCCCAGTAGATGCGCTGGTCGGGCGTCAATCCGACCAGCAGGTGATCGATCCGCTCGGCGTAGCGAATGCGATAACGGCGCATGCTGAAGGCTGCCTCCCAGCAGGTCTCGACCAGTTCGAAGGAAAGCGGCGCTACACCGGTGTACAGATTGATGACGTTGCGCACGGCACTGCCATGCTCCGCCACGCGCAGGAGTTCTTCGGCAAAGCAGGCGGGATTCAGCGCCTCACCGGGCTTGCGCAGCAGTTGGGACTGGATCATCGACGTCAACGCGGGATCGTCGTCCTCGTGCGCTGACAAAGACAGAGGCGTCGAACCCGGCGCAAAGCCTTCCAGCGCCAACTGCGCCAGGTACCGGATGGCTCGCGTGTTACCGGGCGCCAGGTTGCACATGGCCATGACACCGCAGCACATGCGCGGATGCATGATGGCCATGGCCGTCCAGCCATCAAAGTGGCCCGCATGGTGGGCGATGACATCGCCTTGCAGCCGCTCCAGGAACCATCCGCATCCATAGTGCGAAGTGCGGCCGGTAGCCAAGTGGGACCCAGAAAACATCAGGCCCAGATGCGCCTCATCGAGGAGGCGTTGATCCAGCAAGCCTTCGAGCCATTTCAGCGCACCCGACGGCGTGAACGACACGTCGCCATCGCCGATCACTTCACGCTTCCAACTGGCTTGGTCGATCGTTGCCTGCTTTGGCGCCTGCCGGTTCGCGTCACGAGCCCACTGCGGACTGCTCACGGCTGCACCCGTGCAATCCATCCGACCAAAGAGGGATCTGACCGCTTCGGCGTACGACTGACCGGACAACTGGGCGATCAACAAGCCACTCAGGATGTAGTTCGTGTTGGTGTAGATCCAACCCTGCGATTCACCGAAGGCCGGCACCATCGCGCCGTATGTGGACATGAAGCTGCGCCGATCTTCCGGCACCACCTCGTTTCCGGTGTAGGCCAGGTATTCAGGCAAGCCACTGGTGTGCCGCAACAGTGACGAGACGCTGCGCCCCGCCCAGGCAGGAGGCAAGTCCCGCAGATACCGGTCGACAGGAGCGGACAAGTCGACCAGCCCGCGTTGCGCCAAGTCAAGCACAGCGGCTGCCGTGACATGCTTGCCCAAGGAGGCCACGGAGAACCACGTGTCCTCACTCACGAGACGTCCAGAACCAAGCTCGGCTTCGCCATGCAAGAACACGGCACGACGCCCTGGCGCGGCCATTGCGATGGCCAGCCCCGGTACTTCAAACTTCGCCGCCGTATCCCTCAGCTGCGTTGCGAGATCGCCAGGGACATCAATGGAGTACCGCATCAGCGCCCTCATAGATTGGATACTTTTCTATCCACTCTAGCAGGAAGCTGTAGAACTCGCATCAGATCTCGGGCGCAGCATCGCTACACTCGTTGAAAAGATCCTAGAAAGTCGAGACAACACGGACATGCCCAAGCCGCCCACCACAGAAACTGCGCGCATCAAGAAACCAGGCTCAATCGATGGGGGTGACCACAACCCTGAAGAGACCGCGGGGCGCAGCGATGCGGATGCCGGCGACCCATCAGAGGGGGTTGGCTCGCGTTTGCGCTACTTGCGCGACATGCATGGCTTGTCTCAGCGCGAGCTCGCACGCCGCGCCGGCCTGACACACGGCACGATCGCGCCAGGTGGGCCATAACCTCAAGAACCGCCCCTTGCAAGTTCTCCTGGAGCGCTACGCCCCAGGAGCCGAAACGGCGAAGGCCCCTTACAGCCACATTGGGGATGAAGGCGGTGTGGTGATCCAGGGTCAGGTGGAGGTGACCGTGGGCGGGGCCACGCGGGTGCTGGGTCCAGGCGATGGCTATCTCTTTTCCAGTCGCCTGCCCCACAAGTTCCGCAATGTCGGCCCCGACGAGGCCGTCGTGGTCAGCGCAAACACACCGCCTGTCTGACCTTCGCCGGCGCGCGTCAGAGGCGGTGTTCGGCGCCTGCTGACGCCCCTCTTGCGCGCATGAAGTGGATGAAATAATATCCACTGATGCACCGACTCCGCAAACCCTATCTTGTCTTCCTGGGCGATGTCTCGCTTCGCTCCGATGCAAAGACAGGCTTCGGGCTGCGCGATTGGTGCCGCGACGATGTCATTGGCGAATGCGCGCTTGCAGCAGCCCGAGTGAGCTTGGATTTACCGAAGATGACGCCCGCGCAAGCGGCGGCGGCTGGTGCCAAGTCGATCGTCATAGGGGTTGCACCGACGGGAGGTCAGCTCCCGCACGGGTGGATCCCCACACTGGTTGAAGCGCTGAAGGCCGGCCTCGATGTGGTCAGTGGCATGCACACCCGACTGGAGCGTTACCAGGAACTGGTGGATGCGGCGCGGACGACAGGCGCGCAACTCATCAACGTGCGTCATTCCGACAGCGAATGGCCCGTTGGAACTGGAATTCGCCGGACAGGACGTCGGGTCCTGACCGTGGGTACGGACTGCGCGCTGGGCAAGAAGTACACCGCCTTGGCCATAACCCGCGCGCTGACGGCGCGCGGCGTCAAGGCGACGCTTCGCGCCACCGGTCAAACCGGGATCCTGATTGCCGGTCATGGCGTAGCCATCGACGCGGTGGTTTCGGACTTTGTGGCAGGCGCAGCAGAAGCGTTGTCGCCGTCCAACGACGCCGACCACTGGGACGTGGTCGAGGGCCAGGGTGCCTTGTTCCATCCCGCTTACGCCGGCGTCACGTTGGGCTTGCTGCACGGCTCACAGCCTGACGCGATCGTGCTGTGCCATGACCCCTCACGGGAGACGATCGAGGATCACCCGCACATCCCCTTGCCCGCGCTGGATGAAGCCATTCGACGCTACATCGAGGCGGGACGGCTGACCAACCCCAGCATTCGGTGTGTGGGCGTGGCCATCAATTCGTCATCGCTATCTGAAGCGGACTGGGCCCGCTACCAGGATCGAACCCGGACGGGACTGAAGCTTCCTGTCTGCGACCCCATGCGGGGTGGCGTCGAACCTATCGTCGAAGCGCTGATCGCATGACATTGCAGCTCCACATCACGGAGGAGCATTGGTCTCTTGAAGAACCGTTCGAGATTGCCGGCCAAATCATGGTCGATCTACCGCTTCTGGTGGTGGAACTGACCGACAGCAATGGACTCATTGGCCGCGGTGAAGCAGCCGGGGTGGACTACGACGGTGAAACGCTGGCCTCGATGCGAGTGCAAATCGAGTCCGTAGCCGAGCGCCTGAACACAGCCACGACTCAGACAGACCTTGCAGCGCTGTTGCCGCGGGGCGGCGCCCGCAACGCCCTGGACTGCGCCTTGTGGGACTTGCAGGCAAAGCGCTCGGGCGTACCCGCCTGGGTCAGCGCGGGCATGCAACCCCTGCGTCCGCTGTTGACCGCCTGCACCATCGGCCTGGGCAGCATCGCCGACATACGGCGCCGGGCAAGAACTCTCTCTTCAGTGCCACTCATCAAGATCAAGGTCGACGGCACCCGCCACGTGGACTGGATCAGCGTCGTGCGTGAGGAGGCGCCGCAGGCCCGTCTGGTGATCGATGCCAACCAGTCGTGGACGCGAGAGCTGATCGAAAGCCTCTTGCCCGAATTGCTCACCCTGGGCATCGACTTCATTGAACAGCCCGTCAGGCGCGGCCAGGATGACACCCTCGATGGCCTGCGCTCCCCAATCCCCATCGTCGCCGACGAATCCTGCACCGACCGCAGTTCGTTGCCGGCACTGGTAAACCGCTACCAAGGGATCAACATCAAGCTCGACAAGGCGGGCGGGCTTACCGAGGCGCTGGCGCTGGCGCGCGAGGCCCGTGCGCTGGGTTTCGACGTCATGGTGGGCAACATGTGCGGCACCTCGCTGGGCATGGCCCCCGCCTTCCTGGTGGCGCAACTTGCCCGTTGGGTCGACCTGGATGGACCCCTGCTCCAACGGGAAGACCGGCCTGATGCGATGCGATACGCCAATGGGACGGTCGAGCCGCCCGCCGCGAGTCTATGGGGCTGATGAGCCCTCAGGTCCAGCTACACCCCCCCATCGAACACACACCATGGACACATCAAAGTCGAGCGTACCTTCAAGCGAGATGGCGCTGAACGCCCAACAGATCGACTTCCGCTCCGCCATTCGACAGCGCGACTATCGGCTGATGGTCTCGATCCCCAACAAGCCGGCCCCGAAAGAAGGCCATCCCGTCGTCTACCTGATCGACGGCAATCTGCACTTCGGCATCGCTGTGGACACCATGCGCATCCAGGCATGCTGGCCCGACGTGCGCGATGCCGTCATCGTCGGCATCGGCTATCCGACCGACAGGGTGACTGACGCGCTGACCCTGCGCATGGACGACCTGACCACGCCGCTGCAAGAGTCATTGGCCAACACCCCGTGGTACCGCAAGATGCCGCCTCCACCGAATGGCTACGGCAAGATGGATGACTACCTGCGCATGATCGACGAGGAAGTCAAACCTCGCGTGGCCGAAGTCGTCAGCGTCGACGTCGCCGACCAGACACTGATGGGCCATTCGCTGGGGGGCCTGACCACACTGCACGCCCTGTTCCGTAGAACGGCGTCGTTCCAGCACTTCGTGGCGATTGCGCCCTCGATCTGGTACAACAACCGTGAGGTGCTGGACCACGAGGCCGGCTTCGTCGAGCGCGTACGCGCCGGTGAGGTCCGTGCCCGCGCGCTGATCTCCGTGGGCGAACTGGAGTCCACCTTGCGCTACCCCTCGGTGGGTGCAGACAAGCTCCCTGCCAGCAAGGACGACTTCCAGCAAATGGTCGACTACTGCCGCATGGTGCCCAACACCCAGGAACTCGGCGCTCGGCTCGCAGCCGAGCAGCGGCCAGGCTTCACCGTCCAGACCGTGGTGCACCTAGGAGACGACCACAACATGGTGCCACCCGCCGGCATCGCCCGTGGCATCCGCTTTGCGCTGCGCAGCGAGTAGTCGAGGTGTCGCCCTCTCCGGCTTACGTGCTGCGTCTGCAGGTGGAACAGGCCTTGATCGACGACGCCATGCACCACGCCACGGGATCCGTTCTGAGCGACGCTGCACTTCGGCAGCAACTGGAGAGTGGCCATGACAACCAGCATTGAGACCACCCCTGTGTCCACCAGGGCCTCACTGGCCAGCTGGCTGAGCCTGGCGGTACTGCTGATTTCGACCCTCTACACCTACGCCGACCGGCAGATCTTCGCGCTGCAGGCCGAACCGCTGCGCAAGGCTCTGGAACTGAGCGATCTGCAGTTCGGAATGCTGCAGGGCCTGGGCCACGCGATCTTCGCGGCCATCGTCGGCTACCCCGTCGCCTGGCTGTCGGACCGCTTTGATCGTCGTGTGGTTCTGGCCGGCTGCCTGGCCCTGTGGAGCGCCACGGTCATGGCCAGCGGCTTTGCGGGCAGCTTCACCCAGCTTTTCCTGGCCACCTCACTGGTGGGCGCTGCCGAGGCGGGGATGTTGCCCATCGTCTATGCCCTGGTGCCCGAGTTGTTCTCAGGCAAGCAGCGGCAGTACGCCAACTCCGCGCTGGTGGTCGCAGGTCGGCTGCTGGTCGGGCTGGTCATTGCGGCCTGCGGCTGGCTCATCTTCGCCATCGACCAGTGGCGACCCTCTCTGCCGGAGCCTTTGCGAAGCCTGGAAACATGGCGTGTCGCTTTCCTGCTGATGGGTGCCACGGGGCTGATCTTTGTTCCGGCCGTATTGATGGTCAGGACAGGCTCGAATCGTCCCTCGGTCGCACGAGCGGCTGATGTCGCGACGGATGCTTCGGTCTGGCCGTTCTTGCGCGGGCAGGCTGCTACCTTCGCAAGCTTCATGATCAGTGTGGGGCTGCTGGTGTTCGGCTTCAGTGCGACCGGTGCGTTCATCCCGGTCATCGCGACGCGGCAGATGGGCATGACGCCCATCGAGCTGGGCAATGCGATGGGCCTGGCCACTTTCACGGCAGCAGTGGTGGGGCTGGCTGTAGCGAACGCCGGTCTCGGCCCTCTGTCCAAACGCTACGGGACCCTGCTGCCGGTCCGGGTCTTGACCATCTCGGCACTGGGAAGCGGGCTCTTTGCCGCCGCACTGCCGCTGGCTCGAAATCCCGTCGAGCTCTTCGTCATCATGGGCCTGCACCAATGCTTGTTGATGGCAGGCACCATGCTCTTCCCCACCGCTCTGCAGGAAATGACCCCCGCCCCGATGCGGGCCCGGCTGATCGCCTTGGTGATCATGTTCAACATCATCCTGGCGTCTTTGAGCCCCGTCGTGGTGGGAGCCCTGTCCGATGCGCTCAAACCAAGACCGGAGGGTCTGATGCTCGCCATGTCATGCACCGCTGCAACAGCGCTCCTCCTGGCAGCCATCAGCATGTGGCTGTGCGGCCGCCAATACGTGTGCACTGTGAAGGCTGCACGTGCCGCAGAGCTTGCTTGAGGCAGCCCGGCGTTTTCTTGATCAGGGCTGCTTGAAGTCCCCCGCCCAGGCCCAGACGATGCGCGCGGGGTCCAGGTGGCGTCGCAGCGCTGCGTTGACCTGCTCCACCGTGACGGCCGCGATCTGGTCATCGAGCCGGCGTGCCTGGGCAAAACTGCGGCCATGCTCCAGATTGAACTGCCAGCCACCCGCCACCACCGGGTCTTGCGCGCGGGAAAGCCGGCGCTGGTTCAACAAGGCCTGCTGGGCCTGGGCGAGTTCTTGCGCGCTGACACCTTCGCGCAGCACGCGGGCGATCTCCTCCTTCACGGCGGCCTCCACCTTTGGCTGGTTCTCGGGCGCGAAGATGGCCGTGGCGGTCCAGGTGGAGTTACGGTCCACCGGGTTCCAGCCGATGAAGGAACGCACGTCGTAGCTCAGGCCCTCCCGTTCGCGCACCCGCGCCCACAAGCGCGAGGCGGGGTTGCCTCCCAGGATGAAATTGCCCACGAGCACGGCCGGGTGGTCGGTGTCCAGGTCGTTCAAGGGCAGCGCAAGCTGCGCCTGCAGGTTGGCGCGCTGCTTATCGGGCGTGCGCAGCACAAAGCGTTCAGGCTTGACGACGTTCAGCGGCTGCGGCGCGCGCACGTAGCGCGCGGCGCCTGCTGCAGGCTGCTTCCAATCACCCATCGCGGTGGCCAGGGCCTCGCGCAGCGCAGCAGCGTCAAAGTCCCCCACAACGCTGAACTGGCCTTGCGCCGCACTGAGGAAGCGGCTGTGGAAGTCGCGCAACTGCACCACCGTGACGGCCTTGAGGTCCTGCTCCCGTTCATCAAAGCTGGGCGCGTGGCGCAGGTCGCCGCGCGGGTACGGGTTGCCGTGGCGGGCCAGCACATCGGCCACCACGGCGCCGGGCTCCTTGCGGCCCTGCTCCAGCCCGGAGAGCGCCTGGCGCCGCACTTCCTCCAGCGCCTCGGCCGGGAAGGACGGCTCGCGCAGCAGGCGCCCCACCAGCTTGACCACTTCCGGCAGGTGCTGGCGCACGGTAGTGATGTTGACCGACCAGCCCTGGTCGGACGCACCCACCGCCACCTGCGCGCGCAGCGCATCCAGTCGGTCACGGATCTGCTGGCGTGTGAGGCCGGCGCCGCCCTTGTCCACGAGCGAGGCGCCCAGCGCCGAGACAGTGGACAACCCCTGCAGGGTCTGCACGTCGCCGAAGCGAAGCGCCAGCCGGGCGTGGACCACGCCGCCACGCGCGCCCTTGGACAGCAGCGCCACCTTCAAACCGGACGGCAGCGTCGAAAGCTGGGTGCGCGCGTCCAGGTTCTCAGGCGTGGGGTCAAAGCTCTCCACCTGCGCAGCAGCCGCGTCGCCGCGGAAGTCCTTCAAGGCGGCAGCCAGGTCCACACGGGCTGGCGCGGGAGCGCGGTCGGTCTGCGTCACCGGCAGGTAAGTCGCAACCGTCCGGTTGTCGCGCTTGAGGTACTGGGAGGCCACACGGTTCATGTCCTCCACCGTCACGGCACGCACGTGATTACGGTCCAGGAAGAACAGGCGCCAGTCCCCGCGCGAGATGGCGTCCGACAGCGCGACACCCACCCGCTCCGGGTCGGTGAAGCCCAGCTCCCAGGCATTGAGCCACTGCTTGCGTACGCGCTCGAGTTCCTCTGCGCTCACCGGCTCGGTGGCCAGGGCGTCGATGGCGGCCAGCAGTTCGGCGCGGGCCTGGTCCACATCCTGCCCGGGCGACAGTTGCGCGCCCAGGAACAGGGGACCGGGCTCGGCCAGGCCCCAGGCGAAGCCGAAGGTGGCCGCTGCAAGCTGCCTTTCGGTCAGCCGCTTGTGCAGGCGCCCCGCCGGCGCCGTGCCCATCACCTGGCTCAACAGCGACAAGGCGGCAAAGTCCCGGCTGGCGCCGGCGGGCACATGAAATCCCGCCAGCAGCAGGGGCGTGCCACCGACGCGCCTGACGGTGACCGCGGTCTCGCCGTCTTGCGCCGGATCGATGGTGTAGGTGGGTTGCAGCGCACGGGAAGGCTTGGGAATGGGCCCGAAGGACTCGGCCACCCATTGCAGCACCTTGGCGGCGTCGAACTTGCCGGCCACCGTCAAGGTGGCGTTGTCGGGCTGGTAATGCTGGCGGTAGAAGGCCTGCAGGCGCGCAATGTCCACGTTCTCCACGTCGCTGCGCGCGCCGATGGTGCTCTTGCCGTAGTTGTGCCACTGGTACATCGAGGCCATGGCCTTTTGCAGCAGCACGCGAAACGGGTTGTTCTCGCCCGACTCCATCTCGTTGCGCACCACCGTCATCTCGGTGTCCAGGTCAGCCTTGGCAATGAAGCTGTTGACCATGGCATCGGCTTGCCATGACAGGTACCAGCGCAGCTGCTCGTCATTGGCGGCGAAGCTGGCGAAGTAGTTGGTACGGTCGAACCAGGTGGTGCCGTTGGCGCGCATGCCCCGCTTGCTGATCTCCCCGAGCACGTTGCGCGTGGTGGGCGTGCCCTTGAAGATCAGGTGCTCCAGCAAATGCGCCATGCCGGTTTCGCCATAGTTCTCATGGCGCGAACCCACCCGGTAGGTGACGTTGACCGTGGTGCTGGGCTTGGCATCGTCAGGCACCAGCAGCACCTGCAGGCCGTTGGGCAGGCGGTATTCGGTGATGCCCTCCACGGCCACCACCTGGCTCACGCCAGCGGGCAAGGCCGTCGACTGCGCGCCCGCCAGGTGGGGGGTCCACAGGACGACCAGTGAGAAAAGGGTCAGCACCCATCGTCTCAACATCAGGGTGTACTCCATACAGCAAGGGTCTGCGCGAGGTGGCGCAGTGTAGAAGTGAGCAGCATCACACGCTCAGCGAACGCTGAAGGTCCGCAGCGCGGCCAAGTCTCGCACCCGAACGCCACCGTACTCGATACCGATCAGGCCCTGCCCGGCCAGGGTATTCAAGGCCTGGTTCACGCGCTGGCGTGACAGCCCCACCAGGTAGCCCAGTTCCTGCTGCGTGATGCGCAGAAGCCCGCCCACGCCGGGATAGAGGACAGGGTTGAAGAGCTGCACCAGGCTGCCGGCCACCCGGCTGTCGGGGTCGTCCTGGCGGTCGATCTCGCGCGCGGCGATGAAGTGGCCCAGGCGCTCGTTGAGCTGGTTCATCAGGTAACGGTTGAAGGGAATGCTGCGGTCAAGCAGGGCGTGGAAGTCCTCAATGGGCAGGCCCGCCACCGTGCTTCGGCGCAGCGCCTCGATGTTATAGCGGTAGGGCTCGCGCTTGATCAGCGTGCCCTCGCCAAACCAGGCACCGGGCGGCACGCCCATGTAGGTGATGGTGCCGCCCGATGGGGTGTCGTTGCTCATCTTGAGCAGGCCGTCCACCACGCCGAACCAGAAGGTCGGCGGGCGGCCGAAGCGGCAGATGCGCTCACCGGTCTGCGCCGGGGCGATCCGCAGGGCGGTCTGCGCGCGCTGCAGGTCTGCCCCTTCCAGCACACGAAGCCAGGGAATGCCCTCCAGCTCGGCGCGGGTGGCGGGACGGGCGCGTTCCAACACGCTGCGATTGATCACGGTCAAAACCTCTGGTAAGTCCCATAAGTGACAACCCTAGGATTGTCATCGCGAGGACAGATTGACGTCAAACACCCCCCTACCATGAACATTGAAAAAACGCAGAGTGGCGGTCCGGTGCCTTGACGGTGGCAGCCGAGCTCAACGCGTCAGACCCCTACCCGGAGACTGCTCTTGGACACCACCTTTCCCCGCCTGATGCTGGAGCACGCGAGAACGCGGCCGGATGCACCGGCGCTGCGCGAGAAGGCTTACGGAATCTGGCAGACCACAGACTGGAAGGCGCTGGCAGAGGAAGTGCAGGCCCTGGCCTGCGGACTGGCAGAGGCCGGGTTCGCGCGGGGGCAGCACATCGTCATCGTGGGTGACAACCGGCCGCGCCTGTACGCCTGCATGCTGGCGGCGCAGTCGCTGGGCGGCATCCCGGTGCCGCTGTACCAGGACGCGGTTGGCGCCGAAATGGTCTTCCCGATCAACAACGCCGAGGTGGCATTCGCGGTGGCAGAGGACCAGGAGCAGGTCGACAAGCTGATCGAGATCCGTGAGAAGTGCCCGCAGCTCGCCCGCATCTGGTATGACAACCCACGGGGCCTGCGCAACTACCGCGAAGCCGGGCTGGACTCGCTGGATGTGCTGATCGAGCAGGGCCGGGCCCGCGCAGAGCGCGAGCCGGGCTTCTACGATGCCGCCGTGGCCGAGGTGCAGCCCGGTGACGTGGCCGCGATGTTTTTCACCTCCGGCACCACCGGCAACCCCAAGGGCGTGGTGCACACCCACCAAACCCTACTGGACCGTGCCCGCGCCGGTGCCGACTTCGACAAGCTCCGCGCCCAGGAGGAAGTGCTCGCCTACCTGCCGCCGGCCTGGATCGGCCAGAACATCTTCAGCTACGCCCAGTGGCTGGCCTGCGGCTACGTCGTCAACTGCCCAGAATCGGCGGCCACGGTCACCATCGACATGAAGGAGATCGGGCCCACCTACTACTTCGCCCCGCCGCGGGTGTTCGAGGGCCTGCTGACCAGCGTCACCATCCGCATGGAAGACGCCGGTGCGGTCAAGAAATGGCTCTACAAGAACTTCATGGCCGTGGCGCGCCGGGTCGGCCCCGATCGACTCGACGGCAAGCCGGTGTCCTTCGTGGACAACCTGTTGTGGAAGCTGGGGAACCTGTTCGTCTATGGGCCGCTGCGCAACACGCTGGGCCTCTCACGGGTGCGGGTGGCCTACACGGCCGGCGAGGCCATCGGGCCGGACTTGTTCACCTTCTTCCGTTCCATCGGCATCAACTTGAAGCAGCTCTACGGCTCCACCGAGACGGCCGTGTTCGTCTGCCTGCAGCCCGACCACGAGGCCCGTGCCGACACCGTAGGCGTACCCATTGCCGGCGTGGAGATCAAGTTGGCCGACAACGGCGAGATCCTGGTCAAGAGCGCCGGCCTGCTCAAGGGCTACTACAAGAACCCCGAGGCCACGGCCGAAGTGCTCACGCCCGACGGCTGGTACCACACGGGCGATGCCGGCTTCCTGGATGCGCACGGGCACTTGAAGATCATCGATCGCGCCAAGGACGTGGGCCGCATCATGGGCGGCGCCAACGACGGGGCCATGTTTGCGCCCAAGTACGTGGAGAACAAGCTCAAGTTCTTCCCGCACATCAAGGAAGCGGTGGCCTTCGGCGACCGGCGCGAGAAGGTCTGTGCCTTCATCAACATCGACTTCGAGGCCGTGGGCAACTGGGCCGAGCGGCGCAACCTGCCCTACGCCGGCTACACCGACCTGGCGTGCAAGCCCGAGGTGCTGGGACTGATCCGCGAGTGCGTGGAGAGAGTCAATGCCGACCTCGCGCAGGATGACAAGCTGGCCGGCAGCCAGATCAGCCGCTTCCTCGTGCTGCACAAGGAACTGGACGCCGATGACGGCGAACTCACGCGTACACGGAAGGTGCGCCGCGGCTACATCGGCGACAAGTACCAGGTGCTGGTGGACGCGCTGTACGGCGGCAAGTCCGAGCAGTTCATCGAGACGGCCGTGAAGTTCGAGGACGGCCGCTCCGGCCGCGTCAGCGCCACGCTGAAGATCATCGACGCCAAGACCTTCGGCAGCGTCAGGAAGGCGGCCTGAGCATGAACGGCAAGCAAATCGGGGACGTGATCCTTGACGTCAAGAACATCTCGCTGGCCTTCGGCGGCGTGAAGGCGCTGACCGACATCAGCTTTGACGTGCGTGAGCACGAGGTACGCGCCATCATCGGCCCCAACGGTGCGGGCAAGAGTTCCATGCTCAACTGCATCAACGGCGTGTACACCCCGCAGCAGGGCACCATCAACTTCCGCGGCAAGACCTTCGACCACATGAACAGCCGCGAGGTGGCCGAGATGGGCATCGCGCGCACCTTCCAGAATCTAGCGCTGTTCAAGGGCATGAATGTGATTGACAACATCATGTCCGGCCGTAACCTGAAGATGAAAACCAACATCTTCCAGCAGGCCTTCCGGTTCGGCGCGGCCGAGCGCGAGGAGGTGGAACACCGCGCCTTCGTCGAGCACATCATCGACTTCCTGGAAATCCAGCCTTACCGTAAGACGCCGGTGGGGCGCCTGCCCTACGGCCTGCAAAAGCGCGTGGACCTGGGCCGGGCCTTGGCCATGGAGCCACAGGTGCTGCTGCTGGACGAACCCATGGCGGGCATGAACGTCGAGGAAAAGCAGGACATGTGCCGCTTCGTGCTCGACGTCAACGACGAGTTCGGCACCACCATCGTGCTGATCGAGCACGACATGGGCGTGGTGATGGACATCTCCGACCGCGTGGTCGTGCTCGACTACGGCAAGAAGATCGGCGACGGCACGCCCGAGGACGTTCGCGCCAACCCCGATGTCATCAACGCCTACCTGGGCACCTCGCACTGAAGGGGCGGCAGACCATGGGTTTCTTCCTCGAAACGCTGATCGGCGGGCTGATGACTGGGATGCTGTACTCCCTGGTCGCACTCGGCTTCGTGCTGATCTTCAAGGCCAGCGGCGTCTTCAACTTCGCCCAGGGCGCGATGGTGCTGTTCGCCGCGCTGGCCATGGCGCGCTTCTCGGAATGGGCGCCGGAGCTCCTGGGCACCGGCAAGGTGCTGAGCAATGTGCTCGCCTTCGTGGGTGCGGCCCTGCTCATGGTGGTGGTGGCCTGGCTGGTCGAGCGTCTGGTGCTGGGCAAGCTCGTCAACCAGGAGGGCATCACCCTGTTGATGGCCACGCTGGGCATCACCTACTTCCTGGACGGCTTCGGCCAAACGCTGTTCGGCAGCGACATCTACAAGATCGACATCGGCCTGCCCAAGGACCCGATGTTCCTGCTGGAGGGCATGTTCCAGGGCGGCATCCTCGTCAACAAGGAAGACCTCTACGCCGCGGCGATGGCGGCGTCTCTGGTCATTCTGCTGAGCCTGTTCTTCCGGTACACGGCCACGGGCCGCGCGCTGCGCGCGGTGGCTGACGACCACCAGGCCGCGCAGTCCATCGGCATTCCGCTCAAGCGCATATGGGTCATCGTGTGGTCGGTGGCGGGCTTCACGGCCCTGGTGGCCGGCATCATCTGGGGCAGCAAGCTGGGGGTGCAGTTCTCGCTGTCTCTCGTGGCACTGAAGGCCCTGCCGGTGGTGATCCTCGGCGGCCTGACCAGCGTGCCCGGCGCCATCATCGGCGGCCTCATCATCGGGGTGGGCGAGAAGCTCTCCGAGGTCTACATCGGCTCGAAGATCGGCGGCGGCATCGAGATCTGGTTCGGCTACGTGCTCGTGCTCTTCGTCCTGCTCGTGCGGCCCCAAGGGTTGTTCGGGGAGAAGATCATCGATCGCGTGTAACGGAAACATCTCATGCTCTACCGCGAAAACGGCCAATTCAAGACCTCCTACACGGCGGATCACCAGCCCTTGCCCATCGCGCAGGACCGCATCGGCGTCGGGCTTCTGCTGGCCTTTGCGCTGGTGGGCATCCCGCTGCTGGTGCAGGACGACTACCTGTACAAGGCCATCCTGATCCCCTTCTTGATCCTCGGGCTGGCGGCGCTGGGCCTGAACATCCTGGTGGGCTACTGCGGGCAGATTTCGCTGGGCACGGGCGCCTTCATGGCAGTGGGTGCCTACGCGGCCTACAACCTGTTCGCACGTGTGGACGGCATGCCCATGATCGCCGCCATCTTGCTGGGCGGTGTCTTCGCCATGATCGCGGGGGTGTTGTTCGGCATTCCGAGCCTGCGCATCAAGGGGCTGTATCTTGCGGTGGCGACGCTGGCGGCCCAGTTCTTCTGGGACTGGGCGTTCCTGCGCATCAAGTGGTTCACCAACGAGTCGGCCTCGGGGTCGGTGGCGGTCTCCCAGTTGTCGCTCTTCGGCTGGGGCATCGACACGCCCGTGGAGAGGTACATCTTCTGCCTGCTCATGGTGATGGTCTTCGCCTGGATGGCCAAGAACCTGGTGCGCAGTCACATCGGCCGGGAGTGGATGGCCATCCGCGACATGGATGTGGCCGCCTCCGTGATCGGCATCCGCCCGGTCTACGCCAAGCTCACGGCCTTTGCGGTGAGCAGCTTCATCGTCGGCGTGGCCGGTGCCATGTGGGGCTTCGTGCACCTGGGCGCCTGGGAGCCGGCCGCCTTCTCCATCGACCGCTCCTTCCAGCTGCTGTTCATGATCATCATCGGCGGGCTGGGCTCCATCATGGGCAGCTTCTTCGGCGCGGCCTTCATCGTGATCCTGCCTATCTTTCTGAATCAGTTCCTGCCCTGGGCCGGCGCGCTGGTAGGCGTGACCATCAGCACCGCTGCGGTGGCGCACACCGAGTTCATGATCTTCGGCGCGCTCATCGTGTTCTTCCTGATCGTCGAGCCGCATGGGCTGGCCCGGCTGTGGTCCATAGGCAAGGAGAAGCTGAGGCTTTGGCCCTTCCCACATTGAGCACACCTGAATTTCGCCGGGAGCGATTCTCGAGTCGCGCCCATTTCCTTCCCCCAACCGCACGGACGCGTGCAACCTTCCCACCTCTGGAGGCCATGATGAAGTTGAAGTCCCTCGCTGTTGCCGGCGCCATCGCCGCAGCGGCCCTGAGCAGCACGCTCACGGCGCCCGCCGCCTACGCGCAAGCCAAGGAGCAGTTCTTCCCGGCGCTGGTGTACCGCACCGGGGCCTACGCGCCCAACGGCACGCCGTTCGCCAACGGCTATGTCGATTACCTCAAGCTCACGAATGCCCGCGGGGGCGTCAACGGCGTCAAGGTGTCGTGGGAAGAGTGCGAGACCGGCTACGCCACCGACCGTGGCGTGGAGTGCTACGAGCGCCTGAAGGGCAAGAACGGCGGGGCCACCGTGTTCCAGCCCCTGTCCACCGGCATCACCTTCGCGCTGACCGAGAAAGCGCCCGCTGACAAGATCCCGCTGATCACCGCCGGCTACGGCCGCAGCGACAGCGCCGACGGCCTGGCCTTCAAGTGGAACTTCATCCTGATGGGCACCTACTGGGACGCCGCCGACATGCTGATCCAGCACCTCGGCAAGAAGGAGGGCGGCCTGGACAAGCTGCGCGGTAAGAAGATCGCGCTCGTGTACCACGACAGCCCCTATGGCCGCGAGCCCATCCCGCTGCTGCAGGAGCGCAGCAAGATGCACGGCTTCGAGTTGTCCGTGCTGCCCGTGGCGCACCCCGGCGTGGAGCAGAAGGCCACGTGGTTGCAGATCCGACAGAACAGGCCCGACTACGTGCTGCTGTGGGGCTGGGGCGTGATGAACTCCACCTCGCTGAAGGAAGCCCAGGCCACCGGCTACCCGCGCGACAGGATGTACGGCGTGTGGTGGGCCGGTGCCGAGCCTGACGTCAAGGACGTGGGCGAAGGCGCCAAGGGCTACAACGCACTCGCCCTGCAGCACGGCGCGGAGCCCGGCTCTGCCATCGTCAAGGAGATGCTGGACAAGGTGCACGGCAAGGGTCAGGGCACCGGTCCGAAGGATGAAGTGGGCCAGGTGCTCTACATGCGCGGCTTGATCTCGGCCATGTTGGCCGTGGAGGGCGTGCGCGCTGCGCAAGAGCGCTTCGGCAAAGGCAAGTGGGTGAGCTCAGAGCAAGCGCGCTGGGGCTACGAGAACCTCAACCTCACGCAGGCCAAGCTCGACGCCCTGGGCTTCAAGGGTGTGATGCGGCCCATCAGCACCAGCTGCGCCGACCACCGCGGCGCCAACTTCGCACGCGTCCACACCTGGGACGGCTCGAAGTGGGTGTACTCCTCCGACTGGTACCAGAGTGACGACTCCATCCTCAAGCCCATGACCCGGGCCTCGGCGGACAAGTACCTGGCCGAGAAGAAGATCGCGCGCCGCGCGCCGGCGGATTGCCAGAGCTGAGCCCTGTCCTCCTTACCCTCCCGCCAAACGGTGGGAGGGGCTTCAGCGAGCCTCGAAATGAGCAACATCCTCCTGAACGTCAACGGCATCGAGGTCATCTACAGCCACGTGATCCTCGTGCTCAAGGGCGTCTCGCTGAACGTGCCCGAAGGCAAGGTGGTCGCCCTGCTGGGCGGCAACGGCGCGGGCAAGACCACCACGCTGCGCGCCGTGAGCAACCTGCTGGCAGGTGAGCGCGGCGAAGTCACCAAAGGCTCCATCGAACTGCGCGGCGAGCGCATCGAGAAGCTCTCCACGGCCGACATGGTCAACCGCGGCGTCATCCAGGTGATGGAGGGGCGCCACTGCTTCGCCCACCTCACCATCGAGGACAACCTGCTGACCGGCGCCTACACCCGCACGGATGGCAAGGCCGCGATCGCGCAGACACTGGAGAAGGTCTACAACTACTTTCCACGCCTGAAGACGCGCCGCACTTCGCAGGCGGCCTACACCTCGGGCGGTGAACAGCAGATGTGCGCGATCGGTCGGGCGCTGATGGCGAACCCGAAGATGGTGCTGCTGGACGAGCCGTCCATGGGCCTGGCGCCGCAGATCGTGGAAGAAGTCTTCGAGATCGTGAAGGATCTCAATACGAAGGAGAAGGTGACCTTCCTGCTGGCCGAGCAGAACACCAACATGGCGCTGCGCTACTCCGATTACGGCTACATCCTGGAGAACGGCCGCATCGTGATGGACGGGCTGGCCAAGGACCTGCGGGAGAACGAGGACGTCAAGGAGTTCTACCTCGGCATGGGCGGAGGCGACCGCAAGAGCTTCAAGGATGTCAAGAGCTACAAGCGCCGCAAGCGCTGGCTGGCTTGAGTTCAGGGCGTGAGCGATGACGCCTGGGGCTTCGCCCCGCCACCCTTCCAGCCCGAGGAAGCCCTGCAGCGGCTGAGGCGAGACCTGAAAGACCTGGGCCTTATCGAGCGCGCGGGCGTGTTCGAGCGCGGTGGCGTGGCTCTGGCCCGCGCGGCCGTGTCGCAGGGGCACCTTGAAGCTGCAGCGGTGCGCAAGCCCTCGCGCAACAGCCCCGAATGGCAGGCCCGCACCCTGAAGACCTCTGCCGAGGTGCGCGACTTCACGCAGCACCTGAAAAAGCAGCTCGCCCAATGGAGCGACCGAGATGACTGATATCCAACGTATCCCCCCGAACCCGCTGGACCCCCTGGAAGCCCGGGACCCGGCGGCGCGCGAGGCCGGCCTGATGACCGCCCTGCCAGGCATCGTGCGTGCCGCGCAGGCGGTGCCGGGCATGGCCGCGCTGCTTGAAGGCGTGGATCCCGCGAGCGTATGCACACGGGCAGCCCTGGCAGCCCTGCCCGTGCTGCGCAAGCCCGAGTTGCTGGAGCGTCAGAAGGCGCAAAGAGCCACCGACCCTTTCGGCGGCTATTCCGCCATCGGCTGGCGCGGCCTGCGGGGCTTGAGCGGCGCGCGCCGGGTCTACCAGTCGCCAGGGCCCATCTACGAACCCGAAGGTGGCAGCGCGGACTACTGGCGCATCGCGCGTGCCCTGCGCGCGGCCGGCTTCGAAGCCGGGGACCTGGTGCACAACAGCTTCAGCTACCACCTGACGCCTGGGGCCTGGATGATGGAAAGCGGCGCGCAGGCCCTGGGCTGCACCGTCTTTCCAGGCGGCGTGGGCAACACCGAATTGCAGCTGCAGGCCATGACCGACCTGCGTCCCGACGCGTATTGCGGCACACCGAGCTTTCTGCGCATCCTGCTGGAGAAAGCCGCCGAGACCGGCGTGGTGATCCCGTCGCTGAAGAAGGCGCTGGTCAGCGGCGAGGCCTTTCCCCCGTCGCTGCGCGACTGGTTGAAAGAGCGCGGCATCGAGGGCTACCAGGCCTATGCCACCGCCGACGTGGGCTTGATCGCTTACGAAACCGCAGCCCGTCAGGGTCTGGTCGTCGACGAAGGCGTGCTGGTGGAGATCGTGCGGCCCGGCACGGGCGACCCGGTGCCCGAGGGCGAGGTGGGCGAGGTGGTGGTCACCGTGCTGCACCCCGAGTACCCGCTGGTGCGTTTTGGCACCGGCGACCTGTCGGCCGTGCTGCCGGGGCCCTGCCCCACCGGCCGCACGAACGGCCGCATCAAGGGCTGGATGGGCCGCGCCGACCAGACGGCCAAGGTGCGCGGCATGTTCGTCCACCCCAGCCAGGTGGCCGAGGTGCTGCGCCGGCACGCCGGCGTGACGCGCGCCCGCCTCGTGGTGGAGGGTGAGATGGCCAACGACCGCATGACCCTGCGGCTGGAGGTGGCCGGCGCCCCCGACGGCCTGGGCGAGGCTGTGGCCCACACGGTGCGCGACGTGACCAAGCTGCGCTGCGATGTGGAGCTGGTGGCCCCTGGTTCGCTGCCCAACGACGGCAAGGTGATCGAGGACGCCAGAACCTACCAATGAGCCGCTCACTTGGAACCAGGCGCAGCCTCTGAGGGCCTCCCATGGCGCCTTCTTGATCCAGGCCAAGCCGATCAAGTGGTTCCCAACCCAGGGGCTTTCACAAGGCTCTACCATCGCATCTTGTCGATTCCATCTTCCGGAGACACCCCCATGAAGAAATTGCTGGCCGCCCTGGCGTCCGCCACCCTGACTTTGCCTGCCCTGGCGGCCTACCCGGAAAAGCCGGTGACCATCGTCGTGCCGTTCGCCGCGGGCGGGCCCACCGACAAGGTGGCCCGCGACCTGGGTGTGGTGCTGAGCAAGCACCTGAACAACCAGACCATCGCCATCGAGAACGTGGGCGGCGCCGGCGGTACCCTGGGCGCGGCCCGTGTGGCCAAGGCCGCACCGGACGGCTACACGCTGCTGTTGCACCACATCGGCATGGCCACCTCACCGGCCCTGTACCGCAAGATGCCTTACGACACGCTGGGCGATTTCGAGTACCTGGGCATGGTCAACGACGTGCCCATGACCATCGTCGGCCGTCCGACGTTGCCCGCCAACACCATGCCCGAGTTGGTGAAGTGGCTGGAAGCCAACAGGGGCAAGATCAACCTGGCCAACGCCGGGTTGGGCGCGGCGTCGCATCTGTGCGGCCTGCTGTTCCAGCAAAGCCTGAAGATCGACATGACCACCGTGCCCTACAAGGGTACGGGCCCGGCCATGACGGACCTGATGGGCGGCCAGGTGGACATCATGTGCGACCAGACCACGAACACGTCGGCACAGATCGAGGGCGGCACGGTCAAGGGCTATGCGGTCACCAGCCCGCGGCGCCTGACCACGCCGGCGCTGGCCAAGCTGCCCACGCTGGACGAGTCCGGCATGAAGGGCTTCAACATCAGCATCTGGCACGGCATGTACGCACCCAAGGGCACGCCCAAGCCCATCCAGGAGCAGATCAACGCCGCACTGCGCAAGGCGCTGGCCGACCCTGAGTTCATCAAGCGCCAGGAAGCGCTGGGCGCCGTGGTCGTGAGCGACGCTCGCCTGGGCCAGGCCGAGCACAAGCGCTTCGTCGAGGCCGAGATCAACAAGTGGGGCCCGGTGATCAAGGCCGCCGGCCAGTACGCCGACTGATCAGCCCCCACCTGCGCTGAGACCGGTCGGCCCTCGGGCCGGCCTGATCGGACAAGCCGGCCCCTGGGCCGGCTTTTTCATACCCCGCCCTCAGGCGCCGATACGCAGCGGAATCGTGACCGGTCCGTCGTTGACCAGGTGCACCTGCATGTCGGCACCGAAGCGGCCGCAGGCCACCTGCGGGTGGCGCTCCCGGGACAGGCGCAAGACGGTCTCGTACAACGCCTCGCCCTGCAGTGGCGGCGCTGCGCCAGTGAAGCTCGGGCGGTTGCCGCCCCGGGTATCCGCTGCCAGCGTGAACTGCGACACGATGAGCAGGCCGCCGGCGGTGTCCTGCACGCTGCGGTTCATGCGGCCCTGCTCGTCGGCAAAGATGCGCAGCTTCAGCACCTTGTCCACCAGCTTCGACGCCACGGACGGGGTGTCGTCGGGCTCGGCGCACACCAGCATCAGCAGGCCGCCACCGATGGCTCCCACCGTCTCCCCGGCAATCTCCACCCGCGCCTGCGACACCCGCTGCAGCAGTGCGATCACAGGAGGTCCTTGGGATCGTCGAAGTGCGCTTCCACGTCCATGGGCAGCAGCTGGATGGACGCCCGCAGTCCGGGCACGGCGCTCATGAGTGCCTGCTCCACCGAGGTACGCAGCGCCGCAGCCCGGCCCAGGGTCCAGCCCGACGGCATGTGCATGTGCAGATCGACGAAGCGCCGCTGGCCGGCACGCCGGGTGCTCACATGGTCAAAGCGGATGGCCTGGTGGCGAAAGCCGTCCAGGGTCTTCTCGATCTCCGCCCGCACCTCGGGCTCCAGCGCGCGGTCCATCAGCCCGTCGGCGGAGCGGCGCACCAGCGAGGCCCCCTCGCGCAGGATGTTCAACGCCAGCGCGATAGCCACCACCGGGTCCAGCCACAGCCAGCCCGTGAACTTCACCGCCAGCAGGCCCACCACCACGCCGGCAGAGGTCCAGACGTCGGTGATCAGATGCCGCGCATCGGCTTCCAGCGCCATGGAGCGGTGCTCGCGCGCCTTGCGCAACATGGCAAAGGCCAGCGCGCCGTTCAGCACTGA
Organism: Rubrivivax sp.; assembly: GCA_021300575.1. Lineage (GTDB taxonomy): Bacteria > Pseudomonadota > Gammaproteobacteria > Burkholderiales > Burkholderiaceae_C > Rubrivivax. The sequence continues at coordinate 22,821 of JAJTDM010000050.1, forward strand.
ACTGGCCACGGACAGCGCCAGGCCCAGGCCCACGTCCTCCAGGGGTTGCGGATCCAGCAGGCGGTGCCCGGCGGCCCACATGATGGCCAATGCCGCCACCATGATCAGCACGCCTTCGAAGCCGCTGGAGAAGTACTCGGCCTTGTGGTGACCGTAGGGGTGATCGGCGTCGGGCGGTTGGTCGGCCACCGTCACCATGGTCAGCGCGAACATCGCACCGGCCAGGTTGACCAGCGACTCCAGCGCATCCGACAGCAAGCTCACCGAGTCGGTCACCCACCAGGCGCCGGTCTTGAGCGCGATGGTGGCCAGCGCCACCGCGATGGACAGCTTCAGGTAGGAGCGGACCTGCATGGGACTTGCGCGGCCCTGCGGCTAGGTGAGCGTGACGCGCGCGAACTTGCGCTTGCCCACCTGCACCACGTAGGTGCCCGGCGACAGCTTCAGAGCGCGATCGCTGACGGCCGAGCCCTCCACGCGCACGCCACCCTGGTCTACCAGGCGCAAGGCCTCGGTGGTGGATGGCGCCAGGCCCGCCTGCTTCAGCAGCGCGCCGATGCCCAAGGGTGCGCCCGACAAGCTCAGCTCGGGAATGACATCGGGCACACCGCCGGCCGCGCGGTTCTGGAAGTCCTGCTCGGCCGCATCGGCCGCGGCTGCGCCGTGGAAGCGCGCAGTGATCTCGCGCGCCAGCATCACCTTGGCGTCCTTGGGGTTGCGCCCGGCCTCGACTTCAGCCTTCAGCGCCGCGATCTCGGCCTCCGAGCGGAAGCTCAGCAGCGTGTACCAGCGCCACATGAGCGTGTCGCTGATGGACAAGACCTTGGCGTACATCGTGTTCGCAGGCTCGGTGATGCCGATGGTGTTGTGCTTGCTCTTGCTCATCTTCTCGACGCCGTCGAGACCTTCGAGCAGGGGCATGGTGAGGATGCACTGCGGCTCCTGGCCGTACTCGGACTGCAGCATCCGGCCCATGAGCAGGTTGAACTTCTGGTCGGTGCCGCCGAGTTCCAGGTCAGACTTGAGTGCCACCGAGTCATAGCCCTGCATCAGCGGGTACAGGAACTCGTGCACCGAGATCGGGGTGCCTTCCTTGAAGCGACGAGAGAAATCGTCGCGCTCCATCATGCGTGCCACGGTGTAGCGCGAGGCCAGCGAAATCATCCCGCGCGCGCCCAGGGGGTCGCTCCATTCGCTGTTCCAGCGCACCTCGGCGCGGTCCATGTCGATGACCAGCCCCACCTGCTCGAAGTAGGTCTTGGCATTGGCCTCGATCTGCTCACGCGTGAGCGGCGGGCGCGTGCTGTTGCGGCCGGACGGGTCGCCGATCATGGTGGTGAAGTCGCCGATCAGCGGGATCACCACGTGGCCCAGGTCCTGCAACTGGCGCATCTTGTTGAGCACCACCGTGTGCCCCAGGTGCAGGTCGGGCGCGGTGGGGTCCATGCCGAACTTGATGCGCAGCGGCACACCCGTGGCCTGCGAGCGGGCCAGCTTCTTCACCCAATCGGCTTCGGGCAGCAGTTCCTCGCAACCACGCAAGCACACGGCCAGGGCCTGCCGCACCTGGTCGTTCACGGGATGAGCGGAATCCTGAGGCGCGATCACGGGGGAAGCAGGCTGCGACATGGCACGGCGGGCGAGGGGATTTTGGGGGCCTGAGGCGGGCAGCCGGTTGCTATACTCCGCCGCACTTGAAGGCAGTGTTCTTGGGCGCATGCCTGACTGCAATCGGGCTTCATTCTAGGCGACGGCCCCTCGGGCATCGCTCTTTCAGAGGCCCGCTTCGAGCAAGACGTACAGGGTGGTGGCCCGTGAACAAGCTGGCAGACTGAGCAGCACACGCACGGGATAGGCATGGTTTTCGGGCAGGGTTTCTTTTTGGATCTACTCCAGCATTACGGCCAGGCTGCCGCCCTCTTCAAGGCAAGACACTCCAAGACCGTGACGCTGGCCGCCGCAGGCCTGCTCGGCGGTCTGGGAGCGGTGGCCTTTGCCGTGGCGCCACTGGCGCCCGATGCGGCGCTGTTGCCGGTTCAGAACATCTCCGAAAACGTCACCACGGTCGAGATCGGTCCGCAGCTGGAGGCTCTGGCCGATCATGGCCTGGAGCTCAGCTTCAGCGAGGTCACGCGGCCAGGCGCTGCCATGGATGCCACGCTGCGGCGCCTGGGGATTGCCAACGCCGACACCCTGGCGGCGCTGCGCCAAGAGCCCGCGCTGCGGCGAGCCCTGGAGGGCCGGGCCGGTCGGCTGGTCCACAGCCGTGTGGGTGCACGCGGTGAACTGCTCGAACTGGTGGTGCGCATGCCCGCCGAAAGTGCCGGGTCAGCGCCCACTCACTTCACTCGCCTGACCGTCAAGCCCGAAGGCAATCGTTTTGCCGTGCGCAGTGCGCTGGTGCCCCTGGAGACCCAGACCCGTCTGGCCAGCGGCACCATCCGCAGTTCCCTGTTCGCGGCCACGGACGAGGCCCGCATTCCCGATCCTGTGGCCACCCAGATGGCCGAGATCTTCTCCGCGGAAATCGACTTCCATCGCGAACTGCGCAAGGGCGACACCTTCAGCATCGTCTATGAGTCCGTAACGGCCGACGGCGAGCCGGTGCCCTGGAACCAAGGCGCCGGGCGCGTGCTGGCCGCCGAATTCATCAACAGCGGCAAGACCCACCAGGCCATCTGGTTCGAGTCCGGCGGCAAAGGCGCGTACTTCGACCCGAGCGGACGCAGCCGCAAGCGCGCCTTCCTGGCTAGCCCGATGGAGTTTTCCCGTGTGACTTCCGGGTTTGCGATGAGGATGCACCCCATCCTGCAGCGCATGCGGGCGCACCTGGGCGTGGACTACGCCGCCCCCGCTGGCACGCCCGTGCGCGTGGTGGGCGAAGGCGTGGTGCATTTCGCCGGCTGGCAGAACGGCTACGGCAATGTGGTGCACGTGCGCCATGGCGCAGACCGCGTGACGGTCTACGCCCACCTCAGCCGCATTGACGTGCGCAAGGGCCAGCGTGTCGAGCAAGGGCAGCACATCGGCGCGGTGGGTGCCACGGGCTGGGCGACCGGCCCGCACCTGCACTTCGAGTTCCGCGTCGGCGGCGTGCACCAGGACCCGCTGAAGATCGCCAAGGCCTCGGAAAGCGTACCGCTGGACCCGGCCGCCCGGCCTCGCTTCACCGAGTGGGCCCGCACCGTCCAGGTCAAGCTGGATCTGGCGGAGACCGTGGGCTCACGTCCGGCCTTCGAGTAACGCGCCGCGCGCCATCGCCATGGCGCTGTTCATCGGGCTGATGTCGGGCACGTCGCTCGACGGGGTCGACGGGGTGCTGGCCGATTGGTCAGGGCCCCGGCCTCAGGTGTTGGCACACGCCCACCAAGCTTTTGGGCCGGATGCGCGGCTTGAACTGCTGGCCCTCAACACCGCCGGCCACAACGAGCTGCACCGCGCCGCCCTGGCGGCCAACGAGGTCTCCAGGCGCTACGCCGAGGTGGTGCAACGCTTGCTGCAGGCCACCGGCCTGGCGGCGAACGACGTCAGCGCCATCGGCGCGCACGGGCAGACCGTCAGACACCAGCCGCAGGCCTTCGACGGCACGGGCTACACCTTGCAGTTGATCAACGGCGCCCTGCTGGCCGAACTCACCGGTATCGGTACCGTGTGCGATCTGCGCAGCCGCGATGTGGCCGCCGGAGGGCAAGGTGCGCCGCTGGTCCCCGCCCTCCACGCGGGCTTGTTCGGCTGCCCTGGGCAGCACGTTGCCGTGCTCAATATCGGCGGCATTGCCAACCTGACCCTGCTGCCCGCCGACGGCAGCGTCACCGGCTTCGACTGCGGACCCGGCAATGCCCTGATGGACGGCTGGTGCGGGCGCCATACCGGACAGGCCTTTGATGAAGGCGGACGCTGGGCCGCCACCGGCCAGGTGGACGCACGGCTGCTGCAGCGCATGCTGCAAGAACCCTTCTTTGCCAAGGCCCCGCCCAAGAGCACGGGCCGCGATCTGCTGCACCTGTCCTGGCTCGAGCAGGCCCTGCGGTCAGAACAGGCAGGACGGACGGGACAGGCCGAACGAGCGGGAAAAGCGAGTCAAGCGGGACATGCAGATTCCCCGGCCGCTTGGGCACCCCAGGACGTGCAGGCCACGCTGGCGGAACTGACCGCCTGCTGCGCGGCCACCGAGTTACGCCGTCACGCCCCTCACACGGCCCGGTTGCTGGTGTGCGGAGGCGGCGCCTTCAATCAGCACCTGATGGGACGTCTGGCGCAGCAGCTGCCGGGGGTGGCCGTCACGTCCACGGCTGAGCATGGTGTGCCACCGGATCAGGTGGAGGCGCTGGCCTTTGCATGGCTGGCCCGCGCCTACGTGGAAAGCCTTCCGGGCAACCTGCCCGCGGTCACGGGGGCGCGCGGCCCACGGGTGCTCGGGGCCTGGTACCCAGGCTGAAACTCAGACCGAGAACGAAGACCCACAGCCACACGTGGTGGTGGCGTTCGGGTTCTTGATGACGAACTGCGCGCCCTGCAGGTCTTCCTTGTAGTCGATCTCGGCGCCCACCAGGTACTGCAAGCTCATCGCGTCGATCAAGAGCGTGACGCCGTTCTTGGCCATCTGCGTGTCATCCTCGTTGACGACCTCGTCGAAGGTGAACCCGTACTGGAAACCCGAGCAGCCGCCACCCTGAACGAAAACCCGCAACTTCAATTCCGGGTTCCCCTCCTCGGCCACCAGGTCGGCCACCTTGGCCGCAGCGCTGTCGGTGAAGACCAGCGGCACGGGCATCTCGTCGGCTGCGGGGGCCAGGGGTTCGGCAATGGCGTTCATGTCGGTCCTTCGTTCAATCAGTCTGGTTCAGTGTTCGTTCGACGCAGCAAGCTTCAGCGCGGGCTTGTCGGCATTCTTCAACGGCCGCAGTTCTCCGTCAATGAGGGCGCCGGGGTGCATTTCAAGCAGTTCGTAACGAACGATACCCGTGACCCTCGCTGAAGGCTGCAATTCCAGCAGGGTGCCCGATTCCACGGGGCCCATGACGGTACCGTTGATGATCACATGGGCCGCCTTGACCATGCCCGTGACCTTGGCTTTTTCGCTGATCACCACCAGGTTGGCACCCTCCGAGGTGGCCAGAACGTCGCCCTGCACCTCGCCGTCGATGCGCAAGCCGTCGGTGAATCGCACCGGGCCGTTGACCACCGTGCCTTCCCCAATGAGGCTGCGTATCGGCGGGGACTTCTTTCGTCCGAACTCCATGTTCTGACCCTCCGGATTGTCACAAGGGAACGGTTTGCGTGGCCTTGACCGCGCCCGTCTCGTCCAGCACCCTGACCTGCAGGCTTTTTATCACGGCCTGCGGCGGATGGTCGATCAGTCCCTCGATGCGCAGGTACTGCTTGAGCTTCATGTCCTTCGGGCCGCCGGCCGCAGGCATGCTCCAGGGGCGGCCCGACAAGGTGCCCGACACCAGCATCTCATACCGGCCGGCAAACTCCGCAGCCGAGCGGGCGTTGTGCATCACCAGCATCTGATACCGCAGCTGCCCCGGGGCCTGGGCCTGCGCTTGCAGGCCACGCACCTGAAGGCCCGGTCCGGAGGACGGGATCAGGCGCTCGAAGAAGCCGAGATCGGCCTTGAGCGTCCGCGTCTCTTCCTCCAACTGCCGCACCACCTGCGCCAGGCGCTCCTGCGACGCGCGCTCGGTCTTCAAAAGACTTTCCGCGCTGTGGGCCACGGCCAGCGCCCGCTCGTTCTCGGCTCGAAGGCGCTGCACCTCGGCCTCCAACTGCGCGGCCTGGGCCTTGGCATCGCGGTCCAGCCCGGCGATATCCTTGCCGAACTCGAAAGCCCACAGCGCGATGGCGGCGGAGAACCCCAGAACGACAGCAGCCACCGCCCAGCGCAATGGCCAGGGCAGGTGGCTGCGAACAATCATCCGAGGGGCGCTCACCGACAGGCGGCGGCGCCACAGCTTCCAGCGCATGGTGGAGCCGGCACAGGGCGCCAGCCCCGTGCCTGCGAGATCAGCGCTTGCTGAACTGCTTCCGGCGACGCGCGCCGTGCAGACCGACCTTCTTGCGCTCGACTTCGCGCGCATCACGCGTCACGAAGCCGGCACGGCTGAGCTCGGGCTTGAGCGCCGCGTCGTAGTCGATCAGGGCGCGGGTGATGCCGTGACGCACCGCACCGGCCTGGCCGGACTCGCCGCCGCCGTGGACGTTGACCTTGATGTCAAACGACTGGGCGTTGGCCGTCAGCAGCAGGGGCTGCTGGACGATCATGATGGAGGTCTGGCGACCGAAGTACTGGTCCAGCGGCTTGCCGTTGACCTCGATGACGCCAGAACCCTTCTTGATGAACACGCGGGCGACCGACGACTTGCGGCGGCCGGTGCCGTAATTCCATTGTCCGATCATGGCCGTCCTCAGATCTCGAGCGGTTTGGGTTGCTGGGCGGTGTGCGGATGCGTGGCACCGGCGTACACCTTCAGCTTCTTGATCATCGCGTAGCCCAGCGGGCCCTTGGGCAGCATGCCCTTGACGGCCTTCTCGATGGCACGGCCGGGATGCTTGGCCTGCATGTCCTTGAAGGCGGTGGCGTAGATGCCGCCGGGGTAGCCCGAGTGCCGGTAGTAGATCTTGTCGGTGGCCTTGGTGCCGGTGACGCGGATCTTGTCGGCGTTGACGATGACGATGAAATCGCCGGTGTCGACGTGGGGCGTGTAAATGGCCTTGTGCTTGCCGCGCAAACGGAGTGCCACTTCGCTGGCAACACGTCCGAGCACCTTGTCGGTGGCGTCAATCACAAACCACTCGTGCACCACTTCGGCCGGCTTGGCGCTGAAGGTCTTCATGAGGGTCTTCCAAGTGGCGTGCGTCAGCAGGGACAACACGCCGGATTCCGGCTGTTCAGGGCACTTGCATGCCTCGCGCCCTTGGCGCCGCTTGTGGGTCCGCGGCTTGGCACCGCGGGCGGCCTCTCAGGTCAACGAACTCTTCCCCGCCGTTTTCGGGAAAAGCCTCGTAGTATAGCTGCCTGGACCACCGCGCATGAAGACATCCCCTGCCGCCTACGGTGAGTTGACGCCCGACACCGTGCTCGAGGCCCTGGACGCCGTGGGCCTGCGCGGCGACGGCCGCATCCTCCAGCTCAACTCCTACGAGAACCGGGTGTTTCGCCTGATGCTGGAGGATGGCGGTGCGGTGGTGGGCAAGTTCTACCGCCCAGGGCGCTGGACCGATGCCCAGATCCACGAAGAGCACGGCTTCACCCTGGAGCTCGCCGCGGCCGAAGTGGCCGTGATGGCGCCGCTGCCCATGCGCTTGCTGCCGCCCGCCCCTGCCAACGCCCTGATCAGCGGCCCGGCGGCCACCCTGCTGCACTGGCAGCCCCGGGAAGGCGACTCCCACCGCATCAGTGTAAGCCCCTGGCTCGGTGGGCGCGACCCCGACATCGAATCCCCCGAGGCTTTCGAGCGACTGGGCCGGTTGATCGGCCGCGTTCATGCCGTGGGGGCGCAGCAGGCCTTCACCCACCGCCTGACGCTTTCGCCAGCATTGGGCCTCCAGGCGATCGACACCTTGCTGGCCTCGCAGGTGGTGGACGCGGCCCAGGCCCCGCGCTGGGAGCATGCTGCCCGCACGGCGATGGAGGGCGTGACCCGGGCCTTCGAGCGAGCGGGAGGCACCTTACAGCGCCTGCATGGCGACGCCCACCGCGGCAACCTGCTGGAACGCGAGCAGACCTTGCACCTGGTCGACTTTGACGACGCCTGCAGCGGCCCGGCCATGCAGGACCTCTGGCTGTTCCTGGACGGCCACGAAGGCGAGGACCGACGCCGACAACTGCAGTCCCTGCTGCGCGGCTACGAGGACTTCATGGACTTCGACGACGCGCAACTGCAGCTCATCGAGCCGCTGCGCACCCTGCGCCTGCTGCGCCACAGCGCGTGGATCGCGCAGCGCTGGAGCGACCCGGCCTTCCCCATCGCCTTTCCTAGCTTCGGCACCCCCAACCACTGGGCCGACCAGACGGTGCAGTTGCGAGAGCAGATCGACCGGATGAGCTGACCCGAGGCCGGACCTGGTCAGCCCGCCCGTTCAAGCCGCCAGCGCGGGGTAGTCGGTGTAGCCCTTGGCGTCGGCGGTGTAGAACGTGCTCATGTCAGGCGCGTTCAGGGCAGCACCTGCCATCATGCGGGCGACCAGGTCGGGGTTGGCGAGGAAGGGGCGGCCAAAGCCGATGAGGTCGGCACGGCCCTCCAGCAGAGCCTGCTCGGCGCTGTCGCGGTCGAACCCTCCGGCCAGGATGAAGGGGCCCTTGAAGAGCGCGCGCATCTCCGCTTTGAGGGATGCGGGCACGGGCGGTGCCCCCAGGGCCGAGTGGTCCAGCACGTGCAGGTACATCAAATCCAGGTCCGACAGATCCTGGGCCAGGGCTCGAAACTGCTCGTCAGCCTCGGGGAAGTGACCGGTGCCGTTGAACACACCGTGGGGTGACAGTCGGATGCCCACGCGGTGCGCGCCGATGGCCTGCGCGGCGGCGCGGGCCACCTCCAGGGCGAAGCGGTTGCGCCCGGCGTTGCTGCCGCCGTAGCCGTCGGTGCGGGTGTTGACGTTGGCGTTCAGGAACTGCTCCTCGGTGTGGGGCTGCATCCCTTGGGCATCGGTCCACATCTGTCCTGGGCACACGCCGCTGACCGAGCTGACCACCCGGGCCCCAGCCGGCAGGTTGGCCTGGTGCGTGACGCAGCCGGTATGCATGAGCTGCACCACGATGCGTCCACCCTGGGCGTGCACGGCATCGGTGACGAGCTTCCAGCCCCGGACATGCTGGTCGTTGTAGAGCGCGGGGATGCGGGCATAGCCCAGGCCGTTGGGCGAGGGTGAGGTGCCCTCCGTGATGATGAGACCGGCCGTGGCGCGCTGTTCGTAGTAGGTGGCCATGAGCGCGTTGGGCGTGGCGGCGTGCACCGCGCGGCTGCGCGTCATCGGGTTCATCACCGCCCGGTTGGCCAGGGGCAGAGAGCGCACGAGCACGGGGTCGAAGAGCATGGGAGTTCCTGTTGCGATGAGCGGGCCTTTGCAGGCACTGTGCCTGGGGCCGATGTGGATCATCTCAAGACAGGCTCGCCCGCAGGTGCGACAGCGGTCAACTTGCCGTTCGAAATTTCAGGACACCCTACGGTGGTGCGGATGCGGCGCCACGCGCATGTGCGCGACCAGGTAGACCGCATCTCCTGAGGCGGCACGCACCAGGGCGCCACCCGTGAACTCCCCGAAGGCCGGCAGCACCAGCGCACCGTCGACGCGGGCGTGGAAGCAAGGCAAGCGCACCGCGTCGAAGCCGCGCCCCAGGCGGGCCACAGGATGCAGATGCCCGGCGATGCAGGGCACGCCCCCTGGCCGGGGCGTGGCGGGGTCGTGGCACAGGGCCAGGCCGGCGTGCAGCCAGGGCTCCCCCACCACCTCGATGCCCAGGGCGGCCGGTGGATCGCCCGCGTGGCTGTCATGGTTGCCACGCACCAGCGTGAGCGCCAGACCGGCGTGGCGCTGGCGCCAGGTCTGCAGCGCCTGGAGCGTGGCGGGCGCACGGCCGCTGGCGGCGTGAAGAAAATCGCCCAGGAACACCAGCGCATGCACGCCCGGCAGCCGGGCCAGCAGCACGTCCAGCCGGGCCAGGTTGGCGTCGGTGGTGCCCTGCGGCACCGGCACGCCCAGGCGGCGGAAGCTGGCGGCCTTGCCGAAGTGCGCATCGGCCACGAGCAGCAAGCCCGCATCGGGCAGCCAGGCGGCCCGCTCGGGCAGCAGGTGAAGGGCACGGCCGTCAGGCAGCGGGTGCAGCGCATCCGTGGCGCAGGGTGCCAGCGAAGGCGATGCGGGCAGAGGGGCCGGATCGGTCATGGGCTGGGGCGGCGCACGCGGGCTGAACGGCGTCTGCGCGGCGGAACGCCGGCCGTCGCGGCAGGGCCTGGGGACGTGTGCTGCTGCGCCGCCTCCATCTCGGCCAGCAGGCGCTGGACGCGCTGGTGGAGCTGCTCGGTGGTGACGCGTTCGCGCAGACGTTCCACCATCAGCGGGAAGGCGAAAGGCGTGAGCCGCTGGGGCCGGGTGAAGCTGAGCTGTGCAGACGCCGCCATGCGCGCCAGGCAGCGCTGCAGGCGCTCCACGTCCAGTTCCTGTGCCAGGGTCTCGGCCTCGGCCTGGGCCAGCAGCAGGTTGCCGGGGTCGTGCTGGCGGAAGACGTCGAAGAACAGCTTGGCCGAGGCCTGCACCTGCCGCGCGCTGCGGCTGGCACCGGGATAGCCGGTGAACACCAGGCCGGCCACGCGGGCGATCTCACGAAAGCGCCGCAGTGACAGCTCCGTGGCATTCAAGGCCTGCTGGATGTCGGGGACCAATTGCTCCTGGCTCAGCAGGCCCTGGGGCCAGGAGCCCGGTCCGGCCGGCTCCAGCAGCGCCGGCCAGTCGAAACGCTGGCGCGAGAGCAGTTCGAAACCATGGTCGTTCATGGACAAGCTGAAGGTCCCCGTCTGCTGACGCGCCGCGCGCCAGGCCAGCAGCGCACCCAGGCCGATGTGCACCATGCGCCCCGCGAGCGGGTAGCAGAACAGGTGGTGGCCCTCGTCGGACTCGATCATCTCGAACACGATCCGCCTTGCGCAGGGCAAGGCCGATGCTTCAGCCTGCAGCGCCAGCAGAGGTGCCAGGGCGCGCAGTTCGGGATCGGGGTGCTGCGCCAGCTGCGATGACGCCACGGGGACGGAAGCAGCAACCGGATCGGCACTGACAGCCGACGAAGCCGTGACGACACTGGGGCCAGGCCGGCTCATCAAAGCGTCCGCTTCATCGAGCAAGGCCAGCGCCATGTCGGCCAGCTCGCTGGACAGCGGCATCTTGCCGCCTTGCCACACGGGCACGGCGCCCTGGTGGCCGGGCGCCTTGGTGACATAGGCCGTGAGCTCGCGCACCCGCACCAGCTGCAACACGCGGCCGCTGAAGATGAAGCAGTCGCCCTCGCGCAGGCTGGCGATGAAGCTCTCCTCCACGCTGCCGATGCGTCCGCCGTTGAGCCACTGCACGCTCATGGCCGTGTCCGAGACGATGGTGCCGATGCTCATGCGGTGGCGGCGCGCCACGGCCGGGTTCGCCACCCTGCAGATGCCAGCTTCGTCGGGGACGATGCGGTGGTGCTCGGGGTAGGCCGCCAGCGAGGCCCCGCCGTGCACCGTGAAGCCCAGGCACCAGTCGAAGCTCTCGCGGTCCAGGTCGCGGTAGGGCCAGGCGCTCTTGACTTCCTCGAACAGCGAATCGGGCTCGAAGCCCGGGCCCACGGCGAGTGTGAGCAGGTGCTGCACCAGCACGTCCAGCGGCCAGGGCGGGGGCTCGCGGCGCTCGATGCGCCCTGCTGCCGCAGCACGGCGCGCGGCCGCGGCCTCCAGCAACTCCAGCGCCTGGCTGGGCACCACCGTGATGCGCGAAGGCCGCCCCGGCGCATGGCCCGACCGGCCGGCGCGCTGCAGCAGCCGCGCCACACCCTTGGGCGAGCCGATCTGCAACACGCGCTCCACGGGCAGGAAGTCCACGCCCAGGTCCAGGCTGGAGGTGCAGACCACGGCCTTGAGCTGCCCGGCCTTCAGCCCGGCTTCCACCCACTGGCGCACCGAAGGGTCCAGCGAGCCGTGGTGCAGCGCGATCAGTCCGGCCCAATCAGGCCGTGCTTCCAGCAGGGCCTGGTACCAGAGCTCGGCCTGGGAACGGGTGTTGGTGAAGACGAGGCTGACAGCGCTGCCCTCCAGCTCGGCGACCACCTGGTCCAGCAGGCGCAGGCCCAGGTGGCCCCCCCAGGGGAAGCGCTCCATGGTGGCCGGGATGAGGCTGTCCACCATCAGTGCCTTGGGGACCGCGCCGCGGACGATGACGCCTCCCGGCTCGGGTGCATCACCCACGCCAGACAGTCGCGAGCCATCTTCACCGACCGAGACGCCACCCCAGGTCAAGGCCGCACAGGCCTCCTCCAGGTTGCCCAGCGTGGCTGACAGACCCCACACCCGCAGCCGGGGGTTCAGGCGGCGCAACCGCGCCAGCGCCAGCAGCACCTGGGTGCCGCGCTTGTTGCCCAGCAACTCGTGCCACTCGTCCACGATGAGCACCTGCACGCCGCCCAGCACGGCGGCGCTGTCGGCCATGGCCAGCATCAGGCTCAGGCTCTCGGGCGTGGTCACCAGGGCCAGCGGCCAGGTTTTGCGCTGGCGCGCCTTGGCCGCTGCTGCGGTGTCGCCCGTGCGCTGCTCCACGGCCCAGCCCATGCCCACACCGTCGGCCGCCGCCTGCAAAGCCAGCGTGGTGTCCGCCGCCAGCGCGCGCATGGGCGTGATCCACAGCACGCGCGGGCCGGTCGCACCCGCACCCGCACCCGCACCCGCACCTGCAGCCGCAGCCGCTGGCTCGGCTCTGCACACGGCCAGGGCGCCGAACCAGGCCGCCAGCGTCTTGCCTGCGCCGGTGGTGGCATGCAGCAGGCCGCTGCGGCCCGCGGCCATATGGGCCCAGACCTCAAGTTGAAAGGAAAAGGGCTGCCAGCCCTGGGCGGCAAACCAGGTTTCAGCATCCGTGGCCGGGGCGGACTGCGAAGCTCCCGTCGCCCGTTTCGTCACTGGCGCGGCGCGGCCCGCCGCGGGCCGGCGCGCGCCAGCCCTTCGCCGCGCCATCAACTGCGTGCCCACGTTGGGCCCGGGCGGCAGACGGCCGGAACCGCTCACGACAGCAGGGCTCCAGACCTTCTGGCCTTCAGCCCATCAGCCCTTCAAGCCGTCAGCAGCCGCGTCATGCGCTGCACATGCGCTGCAGGGTCTTCGAGCTGCCCGCCCTCGGCCAGCACGGCCTGGTCGAACAGCAGGTGGGCCAGGTCGTCGAACTGCGCATCGGACTCCAGCTTCTTGACCAAGGCGTGGCCTGGGTTGACCTCCAGGATCGGCTTGGTCTCCGGTGCGGACTGGCCGGCCTGCTTGAGCATGCGCGCCAGATGGCCGCTCATGGCGCCGTCTTCCACCACCAGGCAGGCGGGGGAGTCCACCAGGCGGGTGGAGGCGCGCACATCCTTGGCGCGGTCCTTGAGCGCGGCCTGCAGCCTCTCCAGCACGGGCTTGAAGGACTCGGCCGCGGCTTCAGCCTGCTTCTTCTCTTCCTCATCCTGCAGCTTGCCCAGATCAAAGGCGCCCTTGGCCACGCTTTGCAGCGGCTTGCCGTCGAACTCGTGCAGGTGGCTGAGCATCCACTCGTCCACGCGGTCGGTCAGCAGCAGCACCTCGATGCCCTTCTTCTTGAAGACCTCGAGCTGCGGGCTGCCCTTGGCCGCAGCCAGGGTGTCGGCGGTGATGTAGTAGATGGCGTCCTGGCCCTCTTTCATGCGGCCGACGTAGTCAGTGAAGGACACGCCTTGATCGTCATTCGCAGCCTGCGTGGAGGCAAAGCGCAGCAGCTTGGCCAGACGCTCCTGGTTGCCGAAGTCCTCGCCCACGCCCTCCTTCAGGACGGCACCAAACTGCTTCCAGAACTCCGCGTACTTGTCCTTCTGGTTCTCGGCCACATCCTCCAGCATGGACAACACGCGCTTGGTGGAGCCCTCGCGGATGGCCTTGACGTCGCGGCTTTCCTGCAGCAGTTCGCGGCTGACGTTCAGCGGCAGGTCGGCCGAATCGATCACGCCCTTGACGAAGCGCAGATACACCGGCATCAGCGCCTCGGCGTCGTCCATGATGAACACGCGCTTGACGTACAGCTTGACGCCGCCGCGCTTGTCGCGGTTCCACAGGTCGAACGGCGCCTTGGCCGGCACGTACAGCAGCTGCGTGTACTCGGTGCGGCCTTCCACGCGGTTGTGGGTGTAGGCCAGCGGCGCTTCGCTGTCGTAGCTGATCTGCTTGTAGAACGCCTGGTATTCCGCGTCGGTCACGTCGCTCTTGGAGCGGGCCCACAAGGCGGCGGCCTTGTTGACGGTTTCCCACTCGTCCCGGACCACCTGCTTCTTGGCCTCGGCGTCCCACTCCTCCTTCTTCATCAGGATGGGCAGGGAGATGTGGTCGGAATACTTGCTGATGATGGACTTCAGCTTCCAGGTGGACAGGAACTCCGCCTCGTCCTCGCGCAGGTGCAGGATGACATCGGTGCCGCGCGCGGGCTTGTCAATGGTCTCGACCTCGAAATCGCCCGTGCCGGTGCTGCTCCAGCGCACACCCAGCTCAGCAGGCAGGCCGGCGCGGCGGGTCTCCACCGTCATGCGGTCGGCCACGATGAAGCCGGAGTAGAAGCCCACGCCGAACTGGCCAATCAGGTTGGCGTCCTTCTTCTGGTCACCTTCCAGGCGCGACATGAACTCGCGCGTGCCGCTCTTGGCGATCGTTCCCAGGTGCGCGATGGCCTCTTCCTCACTCATCCCGATGCCGTTGTCGCGGATGGTCAGGGTCTTGGCCTCGGCGTCGAAGAAGACGCGCACTTCCAGCGTGGGCGCGTCCTCGTACAGCGCGGCGTTGTCCAGGGCTTCGAAGCGCAGCTTGTCGCAGGCGTCTGAGGCGTTGGAGACGAGTTCGCGCAGGAAGATTTCCTTGTTGGAGTACAGCGAATGGGTGACGAGGTGCAGGATCTGCTGCACCTCGGCCTGGAAGGAGTGGGTCTTCTTGTCCATGGGTTCTCAGGGTTGAGGTGATGTCGGCGGCGGGAGGCGCTCGCCTTCGGAAAGCCCCAATTGGGGTGAGGCAGCGGGATTTCAAGACAGGCGCTCAGCCCGTCTCGCGCCCCACATCGGCCTCGAAGCTGGCCGACTTCAGCGGGTTGCCGATGGCCACCATTCCAGGGTAGTAGCGATCGAAGTCGTCGACGATGCGCTGCAGCGGCATGTCGTCGAAGCTGCCGTGCTCGTACACGTACTCCATGTGGCGCTGGCCGGCCTTGTCGAAGGGGTGGTAGAGCGAGTCGACACGGCCGTCGAACTCCAACGGGAGCAGGCCGAAGCGGTCACACAACTCGATGTTGAAGGCCGGCGTGGCCTTGACCCAGGCGTCGTCCAGCCACAGCTCGGTGTAGCCGTGCCAGACGAAGAGGT
This sequence comes from Rubrivivax sp., assembly GCA_021300575.1. GTDB lineage: Bacteria > Pseudomonadota > Gammaproteobacteria > Burkholderiales > Burkholderiaceae_C > Rubrivivax. The sequence continues at coordinate 37,906 of JAJTDM010000050.1, forward strand.
CGGTCTTCATGGTCTGGCGCATGCGCTCGGTGCTCAGGTGGTTGCGCACGTCGGCGTAACCTACGCGGGCCGGGATGCCGGCGGCCCGGGCCGCGGCCGCCAGCAACGCCGCCTTGGTGACGCACCAGCCCACGCCGATCTCCAGCACATGGCTGGCGCGCATGCCGGCCACCGAGAGGTCGATCCGGTAGGGGTCGTAGCGGAAGCCGTCGCGCACGGCGTAGTACAACGCTACCGCCCGCTCGCGGTCGCCCGCGCCCAGGGCGTGTTGGCGGGCGAAGCCCTGCACGTGCGGGTGGTCGCTGTCGATGAGTGCGGTGCAGGCCAGAGCGGCGGCAGCGGGAGCGGTGGGGGTGACCAAGGAGATTCCCGGAAATTCAAGGGGTCTTGTTGATTATCACTAGCCCCGGCAGGGCTCTGCCGTGCGACAAACCGCTTCTGTCGCCCCACGGAGTCTGAGATGCCCCAATTGAACGTCAACGGCAAGGTGATGAACTACCAGGCCGAGCCCGACACCCCGCTGCTGTGGGTGATCCGTGAGCAACTCGGCATGACCGGCACCAAGTATGGCTGCGGTGTGGCCCAGTGCGGCGCCTGCACCGTGCACATCGACGGTGCACCCGTGCGCTCTTGCGTGCTGCCCGCCGCCGCCGTGCAGCCCAGCCAGAAGATCACCACCATCGAGGGCCTGTCGCCGGACGGCAGCCACCCGCTCCAGAAGGCCTGGGTGGCGCTGGACGTGCCGCAGTGCGGCTACTGCCAGAGCGGCATGATCATGACCGCCGCCGCGCTGCTCAAGGACAAGCCCAAGCCCACCGACGCCGATATTGACGCGGCGATGACCAACATCTGCCGCTGCGGCACCTACAACCGGGTGCGCGCCGCCATCAAGGTGGCCGCCGGGGCCGACACCAAGACCGCCGGGCTGGACATCATCCACATCGTCAAGGGAGCCGCCGCATGAGCACCGTCCACACCGACACGCTGCAAGACACGGCCGCCCCCACTACTGTCCGGTTAAACACACGATGCCAAGCCTGACATCAAGCATTGGTGCGGCTTTGCGGCCGATTTTGTTTGGTGCCGATTTGAACGGCGAGCGGCTGAATGCGGGTATT
>JAJTDM010000164.1 GCA_021300575.1 Rubrivivax sp.
GATGGCCGTGTGCGGGCAGCCCCCGGTCTCTACGCCCATGATGCGTTCGGGCTCCAGGGCGCCGGCCACGGTGAGCAGGCGCTGGTCTTCCTTGGTGTAGATGTCGTTGGTGACCACCACCAGGTCCCAGCGCTCGCGCATGGTCTTGCAAAGCATCTCCACCAGGGTGGTCTTGCCGGAACCTACCGGGCCGCCCACGCGCAGGGGAGGAAGCTTCTTGGTGCGGCCGGGGACGGAGTGCAAGGGGCTGCTTCTGTCGCGCCGAGCGCCGCCCTCTCGTGATGAAGGACAGACCTGATCTCTTCATCGATCGCGCCCATGCTCCACCGCGCATGCCGGGGCGACCGGCCTTGTGTTTGGCAATTACATGTCTTACTATGCGACACCAAATGATCAGACATGTCCCGAAGCTCCCGAGCTCGCGCCGCACCTACCAACAGGTGGCGCGCGCCCACGCCACCCAAGAGACCGAGCGTCGCGTCCTCGCGGCAGCTACACAGCTCTTCGCCGAGCGTTACTACGACGACGTGCACATCGAAGACGTGGCGCGCCTCGCGGGCGTTACGGCGAAGACTGTCCAGCGTCGTTTCGGCGGGAAGGAGGGCCTCGCGCAGGCCTTCCTCGCAGCGGCCGGCAAGCACAACGCAGAGTTGCGGGATCGTGTGCCCGCAGGGGACCCGGAGCTGGCTCTCGACTTCATCCTGGGCATGTACGAGCCGCTGGGCGACACGCTTATGCGGACACTCTCGCTCGACGGCCGCATCCCTGTGGTCACCGCGATGGCTGAGACTGGCCGCGCGCTGCACTGGGCCTGGCTTGAGCGCGTCTTTGGTCCGCTGCTGGCACACGACTCCTCGGTTCGGCAGTGTCAGCTCGCGCAACTCCTTCTGGCCACCGACGTGTACGCCTGGAAGCTCCTGCGCCGCGATCGGGGGCTCAGCCCCGTAGAGACCCGTGACGTGCTTCTGGGGCTCGTCCACGACGCGCTCGCTCGAACCTTCGCCAATTCGTCCCCCCATGGAGCCTGATATGCGAATCGTCTTCTTCAGTTATGGAACGCGTGGCGATGCTCAACCCCAGGTGGCCCTGGCCGCTGGCTTGGTGGCGCGAGGCATCGAGGCCCGCGTGGCGGCGCCCGAGAATCTGCGGAGCTTCGTGGAGCGCGCAGGCGTCGAGTACGCGCCGCTTTATGGGAACTCCCAGACCATCCTTGAATCGGAGGAAGGACAGCGCTGGCTTCGATCGGGCAACGTAAGGGCCTTCATGAGCTCGGTGGCGGAGATCGCCCGCGAGCTTGATCCCCACGTTTTCGCGAGCGGCCTTGAGGCCGCTCGTGGCGCGGACATGATTGTGGGCGGCACGCTGATCGAGGAGCTGTCGGTGACGCTGGCAGAGCACTTGCGGATTCCGTTCACGTTCGCGCACACCATCCCCTGCGAGCCCACTGGCGCGTATCCATGCCCCCTGGTCACGACTGCGAAGCTCCCGTGGGCTTTCCTCAACCGCGCGACCTATGCGCTCTTTCGCCGTCTCGCCTTCCCGATTCACCGTGACGCGATCAACGTCTTTCGCCGCGAGCTCGGTCTTCCGCCTCAGACGGCTACCGCCGTAGGCCGCGCTCGGGAGTTGGGCGTGCCGGCGTTGCAGCTCTGGAGCCCCCACCTCGTACCCCACCCCGCTGACGCCTACGCCCAGGCGGTGACCACGGGGTCCATCCGCGTCCCGGCGTCGGTGCGTGCGCGCCTTGGCGAGGCCATCCCGTCGTCTGAGCTGGTCGCCTGGCTCGAGGCGGGGCCGCCGCCGGTGTATCTCGGCTTCGGCAGCATGCCCATGCCCACCCTGGAGACCTTTACCCGGGACGTGCTCGCGCTCGCCGAGGCGCTTGACCTGCGGTTCGTGGTCTGCGGTGGCTGGAACGATACCGAGGTAGTGAGCGCTCTGGCCGGGCCGAGGGTGCACTTCGTGCGCGCTGTCGATCACGGCTGGCTCTTCCCGCGCTGCGCGGTGGTGGTCCATCACGGCGGCGCCGGCACCACCTTCGCAGCCGCCGAGGCCGGGGTGCCTTCCGTGGTCTGCTCCTTCTTCGCCGATCAGCCTTTCTGGGGCAGCCGCATCGCCGCCCTGGGCGTGGGCACCCACGTCCCCTTCGTGAAGCTCAACCAGCGCACGCTGCACGCGGCGCTACAGCGCGCGCTCAGTGAAGACACCCGCAGCAATGCTGCTGAACTCGGCCGCAAGCTCCGCAACGAGGACGGTAACGCCAAGGCCCTCGACGCGCTCGAGCGTATCGTCCGAAGCGGCGCGCACGCAGCGTCCGCAACCTAAGTCGCGTCGCTTGTAACAGTAGGCTAGCAGCTCGCGTCGAGCCTGCAGATGCCGCAACGCGGACTCTGGAAGCCCTGGGCCAGGTTGCCGCCGAGTACCAGCGCTGCTGGCGGCCTTCGAAGATCATGACGCCGGTCAGCCCGTCAGCAGCCCCCGGGTTTCGATGAAGCGCACCACCTCGGCCAGGCCCTCGCGGGTCTTGAGGTTGGTCATCACGTAGGGCCGGCGGCCGACGTGGTCCGGGCGCATGCGGCGGGTGTCGGCTTCCATCACCGCCAGATCGGCGCCCACGTGGGGCGCGAGATCGGTCTTGTTGATGACGAACAGGTCGCTCTTGGTGATGCCGGGCCCGCCCTTGCGCGGGATCTTCTCGCCTGCGGCCACGTCGATGACGTACAGGGTCAGATCTGACAACTCGGGGCTGAAGGTGGCGGCCAGGTTGTCGCCGCCGGACTCGATGAAGACGATGTCCGCGTTGGGGAACTGGCCAAGCATCCGGTCCACCGCCTCCAGGTTGATGGAGGCGTCCTCGCGGATGGCCGTGTGCGGGCAGCCCCCGGTCTCTACGCCCATGATGCGTTCGGGCTCCAGGGCGCCGGCCACGGTGAGC
>JAJTDM010000014.1 GCA_021300575.1 Rubrivivax sp.
CAGAATTCAGCCTTCGCCAATGTTCGTGCGACCGCGCTGTGCCTGTGCCTGCCGATAGGCCACCGACCACGCGCCGAATGTTTGCGCGGGATCATCTCAACCGAGCACGCCAATGACCAACCCCACCGACTACACCCCGCCACGCGTCTGGACCTGGCAGAAGCCCAGCGGGGGCACGTTTGCCAGCATCAACCGGCCCATCGCCGGCGCCACCCACGAGCGGGCCCTGCCGGTGGGCCGCCACCCGCTGCAGTTGTATTCGCTGGCCACCCCGAACGGGGTGAAGGTGACGGTGATGCTGGAGGAACTGCTGGCCCGCGGTCACCAGGGCGCCGAGTACGACGCCTGGCTGATCAACATCCGCGAGGGCGCGCAGTTCAGCAGCGGCTTCGTCGAGGTGAACCCGAACTCGAAGATTCCGGCACTGATGGACCGCAGCGGGCCGGAGCCGGTGCGCGTGTTCGAAAGCGGCGCCATCCTGCTGTACCTGGCCGAAAAATTCGGTGAGTTCGTGCCGACGGGTGCGGGACGCGCCGAGTGCCTGTCGTGGCTGTTCTGGCAGATGGGCAGCGCCCCTTACCTGGGCGGTGGCTTCGGCCACTTCTACGCCTATGCGCCGGCCAAGTTCGAGTACCCCATCGACCGCTTCGCGATGGAGGTCAAGCGAGAGATGGACGTGCTCAACCGCCGCCTGGCCGAGTGCCGATACCTGGCCGGCGACGAGTACACGGTAGCCGACATCGCCGTGTGGCCCTGGTACGGCGCCCTGGCCAAGGGTCTGCTGTACGACGCGGGAGAGTTCCTGTCGGTGCAGGAGTACACGCACGTCATCCGCTGGGCCGACGAGATCGGTCAACGACCGGCCGTCAAGCGGGGCCGCATGGTCAACCGTGTGATGGGGGATCCGGCGTCGCAGTTGCACGAGCGGCACGACGCCAGCGACTTCGAGCACCGCACGCAAGACAAGATCGCACCATGAACGGCACCCTCACCCTGTACGACTGCGCCACGGCGCCCAGCCCGCGGCGCGCACGCATCCTGCTGGCCGAAAAAGGCGTGGCCCACCACACCGTCCAGGTGGACCTGCGCAGCGGCGAACAGTTCAGCCCGGCCTACCGCGCCGTGAACCCGCAGTGCACCGTGCCGGCCTTGCAGTTGCCGGACGGCCTGGTGCTGACCGACAACGCCGCCATCGCCGCGTGGCTTGAAGCGGCCTACCCGCAACCCGCGCTGATGGGCACCACGCCCGAAGAGAAGGCTGCCATCGCCAGCTGGCAGTGGCGGGCCGAGTTCGACGGCCTGTTCGCCGTGGCGGAAGCCTTGCGCAACGGCTCGCCCGCCATGGCCAACCGCGCGCTGCCCGGCCCGGTGGACTATCCGCAGATCCCCGAACTGGCGCAGCGCGGGGTGGCGCGCATCTCGCAGTTCCTGGTGACGCTGAACGAGCAGTTGTCAGCCCACGAGTTCGTGGCCGGCGCGTCGTTCAGCGTGGCCGACATCACGGCCTGCGTGGCCGTGGACTTCGCGCGTGTCGTCAAGGTCAAGCCGGACGAGCGCCATCCCCACCTGCTGCGCTGGAGAGCGCAACTGGGCCAGAGGCCGTCGTTCGCGCTCTGATCGCGCCTGGGCAGCATCGGTCTGCCCTCCCCCCCCCCCGCCCCGCCCGACCTGGGCTCGCCGCTCGCGTAAACCCTCGGTTTATACGGCCGGACCGAACCTATACTTATCGTCAGCATACTGATGACTTGCCGTTTCCGGAGGTGTACGTGGTCACACGCAATGAAGAGCTTCCCGTCATCGTCGCTGGCGGCGGCATCGGCGGCCTGGCGGCGGCCCTGGCCTTGGTGCGGCAGGGCTTCAAGGTCACCGTGCTGGAGCAGGCGCCGGAGATTGGTGAGATCGGTGCGGGCATCCAGCTCGGCCCCAACGCCTTCCATGCGTTCGACGCCCTGGGCGTCGGGGACAAGGCGCGGGGGCGCGCCGTCTACACCGAGAGCATGGTGATGCACGATGCCGTCGACGAGACGCTGGTCGGGCGGCTGGAGACGGGCGAGGCCTTCCGCCAGCGCTTCGGCAACCCGTACGCGGTGATCCACCGCGCCGATGTGCACCTGTCGCTGTTGGAGGGCGCGCAGGAAACGGGCCGCGTCAGCTTCCACACTCACACACGCGTGGAGCGCATTGAACAGGACGAGACCACGGGCACCGTCAGCGCCATCGACCAGAACGGCAGGCGCTGGGCCGGCCAGGCCCTGATTGGCGCCGAGGGCGGCAAGTCGGTGCTGCGGGCACAGTACGTCAACGACCCGCCGCGGGTGACCGGCCATGTGGTGTACCGCGCCGTGGTGGATCGCGCCGACTTCCCCGAGAACCTGCGCTGGAACGCTGCCAGCCTGTGGGCCGGCCCCAAGTGCCACCTGGTGCACTACCCGCTGCGTGGGGGCGAACAGTACAACGTTGTCGTCACCTTCCACAGCCGTCAACAGGAAACCTGGGGCGTCACCGATGGCAGCAAGGAAGAGGTGGAGAGCTACTTCCAGGGCATCTGCCCCAAGGCCCGACAGTTGATCGACCTGCCCAAGAGCTGGAAGCGCTGGGCCACGGCCGACCGCGAGCCGATCGACAACTGGGTGTTCGGCCGCGCCACGCTGCTGGGCGACGCCGCCCACCCGACCACCCAGTACATGGCGCAGGGTGCCTGCATGGCCATGGAAGACGCCGTGACGCTGGGCGAGGCCTTGCGCGTGACCGGACAGCGCTGGGACGATGCGCTGCAGCTTTATCAGCGGAACCGCATCACCCGCACGGCCCGCATCGTGTTGTCAGGTCGGGAGATGGGGCGCCTGTACCATGCCGCCGGCGTGGAGCGTCTGGTGCGCAATTCGCTGTGGAAGGGCCGCAGCCAGGCGCGCTTCTACGATGCCATGGAATGGCTGTACGGCTGGAACGTGGACAACTGCCTGGACCAGGCTTGAGCGGGCCTGAAAGGGCCTGAGCACACGACCCCAAGGAACTGAAGGACAAGACACATGGAAGCACTGGGCCGCCTGGAAGACCTGCCGCAGGACTATCGTGACGAGCTGACCGCACAGAACCTGGTGCCGCTGTGGCCCAGCCTGCGCGCCCTGTTGCCGCCGGGCAAGCCCGCGCGCCGCACGCAGGCCACGGCCTGGGCCTACCAGGCCATTCGCCCGCTGCTGATGCGCGCGGGCGAGCTGACCCCCATCGAGAAGGCCGAGCGCCGCGTGCTGGTGCTGGCCAATCCCGGCCACGGCCTGGACAAGATGCAGGCCAGCGCCGCCATGTACCTGGGCATGCAACTGCTGATGCCGGGCGAATGGGCGCCATCGCACCGCCACACGCCGAATGCCGTGCGCATGGTGGTGGAAGGCGAAGGCGCCTGGACCACCGTGGACGGGGAGAAGTGCCCCATGAGCCGCGGCGACCTGATCCTCACCCCCACAGGCCTGTGGCACGAGCACGGCCACGACGGCACCGAGCCGGTGGTGTGGCTGGACGTGCTGGACCTGCCGCTGGTGTACTACACCGAGACCTCGTACGTGGTGGGCGGCGACCGGCAGGCGGTGCAACCCGGGCGCGGGGACCGCGCCTATGCGCGCGGCGGGGTGGCGCCCCGCCCTGTGTTCGGGCGCAGCGGCCGCGCCTACCCGATGCTGCGCTACCCCTGGGCGGATGCGCGCGCAGCGCTGGTGTCGCTGGCGGAAGACCGGCCAGACCAGGAGGCCGTGCAGATCGAATACATCAACCCGGAAACCGGATCTCCCGCGGAGAACATCCTGGGCTTCTATGCCCTGATGCTGAGGCCCGGGCAGACCTTGAGACTGCCGGCACGCTCGCCCGCGCTGGTGTTCCACACCATCGAGGGCGGCGCCACGCTGCTCACCGATGACGGCCAGGCCTTCCACCTCGCCGCGGCCGACACCGCCTGCGTACCTGGCTACACCGGCGTGACGCTCACCAACGCTTCGGCCACCGAGCCTGCGTTCCTGTTCCTCGCGGACGAGTCACCGCTGCACCGCAAGCTGGGCGTGTACGAAGAGCGCGGCTGAGCGCGGCCTTCGCGCACGGCGCCGGAGCGCCCGCCCCTGCGCCAGACAGCACGGCGCGGGGCCACGGCGTGCGGTCAGTAGGTCGAGCGCCCGCCCGTGAGGTCGAACACAGCGCCGGTCGAGAACGAGCAGTCCTCGCTGGACAGCCAGGCCACCATGGCGGCTGCTTCGTCCAAGCCCAGGAAGCGCCCCATGGGGATCTTGCTGAGCATGTAATCGATGTGGGTCTGCGCCATCTGGTCGAACATGGCCGTGCGCGCCGCCGCCGGGGTGACGGCGTTGACCAGGATGCCCTTGGTGGCCAGTTCCTTGCCCAACGACTTGGTCAGTGCGATCAGGCCGGCCTTGCTGGCGCTGTAATGCGAGGCGTTGGGGTTGCCCTCCTTGCCCGCCACCGAGGCGATGTTGACGATGCGGCCGTAGCCCTTGGCGAGCATGGCCGGCACCACATGGCGGCACACCAGATAGGGGGCGATGAGGTTGACCTCGATGGTGCGGCGCCAGATGGCCACGTCCAGATCCCAGGTGGTGCCGTTGCCGCCGGTGATGCCGGCGTTGTTGACCAGGATGTCGATGGCGCCCTGCTCGGCCACGGTGGCGGCGGTGGCGGCAGCCACGGCCGCGTCATCGGTCAGCTCGACGATGCGGCCACTCACCGGCCCCAGCGCGCTGAGCGAACGGCAGGCCTCGTCCACCTTGGGGGCGTCGATGTCCCACATCACCACGCGGGCGCCGGACTGCAGCATGCGCTGGCTGATGGCATAGCCGATGCCCTGGGCGCCGCCCGTGATGACCGCCACGCGGCCTTTCAAATCGATCTGGTTCATTCAATCCATGCCTTTCAGTACCTGGGGGTTGTCGCGCCGGCAGTCCTCGATGTACTGCCGGATGATGTCTTCGAATGACGCTTCGGCGTGCAGGCCCAGCGCGTGAGCGCGGGGCGTGGACACGCCGCGCGGCCAGTTGGCCACGATGCCGGCGATGCGCGCATCGTGCTGCGGCTTGACGCGCGCGCGCACCCGCGGCCCGGCCACGGCTTCCAACGCATCCAGCATCTGCTGCACGCTGACGTTCAGGCCGGGCAAGGTGATGGCGGAGCGGCCGACGAAGGCCTCGCGGGAAGCCTCGCCCACGGCAATCAGGCTGCGCACCATGGTGTGCACCGTGGCCACCGGGTGGCGCACATCGGTGCTCACCGGCAGGATGGCGTCCTCACCGGCCAGGGGCTCGCGGATGATGCCGCTGAAGAAGGAACTGGCCGCGCCGTTGGGGCGACCTGGGCGCACCGTCACCGTCACCAGGCGCGCGGCGCGGCCGTCGATGTAGCCCTTGCGCGTGTAGTCGGCGATCAGGTGCTCGCAGATCAGCTTCTGCGTGCCGTAGCTGGTCTGGGGCATGGGCAGCGTGTCGTCACCCACGATCTCGGGGAAGGGGTAGGCTGGGTCGGGCCCGAAGACCGCGATCGAGCTGGAAAACACCAGCTTGGCCGGCACCGCGCCGCCTTCGGTGCGGGCACGCAGCGCGTCCAGCAGGGCCCGGGTGCTGTCGAGGTTGGAGCGCAAGCCGAGCTCGAAGTCGGCCTCGCACTCGCCCGACACCGCCGAGGCCAGGTGGAACACGGCGTCGAACCGGTCAGCAGGCTCGTCCCGCAGCGCCGCGCATTCCTGCAGCAAGGGGCGCACGCGCACCTTGACCTGGGGGTGTGCCCGCAGGTCTGCCGGCGGCTCGAACTGATCGGTCAGCACGATCTCGTCGATGGCCTGTCCGTCGAAACGGCCCTGGGCCAACAGGGCCCGGGCCAGGCGGGCGCCGACAAAGCCGCCGCCTCCTGTGATCAACACACGCATGGGTTCACTCCTGCAGGTTCTTCCAACTTCAACTCGGGGTCCAACGTTCGGTTTGCGGCCGGGCCATCACACCGCCCGCACCGCGGCCAAGGCTGCGGGCACCACGCCCCGGCCCTTCAGCCGGGCCGCAGGCGCCGCCAACGAGGGCAGCTTGCGGCGCGAGCCCAGCACCAGGTCGATGTCCTGGGCGGCACCGTCGATGAGCACCAGGATGGCCTGCTCAGCTCGCACCGGGTCACGATCACGGACGGCGTCCAGGACGGCGCGGTGCAAGGGGAGCGATTTCGCGGGGCCATCAGGCCGGGAGGTGGAGATCTCGAAACTGGTACGCAGCAGCGCGCCCAGCGCCTTGCTCATCTGGATGACCATGCGGTTGTGGCAGGCGCGCAGCAGGCCCTGGTGAAACCGCAGGTCGTGGCTGACGTAGTCACCACCTTGCTCGATGGCGTGCCGCATGCCTTCATAGGCGGCCCCGATCTCGGCCAGGTCCGCAGGCGTGGCACGGGTGGCCGCCAAGCGCACGGCCGCGGGCTCCACCACGCGGCGCAGCTCCTGCAGATCGCGCAGGAAGTCCCGCGTGAGCCCGATCTTGCTCTGCCAGGCCACCACGTCGGGATCAAACCAGTTCCACTGGTCGCTGGGCAGGACGCGGGTACCCACTTTGGGGCCGGTCACCAGCATGCCCTTGGCGGCCAGCGACTTCACGGCCTCGCGCACCACGGTACGGCTCACGCCCAGCTCGCCGCAGAGCGTCGGCTCGGGCGGGATGGCGGCGCCAGGCTCGTATCGACCCGCGACGATGGACTCCCAAGGTGGTCAAGGGCTCGGCCCCCACCTGCCGGCTCCAGTGCCCGTGCACCGCGGGGTCGAAAGTGGCGCCCTCAGGCACGGTGTCGGCCGAGTAGAAGTGGTCACCCGGACGGAACACGCGCGAGCTGCCGTCCTGCAGGCCGATCTCCATGTGCCCGCCCAGGATCACCACCCACTGCGGCGTGACGGTGCAATGGAACTCGCTGCGAAAACCCAACGGGCTGTGGCGCAACTGGTAGCCACCGCTGGGCATCAGCGCCGACAACAGCGCCTGCGGCTTGCCCTCGGTCAGGGGAACGGCTTCCTCCCGAAAGCGCGCACGGCCGTCGGTGTCGGTGAAGAGGATGACTTTGGAGAAGGTCATGGTCATGATCAGCCTTCCGCCGGGCCGCCCCAAGGAAGGCTGCGGCCCCCCTGGGGGGTAGCGAACAACGTGAGCTTGGGGGTGGTCACTTTCACACAGAGGCGGTGACGCCGCCATCGACATAGAGGATGTGGCCATTGACGAAGCGCGAGGCATCGCTGGCCAGGAACACCGCAGCCGGCGCCAGGTCTTCCACGTCCCCCCAGCGCCGGCTGGGCGTGCGGTTGAGAAGCCAGCCGCTGAAGGCCTCATCGGCCACCAGGCGGGCGTTGAGCTCGGTCTTGAAGTAGCCCGGGCCGATGCCGTTGACGTTGATGCCATGCGGCCCCAGGTCGATGGCCATGCCTTTGGTGAGCATCTTCACCGCGCCTTTGCTGGCGGTGTAGGGGGCAATGGTGGGCCGCCCGAGCTCGCTCATCACCGAGCAGATGTTGATGATGCGCCCGCGTTGGCGCGGCACCATGCGCCGCGCCACGGCCTGACCGACGTGAAAGACGCTGTCGAGGTTGGTGCGCATCAGGCGGTCCCACTCGGCCGCAGGAAACTCATGGAAGGGCGCGCGGTGCTGGGTGCCCGCGTTGTTGACCAGAACCTCGATCGGGCCGAGGGCCGACTCGATCTCGGCCACCGCGGCCTCCACCGCAGCGGGGTCACAGACGTCGAAAGACCGCTCGTGCACCTGCAGGCCTTCACTGCGCAGTTGCTGTGCGGTGGCCGCCAGCCGGGCCGCGTCGCGCCCGTTGAGCACCACGGCGGCGCCGGCCTGCGCCAGACCCCGCGCCACGCCCAGGCCGATGCCCGCGGAGGAGCCGGTGACCAGGGCCAGGCGGCCGTCGAGTCGAAAGGTATCGGCAGTGATCATGCGGTCAAGGCTCCAAGGGATTGCGCGGCGCGCCGGGCCAGGGCCTCGGCCGGCTCGGTGATGTCCAGTTCCAGGGGCTGCTCGTCGGCCGAGGGCGGCTCCAGCGTCTGCAACTGGCTCTCCAGCAGGGTGGGGGGCATGTAATGCCCGCGACGCTGTGCCAGGCGCTCTTCCAGCACCGCCCGGTCCCCCCGGAGATGGACAAATCGCAGCGCAGGCACCACACAGCGCAACCGGTCACGGTAGCGGCGGCGAAGGGCCGAGCAGGAGGCCACAGCCCCTTCGGGTCGGCGAGCCAACTCGGCCGCCACGGCGTCCAGCCAGCCGGCGCGGTCTTCATCGGTCAGTGCGATGCCTGCGGCCATCAGCTCCACGTTGCGCGGCGGATGCAGCTCGTCACCCTCGATGAACGGCACCTCCAGGTGCCGGGCCAGCAGCCGGCCCACCGTGGTCTTGCCACAGCCACTGACGCCCATCACCACGACATGCGGCATGCGCCAGCCAACGTTCAGCCGAGCCGCAGCCCCGAGGCAGCGTCAAACACATGGGCCTTGGCCACGTCGAACTCCAGGTGCACGGGGTCGCCGGGCTGGGCCTGGGTGCGGCCATGGATGACCACCACCATCTGTTGGCCTCCCACCTCGACGAGCAACTCCGTCTCGGCGCCCGTAGGTTCCACGATGATCACCCGGCCCGGGATGCCACTGGCGGCCAGGCGCAGATCGGTGGGGCGCACGCCGTAGCTCACGGCCTGCCCTTCGCCAGCCATGCCCGGCGGCAGCGGCCACTGCGCGCCCAGGCCTTCCACCTGGCCCGACCGGACCACACCAGAGAAGACGTTCATCGCTGGCGAGCCGATGAACTGCGCCACGAACAGGTTGCCGGGGCAGTCGAACAACTCCAGCGGGGTGCCGATCTGCTCGATGATGCCGTCGTGCATGACGACAATGCGGTCGGCCATGGTCATGGCCTCGATCTGATCGTGCGTGACGTAGACCGTGGTGGTCTTCAGTCGCTGATGCAGCGCCTTGATCTCGGCGCGCATGGCCACGCGCAACTTGGCGTCCAGGTTCGACAGCGGCTCGTCGAACAGGAACACCTTCGGGTCACGCACGATGGCGCGGCCCATGGCCACGCGCTGGCGCTGACCGCCGGAAAGCTCGCGCGGGTAGCGCTCCAGCAGCTGGTCGAGGTTGAGGATGCGCGCGGCGTTGGCAACCCGCTCGCCGATGGTCTTGGCATCGGCCTTGCGCAGTTTGAGCGAGAAGCCCATGTTCTCGCGCACGGTCATGTGCGGATACAGGGCGTAGCTCTGGAACACCATCGCGATGTCGCGGTCCTTGGAATCCAGATCGTTGACCACCTTGCCGTCGATGGAGATCTCTCCACCGGTGATCTCCTCCAGCCCGGCCAGCATGCGCAGCAGCGTGCTCTTGCCGCAGCCCGAGGGGCCGACGAGCACGACGAACTCGCCATCGGTGATGTCGAAGCCGATGCCGTGGATGACCTTGACCTTGCCGTAGGCCTTGTGGATGTCGCGAAACGAAACGGAAGCCATGTGAGGAAAACTCCGATCAGCTCTTCACGGCGCCGGCCGTCAGGCCCGTCACCATGTAGCGCTTGAAGGCGTAGTAGATGGCTGCCGGCGGCAGCGCATAGACCAGGCCCGTGGCCATGAGAAGCTCCCAAGGAGAGTCGTCCGCCGCCAGGAAATTTCCCAGTGCCACCGCCAGCGTCAGGTCCGTCTCCTTGGACAGCAACAGGAATCCGTAGAGGTACTCGTTCCACGCAAGCAGTAACGAATACGTGCCCACGGCCACGAGAGACGGCACCATCAGCGGCACATAAACCAGCCGGAACAACTGCAGCGGGGACGCTCCGTCGATGCGCGCGGCTTCATCCAGTTCCCAGGGAAGTTTGTCGCTGGCCTGCTTGAGCACCCAGATGCAGTAGGGCGACGCGATGGTGACCATCGCCAGAACCAGCGACCACTTGCTGTTGAGCAGGCCGTAGTTGGCCATGGTCTTGTACATGGGCACGGCCAGAAAGGCTGCCGGAATGAAGTAGGTGAACAAGGCCATGTTCATGACCGTGCGTCCGCCCTTGACCTTCAGCCGGCTGATCGCGAAGGCTGCACAGGTGGCCACGAACAAGGTGATCGCCCCCACGGCCAGCGCGATCATCAGCGAATTGCCCAGTTGCACCCAGAAGTGGTTCAGGTAGAAATGCTTCTGCTGGAAGACAGTGTCGAAATTCTGCAGCGTGGGGTTCTCAGGCCACAAGCGGCCACTGGTGGCCTTGTCGCGCTCCGAGATGGCAAAGAGCATGAGGTGGTAGACGGGAATCAGCGTCCACAGCGCCACGGGAATGCCCACCAGCAACAGACGGGCCTCGTCGATGATCTTGCGTGTTTTCATCGCGCCCGCCTCACTTGCTGAGCCGCTTCATCATGATGTAGACCAAAGGCAGCACCAGCGGCAGGGCCACGACGATGGAAGCCATCGCAAGTTCGATCTGGTCCAGACGCAGGTACCGAATGCCCAGCGTGGCCAGCACATGTGTCAGGTCAGCCGGACCACCGCCCGTCAGCAGATACACGCTGTTGAAGTCACCCAGCGTCCAGATCATGGACAAAAGGGTGGAGGTCAGGTACAGGCCGCGCATCGACGGCCAGGTGATGTGGCGAAACTTCTGCCATCGGGTGGCACCGTCCACCGACGCGGCTTCGTACTGTTCTGTCGGGATGGCCATGCGCCCGGCCAGCAGAATGAGGGTCCAGAAGGGCAAGGACTTCCAGATGTGCATGAGCATGGCGAAGATCATCGCCAGCGTGGGGTCGTTCAGCCAGTTAGGGCCGTCCAGGCCGGTCAGCCGAAAGTAGGTCATGTTGATAACGCCCCACTCCGGGTTCAGCATGAAGCGCACCGACAAGATGGTGGGGATGGACGGCACCGCCCAGGGCAGGATGAACAGCACCGACAAGGCCTTGATCCACCAGCGGGTGTGGATGAAAAAGCCGGACAGGGCCAGCGCCAGCACCATCTTCAGGTTGACGGCCACCAGCAGGAACACCACGGTGTTGATGGCGGTGCGAAAGAAGATGGGATCGTCGAACAACTTGACGTAGTTCTGGGGGTCGCGCGCCAGCCACAGGCCATACCCCACCGGGTACAGCACGAACCCGATGAAGACCACCAGGTAGGGCAGCACGAGAACGCGGCCCCAGAATTGCCAAGGGTTGGCTCCTGAGGATGCGACGGCGACTGGAGGAGCGTTCAAGGCGGTCAGTAAAGTGCAAGTCGGCAACGCTCCCGGGGTCCGGCGCAAGGCCGGAACCCACGGGAGTTGCATGACAAGGGGTGGCGCACGGAGCCGCGCGTCAAGCGCGGCCCCAAGCGGTTGCCGTCAGTTGGCAGCGACAGTCTTGATGCGCGCGATCATTTCATCCACCGCTCGCTCGGTGGTCCACTTCTCGCTGAGCACCCGATTCATCGCCTTGGCCCACACGTTTTCGTTGTTCAGGGTGGTGAACTTGTAGTTCTTCGTGAACTCGAAAGGCGTGGTGCCGGCCATGAACTGGTTGTACACGGCCAGGCGGTGGGAATCACTCTTCCAGAAGGGACTCTGCTGACCCGCCTTGGTGACCGGGAACCAGCGGCCCAGCGCGCCTTCGACATAGGGCGTCAGGTTGGCATCGTCCAGCATGAAGGCCACGAACTTCTTGGCTGCCTCCTTGTTCTTGGCATCCTTGAAGATGACCCCCGTCTTCACCGCGGCACGGTAGACCATCTTCGAGCCATCGGGCTTTGCCGGGAAGCCGGCGGTGGCGATGTTTTGCTCGTAGTTCTTCTTGGCGGTTTCGCGCTGGGCTGGCGTGAGCGACTGGTTGTTCATGTCGTCAAACCACTTGGCGGCAATCGAGATCGTCGCGTTGTGGGTCAACACGATGGTCTTGTTGTGGAAGGCGACGTTGTTGTCCGGGTCCTTCCAGTTGGTGGAAGATGGTGGCGTGCATCCCTTGCCGTACACCCAGGTGTAGTCGTTGATGGCGTTGATCAAGCCCTGGCGCACGGCCGGATCGTCCACCAGCACCTTGCCGGAATCGCTGACCAACGTGACGTTGTAGGCGTCCATGAAGGTCAGGAACGAGTAGAACGCGTCAGAAGAATCCACACCCATCGGAAAGCCGGTGCCGAACGCACGGTTGCCGGTCTTCTGTCGGTAGGCAGGTTGCACCTTGTCGCACCAGAAGCTCCAGTACTCCTTCCACGTCTTGGGAATGTCGCTTTCCTTGAAGCCCGCATCCGACAGCATGTCCTTCCAGTACTGGATGTGCATGGTCTGCTGCTTGACGGGGTAGGCGTAGTAAGCCCGCTTCTGCGCCGCGTTGTTGTACAGGAAGGTGGTGGACAGCGCGCGCGGCTCGAACTTGCTGCGCAGCGGGTCCATCACGCTGGACACATCCTCCAGCTTGCCTTCGTAGGCCCACTTGGCCGTGACCTGGAAGTCGAACACGTCTCCGTAGGCCACGTCGGGCGGGTTATTGGCGTCCAGCGCAGCCACGACCTTGGGAATGGCTTCCTGAGGCGCGTAGAGCGAAAGGTCGATCTTGATCTTCGGATTCTTGGCCTCGAACTTCTTGATGGCGGCAAAGAGGGCGTCGTCCTCGGCCTTGTAGAAGCCCTTGGCCCACCAAACGGTGAGCTTTTCCTGTGCAGCCACCGGGCCTACCGCCAACAGGGCTGCGCCCGCGATAGCGGTCGTGATCCAAGTCTTGAATTTCATGCGAAACGTCTCCTGAAGTACGGTAATGGGTGCGTGGGTCTGTTCCCCGCCTGCCAATCGTATGACGATTGGCGAACCCGCCGATACGGACAAACCCGGAAAGAGCCCTGAGGATCAGCCTGGGTCGACGCCTTGACTCATGCCTGCGCACACTCCGGCACAGGCGTAAGCACGGGCCGTCCGGCGAAATGCTCGCGCAGGTTACCGAAGGCCAGGTCGGCCATGGCCTGACGGGTCTGGCCGGTGGCGCTGCCGATGTGGGGCACCAGCACCACCTGCGGCAGGTCGATGAGGCGCTGCGGCACGCGGGGCTCGTCCTCGAAGACGTCCAGCGCCGCACCGCCGATCACGCCGGCCTCCAGGGCCTCGATCAGCGCCACCTCGTCCACCACGGAGCCGCGTGCCACGTTCACGAGGATGCCCTTGGGCCCCAGGGCCTGCAGCACCTGCGCGTTCACCAGGTGTCGCGTGCCCGCCCCGCCCGGGGTGATGAGCACCAGGAAGTCGCTGTCGCGCGCCAGGCTCAGCAGGTCGGCGTGGTACGCATAGGGCACCCCGACCTTGGGCGAGCGCGTGTGATAGGCGATCTGCATGCCGAAGGCCTGCGCACGCTGGGCAATCGCCTGCCCGATGCGGCCCATGCCCACCAGGCCCAACCGGGCCCCGGACATCTTGCGTGCCAGCGGCATGGGACCCTTCAGCCACTGGCCTGAGCGCACGTAGCGTTCGGCCGCGGGCAGCTGCCGCGCGGCGCAGAGCATCAGACCGATGGCCAGGTCCGCGACATCGTCGTTCAGCACATTGGGCGTGTGGGTGACCGTGACGCCGCGCGCCTTGGCGGCCGCAACGTCAACGCCGTCATAGCCCACGCCCATGATTGAGATCAACTCCAGCGCAGGCAGTTGGGCCATCAGCTCGGCGCTGACTTTGGAATCGCCGCTGCCGGCCACGGCACGTACCAACGGCGCTACCTTGGCAAACGCAGCAGGGTCGGTTTCATGCAACGGGTCGTGGAACTGATAAGCCGCAGAAAGCTGCGCGGCATAGAGCGGCGACAGCTTGGCCGCAGCAAGCACATGGAGGTCGGACACCGGGTATCTCCTCGGCCTTGAGGCCTGTTCTGAGAGTCAATCGTCATACCATAATAGGTTCATCCTGATGCACCACTCCTACGGGAAAGCGAGAACACCACGATGAGCGACGACGCCAGCAAGCCGAAGAAGAAACCCGCCGAGCTGCGCAGTCAGCAATGGTTCGGCCGCCAGGACCGTGACGGTTTCGCCTACCGCTCCTGGGTCAAGGGCAAGGGCATTCCGCACGACCAGTTCGACGGACGTCCCGTCATCGGCATCTGCAACACCTTCAGTGAGCTGACCCCCTGCAACTCGCACTTCCGCACCTTGGCGGAGCAGGTCAAGATCGGCGTGTACGAAGCGGGCGGCTTTCCGCTGGAGTTCCCGGTGATGTCGCTGGGCGAGACCCTGCTGCGCCCCACCGCCATGCTGTACCGCAACCTGGCGAGCATGGACGTGGAGGAAAGCATCCGCGGCAACCCCATTGACGGCGTGGTGCTGCTGATGGGTTGCGACAAGACCACGCCCGCCTTGCTGATGGGCGCCTCCAGTTGCGACCTGCCCACCATTGGCGTGTCGGGCGGGCCCATGCTCAACGGCAAGTGGCGCGGTCAGGAACTGGGCTCAGGCACGGGCGTGTGGAGCATGAGCGAGCAGGTGCGCGCCGGCACCCTCAAGCTGGAAGACTTCTTCGAGGCCGAGAGCTGCATGCACCGCAGCCATGGCCACTGCATGACCATGGGAACGGCCAGCACCATGGCCTCCATGGTGGAGGCGCTCGGCATGGGCCTGCCGGGCAATGCCGCCTTCCCGGCCGTGGACGGCCGGCGCAACGTGATCGCCCGCAACGCCGGGCGGCGCATCGTGGAGATGGTGCACCAGGACTACAAGATCTCGCAGATCCTGACGCGAGAGGCCTTCGAGAATGCCATCCGCACCCTGGCGGCCATCGGCGGCAGCACCAACGCGGTGATCCACCTCATCGCCATCGCCCGGCGCATCGGCGTGCAACTGACCGTGGACGATTTCGAGCGCCTGGGCAGTGAGCTGCCCTGCCTGGTGAACCTGCAGCCCAGCGGCAAGTACCTGATGGAGGACTTCTGCTACGCAGGCGGCCTGCCGGTGGTGATGAAGGAGATTGCCCACCTGCTGCACACCGACCATGTCACGGTCAGTGGCAAGACCGTGGCCGAGAACATCGCCTCGGCCGAGAACTACAACACCGATGTCATCAAGCCCTTCGCCCAGCCCTTCAAGGAGAAGGCCGGCATCGCCATCCTGCGCGGCAATCTGGCGCCGCGCGGCGCGGTCATCAAGCCCAGCGCGGCCACGCCGGCGCTGATGGTGCACACCGGGCGTGCCGTGGTGTTCGAGGACAGCGACGACTTCCACCGCCGCATCGACGACGAGAACCTGGACGTCGACGAGACCTGCATCCTGGTGCTGAAGAACTGCGGCCCCAAGGGCTACCCCGGCATGGCCGAGGTGGGCAACATGCCGCTGCCACCCAAGGTGCTGCGCAAGGGCATCACCGACATGGTGCGCATCAGCGACGCCCGCATGAGCGGAACCGCCTACGGCACCGTGGTGCTGCACACCTCGCCCGAGGCCGCTGCCGGCGGCCCGCTGGCCCTGGTGAAGAACGGCGACCTCATCACCCTGGATGTGCCGGCCCGCAAGCTGCACCTGCACGTGGACGATGCCGAACTGGCGCAGCGCCAGACCTCCTGGGCCCCGCCCACCCCGCCCCTGGACAGCGGCTACTGGAAGCTCTACATCGACCACGTGCTGCAAGCCGACGAAGGCGCCGACCTCGACTTCCTGGTCGGCAAGCGCGGCGCGTTCGTGCCCAAGGACAACCATTGAGCCCCATGGGCTCAATGGTTGCGGCGAAGGCTGACTTGTCGCAGACAAGTCAAGGTGCGCAGCACCGGCCGAAGCCACAACCACCAAGAACAAGGAACCCTCCATGTCCCGAATCGCTCTCGTCACCGGTGCCAGCAGCGGCATCGGAAAGGCCTGCGCCCTGGCGCTGCTGAAGGAAGGCTGGTCGGTGGTACTCACGGGCCGCCGTGAAGACGCCCTGAAGCAGGCCGTGGCTGAAGCCGGCGCGGATGGCGTGCGTGCCCTGCCCATCGCCTGCGACGTGGGCGACGAAGCCTCGGTGCAGGCGCTGTTCGCGCAGATCCGCCAGCACCACGGCCGCCTGGACCTGCTGTTCAACAACGCCGGCGTGTCCCCCCGGGCCACCACGCCCGACAACCTCTCGGGCGAGGAATGGCGCCAGGCCGTCAACGTCAACCTCAACGGCATGTTCTATTGCCTGTCCGCAGCCTTCAAGATGATGCGCGAGCAGCAGCCCATGGGCGGCCGCATCATCAACAACGGCTCCATCTCGGCCACCGCACCGCGGCCCGGGTCCATCGCCTACACCGCCACCAAGCATGCGGTGAGCGGCCTGACCAAGACCGCCTCGCTGGACGGCCGTCCCTTCGACATCGCCGTGGGCCAGATCGACATCGGCAACGTGGCCAGCGACATGACGGCCAAGATGGCCGTGGGCGTGCCGCAGGCTGACGGCAGCATCCGCCCGGAGCCGCGCATGGACATCTCTGCAGTAGTGGAAACCTTCATGGCGATGACGCGCCTGCCGCTGTCGGCCAACGTGCTGTTCACCACTGTGATGGCCACCAAGATGCCCTTCGTGGGCCGCGGCTGAAGACCCACGCACCACCCGGGCCCACAACCACGCGTCAGGCAGGTTCAGGCGCCACACAAGAAGGAACATTCGAATGGCACGCATCGGATTCATCGGCGCCAGCGGCCTCATGGGCCACGGCATGGCGCGCAACCTGCTGGCCAAGGGCCACAGCCTGACGCTCGCCGTGCACCGCAACCGTGACCGCGTAGCCGACCTCCTGGCCGCCGGCGCCACGGAGGCCGCCAGCGCAAAGGACGTGGCAGCCGCGAGCGACCTTGTTTTCATCTGCGTGACGGGCTCGCCCCAGGTGGAAGCCAGCGTGGCGGGCCCCGCCGGCCTGCTGGCCGGCGCGCACGCCGGGCTGATGATCGTGGACTGCTCGACCAGCGAGCCCGATTCCACCGCCCGGCTTCGCGAGCAATGCGCCGCGCAGGGCGTACCCTTCATCGACGCGCCGCTGTCGCGCACACCGGTGGAGGCCGAGGCGGGCCGACTGAACGTGATGGTGGGTGCCGACAAGAGCGTGTTCGAGTGCCTGCAGCCCATCATCGCCTGCTTCGCCGAGAACATCTTCCACGTCGGCGGGCCGGGTGCGGGCCACACCATCAAGCTGCTGAACAACTTCATCGCCCAGGCAGTGTGCACGGCCACGGCTGAGGCCTTTGCCGTGGGGGAGCGTGCCGGGCTGGATCTGAAGGCGCTGGTGGACCTGATCTCGGTGGGCCCCGTCAACAGCGGCCTTTTCCAGGCCATGGCCAAGACGCTGCAAGGCCAGATGGACGGTCTGAAGTTCGAGCTCGACAACGCGCGCAAGGACGTGCGCTACTACACCCACCTGGCCGAGGGCCTGGCCATCCCCACCGTGATGGGTGAGGCGGTGCACCAGTCGCTGGCGCTGGCCAGCGCGCTGGGCCATGGAAAGAAGTTCGTGCCTTCGCTGGTGGAGGCGCAGGAGCAGCTGACGGGCGCCAGGATCGTGCCGCGCTGAACGCCGCACCGGGGGGCCACCGGCCCTCAGCGCGGCGCTGTCACCAGCTTGGCCAGGCAGGCGGCCAGTTCCGAGGTGTCCACGGGCTTGGTCAGGAAGGCCTGGACACCGGCAGCCGCGCACCGCTCGCGCGTCTCCACAAACACGTCGGCCGTCAGCGCCACCACAGGCACGGCGGAGCGCCGGACATGGCTGTGCGACCTGATCGCCCGGGTGGCGTCCAGGCCATCCATCACCGGCATGTGCAGGTCCATCAACACGATGTCCCAGTCCTGTTCCGTGGCCAACTGCACCGCCTGCTCGCCGTCCTCGGCAAAGCCCACATCGTGCCCCATGCCGCTGAGGATCGCTTCCATGACCATGCGGTTGACCTCGTTGTCTTCGGCCACCAGCACCCGCAGGGTTCGTTCCTGGCCTGGCGGTGCGGCGGGCGCGAGGGCCGGCACATCCGGTGCTTCGGGCAGCACCGGCAGCGGCACCCGGAATGTGAAGATGCTGCCTTGCCCCACGTGACTGGAAACGCTGACATCACCCCCCATCAGGCGGGCCAGGTTGCGCGAGATCTCCAGGCCCAGCCCGGTGCCACCGAAGCGCCTGGACAGGGATTCATCGCCCTGGGAGAAGCGCTGGAACAGGCGGGCGAGGGTGTCGGTGTCCGTGCCTGGGCCGGAATCGATGATCCTGAATTCCACATCGACCGTATCCCCCTCAGGCGCCGCTGGGGCTGGCGCTCGGGCAGCCGAGGCGGCTCCAGGCAAGGGTCTGGAGACAGCCACCTCCAGCCTCACTTCCCCGTGCTCGGTGAACTTGATGGCGTTGGACAGCAGGTTGAACAGCACCTGCCGCACCCGGGTGGCATCCAGCATCACCCGCGTGGGCACGGCGGGCTCCACCTGGATGCCAAAGCCCAGGCCCTTGAGTTGCGCCTGGGACCTCATCAAGGCCTCGACTTCAGCGACCAGCTCCCGCAGCACCACGGGATAGGGCGCCAGGGTCATGCGCCCGGACTCCAGGCGCGACGTGTCCAGGATGTCGTTCAGGAGGGTGAGCAGGTGGTCGGCCGACGCCGAAGCGGTCCGCAGGTAGCCCGACTGCCGTCCGTCCAAGGGCGTGGCGGACAGCAGGCCCAGCATGCCCTTGAGGCCCTGGAAAGGGGTTCGGATCTCGTGGCTCATGTTGGCCAGGAATGAACTCTTGGCCGCGCTGGCCACTTCCGCAGCCTCCCGTGCCGTGCGCAATTCGTCGGCAAGTTGTTCCAGCAACAGCCTTCGACGCTGCAACCGCTGCCACTGTTGCCAACCGTAGGTGCCCAGCGTCACAGCCATCACCACCAGCAGGATGGACAGGCCGATGCCCAGGCGACTGTGGGCGCGCGACACTTCGCTGACCCGCGTGGCGTGCGCGGCCACGATCCTGGAAGCCTCCATGGTGAGGCTGCGCAACGAGGCATCCATGGCCAGCAAGGGCTCCCGCAGGGCCTGCAATTGCGCGAAGTCTGACGCTGGCCGTCCGGGACCCAGCACCTGGTCGGCACGGGCGATGAAGGCATTGGCCTGCGCCAGGGCTTCCATCACGTCCACCGCATCTCCAGGGGGGCGGCCCTTCAAGGCATTGCGCAGCACCTCGATGCGGCTGACGAAGATGTCGTATCGCAACTGCAGAGCTTGCGCCGACGCGCCATCGTGCTCGGCACTGCTGCGCGGCCATCTCTCTCGCAGCCGGATGTACTCGATGTCAGCCTGGTAGAGAAAGTGGGCCAGGTTGTCGCCCCGCTCCATCATGGCCTGGGTCATGAGGTTGCTCTGACGCCACTGCGCCCAGGCCGCCACCCCCATCAACACCACGATCACGCAGGCGAACACCACGAGCCAGGTCGAGGCCTCCACCAGCCCCTGGCGCGCCGCCCCTTGCAGGGTCAGACGATCTCGATCGTCCTGAGCTGCCATGCGCACCGCGAGAAGTACTGGGGCACCCGCAACTCAGCCTTGTCATCAAAGGGATAGATGATGAACAAGGGCCCCTTCTCGCGGACCGGCATGGGCTTGTCGTCCAGCAGGCGGGCCATCACGACATCGAACTTCAACGCGTCTTCAAAAGGTATGTCGACCTTGTAGTCGTTCAGCGCGACAGCCCTGAGTCCGGTGCCCTTGGCTCCGGCCGCCTGCAGCACATCGCGCAGAAGCGGGCCGGTGAACTTGCGTGGGCCGTCGTACCAGGGCGTGCGGGTGGTGATGCTGCGCTGGGGCAGGCCCTCGAGCATGGCCATGTCGAAGTGGGCTGCGCCGGCATCGTTGGTCGTGCCGACCTTGCCCCGCATCGTGAGCACTACCGGGCCCTTGGGTTTTCCCAAGGCCCATGCCGGCAAAGCCGTCCAGGCGGTGGACCAAGCCAGAGGCAGGCCCGCGAGGGCAGAACGTCGTCGAATCTGCATGGACGGTCCGATCAGTTCAAATTCCATTTGATTCTAGGGGGACGACGCGACCAGGGTCGTCCGCATGAAAACGATCCGCAACCCCTGCGGACACCTGCCCACATGGGGGAACTCCTGCGTTGACGCCAAGACTGCGCAGCGCATAGAGTGTCCAGGCTTTCTCAGGCAGTTGAACGCCGCGCGCTGCCCACCCCACCCCCCAACGGAGCCCCCATGTCCCTGGCCTGTGTCATCCACGCCGCCCACGATCTTCGCGTGGAGGAGGAAACCGCGCGAGCCCTGGGTCCCCACGATGTGCTGCTTCGGCTGGGGGCAGGCGGCATCTGCGGCTCGGACCTCCACTATTTCAAGGAAGGCCGGGTCGGCGCCTTCGTCGTGCGTGAGCCGTTGGTGCCCGGCCACGAGGCCTCGGGCGTGGTGGAGGCCGTGGGCTCCGAGGTCACTCGCGTACAGCGCGGACAGAAGGTGGCCATCAACCCCTCGCACCCCTGCGGACGCTGCGACTACTGCCGCGCCGGACGTGGCAACCTGTGCCGCCACATGTTCTTCCTGGGCAGCGCCAGCGTCTTCCCCCACGCCCAAGGCATGTTCCGTGAGCGCTTCGTCATGGGCGAGCGCCAGCTCACCCCCATCCACGAGCCCGAGATCACGCTGGGCGAGATCGCCTGCGCCGAGCCTCTGTCCATTGGCCTGCACGCCCTGCACCGCGCCGGCCCGGTACTCGGCGAGACCGTACTGGTCACGGGCGGCGGCACCATCGGCTGCATGACCGTGCTGGCGGCGCGCCTGGCCGGCGCGGCGCAGGTGATCTGCTGCGACATCAACGACCGCGCGCTGTCCATCGCCCGCACCGTGGGCGCGGACCGCACGGTGCGCAGCGACCAGGTCAACGCGGCGCAACTGGCCGACATCGCCGATGTCTCCATCGAGGCCGCCGGCAGCCCGGCCGCCCTGGCCACCTGCCTGACGGCCACCCGCCGGGGCGGGCGCATCGTGCAGGTGGGCACCTTGCCACCCGAAGTGGCTTTCCCTGCCAACAGCCTGATGGCGCGCGAGCTGGACTACCGCGGCGCCTTCCGGGCCCACCTCGAGTTCGATTGGGCGGTGCAGGCCATCCGCACGCGCCGGGTGGACGTGCGCCCGCTGATCAGCGCCCAGTTGCCACTGGCTCGCTCGCAAGAGGCTTTCGAGCTGGCGCTGGACAAGTCACGCAGCACCAAGGTGCAACTGGTCGCCGAGGCCTGAACTCCTGCCGCCTGGCGGGTGCCGCAAGGCGGCGGCCCATGCCAAGGCGTCCTTCCATCACCCCCTGAAACCAAAAGGATCACCACACCCATGAGCACCCGACTTGCAGGCAAGACCGCCTTCGTCACCGCCGCCGGCCAAGGCATCGGCCGCGCCACCGCCGAGGCCTTCGCCCGCGAAGGCGCCCACGTCATCGTCACCGACCTGAACACCGGCCTGATGGACGACCTGCGCGGCCGGCCGGAGTTCACCGTGGAGGCCCTGAACGCGCTGGACCCGGCGGCCATTGCCGAGGCCGGGCTTCGCCACCCCGAGGTGGACATCCTCTTCAACGCCGCAGGCTTCGTGCACCACAACACCGTGCTGACCTGCACCGAGGACGAGTGGGACTTCGCGATGAACCTGAACGTGCGCTCGATGTTCCGCACAACCAAGGCCTTCCTGCCCAAGATGCTGGAGCGCGGCAACGGCTCCATCATCAACATCTCCTCGGGCGCCAGCAGCATCAAGTCCGCCGCCAACCGCTTCGTGTACGGCACCAGCAAGGCCGCCGTCATCGGCCTGACCAAGGCGGTGGCCATGGACTTCATCAAGACCGGCGTGCGTTGCAACGCCATCTGCCCGGGCACGGTGGAGTCGCCCTCGCTGCGCGAGCGGGTCAGCGCCCTGGCTGCCTCCACGGGCAAGACGGTCGCGGAGGCCGAGGCCATGTTCGTGGCCCGCCAGCCCATGGGCCGGTTGGGCACGGCTGAGGAGATTGCCGCAGCCGCCCTGTACCTGGCCAGCGACGAGTCGCGCTTCACCACGGGCACCCACATGGTGGTGGACGGCGGCTGGACGCTCTGAGCGACCGCCCTCCCCTGGCACCACCTTCACCCTTCCAGCTCATCCCTCCCTCTTCAACCCTCTCAAGGAAATCACACGATGAAACTCCTCCGCCACGGCCCCAAGGGCCAGGAAAAGCCAGGCCTGCTGGACGCGCAAGGCCAGGTGCGTGACCTCTCGGCCCTGATGCCCGACATCACCCCGTCCACGCTGTCGCCGGCCGGCCTGGCCGCATTGGCCAGCTTGGACGTCAACACCCTGCCCGTGGTGGCGCAGGGCGAGTACGCCGTGCCCTGGAGCGGCATGGGCAAGTTCATCTGCATCGGTCTGAACTACAGCGACCACGCCGCCGAGACGGGCGCCCCGATCCCGAAGGAACCGATCATCTTCATGAAGACCAACAGCGCCGCCGTGGGCTGCAACCACGACGTCGTCCTGCCGCAGGGCTCGGTCAAGAGCGACTGGGAGGTCGAGCTCGGCGTGGTCATCGGCAGCACCGCGCGCTACGTCAGCGAAGCCGATGCGCTCAAGCACGTGGCCGGGTATTGCGTGGTCAACGACGTGTCCGAGCGCGAGTACCAGATCGAGCGCGGCGGCACCTGGGACAAGGGCAAGGGTTGCGACACCTTCGGCCCCGTGGGCCCCTGGATGGTGACCTCTGACGAAGTGGGCGATCCGCAGGACCTGTCCATGTGGCTCGAGGTCAACGGCCACCGCTGGCAGAACGGCAGCACGAAGACGATGATCTTCGGCGTGGCCCAGCTCGTCTCCTACGTCAGCCGCTTCATGACGCTCTACCCCGGCGACCTGATCACCACTGGCACGCCCCCCGGCGTGGGCCTGGGCGCCAAGCCCAACCCCGTGTTCCTCAAGCCCGGGGACGTGATGCGCCTGGGCATCGAGAAGCTGGGCGAGCAGCGCCAGACCGTGCACGCCTGGGACCCGGCGCTCATCGATGGGTGAGATCGACGGTTGAGCATCGACCTCCCTCAGGCTGGGCCCGACCTGTCACGCTGGCAGGCCGGGCCCTTGTTCCAATGAAACGATCCTGTCAACGATGAGCGCCATCACCACCCCCACCATCCGCATCCACCCCCGCGACAACGTCGTCATTGCCAGGCGCCAGCTGTTGGGCAGTACGGTACTGGCTGAGGAAGGCGTGACCGTGGTCGGGCTGGTGCCGCCCGGCCACAAGGTCGCCACCCAGGCCATCGCCGCGGGCGAGGCCGTGCGGCGCTACGACCAGATCATCGGCCACGCCACCCAGGCCATTGCGCCGGGCCAGCACGTGCACGTGCACAACCTGGCCTATGCGGACTTTGCCCGCCACCACGAGCCGGGAGCAGGCGCCGTGGCCACGGCCTATGTGGAGACCCCCGCCACGTTCGACGGCATCGTGCGCGCGGATGGCCGGGTGGCCACACGCAACTACATCGGCGTGCTGACCAGCGTGAACTGCTCGGCCACGGCAGCACGCGCCATTGCCGACCACTTCCGGCGCGACATCCGGCCCGAAGCACTGGCGGACTACCCGAACGTGGACGGCGTGGTGGCGCTGACGCACGGCATGGGCTGCGCCACCGACAGCGCCGGCGAGGAACTGCTGGTGCTGCGCCGCACGCTGGGCGGCTATGCGCGACATGCCAACTTCGCCGCGGTGCTGGTGGTGGGCCTGGGCTGCGAGACCAACCAGATCCAGGGCCTGATCGCCCAGGAAGGGCTGGAGGAAGGTGCGAACCTGCAGACCTTCAGCATCCAGGACACGGGCGGCACCGCCAAGACGGTGACCCGTGGGGTGGAGCTCATCAAGAAGATGCTGCCGCATGCCAACCGAGCGAAGCGCCAGCCAGTGGCCGCCAGCCACCTGACCGTGGGGCTGCAGTGCGGCGGCAGCGACGGCTACTCCGGCATCAGCGCCAACCCGGCGCTCGGCGCCGCGGTGGACCGCCTGGTGCGCCACGGCGGCACGGCCCTGCTGTCGGAGACGCCAGAGATCTATGGCGGCGAGCACCTGCTCACCCGCCGTGCCGTCAGCGCAGAGGTGGCCGACAAGCTGCTGGCGCGCATCGCCTGGTGGGAGGCCTACACCGCGCGCAACGGCATGAAGATGGACAACAACCCTTCCGCCGGCAACAAGGCCGGGGGCTTGACCACCATCCTGGAGAAAAGCCTGGGCGCGATTGCCAAGAGCGGCACCACCAACCTGGTGGACGTGGTGGAGTTTGCCGAAAGTGTGAAGGCGCGCGGCTTCGTCTACATGGACACGCCGGGCTATGACCCCGTCTCCGCCACCGGCCAGGTGGCCGGCGGCGCGAACCTGATCTGCTTCACCACCGGCCGAGGCTCGGCCTACGGCTGCGCCCCCAGTCCTTCATTGAAGCTGTCCACCAACACGGCCCTGTGGACCAAGCAGCAGGAAGACATCGACATCGACTGCGGCACCATCGTCGACGGGCTGGAGACGGTGGACGAGGTGGGCGAGCGCATCTTCCGCCTGATGCTGGACACGGCCTCGGGCCGCGCCACCAAGAGCGAACAGCACGGCTACGGGCAGAACGAGTTCGTGCCCTGGCAGCTCGGGGCGGTGATGTAGGGCACGCTGCGGGAGAAGGCGAGCGAGGCGATCCGGCGCGCAGGCCGCGTCGGAGTCGGAGCCGATCAACCTTGAGGCACCACCGCCGTGACTTCGATTTCCACCTGGGCCCGGTCTTCGATCAGGCCCGCCACCTGCACCGCGGTCATGGCGATGCCGTAGTGGCCGATGACCTCGCGAAAAACGGCCCCGATCTCGCGCCCGCGCTTGAGGTACTCGCGCTTGTCGACCAGGTACCAGGTCATGCGCGTGATGTGCTGCGGCTGCGCGCCGGCCTCGGCCAGCACGGCCTTGACGTTGGCCAGGGCCTGGCGCACCTGCGCCACCAGGTCGTCGCTGTCGAAAGCACACTGTGCATTCCAGCCGATCTGGCCCGCCACGAACACCTGCAAGCCCGTGGCGGCCACGCCGTTGGCATAGCCCTTGGGTGCGGCCCAGCCGGCGGGCTGAAGAACGGTGATGGTCATGGTGCGGTCCTCAGCTTGAAGCGTTGCAGCTTGCCGGTCTCGGTGCGCGGCAGGCTGTCGCAGAATTCCACCGCGCGGGGGTACTTGTAGGGCGCAATGGTCTGCTTGACGAAGTCCTGCAGGGCCTTGGCCATGGCGTCGTCAGCCCCCTGGCCGGGCCTGAGCACGACGAAGGCCTTGACGATCTGGCCGCGGTCGGCATCGGCCACACCGATCACACCGCACTCGGCCACGGCCGGGTGGAGCAGCAACGCGCTCTCCACCTCTGGCCCGGCGATGTTGTAGCCGCCGGAGATGATCATGTCGTCGGTGCGCGCCTGGTAGACGAACTGCCCGTCCTCGTCCACCAGATAGGCGTCGCCTGTGAGGTTCCAGCCGTGCTGCACATAGCTCGCCTGACGAGGGTCGTCCAGGTACTTGCAGCCCGTCGGGCCCTTGACCGCCAGCCGCCCGACGGTGCCCCGGGGCACCGCGTGAAAGTTCTCGTCCACCACCATCGCGCGGTAGCCCGGCACGGGCAGGCCGGTGGCGCCCGGCTTGGCGTGGGCCTCGTCCGATGAGATGAAGATGTGGAACATCTCGGTGGAGCCGATGCCGTCGATGATCTCGATGCCGGTGGCCTGCTTCCACAGCGCGCGCGTGGCGGCCGGCAAGGCCTCGCCGGCGCTGACGCACTTGCGCAGCGACGACAGGTCGTGCTGCGCCACCACGCCCGCCATCGCACGGTAGGAGGTCGGAGCCGTGAACAGCACGGAAGCGCGGTGCTGGGCGATGGCCGCCGGCAGCACGTCCGGGCTGGCCTTTTCCAGCAGCACCGTGGCTGCGCCGACGGCCATCGGAAAGACCAGCAAGCCCCCGAGCCCGAACGTGAAGGCCAGGGGCGGGCTGCCGATGAACACATCGTCAGCCTGGGGGCGCAGCACATGCGGGGGCCAGCAGGCGCAGGCCGCCATCACGTCGCGGTGGAAGTGCATGGCCGCCTTGGGCTGGCCGGTGGTGCCCGAGGTGAAGGCCATCAAGCAGGTGTCGTCGGCCGCGGTATCCGCGCACTCGAAGGTGGCCGGCTTGGCCGCCATCGCCTGCTCCAGCGGCGAGTGCTCCCCACCGTTGAAGTGCAGCACGGTCTTCAGGTGCGGCGCACGCTCCTGCGCTGCCGCCAGGTCTGCCGCCAGGCGTGCATCGCACAGCGCCAGGTCGATCTGCGCCTTGTCGATGATCGTGGACAACTCCTGCGCGCGCAGCAATGGCATCGTGCCCACGGCAATGCCGCCCGCCTTGAACACCGCCAGGAAGCAGGCCGCCAGCATGGGGCTGTTGGCGCCCCGCAGCAGCACGCGCTGCCCCGTCACGAGACCCAGGTCTTCCACCAGCACGCGCGCCAGGCGGTTGACATGGGTCTGCAATTGGGCGTAGCTCCACATCGTGCCATCGGCCGCGATGAGGCAGCGCCGGTGCCCCTGCCCGGCAGAGACCCAGCGGTCCAGCAACTCAGCCGCGCAGTTCAGACGCGCCGGCAAGCGCAGTTCCGGCAGGTCGAACACGAATTCCGGCAGGGCCTCGGGTGGGGGCAGGCGGTCGGGCGCAAAGGTATCGACGCAGGCCATGGGGCTCCTTGATGGATGGGTTTCAAGCCTCGAATTACTTTACAACTAAACTATTTTTCAACAGGCCCGAGCCCACCCGGGTTGACCCTGATGAACACTACCCTGCCATGCCCTCTCGCCTCTGGGACATTTCGCCGCCGGTGCACGCGGGTTCACCCGTCTTTCCTGGCGACACGCCTTACGCCCAGCAATGGACCTGGACGCTGGAGGGCGTGTGCCCGGTCAACGTCAGCAGCCTCACCCTGAGCTCCCATGTGGGCGCGCACGCGGACGCCCCCCTGCACTACGCGCCCGACGGCGCCGCCGTGGGCGCGCTCGATCTGGAGCCCTACCTGGGGCCGTGCCGGGTGATCCATGCGCTGGACGCGAGGCCCTTGGTGACCTGGGCCCACCTGGCACACGCCGTAGACGCTTCGCTGCCGCCACGGGTGCTGGTGCGCACCTACCGGCAACACCCGGGCGATGTCTGGGATGGTGAGCTGTCCGGCGTGGACCCACAGGCCCTGGAGCGGCTGGCCGATCTCGGCGTTCGTCTCATCGGCATCGACACCGCCAGCATCGACCCCGCTGACAGCAAGGACCTCTCTGCCCACCAGGTGCTGCGCCGTCGCGACCTTCGGGTGCTGGAGAACCTGGTGCTGCAGCAGGTGCCCGAGGGCGACTACGAACTGATCGCCCTGCCCCTGAAGCTCACCACCGCCGATGCCTCGCCCGTGCGCGCCGTGCTGCGCGCCCTGAGCTGAGGCGCGACCCCACGCCTGTCCCCCCGCGCCACTTGTGCCTCTACCGCCGAGCCCCATGACCCCTTTCAGCCCGATCACCCGCGCCGACTGCGAAGCCCTGGACCGCCAGGACCCCCTGGGAACGTTGCGCACGCAGTTTTCCATCCCGCCCGGCCTCATCTACCTGGACGGCAACTCCCTCGGGGTGCTGCCGACTGCGGCCGCGGCCCGGGTGGCACAGGTGGTGCAGCAGGAGTGGGGCCAGGGACTGATCCGCAGCTGGAACAGTGCGGGCTGGATGGCCCTGTCGCAACGCGTGGGCGACAAGATCGCCCGACTGGTGGGCGCCGCCCCAGGTGAGCTGGTGGTGGCCGACTCCACCTCGGTGAACCTGTTCAAGGTGCTGAGCGCGGCCCTGCACCTGGCGGGCGTCACCCGCCATGAGCCAGCCCCTGGCGCCGACGGCGAGGCCGCCCACAGCCCCCGGCGCGACGTCATCGTCAGCGAACGCAGCAACTTCCCCACCGACCTCTACATCGCGCAGTCGCTGGCGCAGCAACACGGCGCCCGCCTGGAGTTGCTGGAGGCCGAGGAGATCCCGGCCAGGCTGTCCGGCGCCCGCGGCCAGGACGTGGCAGTGCTGACGCTCACCCACGTCAACTACCGCACCGGGCACATGCACGACATGGCCGCGCTCACGGCGCAGGCCCACGCGGCAGGTGCGCTCACCGTCTGGGACCTCGCGCACTCCGCTGGCGCCCTGCCGGTGGACTTGAACACCGCCGGGGCCGACTTCGCCGTGGGCTGCGGCTACAAGTACCTCAACGGCGGACCCGGAGCGCCCGCCTTCGTGTGGGCGCACCGCCGGCATGTGAGCAGCGCCTGGCAGCCGCTGGCCGGCTGGATAGGCCATGCCGCACCCTTCGAGTTCACGCCGGACTACCGCCCGGCACCTGGCATCACCCGCTACCTGTGCGGCACGCCGCCCGTGCTCTCGCTGGCGGCACTGGAGTGCGGCGTGGACACGGTGCTCGCCGCCGAGCCGCTGGGCGGCATGGCGGCGCTGCGAACGAAGTCACTGGCCCTGACCCGGCTGTTCGCCGAACTGGTGCAGGCGCGTTGCGCCGGCCACGGCTTGCGGCTGGTCTCGCCCACCGACGATGCGCAGCGCGGCTCGCAGGTCTGCCTGGCGCGTGACGAAGGGGCCTACGCCATCGTGCAGGCGCTGATCGAGCGCGGCGTGATCGGCGACTTCCGCGCGCCCGACGTGCTGCGCTTCGGCTTCACGCCGCTGTACATCGGCCATGCCGAGGTGTGGGACGCCGTGGAGCATCTGCGCCAGGTGCTGGACGGTGGCGCCTGGCGCGAAGCCCGATTCCAGCAACGACAACAGGTGACTTGAGTGCCCAAGACAGGCCCCTCCACACCCCCGCTGACCCGCGCGCCGGCTTGCCCGCTGGCGTGCACCGGCACCTTGCAAAGGCACTGAGATGAGCTGCCCCTTCGGATACGGTGACGATGAGCCTGAGGGTGTGAAGCCTCCCCGCACGCAAGAGGACGATGACCAGCTCGAGGGAGCACAGACCGACTTCTCCACCGAGATGAGCTATGGCGACTACCTGCACCTGGACAAGGTGCTCAACGCCCAGCACCCGCGCTCGCCCGACCACAACGAGATGCTGTTCATCGTGCAGCACCAGACCAGCGAGCTGTGGATGAAGCTGATGCTGCACGAGCTGCACGCCGCCATCCATGCCGTCTCGCAGGACCGCCTTCCCACCGCCTTCAAGATGCTGGCCCGGGTGAGCCGCATCATGGAGCAGTTGGTGCACGCCTGGGACGTGCTGGCCACCATGACACCGCCCGAATACAGCGCGATCCGCAGCTACCTGGCCAGCTCCAGCGGCTTCCAGAGCTGGCAGTACCGCTGCATCGAATTCGCCCTGGGCAACAAGAAGGCGACCATGCTCAAGCCCCACGTCCACAGGCCGGACCTGCTGGGCCATGTGCAGGCCGCCTACGAGGCGCCCTCGCTCTACGACGAGAGCCTGCGCCTGCTGGCGCGCCGCGGGCTGCCGGTGCCTGCATCCCACACCGCACGCGACTGGCGCGAGCCCTATGTATCAAGCGATGAAGTCGAAGCCGCCTGGCTACAGGTCTACCGCCAGCCCGAACAACACTGGGACCTGTACCAACTGGGCGAGGAGCTGACCGACCTGGAGGACGCCTTCCGCCTGTGGCGCTTTCGCCACCTCACCACCGTGGAGCGCATCATCGGCTTCAAGCGCGGCACGGGCGGCACCAGCGGGGTGGGCTACCTTCGCAAGATGCTGGACGTGGTGCTCTTCCCCGAGATCTGGAAGCTGCGCACGGACCTGTGGTCGCCGACCTCAGACGCAGCGGGGGCATGGCCAGCGACCTAGCATCCTCGACGTCATGCGCGCCTGGCCCCCGTTCGTCCCGTCCTACATCGCCCCTGATCGCCTGTGCCGCCTGGGCGCCGGCCGAGGCCCAGACGCATGGAGAGCAGTTCTGCCCGCCCTGACGGCCATCGTGCTTGCCATCGCTGTCGGCCGCACCCAGGCAGCGGACGACCCCCGGGCCACGGATGCCGGCACCGTGATGAGTTTTGCCATGCCACTGGGCGCCGCAGCCGCCCAGTGGTGGCTGGGGGACCGGGAAGGAGTACGCCAGCTGGCTTTCACCTGGACCAGCAGCGTGGTCATCGCTGAATCGCTCAAACAGGGCACCAACCGGACGCGACCCGACGGCAGCAACGACCTGTCCTTTCCTTCCGGTCACGCCGCCCGGGCTTTCGCCGTGGCGGCCCACGTCAACCAGCGGTACGGCATTGAAGTCGCCTGGCCGCTCTATGCGGGCGCGGCTGCGGTGGGCTGGACACGGGTGCAGGCCCGCCGACACGACTGGCTGGACGTGGCGGGGTCCCTGGCCGTATCGGAGTGGATGGCGCGGACCTGGTCCAGCCCCCGCGGGGGAACACCTGCCGTCGCGGCGGCGCGCACCGAGGGCGGATGGCACGTGCAGTTTTCCTGGTCCCTCTGAGGCCGCCGGGTTCTGAGCCTGCGTGATGTCCGCGGCAACACTGCAAACAGGCCGCGCACCGCTGCGCGCCTGCGGGTAGCATCGCACCCATGGACACCCGCACCTCTCCCCACCGACTGCGCATCGACCAATTGCGCGACGAACTGCAGCGCCTGGGCGTGCACGCGCTGCTCGTGCCCAGCGCTGACCCGCACCTGAGCGAGTACCTGCCCGTGCGCTGGCAGGCACGCCAGTGGCTCTCGGGCTTCACCGGCTCGATGGGCACGCTGGTGGTGACGGTGGACGAAGCGGCCGTGTTCGCCGACAGCCGCTACTGGGTGCAGGCCGAGGCCGAGCTGGCCGGCAGCGGCATCGAACTGGTGAAGATCCCCACCGGCAGCTCGGCGATGCACCTGGACTGGCTGGCCGCGCATGTGCCGGCGGGCCGCAGCGTGGCGGTGGACGGTCAGGTGCTGGGCCTGGCCGCCGCGCAGGCCCTGAAGGCCACGCTGGACCGCGCCGGCGTGCTGCTGCGTACCGACCTCGACCCCGTGGATGCCATCTGGCCCGAGCGCCCGGGCCTGCCACCGCAGCCGGTCTACGAGCACCTGCCCCCCTACGCCCCCCTGCCGCGTGCGGCCAAGCTGGCGCAAGTGCGCGAGGCCATGGTGCGACACGATGCCAGCCAGCACTTCGTCTCCACCGTGGACGACATCGCCTGGATCACCAACCTGCGCGGCGCAGACGTCTCCTACAACCCGGTGTTCCTCGCGCATCTGCTGATCGATGCGCAGCAGGCCACGCTGTTCGTCGCCGAGGGCAAGGTGGACGCCAGCCTGGCCGCCCGCCTGGCGGCCGACGGCGTGCACCTGGCACCGTACGCGCAAGCCGGTGCGGCCCTCGCGGCCCTGCCCGCAGACCAGGTGCTGCTGATCGACCCCAAACGCGTGACCTTCGGCCTGCGCCAGCATATGCCGGCCATGGTGCGCGTGGTCGAGGCCATCAACCCGAGCACGCTGCTGAAGAGCCGCAAGACGGCCGACGAGGCCGTGCACATCCGCGAGGCCATGCGTCAGGACGGTGCGGCCCAGTGCGAGTTCTACGCCTGGTTCGAGGCGGCGTTGGCCCGCCAGCGTGCCAACGTACCGGGCGCGCTGCGCCTGACCGAACTGACCGTCGACGAGCACCTGAGCGCCGCCCGCGCCCGCCGGCCCGGCTTCGTGGGCCTGAGCTTTCCCGTCATCGCCGGCTTCAACGCCAACGGCGCCATGCCGCACTACCGCGCCACGCCCGAGTCCTTCGCGGCCCTCGATGGCGACGGCCTGCTGCTCATCGACTCCGGCGGCCAGTACCTGGGCGGCACCACCGACATCACCCGCGTCTGGCCCATCGGCGAGCCCACCGCGGCCATGAAGCGCGATTACACCCTGGTGCTCAAGGGCACGATGAACCTGAGCCGGACGCGCTTTCCACGCGGCACGCTCAGCCCCATGCTGGACGCGCTGGCGCGTGCGCCCATGTGGCAGGAGGGCCTCGAGTTCGGCCACGGCACCGGCCACGGCGTGGGCTACTTCCTCAACGTGCACGAAGGTCCGCAGAGCATCAGCAAGGCCATCCCGGACGCCTCCATGGCCATGGAGCCGGGCATGATCACCTCCATCGAGCCCGGCGTCTACCGGCCCGGTCAGTGGGGCGTGCGCATCGAGAACCTGGTGATGAACGTCGCCGCGCAGACGGCCGAGGGCGCCACCTTCGCCGAGATGCTGGAGTTCGAGACGCTCACGCTGTGCCCGATCGACACGCGCTGCATCGAGCGCAGCCTGCTGCGCGACGATGAGGTGGCCTGGCTGAACGCCTACCACGCCCGCGTGCGTGCGGAGCTGTCGCCCCTGGTCAGCGGCGAAGCGCTGGCCTGGCTGTTGACCCGGACCGAAGCGCTGGCCTGAGCCCCTGCGGCTCAGAGACCGGCGCGCTGCATCTTCGCGGCCAGGGCCTCGCTCAGCAGGTCCAGGCTGTCCTGCAGGTGGGCGCGCGCTTCGGCACTCCACTGCGGGCGCACGGCGGCCGCCTTCAAGCTCTTCTGCAAGGCCAAGGCTTCCGCGCGCATAAGGCTGCGCGTGTCCGCCCTGGCAGCCGTCGGCCGCAGGATCTGGCTGGCGATGCGGTTCAGATGCTCGCGCTGCAATTCACGGCGCGCTGGCGCAATGTCGGCGGCTGCGGCCAGCTCGCTCCAGATGTCAGCCCGCAGGCGGGCGTACAGCTCGGACACCGGGAAGGCTTCGCCCGGCGGCAGCTTGCCCACGCTGTCCAGCAGCCGGCTGGCCACGCCGTCACTGGTGAGCTGGGCCAGCAGGGCCTTGCGCAACTGCGCGACGAAGGCGTCGATGGAAAAGTCGGTCTCCACCGGCTGCATGTCGCCAAACAGGGCGTCGGTGCGGTCCTCAAAGCTGGGCGCGAGCTTGCGCTGCAGGGCCGGGCTGAGCTTCAGGCTGTCGGCCGACATGACGCCTTGAGACAAGGCCTCCAGCGCCTCGCGCTGCACAGCGGCCGACACGGGCTGCAGCGGGTCGCGCCCGGTGCCGGGGTGGTCGCGCAGCGTGCGCACGCCGCCGATCTGGCGGGCCAGGATGCCTGCGGCGCGGCCCATGTCACGCACCGCATAGGTCACCGAGCGACGCAACACCGAGTAGTCGACCTCGGGCTTGAGCACCCGGCTTTCCTGGCGCGAGATCAGGTCGCGACCGATGTCAAAGCGCTTCTTCGCGAACGCCACCGGGTCGTCGCCCAGGTCAAAGGTCAGCGACTCCGGGTCGATGCCCAGCGAGTTGTCCTCGTCGGTGCCGTAGGCCAGTTCCCGCTCCGCGTTGCGCGAGGCGATGCGTTGCAGCTCGGCTGCCTCGTTCTTCGGGTCGATGGGCTTGTAGGCGTATTCGATGGCCCAGAAGTCATACGGCCCCAGGGCCAGCTGCCAGGCGGTGCCGCCCTTCTGTCCCGGACGGGGCAGGTTGATGGGGGCGTACTCCATGACCGAGCCGGCCAGACTGTTGGCGCGCGTGAAGGTCTCGTCCGAGAGTTGCTGCTCGGTGTAGATGCGCGAGGAACGGAAGTTGTGACGCAGGCCCAGGGTGTGGCCCACCTCGTGCATCGTCACATCCTTGAGATAGTCCAGCACGAACTGCTGCACGTCGGGGCTGGAAGGATCGAGTTCGC
This sequence comes from Rubrivivax sp., assembly GCA_021300575.1. GTDB lineage: Bacteria > Pseudomonadota > Gammaproteobacteria > Burkholderiales > Burkholderiaceae_C > Rubrivivax. Next base: position 33,640 of record JAJTDM010000014.1, read on the forward strand.
CACGGGCCTCCAGCACGTCCAGGGCGTAGCTCATCTGCTCGGCAGCATGGTCGCCGTGCAGACAGGCTTCACCATGCACATGGCCGGCCGATGCCGCGCTGGGCAGCAGCCCCTCACGCAAGGCATCGGCCGCCTGCAACAGGCTGCCCCAGTCGGCCGTGAAGCCCTTGCCCAGCACCTGGGCGCGGGTGGCCCGCAGGCTGCGCGACGACAGGCTCTCGAAGCCGATGTCGGCGTCCAGGATCTCGCCCGTGCGCGGGTCCATGTGGCTGGGCCCGATGGCGCCGAAGCTCGGCTGCGCATTCGTCATCCAGCGCACGGAAGCGACCCCCAGGTCCAGCGTGTCGAAGTCGGCATCGTCAGCCTGCTGCTTGACGGCGATGGCGTTCTTGAAACCGATCCTCTCGAAGGCCTTGTTCCACTCCAGGATGCCTTCGGTGATGGCGCCGCGGTAGGCCTGCGGGATGGTCTTGTCCAGCCAGTAGGTGATGGGCTTGACCGGTTCGGACAAAGCGGCCGCGGGGTCCTTCTTCTCCAGGCGCCAGCGGTTGGCAAAACGCTGCTTGGGCGTGCGCGCCAGATCGCTGGTGAAGTCCTGCACGTTGGTGGTGAAGTGGCCCACGCGCGCGTCCGCCCGGCGCGGTGTCATGGGCACCTCGGGCAACCTGCCCAGCGAGTAGTGCAGGCCGAAGAACATGCTGCGGGCATCCGGCAGCCCGGCCGGCGTGGTGGGGGCAGGGGCCCCGGGCGGTGCTGCGCCCGGCGTGGGGAAGCTCAGACTCGGCGTTGCGTAGTGGCTGGTGACCTCGAACACCACGAGGTCCGCCTGGGCACGCACGCGGTCGATGCCCGAGTGGCGGGCATCGAAGCTGTAGCCCTGGCGAAAGCCCCGGCTCAGGGCCATGCCCAGGCCCAGCATGTCGTTGACGAACAGCGCGTTGGCCTCCACCAGCACCGTCTTGCGTTCCGGGTGCGGCTGGCTCGCCACTGGCGTACTGGACAGCAGGCTGGGGGAGAAGGCGGCCGACACCGCGCGCGCTTCAGGCGTGCCCGCCTGGGCGATGAACTCGGTGTTCACCGCCAGCATGCGCACCTGGTTATGCACCTTGCGGAACTGCACGATCTGCGGGCGGCCATAGCGCCCCCAACTGCTGGCCATCGAGCCGCCGAAGAGCCGCATCTCCCCAATGCCACGGGCAATCTTGGGCGAGAGGAAGAAGGGCTTGTCGAAATCTTCGGGCCTGAGTTCCAGCCAGACCTTGTCGTCTTTCTGCCATACCGTGAACAGACCGTCGGTCTTCTTTGCGTCCTTGATGACGGTGGCAAAAGGCTGGGGGCTGCCTGGTGGGCCGCCTGGTGGGCTGGCAGGTGCTGCCCCTGCAGGCGGTCGCGCGCCCGTGGCGGCACCCGCCGAAGCACCCGCTGGCGCCGAGGCGGCCGCCGCGGGCGGGACAGCGCCGGGCGCCGAAGCTGGGGCGGCCACCTTCTGCGGGTCCGCCTGAGCAGCAGCGGCTGCGGCGTCACCGGTGCGGGGCGCCGTGGCGCAACCCGCCAGGATGAACACGGCCGCCATCAAGGCGGCCGGCGCAAAGGGAAGTCTCGGGATCATCGGTTCGCACCTGCAGAGGGTTTCAGCCCCGCAGTGTGAACCAGAACAAGCTCAGCGTCGCAGCAGCACGGTATTCCCTCAGGGCCGTGGTGTGAAGCCTCTGCTCAGATCGACTTGAAGCGCACGCGCTTAGGCCGCGCGCCCTCCTCGCCCAGGCGCTTCTTCTTGTCGGCCTCGTACTCCTGGTAGTTGCCGTCGAAGAAGAACCACTGGCTGTCGCCCTCGGCGGCCAGGATGTGGGTGCAGATGCGGTCCAGGAACCAGCGGTCATGGCTGATGACCATGGCGCTGCCGGCAAACTCCAGCAAGGCCTCTTCCAGCGCGCGCAGGGTTTCCACGTCCAGGTCGTTGGAGGGCTCGTCCAGCATCAGCACGTTGCCGCCCTGGGCCAGGGTCTTGGCCAGGTGCAGGCGGCCGCGCTCGCCGCCGGAGAGGTTGCCCACCAGCTTTTGCTGGTCGTTGCCCTTGAAGTTGAAGCGGCCGATGTAGGCGCGGCTGGGCATCACGAACTGACCCACCACGATGTTGTCCAGGCCGCCGGAGATGTCTTCCCAGACCGTCTTGTCGTTGGCCAGGTTCTCGCGGCTCTGGTCCACAAACGCCAGCTTGGCCGTCTTGCCGATCAGCACCTCGCCGCTGTCGGGCTGCTCCACGCCCTGGATCATGCGAAACAGCGTGGACTTGCCGGCGCCGTTCGGGCCGATGATGCCCACGATGGCACCGGCCGGCACCTTGAAGTTCACGTTGTCCAGCAGCATGCGCCCGCCGAAGCTCTTGCTCACGCCCTTGAACTCGATCACCTCGTTGCCCAGGCGCTCGGCCACGGGAATGAAGATCTCGTTGGTCTCGTTGCGGCGCTGGTAGTCGACGTCGGACAACTCCTCGAAGCGGGCCAGGCGGGCCTTGCTCTTGGTCTGGCGGCCCTTGGCGTTGGAGCGCACCCACTTAAGCTCCTCCTTCATGGCCCGCATGCGGGCGTCTTCCTTCTTCTGTTCACCTTCCAGGCGCTTTTCTTTCTGGTCCAGCCAGTCGGAATAGTTGCCCTTCCAGGGAATGCCGGCGCCGCGGTCGAGTTCCAGGATCCACTCTGCCGCGTTGTCGAGGAAGTAGCGGTCGTGGGTGATGGCCACCACCGTGCCCGGGAAGCGTTGCAGGAAGTGCTCCAGCCACTCCACGCTCTCGGCGTCCAGGTGGTTGGTGGGTTCGTCCAGCAGCAGCATGTCGGGCTTGCTCAGCAGCAGGCGGCACAGCGCCACGCGGCGCTTCTCGCCACCTGACAGGTGGCCGATGGTGGCCTCCCAGGGCGGCAGGCGCAACGCATCGGCGGCCATCTCCAGCTGCAGGTCGGTGTTCTCGCTGCCCGCCGCGGCAATGATGGCTTCGAGCTCGGCCTGCTCGGCCGCCAGCTTGTCGAAGTCGGCATCGGGCTCGGCATACTCGGCGTACACCTCGTCCAGGCGCTTCTTGGCCGCCAGCACGCCGCCAATGCCCTGCTCCACCGCCTCGCGCACCGTCAGCGCCGCATCCATCTGCGGCTCTTGCGGCAGATAGCCGATCTTCAGGCCGGCCATCGGTACCGCCTCGCCCTCGATGTCCTTGTCCAGGCCAGCCATGATCTTCAGCAGCGTGGACTTGCCCGAGCCGTTCAGGCCCAGCACACCAATCTTCGCGCCAGGGAAGAAGGACAGGGAGATGTCCTTCAGGATCTGCCGCTTCGGCGGCACGATCTTGCCGACGCGGTTCATGGTGAAAACGTATTGCGCCATTTTTCAAATGGTCCTTTGTGAGAGAAACGAACAAAGGGCGCCGCAGGCGCAAAATCGTTTCGACGTAGTCAAAGCGTACTGGGCCATTGTCAAATGGTCCTTTGTGAGAGAAACGAACAAAGGGCGCCGCAGGCGCGCAATCGTTTCGACGTAGTCAAAGCGTACTGGGCCATGGTGACTTGGGTTCAGTGAACAAAGAACGGACAAATTGTCGCTTTTGCAAAGAAGGCGCACGCGGCCTCTTTGCGGTGAATGACGGTCTTGCAGCGTTGGTCAGTGACTTTCAGCGCTTGCCCGAGGGCGGCCGGTAGCCGCCGCGGCCGGCGCCGCCACCGGAGGACGAACCACCGGGACCGCGCCCGCCTGCAGAGGCTGGGCGCTGCCCGGGTGACGAAGGCGATCGTCCGCCTGAACCCGCAGCGCCCGAAGGGCGGCCACCTGCGCCTTGCGGGCGCCCTCCCCGACCACCGCCACCACCGCCGCCGCCCCCACCACCACCGCCGCGCCGCGTGCCACCGATCCCGATGGTCATGCGGCCCAGCACGATGGGCTCAGCCCTTTCGCTGGCGGGGGGCTCGAAGCCCGAAATGGTCTCGCGCGGGATGGCGCGCTTGATCAGCTTCTCGATGTCGCGCAGGAAGATCTCCTCGTCCAGGCACACCAGCGACACCGCCTCGCCCGTGGCGCCGGCGCGGCCCGTACGGCCGATGCGGTGCACGTAGTCTTCAGGAATGTTGGGCAGCTCGAAATTCACCACGTGCGGCAACTGGTCGATGTCGATGCCGCGCGCCGCGATGTCGGTGGCCACCAGCACTTGCAGATCGCCGCTCTTGAAGTCGGCCAGCGCCTTGGTGCGCGCCCCCTGGCTCTTGTTGCCGTGGATCGCCATGGCGCTGATGCCCACGTCGTTCAGGTAGTCGGTCAGGCGGTTGGCGCCATGCTTCATGCGCGTGAACACCAGCACCTGGTGCCAGTCGCCCTGCTTGATCAGGTGGCTGAGCAGCTCCTTCTTGCGTTCACGGCCTACGGGGTGCACCTTCTGCGCGATGTTCTCGGCCGTGGCATTGCGCCGCGCCACCTCGATCAAGGCCGGCTCGTTCAGCAGCCGGTCGGCCAGGGCCTTGATCTCGTCGCTGAAGGTGGCCGAGAACAGCAGGCTCTGCTTCTTCGCCGGCAGCATGGCCAGCACCTTCTTGATGTCGTGGATGAAGCCCATGTCCAGCATGCGGTCGGCTTCGTCGAGGACGAAGATCTCCACATGCTTGAGGTCCAGCGTGCCCTGCTGGTGGTGGTCCAGCAGGCGGCCCGGCGTGGCCACCAGGATGTCCACGCCCTTGCGCAGGCGGTCGATCTGCGGCTGCATGCCCACGCCCCCGAACATCACCATGCTGGTGATGGGCAGGTACTTGCCGTAGGTGCGCACGCTCTCTTCCACCTGCGCGGCCAGTTCACGTGTGGGCGTGAGGATTAGGGCGCGGATGGCGATGCGCCCGCGCGCGTCGCGCTTCGCGCCCTGCGCCGCCAGCCGGTGCAGCATGGGCAGCGTGAAGCCGGCGGTCTTGCCGGTGCCGGTCTGGGCGCCGGCCATGAGGTCGCCGCCCTTGAGCACGGCGGGGATGGCTTGCGCCTGGATGGGTGTGGGGATGTCGTAGCCCTGATCGCGCACGGCGCGCAGGAGCGGCTCGGCCAGGCCGAGGTCGGTGAAGTTCATTCAGGATGGGCCCCATGAGGGCCGTGGTTCGCTGCCTGCTGGGGCCTGGATCCGGTGCCGGGGCACCGAGGGCCCACCAGTCCGAAGGCGCGAGGGTTTTGAGAGCGCCGGATGCGGCGTCGCCGGGTCGACTGGAAGACCTGGCGGACGTTAGTGTAGGCGATCGGGAGCGTGACGGTTGTCGGCACAGCAAGCGCGAGGTCCGTCACGACTTCCAGCGAAAACAGGGCCCCTATCTCTGCCGGGTGCTCCACTGCAGCCACGCCAGCGCCAGCAGTGCGAACGGCGCGCCCACCCAGGGCAGGTGGCGGGGTTCGAGGTGCGCGAGTGCGGCGCCGCCCACGGCCGCGCCCAGGGCAATGCCCAGGTAGAGCATGGAGTTGTTGAGCGACAGCGCCAGCGGCGTGTCGGGCCCGGCCAGCTGGGCCAGGCGAACCTGCTGCGGCGCCATCATGCTGAAGCCGAAAACACCCCACACCATGAACACCGCCACGATGGCCCACAGGTGCCCTGCGGTCAAGGGCAGGACCAACATGCAGATGCTCAGACCCGACAGGCTCAGCGTCAGGCAGCGTCGCGCGCCCAAGCGGTCGGCCGCACGGCCGCCGCCCAGCGTGCCGACCACGCCCGCCACGCCAAACAGCGAGATCACCCCCGACAGGACGCCGGGCTCCATGGGCCTGAGCGACTTCAGCACCGGCCCCATGTAGGAGAAGACCGAGAAGATGGCGATGAAGTAGACCAGGGTGAGCACGAACACCGACAGCACGGCACGCTGGCGCAGCAGCAGGACGGCGCCCCGCAGCGAAGGCCCCGTCACGCCAGAGCGCACGGCCGGCAAGGCCTTCCACAAGGCCAGGGCCGCCAGCAGCGTCAGCGCCACAGCCCCCCAGACCGGCAAGCGCCAGCCCCAGCCCAGCCCCATCCAGGTGGCCAGCGGGATACCCGTCACGTAGCTCAGGCTCATGCCCGCGAACACGATGGACAGGGCCTGGGCCCTGCGCTCCGGCGGTGCGATGGCCACCGCCAGCCCGGCCATCATGGCCGTGGCCGCGGAGCCGCATCCCATCAGCACCCGGGCCGCCAGCAGCGACCCCAGGTCCTGGGCCATTGCCGTGGCAGCATTGCCCGCCGCGAACAGCGTCAACGCGACGGCCAGCGCCAGCCGTGGCGCCAGGTCCGCGGTAGCTACCAGAAAGGCCGGCGCGAGCAGCGCCGTGGCCAGCGAATACACCGTGGTGGCCTGCCCCACCGCCCCGACGCTCACCCCGAAGGACTGCGCCATGGGCACCAGCAGCCCGGCGTTCATGAACGCCGCCGTGCCGATGACCAGGTTGACGAGGCCGAAGAGGTAGAGCAGGCGGGGCAAGGGTGCGCTTCAGCCCTTGCCGTGCTTGGCGATCAGCGCCTTGGCGGTGGACAGCAGTTGTGCGCCCTTGAAGCCGCGCTTGTCCATGTCGGCCACCCACTCGTCGTCCACGTTGCCGGACAGCTTGATGAACTCGTCGCGCTGGGCGGCGGTGAACTGGTAGATGGTGTTGCCACGGTCCACCGCCGTCTTGCGGCCGGCAGGGTCATTGCTCTGCTGGGTCTTGCCGAGCCAGGCCGAGGCGGCCATGCCGGAGTTTGCGTCGATCACGCGCTTGAGGTCGGGGGCCAGCGAGTTGTACTTCGCGGTGTTCATCGCCATCACGAAGGTGGTGGTGTACAGCGCTGCGCCCGTGTTGTCGAACTCACTGTGGAACTTGGTGAGCTCGTGCACCTTGATCGACGGCACCACCTCCCAGGGGATGGCGCAGGCGTCGATGGTGCCCTTGGACAGGGCATCGGTGATGGCCGGCAAGGGCATGCCCACGGGCGTGGCGCCCACCGAGCCCAGCATCTTGGTGATCTGCCGCGTGGGGCCGCGCACCTTCATGCCGCGAAGATCGGCCACGCTCCTGATCTGCTTGGTGGCCGAATGGAACATGCCCGGGCCGTGGACGTGCAGGGCGATGACGTGCGTCTCCTTGAACTCGTCCGGCGCCTGGGTCTGCACATACTCCCAGTAGGCCTTGGAGGTGGCTTCTGCGTTGTTCATCATGAAGGGCAGCTCGAAGGCCTCCACCCGAGGGAAGCGCCCGGCCGTGTTGCCCGGCAGTGTCCAGACGATGTCCACCACGCCGTCACGGGCCTGGTCGTACAGCTGCACGGGCGTGCCGCCCAGTTGCATGGCCGGGTAGCCCTCGAACTTGATACGGCCGCCCGAGTCCTTCTCCACCTTCTCCATCCAGGGCTTGTGCATGGTCAGCCAGACGTTGGACATCGGCGCCATGAAGGTGTGGAACTTCAGGGTCACGGTCTGCTGGGCCAGGCCGGACAGGTGGGGGGCGCCCAGCACGGCAGCCGCGGCGGTGCCCTGGACGAATTGACGACGCTTCATGAAAAAGTCTCCTTGTGAAGAACAAGCCGGAGGAACCGCGCACTGTAAGGACTGCACGGCCGGGGAACAACACGGGTTTCCCTGATCAAGGCACGGGCGCTCAACTGATGTACTTCACCAGGAAAAGGGAAATGGGCGGGAAGAACAGCAGCAGCAGGGTCCGCAGGGTATCGCTGATCAGGAAGGGCATGACGCCGCGGTAGCTCTCGGCAATCGGCACGTCCTTGGCCAGGGAATTGACCACGTAGACGTTCAGACCCACGGGCGGAGCGAGCATGCCGAAGCCCACCGTCATCAGCACCATGATCCCGAACCAGATGGCCACGCTCTCCTTGGGCATGCCGAAGTCCAGGCCCATCACCATGGGGAAGAAGATGGGGATGGTCAGCAAGAGCATGGACAACTCGTCCATCACCGCGCCCAGCACCACGTAGAACAGCAGGATCGCACCCACCACCGCCAGCGGTGCCAGGCCCCAGCCCTGCACCACGGCGGCCAGTTGCCCGGGCACCTGGGTCAAGGCCAGGGCGGCGTTCATCAGGTCAGCGCCCAGGAAGATCATGAAGATCATGGCCGAGGCCTCGGCCGTGGCGTAGAAGCAGTGCTTGAACTTGGCCCAGGTGATCTCGCGCTTGAGCAAGGCGGCAATGAAGGTGGCCGCAGCGCCCACGGCTGCACCTTCGGTGGGCGTGAACTTGCCGGTGTAGATGCCGCCGAACACGATGAGGAAGACGATGGCAATGGGCCCGATGCCCCACAGCGCCGACAGCGTCAGCCTGGGAGCCTCGGCGTGCTCGGGCGCATGCCCGGGCACGACGCGCACGTAGATCGCAATGGCCACCATGTAGCCCAGCATGGCGATGATGCCGGGGATCATCGCGGCAGCAAACAGCTTGGCGATGTTCTGCTCGGCCAGGATGGCGTAGATCACCAGGGGCACGCTGGGCGGGATGAGGATGCCCAGCGTGCCGCCTGCGGCCAGGGTGCCGGTGGCCAGGCGGCCGGAGTAGCCGTGCCGGCGCATCTCAGGCAGCGCCACTGAGGTGATGGTGGCCGCCGTGGCCACCGAAGAGCCACAGATGGCGCCGAACGCCGCGCAGGCCAGCACCCCGGCCATGGCCAGGCCGCCGCGAAAGCGCCCCATCACGGCGGCCGCAAACTCGAACAGCGCCTTGCTGATGCCGCCCTGGGTGGCGAAGTTGCCCATCAGGATGAACAGCGGGATCACGCTCAGGTCGTAACTGGCGAAGCGGGCAAAGGCCTGGGTGTTGAGGAAGTTGGCCAGCGGCAGCCAGCCGGCCTGGGTCACATAGCCGACGACGCCGGCCGTGAACATGGCAATGGAAATCGGCGTGCGCAGCGCCATCAGCACCAGCATGATGGCGAAGATGGTCACGGTCAGGGCAATGGGGCTCATGCCGCGCGCTCCTCACCAAAACCACGCAGGGCCTGCACCAGGCCGATCACGGCGGTGAGCGCCAGCGCCGGCACCATCAGCGCGTAGACGGTCCACTCGGGAAAGCCCAGCATCATCGAGCCCGTGCCGCTCTTCCAGGCGTTGATGCCGCCAATACCAGAGCGCCAGGCCAGCAAACCCATGCACGCGGCCAGCACCAAGGCGCCCAGACGGTCCAGCCGACGGTTGGTCGACTCCGAGGCCTTGGCGGTGAAGAAGTCCACGATGATGTTGGCGCGCCGCACCTGGCACCAGGGCATGAACAGCGCAATCGCCGCACCGGCCGCCGAGCCCGAGAGCTCGAAGTCGCCCACGATGGTCCAGCCGGTGGTGTTGCGGCCGATCAGGCTGACGCAGGTCATGAGCGTGATGCCGGTGAGCAGCACGCCCGCCAGGACCGCGCAGGTCTTGGCCAGGTTTTCGAGAATCTTCAAGTGGAGGTCTCCCAGGGAAGGTGCAGGTCAGGGGCGGCCGGGGCTCACAGGCGGCCGAAATACTCCCGCCGGTCCCACTCGGCCTTGTCGGCGGCCGCCTCGTGGCGCGCCACCTCGCTGGACTTCAGGCGGATGAACCAGTCCACCACGTCATCGCCCAGCCCGGCCCGCAGCGCTGGGCTGGCATTCAATGCAGCCAGCGCCTCGGCCAAGGTCTTGGGCAAGGCCTGGCCCTGGCCGCCATAAGGCGCCTCGGTGGCCGGCGGGGGGATGAGCCCTTTGCGAAGGCCGTCCAGCCCGGCGTGGACATGGGCGGCCATGGTCAGGTAGGGGTTGGCCGACGGCTCCCCCAGCCGGTTCTCGATGCGGGTGGCGCCATCCCCGGCGCCGCCCACCACACGCAACAGCGCGCCGCGGTTGTCGCGCCCCCACAGCACCGACTGCGGCGCCAACGCGTTCGGTCGGAAGCGGCCGTAGGCGTTGACCGTGGGCGCGCACAGGGCCGCCAGCGCCGGGGCGTGGGCCAGCAAGCCCGCCAGCCAGCGCGCGCCTGTGGTCGACAAGGTGTGCTCGGCGTCCAGTGCTGTGCTGCCCGGCGCAGGCTCGTCCCGGACGAAGGCGTTGCGGCCGGTACCCTGTTCCACCACGCTGTGGTGCAGGTGCCAGCCGCTGGACATGATGTTCGGAAACGGGGGTCGGCACACGAAGCTGGCGTGGTAGCCGGCGCGGCGCAGGGCCTGTCGCACCCCGTTGCGGAACAGCACCATGGCGTCGGCCGCCGCCAGCGCATCCATCGCATCGAACACGGCTTCGAACTGGCTGGGCCCGAGCTCGATCTCCAGCGAGCGCAAGGGCAGGCCCAGGCCCTGGGCCGTGGCCTGCACGATGTGCAGCGCCTCTTCGGCCTGGTCACCCCACTCTTCGCTGAGCAGGTGGTAGCCCGGGTGCAGCATCTGCACGGCGGGCGGCTCATGCGGCCAGGCAGCGCCCATCGGGTCCAGCCGGGGGTCGGTGATGCGGTAGACGTGGAACTCCACCTCCAGGCCGCAACGCAGCCCGTAACCGGCCTCACCCAGCGTGCGCAAGGCGCGTTGCAGGACACGCCGGGTGTCGAAAGGCACCGGGCGGCCGGCGCCGTACCAGGCCTGGGCTCGCAGCGCGCCCGTGTGGGGCGCCCAGGGCAGCGTGTGGAAGCTGGCCGGGTCGGGCAGCAACATCAGGTTGCCCGCGAACTCGAAGCCCGGCAACTGGTCTTTCACCGTGGCGTCAAACACCGGCCAGGCGGTGCGGTCCGAGGTGTCCTTCAGCAGCATGGTGCCCACCAGACCCACGCCGTTGTCCAGCGCGTCGCGCAGCACGTGCGGCATCAAGGTCTTGCCGCGCATCACGCCGTGGGTGTCGCACCAGCCGATGCGCAGGCGCTGCAGCCCGCCAGCACGCACGGCCCTCAGCAGATCCTGGACGGCGGCCTCACGGTCCCCATCGCCAGAAGCGGACGGCTCCCAGGCAGCGCAACGGGCAGCGAAGGTGCTCATCGGCGTGCGGCGCGGGGGGGACGCGGACAGGGCATGCGGAACATCCCCGGACTCTAAGCCCGGCGGGACACCGGCACCATCGTGGGAACTACGGTGAACGGCTTCACAAGAAAACGCAGGGCCGCTCCCAAGTTTTCTTGCTCTCCCTCGGGGGGCTGGGCCGGGCATCGCCCGGCCCTTGGGGGCTTCACAAGTCCTCCAGCGCGCTGGCCACCAGGGCCTCCACGCGGGCCCGGTCGCCCAGTTCCTGGGCCAGCAAGAGCGCCAGCTTGGTGAGCATCAGTTCCGACCGGCCTTCCGGCGCGCGGTCGATGGCCTCGGCCAGCAGGTCGTACACGCTTTCGAGGTCAGGCAAGGTCAGGCCGGGCATGGGAAGCACTCGATGGGATGGGGATTGGGAGGCAAGGCGTTCAGGCTGCGTGGCCCAGGCCCCGGCGCAGCGCCGCCTGCACACGCGCCGGCGTGACGGCATGCCAGCGCGCGCACACGTGCTGGTCAGGCCGCACCAGCAGGGCCGAGCCGGGGCCGCGCAGGCCCAGCGCGCCGCCCAGCGCCAGCGGCACCACCAGCGTCTGCACATCGCCCAGCGCCTGCCCGCCGGCGCAGGACGCCAGCGTGGCCTCGTCGTCCACGAGCAGCGTGAAGCGTCCGGCTCCTGTGCCGCACCACCTGTCCAGCAGGAAGCCTTCTCCCCAGCGGAAATTGGGCAGCGGCGCCCCGTTGACGGGCCCGGCGTCGAAAGCAGCACTGTCGTCCTGCGCGGCGTTCAGGGGCGAGTCCAGGTAGTCGTGCGGGCGCGAGGTGCGCCAGTGGTACAGCGGTCGCACGAACTCGTGTGTGAGCGACAACGACAACACCGCGTCGCGCAACCTACGGAAACCCCGGGTGGGCGGCGTCATGAAGCGGGTGCTCTTGCCGGCCTCCTGGACGATCTCGCGGGCGGCGGCCACGCGCTCGTGGCTGTAACTCGACATCAGCCCCGGGCCGGCACGGCCGTGCACGGTCGCCGCGAGCTTCCAGGCCAGGTTCTGCGCGTCCTGGAAGCCGGTGTTGGCTCCACGCACACCGAAGATGGGCAGCAGGTGCGCCGCGTCGCCTGCGAACGCGATGCGTCCGTGCACGTAGCGCGGCAGGGTGAGCGCACGCGCGGAGTAGACCGAAGACCAGTCCAGTTCCCAGGGCACGCCGGCATGGCCGATCAGGGCCAGTTGCGCATCGATGCGCGCTTTCAGCGAGGCGGGCTCCAAGGCCTGTTCGGGCGTCTCGCCCGGGGGCAGCTGGTAGTCCACGCGCCAGATCGAATCAGGCTCGCGGTGCATCAGCACGGTGTTGCCCGGGTTCCAGGGCGGGTCGAAGAAGGCCAGACGCTCGGTGGGCAGCGGCAGGTCGATGCGGATGTCGGCGATGACGAAGCGGCCCTCGTAGGCCGCGCCCTCCAGTTTCAGGCCACAGGCCGTGCGCAAGGGTGACCGGGCGCCGTCGGCAGCCACCACCCAAGGGGCCTGCTGCACGTAGGTGCCGCCAGGGGTGTCGATCTCCAGCGTGACGCCCGGCCCCTGACCCGCATCGTCTGCGCCGTCGCAGTCGCCATCACCGTCAATGTTGCGAAGCAGGCGCGACACCTTGTGGCCCCAGCGCACCTGCGCATGCGGAAACGCCGCCAGGGCCTGCAGCAGGTACTCCTCCACGTATTGCTGCTGCAGGTTGGTCATGGGGAAGAAGCGATCGTCCTCGCGGTGCGGCGCCTCCATCCGAAAGACACGCTGGCCGCGGTAGAACGAGTTGCCGAAGCGCCAGGGCAGGCCCTTGGCCGTGATGCGATCTGCCACCCCGGCCTGCTGCAGGATCTCCATGGAGCGGCGGGTGAAGACGATGGCGCGGCTGCCCTCGCTGACCTGTAGTTCGCTTTCAAGCACCACCACCCGCACGCCCTGCTGCGCCAGGCCCAGGGCCGTCACCAGGCCGATGGGGCCAGCCCCCACCACCAGGACTTGCACCTGCTCGTCGGCCACGGCCGGCGCCGTTTCATGGACCTGGTAGCGGTAGTACAGGGAGGGCCGGGGCTCGGCTTGAGGCTGGTGCATGGCGAGCGGATACAACAGGCGTTTGTAATAAGTATGCTGACGATAAGACTGATGATATTCTGGAATCCCACGATCAGGGACATTCTCATGCCCGCCGCACCGCACGCCGACATCCCTGACATCGAGGCCCAGCCCGGACACCTGATCCGCCGGCTGCAGCAGTTCGCCGTGGCGCTGTTCATGGACGAGACCCAGGGCCAGGACCTGACGCCGGTGCAGTTCGCCGCGCTGGCCGCCGCGCACCGCCAACCTGGCATGGACCAGCGCACGCTGGCCGCGACCATCGGCTTCGACACCTCCACCACGGGCGGCGTGCTGGACCGGCTGGAGAGCCGGGGCCTCCTCCAGCGCAGTGCCTCCGCCGAAGACCGGCGGGTGCGGTTGATCAATCTGACGGCCGCAGGCAGGGATATGCTCCAGGCCGTGACACCCGGCATGCTCGCCGCCCAGAACCGCATTCTTGAACCGCTGCCCCAGGCGCAGCGGCGGGCGTTCATGGCCATGCTGGAGCGGCTGGTGCAGGCCCATCAGACGCATCAGACCACCCATCAAGCCACCCGTCAGGCCGGCAGGCCCGGCGAAGGCTGAGCCTCACCCCAAGGAGCCCAGGCGATGCAACTGAGTTTTCTGGGCGCGGCGGACACGGTGACGGGTTCGCGCCACCTGGCGGAACTGGGTGGCCAGCGCGTCCTGCTGGACTGCGGGCTCTACCAGGGTTTCAAGGTCTTCCGTGAACGCAACTGGCAGCCACCCACCGAGGCGATGAGGGGGGCTGACGCGGTGGTGCTCAGCCACGCGCACCTGGACCACTGTGGCTGGCTGCCGGTGCTGGTGAAGTCGGGCTTCCACGGCCGCGTGATCGCCTCGCCGGCCACGCGGGACCTGGCCGAGGTGCTGCTGCTGGACAGCGCCCACCTGCAGGAAGAGGACGCCCGCCGCGCCAACCGCTACGGCTACTCCCGGCACGAGAAGGCCCTCCCCCTGTACACCCGCTCTGACGCGCTGAAAGCCATCGCACGCATCGAGACACTGGAGCCCGGCCAGGGCTTGCGGCTGGGCGAGGTGGAACTGGGCTTAAGCCCCATCGGCCACCTGCTGGGCGCCTGCGCGGTCAGCCTCACCCACCGCAAGGAGCGGCTGGTGTTCTCCGGCGATGTGGGGCGCCAGCACGACCTGCTGATGCCCCCGCCGCAGAAGATCACCCGCGCGGACGTGCTGCTGGTGGAATCCACCTACGGCAACCGCCAGCACCCTGTGGAGGACTCGGCGGCCCGGCTGGCTGCCGTGATCCGGGAGACCGTCGCGCGCGGCGGCTCGGTGCTGATCCCCAGCTTTGCGGTGGGCCGGGCGCAGGCGCTGCTGCTGGTGCTGCATCGCCTGAAGGCGGCCGGAGAGATTCCGCGCGAGTTGCCGGTGTTCCTGGACAGCCCCATGGCCACGCAGGCCACCGAGCTGTACCGGCGCCACCACAGCCTCATGCGCATCAGCTCCAGCGAGGCGCGCAACCTGCTGCAGGGCGTGCGCGTGAGCGCCACCGCCCAGGCGTCGATGCGCCTGTCCCAACTGCGCTACCCCGCCGTGATCGTCTCGGCCAGCGGCATGGCCACGGGCGGTCGTGTGCTGCACCACCTCAAGGCCATGGCGCCAGAGCCCAGGCATCACATCGTGTTCGCGGGTTTTCAGGTGGCCGGCAGCCGCGGGGCCCGGCTGGTGGATGGCGCGCCCGAGGTGAAGATCCACGGGGAGTACGTGCCCGTGCGCGCCACGGTGTCGCACCTGGCGGGGTTCTCAGGGCACGCCGACAGCGAAGAACTCCTGGCCTGGTTGCGCAGCTTTCGAAAGCCGCCTCGCCAGACCTTCGTGGTGCACGGTGACCCCGCAGCCAGCGACGCGCTGCGCCTGCGGATCCAAGAGGAACTGGGCTGGGCCGTGCATGTAGCCTCGCATGGCGCTACCGTGGAGGCCTGAAGCGAGGACGCCGGTTCGATGAACCGGCGTCGGGCGCTCGAGGTTTTGCTGCCAGGGGCATAGACCCCAGGAAGGCTCAGGCCGCGGGCTTGTCAGCCGCCTTCTTGGCCGGCTTCTTGGCGACCTTCTTGCTGGACTTCTTGGCGGCCTTCTTTTCAGCCTTCTTTTCTGTCTTCTTCTCAGCCTTCGCCTCTGCCTTCTTCTCGGCCTTGGCTGCGGGCACCGCTGCAGGAGCAGGTGCGGGCGCAGGCGCTGCGGGCGCTGCTGCCTGAGCGAACGCGCCGGCGGAGAAGGCGACCGCGGCGAACAAAGCGATGATGGACTTCATGGTGGACCCTCTGGATTTGACCGCCCCGATGCGGAGCCGCCTGTACATTCAACGCTCCGGACAAGACATCGTTGACACCCTGCAGTGTCCCAGAACCCGTCTTGACCGAACTTACACAAACACACCTTGGCGCAGCCACTTGGTGGCCACCCATTTCTCCCCCGCCAGCACGGGGGCTCCCCCATGCAGTGTCTTGGTGATGGCATGGGGCCGGTCGTAGCTGAAGAAGACGGCGCTGCCGCGCACCGGGGCCACCTCCAAACCGGCATCAGGGAAGACGGTGGCACCACCTTGCTGCGGCGTGTTCAGGTACATCACCAGCGTGCCCACGCGCTGGCCGCCGCGCTCCACGATCTTGGGCGTGCCGGGCTGTTCGGGGTCGAAATAGTCGTTGTGGGGCTTGTACTGGGCCCCGGGCCGATAGCGCAGGATCTGCAGGCCTTCGCCGCGGTCCAGAGGCCAGTTGAGCAAGGTGGCGATGCGCCGCTCTATACGGTCGATCAGCGGCGTCTCGCCGCGCTCGAAAAACATGCCGTCGCTGGTGCGCGCGGCATGCACCTCGCTGCCGCCCGTGGCGGTGTCCACAGTCTCTGAACGCACGAGCCGCGGGGTGGCCTGTGCCATCAGGCCGTCGCACTCCTGCGCCGTGAGCAGGTCGGCAAAGATCACCACGCGGGGCAGGCGCAGCGACATCACCACCTTGACCGGGTGCCCGTCCACGACGATGACGTTGGCTCCGTCATCGATCTGCGGCGCCGGCACGCTGGAGCCGCCGCCGGGCACGGCCTCGCGCAGGCTGGCCAGGTGGCCACGAAGGGTGTGCTCCATCGCATCCAGCGCCACGTCCTCGTGCCAGCCGCTGGCCACCATGGCCTTGACCACGTCCTCGGGCAGGCAGCCGGCCTCAGCCTGGGCAATGATCCAGCGCCGCAACTCAGGGGTGACCTGCTGGACGGGGGTGGTGGTGCTGGTGGTCTGGGTGGTGGTGGACATGTCGACTCCTGCGGCAGAAGCGCTCGATGCGTGGATCAGTCGGCCAACCGGCGCCGGAAGACCAGGCGGTTGTCGGTGCTGATGCCGGCGTCCAACACATAGCCTTCCAGGTTGAAGGCCTGCAAGGCCTTGGGCGTGCGCGCCTTGTGTTCAATGGCCCAGCGCGCCATCAGCCCCCGCGCCCGCTTGGCGAAGAAGCTGATGATCTTGTACTGGCCGCCCTTCCAGTCCTCGAACTGGCAGTCCACCACACGGGCCTTCAAAGTCGGGCGCAAGGCCACGCGGGCGTACTCCTGCGAGGCCAGGTTGACGACCACAGGGCTCCTGTCCTGGGACAGGCGCTCGCTCAGATACTCGGCAACGGCGTCGCCCCAGAAGGCATACAGGTCCTTGCCACGGGGGCTCGTCAGCGCCGTGCCCATCTCCAGGCGGTAGGGCTGCAGACGGTCCAGCGGGCGCAGCGCGCCGTACAGGCCGGAGAGGATGACCAGATGTTCCTGCGCCCAGGCCAGATCGGCGGTGGACAGCGTGTGGGCGTCCAGGCCCTCGTACACGTCGCCGTTGAAGGCCAGCACCGCCGGCTTGCTGTTGTCAGGCGTGGCCTCGGGTTGCCAGGCAGCGTAGCGGCCCACGTTCAAGGTGGCCAGCGCATCGGACAGTTCCATGAGCGAAGCCACCTGCGCAGGCGTCCTGTGCCGCAGCAGGCCGATCAACTCGGCCGCCTGGTCGATGAACAGCGGGTCGGTGGCTTTCTTGGCCACGGCCGGGCGCACCGGGGTGTCGTAGTCCAAGGTCTTGGCGGGGGACAGGAGGAAGAGCATGGCGACAGGGGGAATGACGGGGATGGTACGGATCAGCAGCACGCGGTAAGCAAGGTGCAGATTGTGTCGCGCGGCACACCGCCCCTGGTGACGAGTTGTCAGCGGAAGTCCCGGCTGCGCGTGGCCAGGCCAGCCAGCAGCGCGGTGTGGTCCTCCAGGCGCCGGGCCACCAGGTGGCGCACTTCGCCCTCGCATTGCCACACGCCATAGACCGTGAGCAGGCGGCTGGCCAGCAGGGGCTTGCGCTGGGCCTGGGCCACTGCCGGCCAGACGATGACGTTGACGTGGCCGGTCTCGTCTTCCAGCGTGACGAAGACCACGCCCTTGGCGGTCTCGGGCCGCTGGCGGTGCGTGACCAGGCCGCTGGCGCGTGCCAGCCGGCCGTGGGGATAGTCGCGCAGCACGGCCGCAGGCTGCACCTTGAAGCCGCTGAGCGTGGGCCGCAGCAGCCCCACCGGGTGGGCCTTGAGCGATAGGCCGGTGGCACGGTAGTCGGCCAGGGTGTCCAGGCGCAACTCGGGTGTGTCCAGCGTGGCCTGGGCTTCGTGCGTGCGGGTGTTGCGCAACAGGGTGGTGGCGCGGGTGTCCACGCCGGCCACCGCCCAGGCGGCCTGGTGGCGGTGGCCGGACAGACCGGCCAGCGCATCACCCTGGGCCAGCAACTGCAGCTCCCGCGCGTCCAGGCCGGCGCGCCGCGCCAGGTCTTCGGGGCTTTCGAAAGCGTGGAACCCCGGCTCGCCGGGCCGCCCGCCGCGCGCCTGCTCGATCCGCCGGGCCGCGGCTTCGGGCAGCCCCAGCAGCCGGCTCAGGCCCAGGCGCACGGGTAGCAGGCCGGGCTCAGCCTGCACCCCTTCGGCCCGACCCTGCTGCCCTTGCTCCAGGGCCTGTCCCAAGCCTTGTTCCAAGCCCCGCTCCAGCGCGGTCTCCCACCCGCTCCAGTGCACATCCACCGGCCGCACGTGCACGCCGTGGGCCTGCGCATCGCGCACCAGTTGCGCTGGGGCATAAAAGCCCATGGGCTGGCTGTTGAGCAGCGCGGCCAGGAAGGCATCCGGGTGGTGGCACTTGATCCAGGCGCTGGCGTAGACCAGCAGCGCGAAGCTGGCGGCGTGGCTCTCCGGAAAGCCGTACTCGCCAAAGCCTTCGATCTGCCGGAAGATGGCCTCGGCATAGTCCTGCGAGTAGCCCTTGGCCACCATGCGGCCCACCAGGCGCTCGTGGAAGGGGCCCAGCCCGCCCTTGCGCTTCCAGGCGGCCATGGCGCGGCGCAGCTGATCGGCCTCGCCGGGGGTGAAGTCGGCCGCCAGGATGGCCAGCTGCATCACCTGCTCCTGGAAGATGGGCACGCCCAGGGTGCGCTGCAGCGCCTGGCGCACCTCGTCGCTGGGGTAGGTGACGGGTTCCTCGCCGTTGCGCCGCCGCAGGTAGGGGTGGACCATGCCGCCCTGGATGGGCCCGGGCCGCACGATGGCCACCTCGATGACGAGGTCGTAGAAGGTCTGCGGCTTCAGGCGCGGCAGCATGCTCATCTGCGCCCGGCTCTCCACCTGGAACACGCCCACGCTGTCGCCGCGCGAGAGCATGGCGTAGGTGGCAGCGTCCTCGGGCGGGATGTCCTGCAGGCGGAAGGCCGGCAGCGCACAAGCTGCAGGCTGGGCCCCGGGCGGCGGCGGTAGTGGCAGCAGTGGCGGCAGTGGCGGCGGCGCCACCATGCCCTGCTTGAACGCCACCAGGGTCAGCGCCCGGCGCAGCGCACTCAGCATGCCCAGGGCCAGGATGTCCACCTTGATCAGCCCCAGGGCGTCGAGGTCGTCCTTGTCCCACTGGATGACGCTGCGGCCCTCCATCGCCGCGTTCTCCACCGGCACCAGTTGCGACAGGTCGTCGCGCGCGATGACGAAGCCACCCGGGTGCTGGCTCAAGTGCCGCGGAAAGCCGATCAGCGCCTCGGTGAGTTCCAGCCACAGCCGACACAGCGGGGTGTCGGGGTCGAAGCCGTTCTCGCGCAGGCGCTCGGGGTCCAGGCGGCGGCCCGCGGGCGTGCCGCGGTCCACGATCCAGGACATGGACTTGGCCACCGCGTCGATGCGGTCCAGGTCCAGGCCCAGCGCGCGGCCCACGTCGCGCAGGGCCGAGCGCGGCCGGTAGCTGATGACCACGCCCGTGAGCGCGGCGCGGTGGCGGCCGTACTTGCGGTAGAGGTACTGGATGACCTCCTCGCGGCGCTGGTGCTCGAAGTCGATGTCGATGTCCGGCGGCTCGTTGCGCTCGGCGCTGATGAAGCGCTCGAACAGCACGCTCATGCGCGCCGGGTCCACCTCGGTGACGTGCAGGCAGTAGCACACGGCCGAGTTCGCCGCGCTGCCCCGGCCCTGGCACAGGATGCCCTGCGCCCGCGCCCAGGTGGCGATGTCGGCCACCGTCAGGAAATAGGGCTCGTACTTCAGCTGCGCGATCAAGGCCAGCTCATGTTCGAGCGTGGCGCGCACCGAAGACGGCACGCCGCCGGGAAAGCGCCGCAGGGCGCCTTCCTCGGTCAGCACGCGCAGCCAGCTCGTGGGGGTGTGGCCGGCAGGCACGATCTCCTGCGGGTACTCGTAACGCAGCTCGTCCAGCGAGAAGGCGCACTGCCCGGCCAGCGCCACGGTGGCGGCCAGGGCGTCGGGGGGGTACAAGGTGGTGAGGCGGGCGCGCGAGCGCAGATGGGCTTCCGCATTCGGCTCAAGGCCGTAGCCGCAGGCGGCCACAGGCCGGCGCAAGCGCGTGGCGGTGAGCACGTCCTGCAGCGGCTTGCGCGAGCGGGCGTGCATGAGCACGTCGCCCGCGGCCGCCACCGCCAGGCCGGTGGCCTGCGCCACCCGCGCCACCGTGTCCTGCAGCAGGTCGTCATGCGGGCCCAGCAAGCGCTCCAGCGCGAGGAACGCGCGCTCCGGGCCGAACCAGGTCTTGAGCCACATGGCGTGGGCGAACACGGTCTCGAAGGGCTGCAGCGGATGCGGCACCAGCAGCGCGGCGCAGCCCGGCAGGCCGGCCAGCATGGGCGCGCTGGGGGCCTTGCCCTCGATGTCGGCCGCATGCGCCAGATAGGCGCCCTTGCCCGCCCGCCGGCGCGCCAGCGTGATCCAGTGCGACAGGTTGCCGTAGCCGCGGCGCGACTGCGCCAGCAGCACCAGGCGCGGCGGAGCCTGAGGGGGGTCGGCCTGCAGGGGAGCGCGTTCGCTGGCTCGCGCAGCCTCCTGAGCCGGCGAGGTTTTGCTGCTTTCCTGTGCCGACAGGCGCATCTCCGCCCCCACGATCAGGTGCAGGCCGACACGCCGGGCCTCGGCATGAGCCCGCACCACCCCGGCCAGCGAGCATTCGTCGGTGAGGGCCAGCGCGGCATAGCCCAGCGCATGGGCGCGCTGCACCAGTTCCTGCGGGTGCGAAGCGCCAGTGAGGAAGCTGAAGTTGCTGCGGCAGTGCAGCTCGGCGTAGGCGGCGGGCATGGAGGCGATGGGTAGCAGGGCGCCCTAGAATACTGTTTTTTCATACAGCATTCTTGAGTCTTACCCGACAGCCGGCCGCCGCGCACGCAACGCAAGCAACGCACGCCAGGTCGCTGTGAAGGTATGCTCCCGCCCCCCACTGCCATGGCCAGCATCCACATCACCGACATCGAAAGCGCCATCAACCACTGGCGCGAACGCTCGCCTTCGCCTGACGGTGTGACGGCCTGCGCCGAAGTGCGCGCCCTGGCCGAGGTGTATGCGCTGCTGGTGTACTACCGCGAGACCGAGTGCGACGAGGCCACCATGCCAGCCAAGGCCCACCGGGCCTGGCTGCAGTGGTACGAGACCACGCCCGACGCCCCCTGTATCGCCATCTGCTCCACCAGCCAGGGCGACGCGGAATGCAAGGGCTGTGGCCGCACCTTCGACGAGGTGCAGCACTGGACCGCGTTCAGCCCGGGGGACAAGCGCACCGTGTGGCGGCGCATCGTCCAGGAGAACCGCGCCTGGCGCTTCAACCGCTATGCCGAGCGCGCCCAGAAGGCCACCGGCATCGACCACCCGGCGCCACAGACGCTGGAGCCCCAGGCTGCGTCGGAGAAGGCTTGAACGCCGGGTTGAGAGACCCCCAGGACAAGAGCCCGGGCGAGAACCCGAATCAGGGCTTGAACCAGGGCTCACTGGCCGACAGCGCACGGCGCATCGCTCACCTCGCCTGGCCGGTGCTGATCGGCCAGCTGTCGGTGCTGGCCTTCAGCACCATCGACACGCTGCTGGTGGCCCGATACGCCGCGGTGGATCTGGCGGCGCTGGCCATCGGTGCCTCGGCCTACCTCACCGTGTTCATCGGCTTCATGGGCGTGGTGATGGCCATCAGCCCCATCGTGGGCCAACTCTTCGGCGCGGGCCAGCACGCCCAAGCGGGCCGGCAGGCGCACCAGGCCGTGTGGGTGGCGTTGGGGCTGTCGGTGGCGGGCAGTCTCCTGCTGGCCTTCCCCTATCCCTTCCTGGCGCTGTCAAAAGCCACACCCGAAGTGGCCGAGAAGGTGCGCGGCTACCTGCTGGTGCTGGCCTTCTCGCTGCCAGCGTCGCTCATGTTCACGGTGTACCGCGGCTTCAACACCGCGGTGTCGCGCCCCAAGGCGGTGATGCTGATCCAGGTGACGGGCCTGGCGCTGAAGGTGCCGCTGTCGGTGGCCCTGGTGTGGGGCGTGCCGGCGCTGGGCATCCCGCCGTTGGGGGTGCTCGGTTGTGCCATCGCCACCGGCCTGGCGATGTGGACGCAGGCGCTGATCGCCTGGCTGGTGCTGCGACGCGACCCTTTCTACGCCCCCTTCGAACTGCATGGCCGGGGGCTGGACGCGCCCGAGCGCAAGTCGCTGGGCGCCCACCTCCGGCTGGGTCTGCCCATGGGCGCCGCCATCCTGATCGAGGTCAGCGGCTTCAGCTTCATGGCGATCTTCATCGCCCGGCTGGGCACCACGCCCGTGGCCGGCCACCAGATCGCCATGAACCTGGTGACGCTGATGTTCATGGTGCCGCTGGCCATCGCCAGCGCCTGCACCACGCTGGTGTCGCAGCGCGTGGGCGCACGCGATGCGCTGGGGGCCCGCCGCCTGGCCTGGCACGGGCTGGCGCTGGGCTGCGCGGTGGCCGCGCTGCTGGGCGGCAGCGTGTCGCTGTTGGACAGCACCATCGTCAGCCTGTACACCAACGACGCTGCCGTGGCAGCCGCGGCGCTGCCGCTCATCGCCTGGGTGGCGCTGTTCCACTTCGTCGACGCGGCGCAAACGGTGGCCGCCTTCGTGCTACGCGCCTGGCGCATCGCCACCGTGCCGCTGGTGGTGTACGCCCTGGCGCTGTGGGGCATCGGGCTGGGCGGTGGCTTCGTGCTGGCCTTCAACCTGACGGGCGCGGTTCCCGCGTCCCTGCAGGGCGCTCGGGGGTTCTGGATGAGCGCCACTGCCGGCCTGGTGGTGGCGGCGGTGGCGCTGTGCGCCTACATGGCCTGGGTGCTGCGGCGCATGTCGCGCGAGGCCGGCGTCGTACCGGGTGTCACACCGGCAGGGTCAGGTTGAAGCAACTGCCGCCGCCTTCGCGCGGCTCGCAGCGCACCTGTCCGCCGTGGCGCGTGGCAATCAGCCGCACGAGTGACAGGCCCAGGCCCACGCCGCCCTCGTGCTCCGCATGCCCGGGCAGGCGCAGGAAGGGCTCGAAGATGCGCTCGCGCCAGGCCTCGGGTACACCGGGCCCGCGGTCGCACACGCGAAGTTCGACATGGCCCGGATGGCCCGGATGGCCCCCTGCAGGCCCCGCCAGAACGGCAGGCCGCACCACGACCTGCACGTCGTCGCCGGCGTAGCGGCGGGCGTTCTCCAGCAGGTTGCGCACGGCGCGGCGCAGCAGCCGCTCGTCACCTCTGACGACGAGGCTGGGTCCTGCGCCCTCTGGGGCACCGGCCTTGTCCAGACCCTGGGCTTCGACCGTGGCCTGCACGCGGGCGGCTTCCTCGGCCGCCAGCGCGAGCAGGTCCACCGGCTCTTTCTGCAACGCGTCCTGCGCAGCATCCAGCCGGCTGGCCAGCAACACCTCTTCCACCAGCGCGTCGAGTTCGCCGATGTTCGCGTGGATCTCCTGGCGCAGCCGTTCGCGCTGGGCCGGGGCAGCGTCCTCCAGCATCGACACCGCCATCTTCAGGCGCGCCAGCGGCGAGCGCAGCTCGTGGCTGGCATTGCCCAGCAGGCTCTGGTGGGAACGCACCAGCGTCTCCACGCGGGCCGCCGCCCGGTTGAAGCTGGCGGCCACCGCGGCCACCTCGTCGCGGCCGTCCTCGGCCACCCGCAGGTGCAGCGCGCCGGCGCCAAAGGCCTCCATGCCCTGCTTCAGGGCCTCCAGGCGGCGCGTCAGGCGGCGCACCACAGGCCAGGCCCCCGCGGCCACGGCCAGGAACAACAGCACCACCAGCGCCAGCACGACCGCGCCTTCGGACAAGGCACCCAGGCCAGGCAGCCCCGGCAGACTGGGCAGACCGGGCAGTCCGCGCCTCCCACCAGGGGCTGGGCGGAGGGCCTTCCCGGCCCATGCCGGGCCGCTCACCCATCCCTGCGCCTGGACGCCGCATGCCGCCGAAGCGGGCCATCCACAAGGTGCGGCCGTCATCCAGCCGTACGGGCAGTCCCCGGCGCGCGATGGGCACCCCTTCCGCCTCGCGCCGCGCCCAGGACTCGGACACACCGATGCGCTGACCCGCCGCGTCGTCCAGGGCCAGCGGCAGGCGCAGGCGCTGCGACCACTCGGACAAGGCCGCCACCTGCTGCTCGGGGGGTGCATGGGCCGGGGGCAGCGAGCGTTCCAGCAAGTCGGCCCAGGCCTCGGCGCGGCTGTGGGCCACGGCCTCGAAACGCTCACGTTCCTGCGTCATGTGGCGTTGCACCAGCCAGCCCGAAGCCAGCGCGAACAAGCTCAGCGCCGCCAGCACGGTGAGCCAGATGCGCAGGTACAGGGACTTCATGGCCGCGACGGGGCAGGGTGAGCAGCGCAGGCGAGGGCCGGAGGGATCGGGGCGTCAGCCAGCCTGATCAACCCTCGGCCTGGTCCTGCTTGCGGGCGAACACATACCCCGTGCCGCGCACGGTGAGCACGCGCCGCGGCTGGCGCGGATCGTCCTCGATCACGGCGCGGATGCGCGAGATGTGGACATCGATGCTGCGGTCGAAGGCGTCCAGCGGGTGGCCCTTGAGGGCATCCATGATCTGGTCACGCGTGAGCACGCGGCCGGCAGCGCGCGCCAGCACCACCAGCAGGTCGAACTGGTGGGCCGTGAGGTCGCACGGCTGGCCGGCCAGCCGGGCCTGGCGGGCGGCCAGGTCGATGACGAGGCGGCCGAACTCGAGCTGGTCCTCGGCCGAGGCCTCGGGCGCCGAGCGGCGCAGCAAGGCCTTGAGCCGAGCCAGCAGCTCGCGCGGCTCGAAGGGCTTGGGCAGGTAGTCGTCGGCGCCGATCTCCAGGCCCACGATGCGGTCCATGGGCTCACCGCGGGCCGTCAGCATCAGCAGCGGCAGGCGGCGCGTACGCGACTCGGCACGCAGTTCCCGGGTCAGGTCCAGCCCATCGCCATCGGGCAGCATCAGGTCCAGCAGCAGCGCGTCGTAGCTGCCATGGCGCAGCAGGTCACGCCCGGCCTTGAGCGAGCCGGCACTGTCCACCTCGAAGCCGTGACCACGCAGGTAGTCCCCCACCAGGGTGGTCAGGCGGGTGTCATCGTCAATGAGCAGCAGGTGGGAGGGCATGGCGGGTTCTCATCCGGCAGGGGCGATGTTCGCAGAGGCGGGCCGGTCTCGCAGCCCGCCACACGCAAAAGAGCCCCGGCAGCGGACTG
>JAJTDM010000165.1 GCA_021300575.1 Rubrivivax sp.
GCCTGACCGCGACGACGAGCCCGTGCGGGAGTTCCCGAGCTTCACGGTCGATCTCAACGCCATCGCCGATTGGCTGGCGGCCTGCAAGGTCGACACGGTGGCGATGGAATCCACCGGCGTGTACTGGATCCCGCTGTTCGAGTTGCTGGAGTCGCGCGGCTTCACGGTACTGCTGGTGAACGCGCGCCACGTCAAGAACGTAAGCGTCTGGGGAAGTCATCTTGCGCGCCCTCTTCGCGTAGATAAGGATCGTGTCCATCTATTCATAGGTGGACACGATGACAAGCGACAGAACTCTGACCCGACGGCGCTACAGCGCCCCCGCAAAGGCCCAGATCGTGGCCGAGTGCGACATTCCTGGAGCCACGGTAGCCAAGGTGGCGATGTCCCACGGCATCAACGCCAACGTCGTGCACCGCTGGCGCCAATTGGCGCGACAGAACAAGCCGCTTAGGCCCGCCAACACAGGCGAGTTCATTCCGTTGCTGCCGGTGATGGCACCGCCGCCAGCACCCACGTCAGCGCAGCTCGCTGACATCCGTGTCGAGCTGCGCCGCGGCGCCCTGTCCCTGACCGTTATGTGGCCCGTGTCCTGCACAACGGACTTCACGGCCTGGACGCGCGGGCTGCTGCAGTGACCGCGGCCATGATCAAGGTCGAAGCAGTTTGGTTGGCCTGCCAACCGCTGGACATGCGCGCAGGCACCGAGTCAGCGCTGGCCCGTGTGGTGAATGTCTTCGGTGAGGCCAGGCCGCACCACGCCTACTTGTTCGCCAACCGCCGCGCCAATCGCATGAAGGCGCTGGTGCATGACGGCATCGGTGTGTGGTTGGCCGCACGGCGGTTGAACAGCGGCAAGTTCGTGTGGCCTCAAGACGGTCACACGCTGTCGCTCACACCGTCTCAATTGGACGCGTTGGTGCTGGGACTGCCATGGCAACGCCTGGGCGATGCCGGCGTCATTCGGGTGTTGTAGCTGCTGTGAAATGTGCTGAAATCCGAATGCGATTTGCAATCGGCATAACGCCTGATTGAACTGGCGAGTGCTCTGCTTCATGATCACTCATCGTGATCGCAGCCCAGCACATCGACCGTCTTGACCCGCAGCAGATGCGCCAGGCACTGCTGACGCTGATGTCGGAGGTGGCGGCCAAGGACGAGCTCCTTGAGCGGCAGCAGAGGGAAGTGGCCTTCAAGCAGGCGCTGGTGGACAAGCTCACACACGAGCTGGCGGTGCTCAAGCGGATGAAGTTCGCCGCGACCAGCGAGAAGTTTTGCGCCGGTCTGAACGCCGAGCAGACCAGCCTGATTGAAGAGACCCTGCACGCCGACATCGCCCAGGTGCAGGGTGAGATAGAGCGTGCTGTTCCCCGTGCTGAACCGCGTGCTCAAGGCAAGCAGATCCCCAAGCGCGAGCCCTTGCCAGCACACCTGCCGCGCCGTGAAGTCAGCCATGAGCCGCTGAACACGCAGTGCGGCTGCGGCTGCGACATGAAGCGCATCGGCCAGGATGTGTCCGAGAAGCTGGATTACGAACCTGGCGTGTTCACGGTGGAGCGCCACATCCGCGGCAAGTGGGCCTGCGTGCACTGCCAGAAATTGGTGCAGGCACCGGTCCCTGCGCAGGTCATCGACAAGGGCATTCCCACGGCAGGGCTGCTGGCCCACGTGCTGGTGGCCAAGTTCCTGGACCACCTGCCGCTGTACCGCCAGGAGTTCATCTTCAAGCGCGCTGGCATGGCCATCGCCCGCTCCACGCTGGCCGCTTGGGTGGGCGAGTGCGGCGCGCAGCTGCAGCCCCTGGTGGATGCGCTGTCGGCCGAGCTGCTGCGCCACGACGTGCTGCACGCCGACGAGACCCCTGTTGCCATGCTCAAGCCCGGCAACAAGAAGACCCACAAGGCATACATCTGGACCTACTGCACCACCAGCTTCAACCCCGTCAAGGCGGTGGTGTTCAACTTCAGCGAAACGCGCAGCGGCGACAACGTGCGCGAGTTCCTGGGCCAAAACGGCGAAGACCCCTGGAAAGGCAAGCTCGTGACCGATGGGTTCTCGGGCTACAACGCCACGTTCGAGCGCGGGGTGACAGGTGTGGGCTGCGTAGCCCACGCACGGCGCAAGTTCCATGAGCTGTGGGTGAACCACGGCAGCAAAGTTGGGCAGCAGGCGCTGCGGTACTTCCAGGTGTTGTTCAGGATCGAAGACGAGATCGCAAACTGCACGGCCCAAGAGCGAAGACGAATACGGCAACGCAAGTCCAGGCGCGTGGCGGCTACCTTGCGAGGGTGGCTGCTCAGACAAAGACAGCAGGTGCCGGAAGGTTCGGCCACGGCCAAAGCCATTGACTACAGCCTGAAGCGCTGGGAAGCGCTGACGCGCTACATCGGCGACGGCGATCTGCCGATCTCGAACAACTGGGTGGAGAACCAGATCCGGCCGATTGCCCTGGGCAGATCGAACTGGCTGTTCGCCGGCAGCCTGCGAGCGGGCAAACGCGCTGCGGCGGTGATGAGCCTGGTGCACTCGGCCAGGATCAACGGCCTTGACCCGTACGCGTACCTGCGCGATGTGTTGGAACGGTTGCCCACGCATCCTGCCAACAGGATCGACGATCTATTGCCACATCGCTGGAAAGCGGCCGCAGCAGTTGATTGATCGCGACTAGCTGACTGGGCTCGGCGGGGTCAAGATGACTTGGCTGGACGCATACTCAAGAACGTCTCGGGCCGCAAGTCCGACGTGCTGGACTGCCAGTGGCTGCAGCAACTCATGACCTACGGCCTGCTCAGCGGGGCATTCCGCCCGGCCGAGCAGGTATGCGTGCTGCGCTCGCTGTGGCGCCAGCGCGGCATGCTGCTCAGGAGTCAGGGGCGGCATGTGCAGCACATGCAAAAGGCGCTGACGCAGATGAACGTGCAA
>JAJTDM010000109.1 GCA_021300575.1 Rubrivivax sp.
TGCGCAGCACGCTCAGACCCTGCCAGATCGGGATGTGTCCATTGACTTCCATATGGACACATGTTCACCCCTCACCATCACACCATCAAGAGGGTGGTGAGACCACGCTTACGAGACAAATATCTTCCCGGTCGTGCAAGGCTCTCGAACCGCTCTACCGAGATAAAGCCGTCTATGGACTCCAGATCGGCTTTGAGCGCAGCTGCGAGTTCGAAGTAGCGCGGCGCTGCACCGGGGCGCGGATCCACTTCAAAGATGACCGCAATCACGGCGTCACCTGCCGCGCGACGTTGCGTGTCGTACTCACATCCTCGAGCCAAGTACGCTCCTCGCGAAGAATGAAGCGCTCGGACTGAGCGCGCTCAAAGTTGGCCCGCCCCTCGGCGTCGCTCTTGAGCGTTGCGCGGTAGCGCTCGTAGGCCGCCATGTCGTCGAAACCGATCAGACCCCAGGCCACATCGTTGCTGCCCTCGTGCGGCAGGAAGTAGCCGATAAGTTCGCCACCGCAGCGCGGAATGATGCGGCCCCAGGCTTCGGCGTAGCCTTTGAAGGCGTCGCGCTGGAAGGGGTCAATCTGATAGCGGATGAAGCAGGTGATGGTCATCGTGTGCGCTCATGGTCGGATGGATTGGAGTGCAACTGTGCAGCAGATGATGCGTGGGATGCTTCGGTCGAGGCCGAAGTGTGTTGAGCCCCGGGTCCCGAGGCGCGCGGGCTGTCGTTGGTCGGGGTCTGACGACGCCAGGGTCAGCTTCCGATGCCTGCGGCTGGCGCCTTTGGGTCGAGTACCGACGGTCGTCTGCAGAGGGAGCAGTCATAGCGGGCGGCGGTCGACGCGCAGATGCTCTCGTCCTTCATGCGGAGGGTGAAGGGCGGCTTCCTGGGTGAAGGTGCCAACCAGCTGATGCCGGTTGGAAGTGGCGTTAGTTGCTGACCAGATTGGCGTTTCAGGCAGTATTGCCGGCTCAGACATCGGCCGGCAGATGGCTCAAACTAGCGCCGGTACCAACAATTGCTCGCAGGGAACTTCAGATCGTACCGTCAGGAGCGCTCTGCCAACCGTGCCACGACCTTGGCCATGGACACGGCGTCGTGGCGTAGGGTGTCCAGGTGCTGGCTCATACGCGCGGCAGCGGCCTGCTCGTCGACGGCGAGGATGGCCTCCATCACGGCCTCATGTTCCCGGATGGAAAGCGCCATGAAGCCCGCATGGAAGGTCGAAGCTCGGCGGTAGGCTTCGACCTGGTTGCGCAGACCCAGCGTCTGCTGCTCCAGGAAGCCGTTGTGGCTCGCTCGGTAGACGCACTCATGGAAGTGGTTATTGGCCGCGTAGAAAAGGTCCGGATCCTGGGTGAGGGCGGCGCTGATGCAGGCCTGGTGCGCCAGTGCCAGGGCGTCGCGATCCTCGGGCGTATGCCGTCGCGCGGCCAGAGCGGCGCAAGCCGCCTCGAGAAAACCCATGGTCTCGAACATCTCAGCCAGCTTGTCCACGGGCAGTTGGACCACGAAGGCGCCCTGGCGCGGGCGGATCTCCACCATGCCCTGCGCCGCCAACTGGCGCAGGGCTTCGCGCACGGGGGTTCGCGAGGCGCCGAAGCGCTCGCACAGGGCTTCTTCCTCCAGGCGCCTGCCCGGTGCGATCAGGCCGTCGGCCAGCTCGCGGGCTAGCGTGCTCACGATCTCGGCGCTGCGAGGGGCCTGAGGGGCCAGTGAACCGCTGGGTGGGGTGATCCGCTCTGCGGCAGTTTGTCGGTTGGTCCTGCTGGGGGAGTCGGCCAGTGGTTCCTGGGGTCGTGCGTCCGGGGTGTCATTCATGGCGTGCATCTTGCATGGCGGCTTGGACCTCTGTGTGAAGGGGATGGGGATGGACTCCGGGTATGTTCTGTATTGCCTGCCTGCGGGCTCAATGCGTATACTTCAATGACTGGTTTGTATTTTAAGTCGACTTGGCCGTCCCCCGTCTGGTTCTCGTTTCGCTCGAAAGGAACATTACATGACCTCCGTCTCCCGTCGCGACGTCTTGAAACTGGCCGGGGCCTGTGGTGCCACGGGCCTGGGTGCGCCAGCCATCGGCCAAGGGCTGACCAAGGTGACCTTCACCACCTCCTGGATCCCCGAAGGTCCCAACCTGTTCGCCTACATTGCGCGCGACAAGGGCTTCTGGAGGAAGCACGGTCTGGACGTGTCCGTGGCGCGCGGCTCCGGCTCTGGCGGCGCGGCGCAGGCAGTGGGTGCCGGCAGCTTCATGTTCGGCATGGGTGCCACGCCCACCGTCATGGCCCAGGCGGCCAGGGGCCTGCCCATCATGTGCATCGGGCAGCTCAATTACGACGCTCTGATGGGTGTCGGCGTCTTGTCGAGCTCGAAAATCACCACGCCCAAGGACTTGGAGGGCAAGAAGGTGGGTGCCAGCGTGGGGTCGGGCGAATACCCATTCCTGCCGCTGTACGCCGAGAGGGCCGGCTTCGACCTCAGCAAGGTGCAGATCGTGCAGTTGGACTCCAAGGTGCGAGACCGGTCGCTGACCGAGAAGCTGGTGGACGCAGTCTCGGCATTTGGTTCCAGCACGATCCCGGCCCTGGCCTCCACGGGAGGCGATGTGCGCTTCCTTCTCTTCAAGGCCGCGGGGCTGGAGTTCTACGGGCAGTCGCTCACCACCCAGCCGGCCCGTGTCAGTGGCGAGGCCAACCTGTGCCAGGCTTTCGTCAACGGTGCGATGGAGGCCATTCGTTTCATCATGACCGAACCCGATGAGGCGCTGGCCCTCTTCCTGAAGGCCAACGACGAGGTCGCCATGACCTCGTCTGGCAAGGAATACGCCCGCATCGGGCTGGGCCTGACCAACCTGTCCAACCTGGTGCCCGAGGTCTTGCAGAACGGCCTGGGTTGGGCCGATCTGGGCAAGGTGCGCGCACAGGCTGATTTGGTGGTGAAGTACGCCGCTGGCCAGGGCGCCAAGGTGCCCGAAATCGGTACGCTGTTCACCAACCAGTTCAGCGGCAAGATCAAGCTCAGCGAGGCCGAGGTGGCCACCGCCCGGCGCTGGGTCGAGCCCTTCCGCAAGTACGTCGCCTGACCGTGGAAGGCGCCTTCATCGCCGCCCGGGCTGCAGGCAAGACCTACACCACCCGCAGCGGGCCGCTGCACGCAGTCCACGAGGCCAGCTTTGAAGCCAGCCAGGGCCAGTTCATCTCGCTGCTTGGCCCCAGTGGCTGCGGCAAGAGCACGCTGCTGATGATGCTGGCCGGTCTGGAGTTGCCCACGTCGGGCGAGCTGCGCCTGGCTGGTGAAACCGTGACTGGGCCGCGCCGCGACACCGGCATCATCTTCCAGGACGCCACGCTCCTGCCCTGGAAGTCGGTGCTGGAGAACGTGTTGTTTCCCATCGAGATACTCAAGCTGCCCAAGGAGCAGTACCGCGGACGGGCCATGGAGTTGCTGCAGCGGGTGGGGCTCGATGGCTTCGAGCACAAGAGGCCGCATGAGCTGTCAGGCGGCATGCGTCAGCGCGTGGCCATTTGCCGGGCCTTGGCCCACGACCCCCAGGTGCTGCTCATGGACGAGCCGTTCAGCGCGCTGGACGCGATCACACGCGACCAGATGAATGTGGCCCTCTCCGAAATGCTGGAGCGTTACCGCAAGACGGTGATCTTCGTCACCCACAGCATTCGCGAGGCGGTCTACCTGTCCGATCGCGTCCTTGTCATGGGGGGGCGGCCGTCGTCGATCATGCTGGACCTGACGATCGACTTCCCGCGGCCGCGCCGCTTCGAGATCGAGGAGACGGCCGAGTTTGGCGCCTACTGCCGCACCTTGCGGCTGAGCATCGAGAAGGGCCACGCGCGCACCCCAATGGCCGGGGCCGCGCACTCAGGGGCGCCAGCATGAGCGCGCCTTCGGGTTCTCGCCTGGGAGTGGGCACCGAGACCGGTGCACTGATCGGAGGGCGTGCTGCCAGCACGGCGCTGGTGGGCGCGCGCAGCGTGGTGCTGCCCCTGCTGCTGGCCGGCGCGGTCCTGCTGCTGTGGGAGCTTGGGGTGCGTTTGGGCGGCGTGCCGGAGGTCATCCTGCCTGCCCCCACCCGCATTTTGGCCATCGTGCTGGACAAGCGCGACATCTTGCTGCGCCACGCCTGGCCCACCATCCTGGAGTCGGCCGGCGGCTTTGTGCTGTCCAGCTTACTGGGCATAGGGCTGGCGATCCTGCTGAGCTATTCGCGCCTGGCACGTGAGGCCCTGTACCCGAACTTGGTGTTCTTCCAGCTCATTCCCAAGATCGCGCTGGCGCCCCTGTTCATCATCTGGCTCGGTATTGGCAGCGAGTCGCGTCTGGCCTTCGCTGTCTTCATCAGCTTCTTTCCCATCGTGATCTCGACCCTGGCCGGCTTCTCCAGCGTCGACCCCAACATGGTGCGGCTGTGCCGCTCGCTGACGGCCACCGAGTGGCAGGTTTTCAGCAGCGTGAAGTTCCCGAGCGCGCTGCCTTACATCTTCAGCGGCATGAAGGTGGCCATGACGCTGGCCATCATCGGGGTGATCATCGGCGAGTTCATCACGGCGCAGCAGGGGCTGGGGTACCTGATCATCTTCGCAACTGCGCGCGCCGACACGGTGGTGGCGATGGCCTCGATCGCGGTGCTGTGTGCAGGCGGCCTGTTGCTCTATGGTGTGGTGGCCGCCGCCGAGGCGCTGGCCAACCGCTTCTACGGGGTGCCAGGCGGCTGACCTGTCGCTGGCCCCCACCGTTTCACTCGTCAACAAGGAAACCCGCATGGATCTGCAACTGGCTGGCAAGACCGTCCTCGTGACCGGTGCCTCCAAGGGCATCGGTCTGGCCACGGCCCGAGCCTTTGCGCAGGAGGGCTGTCACCTGCACCTGGCCGCACGCTCGGCCGACGCGTTGGAAGCCGCGCGCGCTGACCTGACCGCGGCCTACGGCGTGCAGGTGCACCTCCATGTCATGGACCTGTCCATCTCCGAGAACCTGGTGGCGCTGGCGCAGCGTGCCGGGGAGGCCGACATCCTCATCAACAACGCCGGTGAGGTGCCTTCTGGCCCCATAGAGGCGCTGAGCGAGGCGGACTGGCGGCGGGGTTACGACCTCAAGCTGTTCGGCTATATCGGGCTGACGCGCGAGATGTACGCGCGCATGAAGGCGCGAGGCAGCGGCGTGATCATCAATGACATCGGCAACTCGGGCGAAAACTGGGATGCCAACTACATCGCTGGCAGCACCGGCAACGCCGCCTTGATGTCCTTCACCAAGGCGCTTGGTGGCCAGAGTCTGGACTTCGGTGTGCGCGTGCTGGGGGTCAACCCGGGCCCTGTCGAGACCGAGCGCATGATCAAGATCAACCGGCGGCGAGCGCTGGATCTCTACGGTGATGCCGAGCGCCACCAGGAGCTGCGCGCCCTCTACCCGGGTGGGCGGCCGGCCACGGCTGGCGAGGTGGCCGACCTGATGGTGTTCCTGGCTTCACCGCGCGCGGCCTACATCACTGGCACGGTGGTGACCATCGACGGCGGGATCGCCTCGCGGGGCTCCATCATCAAGTCGCGGACCTGACACCATGCGCGGCTTCGACCTTCGCAACCGTCACTTCGACGGCTTGGTGAACACCCCTGGGCTGATGTGGCTGGGACAGAACACCAACCACCTGTCACCCCACCCCGCAGTGACCGAGGCCATGATCGCCTCCATCCGGGCCGAGGGGTACCACGCCTATGCCCCCCCGGCCGGGCTGGAGGAGCTGCGCGAGCTGATCCTGCAGGACCTGGGCCTTGATCCAGCGCAGGCCTCGGTGCTGGTGACCGACGGGGCCGTGGAGGCCCTGTACACCGCCTGTCGCGACCTGAGTGTCCCGGGGGGCACTTTCGTCACCACCGATCCGGGCTGGAAGTGGCCCATGGCCTTCGCCAAGGCCAGTGGTGCCAGCGTGGTGGAAATCCCCATCTACAAGCCAGAGAACGGCTACAAGCTCACCGTGGACCAGTTGGCCGCAGCGGTGGACGAACGCACGCGCATCATCTACCTGGTCGACCCGAACAATCCGCTGGGTACTTGTCACACCGCCGAGGAGATTGCGGCCTTCACCGACATCGCGCGCCGCCATGGGGCCTATTTCGTGCACGATTGCACCTACCGCCACTTTGCCGATGCTCATTCGCTGGCGGCCCATTGCTACCCCGAGCGCACGATCACCATCTACAGCTTCTCCAAGTGGTTGGGGCTGGCCGGCATGCGCCTGGGCGCACTGGTGGCGCACCCCGAGGTGTTGGAGCGGCTGGCCATGGCCCCCCCCAACAACCTAGGCAGCAACATCGTGTCGCAGCGCGGGGCGATCGCCGGCTTGAGGCATCGCGAAGCCTGGTTTCCCCAAGTCAACCAGTGCCAGCGCCGCAACCAGGCCGAGATCGTGCGGGCAGCGGCTTCGGTGCCCGGTTTGGAAGTGGTGAACT
This sequence comes from Rubrivivax sp., assembly GCA_021300575.1. Taxonomy (GTDB): domain Bacteria; phylum Pseudomonadota; class Gammaproteobacteria; order Burkholderiales; family Burkholderiaceae_C; genus Rubrivivax. Next base: position 6,459 of record JAJTDM010000109.1, read on the forward strand.
ACCCTTCACAAGCCAACCTGTTGGTGATGGAGTGCGTGGGAGCCGGAGTCACCCCCGAAGCCCTGTGCCAAGCCTATCGGGAGGAAGGCATCATGATCCGGCAGGGTACTTACCACACGGCCACATTCGGACACCGCTTCGTCAAGATCAGCACCACCGTACCGCCGGCCTGGGCCGACCGTTTCTGCGAGCTCCTGCCTTCACGCGTCGAGCGTGCGCGGCAGCTCAAGGACCTCCCGGCGCTGTTCTAGTCCCGCAGCAGGAGACCCCCATGCCCTTTGCCATCGCCGCCGACGGCGTGAAGTTGTACTTCGAGGAGGCCGGCAGCGGCACGCCCATCGTGTTCGTGCATGAGTTTGGGGGTGACCACCGGAGCTGGGAGCCTCAGATGCGGCACTTTGCGCGCCGCCATCGCTGCATCACCTACGCGGCGCGGGGTTACCCGCCCTCGGACGTGCCCACGGAGGTGGCGGCCTATTCGCAGCGCACCGCGGCCACTGACATTCTGGCGGTCATGGACGGTGCGGGGGTAGACCGCGCCCATGTGGTCGGCCTGTCCATGGGCGGCTTTGCCGTGCTGCACCTTGGTCTGATCGCGCCAGCACGTGCGCTCTCGCTGACAGTGGCGGGGGCGGGTTACGGGGCCGAGAAGCAGCACGAGGCCTACTTCCGTGACGTCTCGCTCGAAGTGGCGCGCCAGTTCGAGGCGCAGGGCAGCCATCAGTTCGCCAAGACCTATGCCCTGGGGGCCTCCCGGGTGCAGTTCCAGAACAAGGACCCCCGCGGCTGGGCCGAGTTTGCCCAGCAGCTCGGCGAGCATGATGCCGTGGGGAGCGCCAATACCATGCGCGGCGTGCAGGCTACCCGGCCTTCGCTGTACGACCTCGAGGCGAGCCTGGCAGCGCTGGCCGTGCCGACGCTCGTGATCGTCGGAGATGAGGACGATCACTGCCTGCAGCCTGGCCTGTTCCTCAAGCGCACCATTCCGGCCTGCGGGTTGTTGGTGTTACCCAAGGTTGGTCACACCCTGAACCTGGAGGAGCCCGAGCGCTTCAACAGCTTCCTGGGCGAGTTCATCACCACGGTCGAGGCCGGGCGTTGGCTGCCACGGGACGCGCGCGCGGTCCCGGCACAGATCATGAAGACCTCGTGAGCGTGACGGCCGCGGCCCGCGTGGATGCGCGCCGCCTGTGGCTCCGCCATGAGGCGATGGCTCGCCATGGCGCCACGGCGGCGGGGGGGGTCAACCGCCAGGCCTTGTCGGTGCAGGAGGCGCAGGCCTGGCAGCTTCTAATCGGCTGGGGCCGCGAGCTGGGCCTGATGCCGGCTACCGATGCCGTGGGCAACCTCTTTTTGCGCTGGCCGGGGCGCGACCCGCTGGCCGCACCCGTGCTCACGGGCTCCCACCTGGATAGCCAGCCCACAGGCGGCCGCTTCGACGGTGTTTACGGTGTGTTGGCCGGCCTTGAGGCGGTGCAGGCCCTGCAGGAGGCGGCGCATGTGCCGGCCCGGCCCATCGACATCGTGGCGTGGATGAACGAGGAGGGCTCGCGCTTCGCCCCCGGCATGATGGGCTCCAGTGTCTTCTCTGGAGCACGCGGCCTGCAGGAGGTGCTTGCAGTGACCGACGCCGACGGCGTGGCGGTGGCGGAGGCCCTGGCCGACCACGCGGCGGCCTTCGCCGACCTGCCCTGTTGGCCGCTGCAGCGCCCGGTCCACGCCTATCTGGAGGCGCACATTGAACAAGGCCCCTTGCTGGAGCGGGAGGGGTTGAGCGTGGGCATCGTCACCGGCATCCAGGGCAAGCGCACCTTCAGCGTCACCGTGGCTGGCCAGGAGGCGCATGCCGGCACCACCCCGAGCAGCCAGCGCCAGGACGCGCTGCTGGCTGCCGTGCGCATCATCTCGGGCCTGGTGGCCTGGTGTCACGACCCGCAGGACCTGGTCCGCTTCACGGTGGGCCGGCTGGACGTGCTGCCGAATGCGCCGTCGGTGGTGCCGGCCTCGGTGCGCTTCTCGATCGACCTGCGCCACCCCGATTCGCAGCGGCTATGCCACCTGGGCGACGGCATCTTGGCCGTGTGTGAGGCGCAGGCTGGGCCTTGCCGGGTGACCGTGACCGAACTCAGCAATGCCCAGTCGCTAGAGTTCCCTGCGTCCATCCGCCAACTGCTGAGCGCCTGCGCCAACGACTTGCAGATCAGTCACATGGACATACTGTCGGCGGCTGGGCATGACGCACGTTACCTGCATGAGGTTTGTCCCACGGGCATGATCTTCGTGCCCTGCAAGGGGGGGGTCAGCCACAACGAGGCCGAGTCGGCCACGGCTTCCGACCTCGCCGCGGGAGCCCGCGTGCTGACGCAGGCTCTGGTAGCCCTGACCCGGTGATCCGCTGATCCAGGCTGCTTCTGACGCTGAACCAACCCAAGCTATGCCGGCCTGTGGTTCCGTGGCAGGACAGAGCCAGCGCGTCTTTGCCGGGCCCACGGTTATTCCCGGACGCTGGGCGGGCAGTCCGCCGCGTTCCATGACTTCGGCGAAGTGCTCGGCGGTCGCGCTGGGCTTCTTCCACCGGGAGCGCATCCGCTTGAAGGGGTCCACTCGTCTTCAGTGCAATAAGTGACGGTACGGAACAACGGGGGACTGTGTGCGACATTCTGCGCGCAGGCCATCTCTAGCTTCGCGAGACGCGAATGTATGCACCGCTGGTGCGGATGCGCCCACCGCGCATCAGAGATACTTTCACATGAGGAGGCGCACTATGAAGCAATCCGAGTGCGAGGACACGGCCACGCATTGGTCTGCCCTGTCCGACCGCCTGCGGCGCAATCGCTTGACGCGGCGGGACACGATGCGGCTGTTCGCCATGGCCAGCGCCGCCGGATCCGCAGGTGTCGCGTTGCAGGGCTGCGCCACGTCGCCGGTGACCGGCCAGAGCATCGTCGTTGGGATGAGCGAGTCGATGGAGCGCGCGGTGGACCGCGAACAGGCGCCGCGTCAGTTCTCTGCCGACCTCGGCGCCGTGCAGGATCCCGCCGTGAACGCCTATGTGGCCGAGGTTGGCGCGAGGCTGCGCCCGGCCCTGCAGCGGCGAGACATGCCGTACAGCATGCGCGTGGTCAACGCCAACTATGTGAACGCCTACACCTTCCCGGGCGGAGCGATGGGCATCACGCGGGGGATCATGGTGGCCCTTCGGGACGAATCGGAGTTGGCGGCGCTGCTGGGGCACGAGTACGGGCACGTGAATGCGCGCCACGCCGCGCAGCGGCAGGGACAGGCCCTGATAGCGCAGGCGGCCCTCATCGGCTTGGCCGCGGCGACGGAGAAGTCAGACTGGGCACCAGTGATCGGCCTGGGTGCACAGATTGGGGCCAGCGCGCTGCTGGCCAGCTACTCCCGGTCCAACGAGCGGGAGGCTGACGCGCTGGGCCAGCGCTACCTTGTCGAGGCCGGTTACCCGGCTCAGGGCATGGTGCGGCTGCACGAGTCGCTCATCGAGGGCCACCAGCGCCAGCCTGGCCTGCTGGAGACCATGTTCAGCACGCACCCCATGAGCACCGAGCGGCGAGACACTGCGCGGCGCGATGCCGACACGCTCTATGCCGCCAGCGCGCGCGCCCCGGCCGGGCGGGAGCGCTTCATGGATCGAACGGCCCCGCTGCGCGCGCTGCAGCCGGTTATCCTGGCCTGCCAGCGAGGCGAGGCGGCCATGGCCCGCAAGGCTGCAGCGCAGGCCGAGGGCCAGTTTGACCAAGCTCTGAAGCTGGCTCCTCGGGATTACCCGGCGCTGCTGCGTATGGCGCAGTGCCAGCATGCCTTGGGCCGCAGCCAGGCCGCCCGCCGCTTTGTCACGCAGGCACGGGAGGCCTACCCCGAGGAGGCCCAGGCCATGAAGTTGTCCGCGACCCTGAGGCTGGGCTTGCGCGACCCTTCGGGCGCGCTGGCTGAGCTCGAGGCCTTCGATCGCGCGCTACCGGGAGACCCGGGCGTGGTCTTCCTCAAGGGGGTAGCCTTTGAGGGCCTGGGGCGGCGGCAAGCTGCAGGCCAACAGTTCGCGAGCTTCCTGCGGTCGAATCCATCGGGGGAGTCAGCCCGCTACGCCTCGGAACGACTCAAAGCCTGGGGCATGCTGCCGCGGTAAGGCTGCGACGCATTTGTTGGGCCGGGGACGATCGGGCCGAGGCGGGCTTCGCGGCCCAAGGGGCCATCGTGTTCGTGGACCTGCTGCTGCCCGAAGGGGGTGCCGACGGAGGTGGGACGGGCTGGCGCCTGGTGGAGGTGAAGTCCTCCGGGAGCGTCAAGCCCTATCCGGTCGTCGTCTACAACGCCGGCTTCGAGGGCCAGGTGATCTCCAGCCTTGCAGCGCAGTTCCCCAACCTGGAAGACCCGCTCCGAGCACTTCGCCACCGACTGGTGGACCAGAAGCCGGTGACCGAGCAGCACTACTACCACCCCGCCCAGCAGGGCAAGTGGGGTCTCAAGAGCGTGTTGCCCACGCTGGGCGACGGAGCGGACCACTCCCAACTGGAGGGCGTGGCCGACGGCCAGATGGCGGTGAATGCCTACCTCGAAGCCACCGACCCCGATACCCCGGCGCCACGCAAGGAAGAGCTGCGCCAGCAACTGCTGACCTACTGCCGGCTGGACACCTGGGCGATGGTGAGGCTGTGGGCGTTCCTCGTGGGTCGGCCGGCGGTGGGTGAGGGCG
>JAJTDM010000051.1 GCA_021300575.1 Rubrivivax sp.
CACCACGGGCCGCAACAAACCACCCCCCTCTGCACTCCTCCAGGCTCATTCCTCGCTGGAATCACGGGCCCGCCTCCAGGCTCAAACCTCGTTGGACAAGACTGGCCGTGCGCCCGCGGCACCGCAGCGCGTACAGTCCACCCCCCATGCTCGCCTACCGCCACGCCTTTCACGCCGGCAACCACGGCGATGTGCTCAAGCACATCGCGCTGATGCTCGTGCTGCGCTACATGAACCAGAAGGACAAGGGCTGGCGATATGTCGACACCCACGCCGGCGCGGGTGGTTACTCGCTGCAGAGCACCTACGCGCAGAAGAACGCCGAGTACACGCAAGGCGTGGGCCGGCTGTGGGGCCGCACCGACGTGCCGCCCGCCGTGGCCGACTACCTGGAATTGATCCGCCAATTCAACGGTGGCAACAGCCTCAAGCAGTACCCCGGCTCACCGGCCGTGGCCCACGCAATGGGCCGGCCGCAGGACCAGTGGCGCCTGTTCGAGTTGCATCCCACCGACCACCGGGTGCTGACCTCGTACCTGGGTACCGAGCCGGGCGTGGAAGTCAAGATGAGCGACGGCTTCGACGGCCTGAAGGGTGTGCTGCCCCCGCCCACGCGGCGCGGCGTGGTGCTGCTGGACCCGAGCTACGAACTGGACCGCGACTACGGCCGCGTGGTCACCGCCCTGCGCGACGGGCTGGAGCGCTTTGCCGAAGGCACTTTCATGGTCTGGTACCCGGTGGTGAGCAAGCTGCCGGCGGTGCAGTTGCCCAAGCGCCTGAAGGCGCTGGCCAGCAAGCGCTGGGTGCATGCACGGATGACGGTGCAGGCCCTGGACGCCCGCGGCTTCGGCATGGCCGGCAGCGGGGTCTTCATCATCAACCCGCCGCACACGCTGCACGCCGAACTGAACAGCCTGCTGCCCTGGCTGCACGAGGCGCTCAAGCAGTTCGACGGCGGCGGCTGGGTGCTGGAGCAGAAGGCGGACTGAGCTGGGCGGCCCAGCGGGCCGGCCATGCTCAACCCACGCCGCGCGCCCGGTCTTCCTTGAACTGCTGGCGGAAGGCTTCGAAGCGGCCCTCGTCCAGCGCCTGCCGCACCTCGCTCATCAAGTTCACGTAGTAGTGCAGGTTGTGGATGCTGGCCAGCATGGGGCCCAGCATCTCGCCGCAGCGGTCCAGGTGGTGCAGGTAGGCGCGGCTGAAGCCGCCGCTGACCGTGCCATCCGCACGTGTGGCGCCCTGGCAGGCATAGCAGGTGCAGGTGGGGTCCAGCGTACGCTCGTCGCTCTTGTGGCGGGCGTTGCGGATCTTCAGGTCACCAAAGCGCGTGAACAGGTGGCCGTTGCGGGCGTTGCGCGTGGGCATGACGCAATCGAACATGTCCACGCCGCAGGCCACGCCGTCCACCAGGTCTTCGGGTGTGCCCACGCCCATCAGGTAGCGCGGCTTGTGCGCCGGCAGGCGGTGTGGCGTGTGCGCCATGATGCGCAGCATCTCGTCCTTGGGCTCGCCCACGCTCACGCCGCCGATGGCGTAGCCGGGGAAGTTCATCTTGGCCAGCGCGTGCAGCGACTCCTCGCGCAGGTTCTCGAACATGCCGCCTTGCACGATGCCGAACAAGGCGTTCGGGTTCTCCAGCCGGGCGAACTCGACCTGGCTGCGCCGGGCCCAGCGCAGGCTGAGCGCCATGGATGCGCGAGCCTCCTTCTCGGTGGTGAGGTGGCCCTTGGTTTCGTAAGGGGTGCACTCGTCGAACTGCATGACGATGTCGGAGTTCAGCACCGCCTGGATCTGCATGCTCACCTCGGGCGTGAGGAAGAGCTTGTCGCCGTTGACGGGCGAGGCGAACTTCACCCCTTCCTCGCTGATCTTGCGCATCTCCCCCAGGCTCCAGACCTGGAAGCCGCCGCTGTCGGTGAGGATGGGCTTGTGCCAGTTCTCGAAGCCATGCAGCCCGCCGAGACTCTTCATGATGTCCAGCCCCGGGCGCATCCACAAGTGGAAGGTGTTGCCCAGGATGATCTGCGCACCCATCTCCTCCAGCGAGCGCGGCATCACGCCCTTGACCGTGCCGTAAGTACCCACAGGCATGAAGATGGGCGTTTGCACGACACCGTGATTGAGTGTCAGGCGGCCACGACGGGCCAGGCCCTCGGTGCGCAGGAGATCAAAGTGCAGCATGGGCTGGCATTGTAGGAGGCTCGTTGGCTCGCCTTCCGACATGCGGCCGACGCTTTACTTTGATTGTCGCTTTACATATACTCAAACCCTACACCGAATAACCTCCCTACATCTCGCTCAATCACCGGAGTTCTTCCATGCCCACCTCTGCACCGCGCATTGAAGAGGCCCGCCCCACCTGGGGTCTGCCGGCTGCAGATCCCAGATCGGGCGATGCCGCCCCCCTCACACTCCCCCAGCCGTCCCCTGAACCGGCCCAAGGCGCCAGCCGCGTCCAGGCCGTGGTCTCCAGCAAGGGGCAGGTCACCCTGCCGGCGGCCATGCGGGCACAACTGGGCCTGAAGCCGGGGTCGCACATCCATTTCGAGTTGCGGGGCCGACAGATCGTGATCCAGCCGGAGCTGCCCATCAGCGCGTATCGCGGCATCCTGAAAGGCTATGACCTGGGCGACATCGAGCCCGAGAAGGAGCCGGACCGTGAGTTCGATTGAAGCTGGCCCGGGCGGCCTAAACGTGGTCGACTCTTCGGGCTGGATCGAGTACTTCCAGGACAGCCCGCGGGCCGATCTGTTCGCTGCCGCGGTGGAGGACCGTGCGCACCTGGTGGTGCCGACGATCGCCCTGTTCGAAGTCTGCAAGATCCTCAGCCGCAGCCTCGACGCGACCGTGGTCGACACCTGCCTGGACGTCATGCGCATGGGCCAGGTCGTCGACCTGACCGATGCCCGCGCCATCGCCGCTGCAAAGGCCAGCCGCGCCCACGGTCTGGCGCTAGCTGACGCGGCCATGTACAGCATCGCCCGGGAACACGGCGCCACTTTCTGGACGCAGGACGTGGACTATCAAGGCCTGCCTGGCGTGGAGTACCTGGCCAAGGCCTGAGAGCCTGAACCAGCTATTCCGTCTGGACTATGACCGTGACATGCACAAACGATTGGACCCTCCGGCAGGCGATGTCCAGAATGAAGGCTCCAAAGTTCGTACAGGAGCCATGAAATGAGTGTCCAGATCGGTATCGAAACGCAAGACCGGGCCGCCATCGCGAAAGGCCTCAGCCAGCTACTGGCCGACACCTACACGCTCTACCTCACCACGCACAACTTCCACTGGAATGTGACGGGCCCAATGTTCAACTCGCTGCACGCCATGTTCATGCAGCAGTACACGGAACTCTGGAACGCCGTGGACCCCATCGCCGAGCGCATCCGCTCGCTCGGGCACGTTGCGCCCGGCAGCTATGCGTCGTTCGGCCAGCTGTCGTCGGTGCCTGACGCCCCGGCCAACCCGCCCAAGGCCCAGGAGATGATCCGCATCCTGCTGCAAGGCCATGAGACGGCGGCGCGCACGGCCCGAAGCCTGTTCCCCCTGGCCGACTCGGCCCACGACGAGCCCACGGCCGACCTGCTCACCCAACGCCTGACCGTGCACGAGCAAACCGCCTGGATGCTGCGCAGCCAGCTGGAAGAGTGAGGCACATGCCGCCGACCCGCGACAACGGGTGCGGGATGCGATGACCAGCATCGCTGGCATCGCGCTGGCGTTGATGGCGCTGGTCTACTTCGCCTACCGTGGCGCGAGCGTGCTCGTGCTAGCGCCGCTTTGCGCCCTGCTCGCTGCGATGTTCAGCGCCGACGCGCCACTGTTCGCCAGCTACACCCAGGTCTACATGAAGGCGCTTGGCGGCTTTGTGATCGCCTTCTTCCCGCTGTTCCTGCTGGGCGCCGTGTTCGGCCGGATGATGGAAGCCAGCGGCGCGGCGCTGGCCATCGCGCAAGGCATCGTGCGCGGGCTGGGTCCGCGGCACGCGGTGTGGTCGGTCGTGATCGCCTGCGCCGTGCTCACCTACGGCGGCGTGTCGCTCTTCGTCGTGGCCTTCGCCGTGGTTCCCATCGCCGCGTCGCTGTTCCGCCAGGCGCAGGTGCCGCGACGGCTGATACCGGCGACCATCGCGCTGGGTGCATTCACCTTCACGATGACCGCGTTGCCGGGTACCCCGGCCATCCAGAACGCCATGCCAATGCCGTTCTTCGGCACCACGCCATTCGCGGCGCCGGGGCTTGGGCTGATCGGCGCGGCCGCGATGCTGGTGGGCGGTGGGTGGTGGCTGAGCCGTCGCGCCTCGGCGGCGCGCCGTGCGGGCGAGGGCCATGACGCGCATGAGCCCACCGCACCCGGCGAGCCATCCGCCGGCACTACGGCGCGGCCCGGCATGCCCTTCGCGTGGGCCATCACGCCCGTGGTCCTGGTGATCGCGCTGAACTACCTTCTGTCCGTGTGGCTGTGGCCGGCGCTCGACACGAGCTACCTCACCCAGCCGCTCTATGGCGCCACGACGATGCAGGCCGTGCGCGGCGTGTGGGCCGTGATTGGGGCGCTGGCCGCGGCCATCGTGCTGCTGGGCGCGCTGTGGTGGCGGGCGGCACGCATCGCAGGCGCACCCGGCGTGCCCATCCAAGCCGCCATGGAAGAAGGCGCGAGCGCATCGGTCATGCCGCTCATGAACACCGCCTCGCTGGTCGGGTTCGGCGCCGTCATCGCGTCACTGGCCGGCTTTTCGCTGATCCGTGACGCGGTGCTGGGCGTCGCGCCCGGCAACCCGCTGGTGTCGGTGTCGATCGCGGTGAACATCCTGGCAGGCATCACCGGCTCGGCCTCGGGCGGCATGAGCATCGCACTGCAGACGCTGGGCGCCACCTGGCTGGCCATGGGGCAGGCCGCCGGCATCGCGCCCGAGCTGCTGCACCGGGTCATCGCGATCGCCACGGGCGGGCTCGACGCGCTGCCCCACAACGGGGCGGTGGTGACGCTGCTGGGCATCTGCAAGCTCACACATCGCCAAAGCTACGCCGACATCTTTGTCGTGGCGGTGGTCATCCCCCTGCTGGCACTGGCAGCGGTGGTCGTCCTGGGTACGACCTTCGGCAGCTTCTGACCCCGTCATCGAGAGACCGCCCGGGGGCGAATCCGACGGGCTGAGCCACACCCGCCCAGGACGGCGGCCTGGGCCACGGGCTCAGGGAAACACTGGAATGTCGGGGTCGATGCCCTCCAGCTCCGCACGCGGATGGTGGCGCGCGACGCGCGACTCGATATCCGCACACGGTCGCGCGGAACGTCGACCATCAGACCCCCGGGCCGGCGGGCTTGTGTCGGATCAGCCCTCCGGGCACGCCAGGGCACGGCGGCGCCCGCGCCGCAAGATCCCACAATCACCCGCCCGCTCGTCCATCCCCGCGCCCACGCCCACGCACACGCCCACGCACACGCCCATGATCCACGGACTGCTCCAACTGCTGCTGTTCCAGGCCCTGGGCGAGGTGCTCAGCGCCTTCGCCATCCCCTTCATCCCCGGCCCGCTGGTGGGTCTGGTGCTGCTGCTGGCCTTCCTGGGCTGGCGCGGGCGGGTGCCGGCAGCGATCGATCAGGTGGGCTCGACCATCCTGCAGCACCTGGGCCTGCTGTTCGTGCCGGCCTCGGTGGGCGTGCTGAGGGAACTGAGCGCGGATGAGGCGCAGGTGCGCGGCACGTGGGCCAAGTCGGTCACCGCGTCGATTGGCATGGGCATCGCCGAGCGCATCCAGCCCCCGCCCACGCTGACCGCCATCGTCGCCGTGTCCACTGGCGTGCTCAGCGCGATGGTGCTGCCGGTGGTGGTGATGCGCGGGGGGTGACGCGATTCGCGTCCGCCACCTTGACGCGGGCGACGAATGGGTCCTGCGCGAAGCCAGCGCGGGTGCCCAGGCCGGCCCAGGCCGGCCCAGGCCCGCCCAAGCCCGGCGAGCACCCTGGCCATCACACCGAACCGAAGCGATCCAGGTTCATCACCTTGGCCCAGGCGGCGACGAAATCGCGCACGAACTTGCCTTCGTTGTCGCTCTGGGCGTACACCTCGGCGATCGCGCGCAGCTGCGAGTTGGAGCCGAAGGCGAGGTCCACGCGGGTGGCCGTCCACTTCGGCGCGCCGGTGGCGCGGTCGCGGCCCTCGTAGGCGTTGTCGCCGGTGGGCGTCCACACGGTGCCCATGTCCACCAGGTTGACGAAGAAGTCGTTCGTCAGCTGACCCGGCCGCTGGGTGAAGACGCCAGCCTTCGAGCCGTCGGCATTGGCGCCCAGCACCCGCAGGCCGCCGACCAGCACCGTCATCTGCGGCGCCGACAGCGTGAGGAGTTGAGCGCGGTCGACCAACATGGCCTCGGGCGAGACGCTCCAGGCCTTGGCGCGCCAGTTGCGAAAGCCGTCGGCCTGGGGCTCCAGCACTTCGAAGGAGGCGGCGTCGGTCTGCTCGGCGGTGGCATCGGTGCGGCCTGGTGCGAAGGGCACCTGCACCTTGTGGCCGGCGCTCTGTGCGGCGTCCTCGACGGCCGTGTTCCCCGCCAGCACGATGAGGTCAGCCAGCGAGATGCGCTTGCCGCCCGAAGCGGAGCCGTTGAACTCACTTTGGATGCCTTCCAGCACGGCCAGCACGCGCGCCAGTTGCGCGGGCTGGTTGACAGCCCAGTCCCTCTGGGGCGCCAAGCGGATGCGCGCGCCGTTGGCGCCCCCGCGCTTGTCGCTGCCGCGGAAGGTGGAGGCCGAGGCCCAGGCGGTAGCCACCAACTCAGTCACCGTCAGGCCCGCGGCACGCACCCGCGCTTTCAGGTCAGCGATGTCGGCAGCGTCCACGAGCGGGTGGTCCACCGCAGGCACCGGGTCCTGCCAGATCAGGTCCTCGGCGGGCACCTCGGGGCCCAGGTAACGGCTCTTCGGGCCCATGTCACGGTGCGTGAGCTTGAACCAGGCACGGGCGTAGGCGTCGGCGAAAGCCTCGGGGTGGGCCAGGAAGTGGCGCGAGATCTTTTCATAGGCCGGGTCAAAGCGCAGCGAGAGGTCGGCGGTGGTCATCATCGGCCGATGCTTGACGCCGGGCACGTGCGCATCGGGAATCAGGTCCTCCTCGGCCACGTCCTTGGCCATCCACTGCCAGGCGCCGGCCGGGCTCTTCACCAACTCCCATTCGTACTTGAACAACACCTTGAAGTAGCCCATGTCCCAGGTGGTGGGGTTGGGCTTCCAGGCGCCTTCGATGCCGCTGGTAGTGGTGTGTTCGCTGTGGCCCTTGCCGTGCCGGTTGGCCCAGCCGAAACCCATGGCCTCCAGGGGGGCGGCCTCGGGCTCCGGGCCCACCAGCTTCGGGTCACCCGCGCCATGCGCCTTGCCGAAGGTGTGGCCGCCAGCCACCAGGGCCACGGTCTCCGTGTCGTCCATGGCCATGCGGGCGAAGGTTTCGCGCACGTCACGGCCACTGGCCACCGGGTCGGGGTTGCCGTCCGGACCCTCCGGGTTCACGTAGATCAGGCCCATCTGCACGGCGGCCAGCGGGTTGTCCAGTTCGCGCCGGCCCTGCGGGTCCGTGTAGCGGCTGTGGGCCTTGTCGCTGGTGGCCAGCCACTCCCTCTCCGCGCCCCAATAGATGTCCTCCTCGGGCGCCCAGATGTCCTCGCGCCCGCCGCCGAAGCCGAAGGTCTTGAAGCCCATGGTCTCCATGGCCACGTTGCCGGCCAGGATCATCAGGTCAGCCCAGGAGATGACGTTGCCGTACTTGCGCTTGATGGGCCACAGCAGCCGGCGCGCCTTGTCCAGGTTGCCGTTGTCAGGCCAGCTGTTGATGGGTGCGAAGCGCTGGTTGCCGGTGCCGGCGCCGCCGCGGCCATCGGCAGTGCGGTACGTGCCGGCGCTGTGCCAGGCCATGCGGATGAACAGGCCCCCGTAGTGGCCCCAGTCGGCAGGCCACCAGGGCTGGGAGTCGGTCATCAGCGCGGCCAGGTCCTTCTTCAGTCCGGCGTAGTCCAGCCGGCCAAAGGCGTGGGCGTAGTCGAAATCGGGGTCCATCGGGCTGGACACCGGCTGGTGCTGGTGCAGGATGGCCAGGTTCAGCTGCTCGGGCCACCAATTGGCATTGGACTGCAGGCCCGCCTGGGCGCGGGCACCGTGGCGGGCGGCCTGCTGGCCGGTGAAGGGGCAGCCGCCGGCCGTGGCGACGGCAGCAGGCTGGGCGTTGGTGGGGGCTTGGTTCATGGCGGGCTCCTTGGAGACTGTGTGACCGCTGGGACGATTGGGCTACGACGGTGGCGTCAAGTCGTCATCCTGAACGCACCGCGCTTTTCATTCCAATCGTTTGTCGCCATCGTCGCTATTCGCAGCGTCAATCAAGGATGGATCGGCTGCCATAAATCGTCATCGGTTGCAACCAAAGGGCGCAGACGGTTCACGGCACGCACCGCAACCCAGGCCAGGCAGCGCGACCAGCGCAAACCACCAGCAGCGACGATGTCGGCTCTGCCACGTCCACCGCCCTGCCATGGATTCGAACGCTCTGCCCACCCTGGGGCGCATCGCCGAGGGTCAGGCCGACCTGTACCCCCGCTTCGGCCCCACCAGCCAGTGGGACACCGCCGCCGCCCAGGCCGTGCTGGAGGGCGACGGGCCTCGAACGCATCCGACCTCGGGCCTCAGGCGCGAGGATGGGTCGGCCATGAGGGGCGTGTCACCCCGCAGCCCTCTCCAGCAGCATCGCGTCCCCATAACTGAAGAAGCGGTAGCGCTGCGCGATGGCGTGGCGGTACAGGGCCATGATGTGGGCGTGGCCGGCGAAGGCGCTGACCAGCATCATCAGCGTGCTCTTGGGCAGGTGGAAGTTGGTGATCAGGCAGTCGACCACGCGGAACTCGAAGCCTGGCGTGATGAAGATGTCGGTCTCGCCCGTGGTGGGCTGCAGCACGCCGCTGCGGGCGGCTGATTCCAGCGAACGCACCGTGGTCGTGCCCACAGCCACGATGCGCCCCCCGGCCGCACGCGTGGCCTCAATGGCCTCCACAGTCTGCGCGCCGACCTCGTACCACTCGCTGTGCATTCGGTGGTCCTCGATGCGCTCGGCGCGCACCGGCTGGAACGTGCCCGCCCCCACGTGCAACGTCACGCGCGCCGTGCCCACGCCGCGCGCGCGCAAGGCGGCAAGCACGGCCTCGTCGAAGTGCAGCGAGGCCGTGGGCGCCGCCACCGCGCCCGGCCGCGCGGCGAAGATGGTCTGGTAGCGGCGCTCGTCCTCAGGCGCGTCCTCGTGCGTGATGTATGGGGGCAGGGGCACGTGGCCGAAAGCTTCGAGCAAGGCGAAGGGGTCGGAAGGCAGCGCCAGGTGGAACAGCTCCCCGTCGGGCCCGCAGCGCCCCAGCACCTCGGCATCGAAGCCTTGTTCGAAGGCGTCCTGTGCCCCAGCGCCCCGACGCCCGAACCGCAGCATGCTGCCCGGCTTGGGCGACTTGCTGGCCCGCAGGTGCGCCCAGACCGCGTGCGGCGCACCGGGCGATCCTCCTTCGCCTTCCGATGCAGGCAGCACGCGCTCCACCAGCGCCTCCACCGCGCCACCGCTGGCCTTGCGGCCGAACAGGCGCGCCTTGATGACGCGGGTGTCGTTGAACACCAGCAGGTCGCCCGGGGCCAGCAGGGCGGGCAGGTCGCGGAACACCCGGTCCTGGGCTTGCGGCCCGGTACCGTCCAGCAGGCGCGAGGCACTGCGCTCGGGCGTCGGGTGCTGGGCGATCAGCTCGGGCAGGAGCGCGAAGTCGTAGTCGGCGAGGGCAAGGGTCATGGGCGGGTGGAGGAGGCAGGCTCGGAGGCGGGGCTGGGCGCGGGACTGGGCGCGGGGACCATCGTGGGGACGACCCTGGGGCCGATGGGCCCAGCCGGGCGCAGCCCATTCAGCCTATCGGCTTCTGCCGGCAGGCGCTGCAGCCAGCCGCCAAGGGCCCACTCGTCATAGACCCAGTCCTGGTCCACCCTCAGCACGCCCGCAGGCGCCTCCAGCGGCACCTCGGGCACACCCTTGAGGGCGGTGGCCATGTAGTCGATCCAGATCGGCAGCGCCAAACCCCCGCCGGACTCGCGCTCGCCCAGGCTGCGCGGCTCGCTGTAGCCCACCCAGGCGACGGCCGCCACGCTGGGGTGGAAGCCCGCGAACCAGGCGTCCACCGCGTCGTCGGTGGTGCCTGTCTTGCCGTACAGGTCGGTGCGGCCCAGCACCGCCTGCGCCCGGGCGGCCGTGCCCACGCGCGTGACGTCTTGCAGCAGGCTGTTGGTGACGAAGACATTGCGCGCCGGCAGCACGCGTGTTTCCTCGGCCAGGGGCGCAGGGGGTGGCGCCTCGAAGAGGACGCGGCCCTGGGCGTCGGTGATGCGCTCCACCAGCACCGGGTCCACCCGCCAGCCGCCGTTGGCGAAGGTGGCGTAGGCGCGCGCCATCTGCAGCGGCGTGACGCTGCCCGTGCCCAGCGCCAGGGTCAGGTTGTCGGGCTGACGCGCCGCATCCAGGCCCAGGCGGCCGGCCCACTCCCGCACGGGACCCACGCCCACCTGCTGCGCCACGCGCACGCTCACCAGGTTCTTGGACTTCGCCAGCGCCTGGCGCACCGTCATCGGGCCGTCAAAGCGACCGTCGCTGTTCTGCGGGCTCCAGCCGTTGGCGGCCGTGAAGGGCAGATCGTCCACCACGGTGGCCGGCATCACGCCCTGCTCCAACGCCGCCGAATACAGCAGCGGCTTGAAGCTGGAGCCGGGCTGGCGCCAGGCCTGGGTGACGTGGTTGAAGGGCTGGCGCCCGAAATCGAAGCCGCCCACCAGCGCCCGGATGCGACCACTGGTCGGGTCAAGTGCGACGAAGGCAGCCTGCGCTTCAGGCCACTGCACCAGGGTCCAGGGGGCGCCTGCGCGCGGCGACGCCGCACTGGCGCCAGCCGACCCACCCGTGCCGGTCTGCATCACCCTCACCACGGCGCCACGCCGCAGCGCCAGCGCAGCCGGGGCCTTGGGCGCGAGCCCGGGCGCGGCGCGGCGCAGGGCCTCGCCCGTGAGCGTGAGGCGTTCGCCGGTTGCCAGCTGCACCCGCACCTCGCGCGGCGTGGCCTGCAGCACGATGGCCACGCGCAACTGCTCGTCGTCGCGGTGCGCCTTCAAGGCCTGGGCTGCAGCCTGCTCCAGCGCCGGCCCGTCACCTGCCGGCAGCTCCTCCACGTCCTCCGGTCCGCGCCAGGGGGTGCGGCGGTCGTGCTCCAGCACGGCGCGGCGCACGGCCTCGCGCGCGGCGCGCTGCTCAGCCGCACGCAAGGAGGTCACCACGCGCAGGCCCTGGGTGTAGGCCTCGGTGCCGAAGCGCTCCACCACGGCCCGACGCGCCATCTCGGCCACGTGTCCCGCAGGGACGGCCACGTCCAGCGGAGACCGGATGTCCAGCTTCTCGGCCCGCGCGGCGGCCCATTCCGCCTGGGTGATGACGCCCGTGACCCGCATGCGCTCCAGCACCACCTGCTGCCGCGCCACGGCGCGCTGGCGGTTGACCACCGGGTTGGCGTAATGCGGGTTCTGCGGCAGGCCGGCGAGCAGGGCGGTCTCTGCGATGCTCAAGCGCTCCAGCGGCTTGCCGAAGTAGGTCTGTGCCGCCGCGGCAAAGCCGTAGGCGCGCTGGCCCAGGAAGATCTCGTTGAGGTAGATCTCCAGGATGCGGTCCTTGGACAGGGCCTTCTCCACCTGCAGCGCCAGCAGGATCTCCTTGGCCTTGCGCTCGGGCGTGAAGCGCTGGGTCAGCAGCATCGTGCGCACCAGCTGCTGCGTGAGGGTGGAGGCGCCCTGCTTCATGCCGCCCGTCATCATGGACAGCACGGCGCGTGCCATGCCCTTGGGGTCGATGCCGCTGTGCTCCCGAAAGCGGGTGTCCTCCACTGCCAGCACCGCATCCTGCAGGCGCTTGGGGATGCGCGCCAGCGGCACGTAGATACGCCGCTCGGCACCGAACTGGGCGATCTCCACGCCGTCAGCCGTCACCACCTGCAGCGGCAGCCGCGGCTGGTACTGCACGATGCGGTCGATGGGCGGCAACTCGAAGGCGGCATCGGCCTGGGGCGGAGCGGCCCACAGGCACAGGGTCAAACTCGCCAGACGGGAGGCGCGGGAAAGAGGCATTGGACGGATTATCGAGACCGGGGTCTGAGGCCCCGCGCGGGCAGGCGTTTCAGCGGTGAGCGGCTCAGTGGCTTGGGGTCCCGGGGATAGGCGCCGGCCAGGTGTCGCGGCGCTTCCTCAGGGTTTTCACCGCAAATGGCCTCCGACAGGCCCGAATCAAGCCCCTGGGTTTGACCTTCTGCTGGTGCGCAGCCAAGAATCGCCGTTGAACATGCGGGCCACAGGTCGGCGCGCTCCTGGTTGTGCCGTCTTACCGGTGCCTGGATGCGCCTCATGCGCCGATACAAAGACCGTAACCCAAGAACCCCCTTCTGGAGACCTCCCATGCCCTCACACCACAACGTCCGCCGCCGCCAACTCGGCCTTGCCGCACTCTCGGGCCTTGCCCTGGGCGCCTTCGGGTTGGCCCGAGCCCAGACCACGGCCTGGCCCACGGCCAAGCCGATCCGGATGATCGTGAACTTCCCGGCCGGCGGCTCGCCCGATCTGGTGGCGCGCTCGGTCACGACCACGCTGGCGCAGGCCTTGGGCCAGCAGATCGTGGTCGACAACCGCGGCGGCGCCGGCGGCATCATCGGTTCGGACGCCGCGGCCAAGAGCGCGCCCGACGGTTACACCTTCCTGTGCAGCTCGGGCAGCGGCGCGTCCATCGTGCCCTACGTCACGCCCAAGATGCCGTTCGACCACGACAAGGACCTCGTGCCCGTGGCTGCCGGCGCCCGCCTGCAGCTCTTCCTGGTGGTGCGCGGTGACGCGCCGTACAAGACCTATGCCGAGTTCATCGCCCACGCCAAGCGCAACCCCGGCAAGCTGACCTACGGCACCCCCGGCAACGGCACCAGCCCGCACATCGCGGGCGAGATGCTCAAGTCACAGGCCGGCTTCTTCAGCGTGCACATCCCCTACCGCGGCTCAGGCGCAGCGCTGCAGGACCTGCTGGGCGGCACCATCGACTACCTGCTGGACCCGGGCATCGCTTTCCCGCACGTGCGCTCCGGCCGGCTGCGGCTGCTGGCCGTGACCTCGCCCAAGCGGCTGTCGATGTTCCCCGACGCCCCCACGCTCGAAGAGCTCGGACTGAAGGGCTTCGATGCCGGCACCACCCACGGCTTCTGGGCCCCTGCGGGCACACCCGCGGCGATCATCGAGCGCATGAACCGCGAGATCAACCGCGCGCTCATGTTGCCCGCGGCGGTGGAAGCCATCCGCGGCATCGGTGCCGAGCCCACGCCCATGTCAGCCGCCGAGTTCGGCGCCGTGACCAAGGCCGACGCCCGGCGGTTTGCCCAGATCATCAAGGACCGCAACATCGTGCACGACTGACGGCGGCCCTGCCGCGGGCCTGCCGCAAGACGTGCGGCTGGGGTTGCGGCCGACAATGTGCCGTATGCCCGACGCGCCCCGTGCCAAGTCCGCGCCTCAGAGAGCGATGGAGCGGCTCGGCTTGGTGCGCGACATCGACCTGGCCCTGCACCTGCCGCTGCGCTACGAGGACGAGACGCAACTCCAGCCCATCGCCCACATCCGCGACGGCCAGACCGCGCAGGTGGAGGGCGTGGTGCGCGAGGCGCAGGTGGAGTTGCGCAGCCGGCGCCAGTTGGTGGTGCGGCTGGCAGACGACAGCGGCGAGATCACGCTTCGCTTCCTGAACTTCTACCCCTCGCACCAGAAGGTCCTGGCAAGCGGCCAGCACGTGCGCGTGCGCGGCGAGGTACGCGGCGGGTTTCTGGGGCGGGAGATGGTGCACCCGACCTTCAAGGCCGTGGAGCCGGGCGCGCCGCTGCCGTCCGCCCTCACGCCGGTGTACCCCAGCAGTGCGCAGTTGCCGCAGGTCTACCTGCGCAAAGCCATCACCTCTGCGCTGGGGCGCGCGCCGCTGGACGAGGTACTGCCGCCGGCCGCCGTGCCCCCCGGCCTGCCCCCGCTGAAGGAGGCTGTGCGGCTGCTGCACCAGCCCCCGCCCGGCCTGCCCCTGGCCACGTTGGAAGACCGCAGCCACCCGGCCTGGCAACGGCTGAAGTTCGACGAGTTGCTGGCGCAGCAACTGGCCCAGGCGCAGGCCGTGGCCGCACGGGAACGGCTGCGCGCCCCGGTGATGTCCGCGGCGGCCGGCCCCTCCAGCCTGCATGCGCGCCTGCAGGCCGCCCTGACCTTTGCCCTGACCGCTGCGCAGGCCCGCGTCTGCGCCGAGATCGATGCCGATCTGGCCCGGCCCGTGCCCATGCACCGGCTGCTGCAGGGCGACGTGGGCTCGGGCAAGACCGTGGTGGCCGCACTCGCCGCCGCCCGCGCCATCGACGCCGGCTGGCAATGTGCGCTCATGGCGCCCACCGAGATCCTGGCCGAGCAGCACTTTCACAAGCTGGTGCAGTGGCTGCAGCCTCTGGGCGTGACCGTGGCCTGGCTCACCGGCAGCCGCAAGGGCAAGGCCCGCAAAGCCATGCTGGCGCAGATCGCCTCGGGCGAGGCGGGGCTGGTGGTGGGCACGCACGCCGTGATCCAGGACGACGTGGTCTTCGCCCGGCTGGGGCTGGCGGTGGTGGACGAGCAGCACCGCTTTGGGGTGGCACAGCGGCTGGAGTTGCGCCACAAACTGGTGGAGACCCCGGCTGGTGCCCCGCCAGCGCCGCAGCCTGGCGCCGTGGAGGTTAGACCTGGGACGGCGAGCTCGGGAGCGGCCTCGCCAGGCGCGCGCCTGGAACCCCATCTGCTGACCATGAGCGCCACGCCCATCCCGCGCACCCTGGCCATGACCTACTTTGCGGACCTGGCCGTCAGCACCATCGATGAGCTGCCGCCCGGGCGCACGCCCATCGTGACAAAGGTGTTCGCCGACAGCAAGCGTGAGCAAGTCATCGCGCGCATCCGCGACGAGTTGCTGCAGGGCCGGCAGGTCTACTGGGTCTGCCCGCTGATCGAAGAGAGCGAATCCCTGGACCTGCAGAACGCCACCGAGACGCACGCCCAACTCAGCGCCGTGCTCGGCGCTGCGCTGCCGGGCTGTCAGGTGGGGCTGCTGCACGGCCGCATGCCCGCGGCCGAGAAGGCGGCCGTGATGGCCGAGTTCAGCAGCGGGCGCATGGGCGTGCTGGTGGCCACCACCGTCATCGAGGTCGGCGTGGACGTGCCGAACGCGAGCCTGATGGTGATCGAGCATGCCGAGCGCTTCGGCCTGGCGCAGCTTCACCAACTGCGCGGACGCGTGGGGCGGGGTTCGACTGCCAGCGTGTGCGTGCTGCTCTACACCGGCCCGCTGTCGGACACCGGCAAGTCGCGCCTGCGCGCCATGGCCGAGACCACCGACGGCTTCGAGATCGCGCGGCGCGACCTGGAGATCCGCGGCCCGGGCGAGTTCATGGGCGCGCGCCAGAGCGGCGCCGACCTGCTGCGCTTTGCCGACCTGAACGGCGACACCGGGTTGCTGGAGCAGGCGCGCCGCATCGCACCGCGCCTCATGGCCGAACACCCTGCCGCCGCCCGCGCGCACGTGGCCCGCTGGCTCAGCACCAAGGCGGAGTACCTGAAAGCCTGACCGAGCGGCGGCAGCCGCGGGCCGCCAGGTTTACTGGCGCGTGGGCAACAGGGCTGTCGCGTGGGCGAACTGGCTCCACAGCCGCACCGGGGCGGCCAGAGGATCAGCACCAGCCTCGGCCTCCAGGGCCTTCAGCGTCTGGCGCGCGGCGTCCCGACGACCCGCGGCCAGTTGCGCCATGGCCAGGTGAAGGCGGGCTTCCACCGGCCGACGCAGGCCGCCCTTGGCCAAGCCCTGCTCCATCAGGGCCAAGCCTGGCTCCGCCTGCGCGGGCGCCGCCCCCAGGGGCAGGCCGGCCACCATGGCCCAACCCAGGTCCACCAGGCCGTTGCCGTTGGGCGCCGTGCGGGCTGAAGCCTCCGCGGCAGCGCGATCCGCAGCTTCCGCAGCCGCCTGCTTGCGCACCTGCTCGCGCAAGGTCTGGTGGGCGGCGGCTTGTCCCCCCTTGCCCATCTGGCCCGCGGCAAAGGCATCGTCCAGGACCGACAGTGCCTCGGCCGGCTGGCCCAGGCGGGCGGCCAGCTGGGCCATCTCTTCGCCCAGTTCCAGTTGCTTCACGCCGCCCACCAGGCGCAGCAGGCGGTACAGCTCGATCAAGGTGCGGTCGGGCAGGGCCGGATCCCGCGCCGCCGAGACCACCAAGTCCATCCAGTACTCCGGGCGGGGATAGGCCAGGGCCAGGCGCTCCAGCGTGCGCGGGGCACCCGCATCCTTGGCCTTCTGCTGCAGCGACAGCAAGGTGCGCAGGTGCGACTCGGGCGGGGTCTGACCTGCCTTGTCCGCCGCGTCCAACCGGGCGCTAAGCGCCGCCATCGCCCCTTTTTCATCACCAGTGGCCAACTGGCTCTGGATGCGCACCATGCGCACGGCGTCCTGCGTGCCGCCGATGGCAGCGTAACGCTCGGTCCAGCGCAGCACGCGCGCGTGCTCGTTCAGGCGCGAGGCGATGCTGACGAGGGCCTCGACCAGGCCCACTTCATCGGACGGCGGAACCTGCCCGGTGCTCAGGGCGGCGTCCAAAGCCTGCAGCACCAGGGCGCTGTTGCCCTGCCGTTGGGCCACCGCCGCGCGGGTGCGCTCCAGCAGCATGGTCTCGTAGGGCGTGAGGTTGGGCAGCGCAGCGGCCAGCGCCACATTGCGCATGGCTTCATCGAGCTGGCCTTGGCCGAGCAGGGCCTGGGCGGCGTTGATTGGGGTGGCGAACTCGGCCCGCACGGCCTGGACCACCTGCAAGGCAGGCGCCGCCGCGGGAGCAGGTGGCGCCTGCTGGGCGCTGGAAGTGGAGGCTCCCAAGGCCAGCATCAGGGCACAGGTCAAGGCGACGGTCGGTGCGCCGCTGGTCAGGCGAGCCGGGCGGTGGCAATGGATGGCGTGGGGCATGATGGTCAATGGCAGGGGTCGGGGGCGGCACGGCGCACGGCAACGTGAAGCGTGCGGTGCGCGGGCGGGCGGGCGCGAGCATACCCGCCCCGCCGAGGGCACGGTTTCAGGGCGGTTTCAAGGGGCCGGCGCCCTCCCGATGACATATGCCGAGCCGCAGACCACTGACCGACAATCTCTCGCCATGACCCTGACGGAACTTCGCTACATCGTCGCCGTGGCCCGGGAGCGGCACTTCGGCCGCGCCGCCGAGGCCTGCTTCGTCTCGCAACCCACGCTCAGCGTGGCGGTGAAGAAGCTGGAGGAAGAGCTGGACGTCAAGATCTTCGAGCGCGGGGGCAACGAGGTCAGCGTCACGCCGCTGGGCGAGGCCCTCGTGCGCCAGGCGCAGGTGGTGATCGAGCAGGCCGCCGCCATCAAGGAGATCGCCAAGAGTGGCAAGGACCCCCTGTCGGGCGCGCTCAAGCTGGGCATCATCTACACCATCGGCCCCTACCTGCTGCCCGACCTGGTGCGCCAGGCCATCGAACGCGTGCCGCAGATGCCGCTGATGCTGCACGAGCACTTCACCGTCAAGCTGCTGGACATGCTGCGCAGCGGCGAGATCGACTGCGCCATCATGGCCGAGCCCTTCCCGGACACGGGCCTGGCCGTGGCTCCGCTGTACGACGAGCCCTTCATGGTGGCCGTGCCCAAGAGCCACCCGCTGGCCAAGCGCAAGAAGGTCAGCGCGCAGGAGCTCAAGCAGGAGACCATGCTGCTGCTGGGCGCGGGCCACTGCTTTCGCGACCAGGTGCTGGAGGTGTGCCCGGAGTTCGCGCGCTTCTCCAGCAACGCCGACGGCATCCGCAAGAGCTTCGAAGGCTCGTCGCTGGAGACCATCAAGCACATGGTGGCCTCGGGCATGGGCGTGACGGTGGTGCCCCAACTCAGCGTGCCCGATGGCGCGCAGCCCCACGTGGCCTACCTGAAGTTCGAAGCCCCCGTGCCCACCCGCCGCGTGGTGCTGGCCTGGCGCCGCAGCTTCACCCGCTACGAGGCCATCGCGGCGCTGCGCAACGCGGTGTATGCGTGTGAGCTGCCGGGGGTGAAGCGGCTGTCGTGAGGGGTTGCTAAGGCCTGAGTGGTGCTTGGGCCGGTGGATCGATTTACCTCGACCCTGCCGAGCACAAGCCCGCCCGGCTCATCTGCATGATGCTGACCAAGGGCCAGGAGCACGCCGACCAAGGCCAGACCTGCTGCGAGGAACGATAACGCGAACGCGTGCTGCGCGAGCTGTCCCAGCGTGCCAACTAGCTCGGCATGCGACTCGTCGCTGTTGCGCAGCCTGTCTGAAAACAGCCTTGTAAATCAGTCACTTGAAGGGTGTTTGTTAAGAGAGGCGTCACTAGCGCGAAGCATAGGTGAAGCGAAGGCCTGCAAAGCTGAGCTTGCCCGAGGGCTTTGGCGGGTTGACCAGCGGGTAGTCAGGGTCATCCTCGATCTCCGCAGCTAGAACCTCAAGAAAGCCAATGTGGTTCTGATACGCGCTCTCGAAGTGCTGGTCACCGGTCGTGGCATTGTGGGAGGTATAGAGCGCATAAAACGACTTCGCATCTTCAACGCCGAGCGTTCGATCGAGAAACCGACAGACCTTGATCTTCCATCGCACAAGTGGGATCTCTGCGTCTTTGTGGGATATCTGCTTTGCAGCCACCTGTGCGCGTACGCCCTCTGCCTCGTCGATCAACTCACGTAAAGTCGACGCGGCACGTGTACGGAGTTCACCGCTCGTGGACTGAACGACCGCACCGAGTTCTGGGACATGTGGACTAGCCTTGCCTTCGGTGGAGCGGAAGCCAGCCGCTTGAATGGACAGCCGCATTTCATGGCTTAGTGGTCCCAATGC
Organism: Rubrivivax sp.; assembly: GCA_021300575.1. Taxonomy (GTDB): domain Bacteria; phylum Pseudomonadota; class Gammaproteobacteria; order Burkholderiales; family Burkholderiaceae_C; genus Rubrivivax. Next base: position 18,969 of record JAJTDM010000051.1, read on the forward strand.
AGCACGCAGGTTCTTGTCCTTTCGGTTGGAGTCATAGGTGCAGGGTGTGATGCCTGCGAGGTCACTTGGCAGGTGCAGGTCGGGCATGGCCCTAGGCACAAGGAAGAAGGTGCGGTTGGCGCCAAGTGCCCCGATGAATAGGCCCAATTCAAAGACGACGTTGTCTCTGGCAACAGAGTACTCGGTTGCTCGAATCGTGGCCGTGTCGTCGGCGCTGAGAACGAGTGCAGCGAAGTCGAATGTTTCCACGGCTTCAAGGAGAGAAGCCAAGCTCGACTTTGTAAGACCGAATACGCCCTGATCCCAGACCGTTGCTTCGACATCGCGTTCAAGGTTCGACTGCAGCGTGTACGCGACGTCGAGGCCCTCGACAGATGATCCGATGAATAGAGAAGGTCGCATGATGGTTTGTGTGATGCCTAACGAATGAATGGGACTTCCCCGTCCCGAACCAGCCGCATGGCGGCCGGCGGCATCGAAGTGCCACCATGGGAAGTGCGAACTCTCATCAACTCATTCGGAAGGGGAAGTCCATGACTATCGTATTCGTCGGCATCGATCTCGCCAAGAAAGTGTTTGTGAACCGCCCTGGGTATCGCGGAGGCTCGTTGGAAGTTACGGGGTCAGGCCTTGCAATGACACACGCCCAAGCTCAAGCATGTGCCGGCCAGCCCGCACGCGACTGCTCAGGGTTTATACGGGGATTGTTTGCCCCTGCCGAGGCCGCCCCTAGCATCACCTCCTTCCGATCCCTGCACGTTCAAACATGCCAAGAATCCCCAAGACCTGGCGCCAGAAGATGGCCGCCCAGCCGCCCCACACCGTCACGCTCGACAAGGCCTTCGCCGGTGTACCGGCCGGCGCCCGGCTGCTGATCTCCTGCCCGCAGGAAATCGAGGCCTTCCTGCGCACGCATACCCGGCCGGGCGACACCCTATCGATCCAGGAGCTGCGGCGGCGTTTGGCGCAGGCGCACGGCGCCGACGCGGCCTGTCCGGTGTCGACCTCGATCTTCCTGCGCACCGTCAGCGAGACGGCCTGGGACGACATCGAGCAGGGTGCCACTGCCAGTGCGATCGCGCCGTTCTGGCGCGTGGTCGAGCCGGGTTCGCCCCTGGCTCGCAAGCTGCGATGCGGCAGCGACTGGATCGTGCATCAGCGTGCCGCCGAGGCCATGGGCGCTATGGTGGATGCTGTTGCCGCCAGCCCCCAGCCTGGGCCATCAAGGTCGCACCACGGGGAGCAGTCATGAGCCTGCCCATCGCATTGGGCTCGGCCGGTGGGGCGGTGATCCTGCTTGTGGTGGCGGCCTATCTGGTCGGAAGCCGACTTCCGGCCACACGTTCCGCGACAGCTTCCGTTGCAATCGAAGCACCCGCCCAAGAGATCATGGCGGTGCTTAGCGACGTCGCATCGCAACCCGCATGGAGGCCGGATGTCCTGTCGGTTGAGGTCCGCTCCACCGACGAATGGACCGAACAACGCAGAAGCGGTGAGTCGATCACATTCCGCGCAGTCTCGCGCAGTGAGCGCGCCTTGGAGCTGACCTTCGAGAGCACGCAGGGTTACCACGACCACTGGCGCGGCCAACTGTCCGAGGACCCAGGTCGGGTTTCAACCGTCATCAAGGTTGAAGAATCAGCCACCGTGCAAGCCCCATTTCGGCGAGTGCTGGCGATAGTCTTCTTCGATCCGGAGAAATTCACAGCCGACTATCTGTCACGCCTGGAGGCCGAGGTTCGGCGGCGTTCAGCGGCCGCGCCGAAGAGGTAACAGGGTCAGGTCATGCAATGACACATGCCCAAACTCAAGCATCTGCCGGCCAGCCCGTTCTCCTCGGCGGCGGTGAAAAGAGCCTGTCTTGTTTCACGCGAAACGGAGTGGAGCCAAGCCGCCTCACCGAACAAGCCCATGGCCTGGCGGCAGTGGGCGGGTGCGCTCAAGGGCTCTGCCCATCAGCCGCTGAGCGACTCACGCGTCTGCAGGTGCCGCAGCCACACCTGCTTGACGAACGGATCGGCGACGTCGGAGTGGCCGTGGCCCTTGCGAACGATGAGGTTGGCCGCCACCAGCTTGTCGAGGGCCGGGGTGATGTCGTTGGCGGAGATCTCGCGGCCCAGCGTCTTGCTGAATGAGGCCAGCGTGTCGGCCGCATAGAGTCCGCGGGCTTGGCCTGTGGCGATTCGAGAGAACACCAGCACGGCCAATTCGCCGGCGTCCTGTATCGATTGAACGTCCAGCTCGGCCGCCGCGGTGGCCAGCGTCGCGCAGATGGTGGCGAAGGCCGTGTCTGCATCAGCGGCCCGGCCTGCGGCGATTTCGTCCTGCAGTTGCCGAACGGCCTTGGCTAGTTCCTCAGGTCGGCTGCCCACGTCACGGAAACCAGCGAACGCGGCCTGCAGTGAAGGCACGGCCAGCCATGCGGCGCTGACACGTTGCAGGAACCACTCGACGTAGTCCATCCCCAGCGGCTCGAAGCAGAGTTGATGGGGTCAGGTCTTGCAATGACACATGTTTGAAGGCAGGGCTTGACCCAATAGCTTTCTCGGCTTCCTTCAGAACCTGCGCGGCAGCGCCGCTGGTAGTCTGACCCCGCTGGGTGTCCCAGGTAGGTCCCCCGGCGTTCCGCCACGCTGAAGGAACCGGGCTGGGTGAAAGCCCGTGACCTTTTCCCAGGCCGTCACGGCTGCTGCGCCCAGCGAAAACCCGGGTAGGCGAAGGCAGGCGCGATGCGCGCACAGTCGCGCTCGGACACGCCAGCGGCCCGGGCCGTGGCGTACCAGGTGCCGCGCACCTGCGCTTCCATGGCGTCGACCATCGCGCGGGCTTGCGCGGCTTCGAGCAGGAAACGCGCGCTTTGCGACAGCAGGTTGGCCGCATGGGCGAACCGGCCCGCGTCGCCGCAGGCCATGGCGAGATCGCGCCGCTCCAAGCTGACCGGCACGGCTGGGGTCAGGTCGTAGGCGGGCGACAGCTTCCAGTCTGCGGCCTGCGCCATCACGGCGTGGTTGCGCGGGTGATCATCGACATTCGAGATCAGCGCGTTGAAGCACATGCGGCGGAACAGTTCTGCCGCGTGGGCTGCGGGCTCGCTGCAGACGCGCCGCACTTCTTCCGCCAGCAGCACGTAGGACCATTTGTCTCGGGCCTGGTAGGTGTCTTCCGCGCGCAGCAAGGTCAGGGCGCTGACCATGCGGGCGCGCCGATAGCCGGCCTGGGTTTTCTCACGGTCGAAGCGCTTGACCAGCAGCACGTCGCGCCCGGCCACCTCGACCACCCGGCTTTGCGCGGTGAGCAGGCCGCAGGCCCGTGCAAGCGTCAGCATGGCGTGTTCAACCCGCGCGCTGTTCCAGGCGTCGTCGGGCCTGTTGAACTTCGCCAGCCACAGGCCGTCGTCATCTTCGACCACGGCCTTGGGGCGTGCGCCCCCCATGGACGTGCCGATCAACATCAGCTTCTCGACCTGATCGTGACCAGCCTCATCGGCACCCCCTGTGGGCGGCAGGTGTTCGTCCGCCGCGAGGGCGTCCGCGATGCGTTGCACCGCGGCCAGATGAAGCGTCTGGTTGAAGGAGCGCCTGGGCGCGGGCGGTGTCTGGTGGAGCCCGAAGCCGAGTGCGCCCGCCCTGTCGTCGGGGGAGTGCAGCAGGTAGTCCATCTCGCCGGGCTGGGCCTTGCCAAGGTGCCGCTGGATGACGCGGCGGCCCCAGTGGTCCGGGCTCGCGTCGCGCAAGGCGCCGAAGACGCCGCCCATGGCCACGGTGGCGTAGGTACGCGGCGCAAGCTTGAGTTCGACGGGGTCCAGCGCCACGGCGTTGGGGCGTTCCAGATAGCTGCGGCCATAGACGAACCGGCCTTCGGGCACGCCACGGCGGTCCACGGTGAGCGCGAAGCGGCCTGCGGTGACGGGCGCGGTCTCACCCGGCAGGGTGATGTAGACGAAGCATTCGCCCGGCGCTTCAGAAGTCATTGCTCAGGTCCGTCTTCGGGCGGGCGCGGCCGCGCTCGCGCGTGAGCGCCAGGGCTTGGCCTTCTTCATCGCGATCCGGTGCCGCCACATCGGCCACCTGGTGAAGCAGGTCGAGCGCCCACAGCATCGCGGTGTAGACGGCGATGCCCGTCGAAGGCTTGCCGCGTTCGGCATCGGCGACGGCACGCGCGCCCGTGCCGATCTTCCCGGCCATGTCGGCGATGGTCAGGTTCCGTCGCAGGCGCGCCGTGCGCAGATTGGCGCCCAAGGCTTTCAGCGTCTGCTCGACGGGATAGGGCGGGGCGGTCAGCAGCTTGTTGCGGGCGGTCATGGGTTCACCAGGGCTTGAGGCCGCTCTGCCTCCATCAAGGCCAGCCGGGCCTCGTCAGATCACATAAATGCTCTCAAGCGCAGTTTAACCTTGTTAATGTGCTTTCAAGAGCGATTCATGGAGCCTCCGTGCTAGACTCGCCTTCGCCGCAAGGGAGAGGGTCCCTGGCGGCATCGGAGTTCGGGGTCAGGTCTTGCAATGACACATGCGCATGCTCAAGCATCTGCCGGCCAGCCCGTTCGCCTCGGCGGCGGTCTTCTCTCCATGCCCGCCAATGCAGAGCGCCATGTCATGCCCAATATGGGCACTACAATGCCCAAAATGAGCATGAAAAGCGTCGCCGCTTCCAAGTCGCGCAGGCCTGTGGGCCTGGGCGACGCGCTGTTCACAACGACTCAGCAGCGCCTGCTGGCCTTGTTGTTCGGGCAGTCTCACCGGTCCTTTTTTTCCAATGAACTGATCAGGCTCACCGGCTCTGGTTCCGGTGCTGTGCAGCGCGAATTGGCGCGTCTTTCATCGTGCGGCCTCGTGACCTCTCGCGAGATCGGTTCTCAGCGGCACTTTCAGGCCAATGCAGCATCACCCATCTTCAATGAACTGGTACAGATCGTTCACAAGACGTTTGGCGTTGCCCAACCGATCCGGGCGGCTCTTGAGCCGTACGAGCCCCGCATCAAGTGCGCGTTCATCTTCGGCTCGGTAGCCAAGCACAGCGACACCGCTGCAAGTGACATCGACCTGTTTGTCGTCAGCGACACGCTGACCCACCCCGATTTGATCAACGCCCTGCTCTCCGCGGAGGTGAAGCTGCTGCGAGGGATCAACACCACCATCTACTCATCGGCCGAGCTGAGGGAGAAGGCAGGCTTGAAGAACGCCTTTGTCGTGCGAGTGTTGGAGCAACCCAAGATCTGGGTGATCGGCAATGAGCAAGATCTCTGAGCTCGACAACCTCTGTGGCCCCGGCAAGCCGCTGAGGCAGGAGCCCGTTGACGCCCGTGAGTGCGAGAACCTGGTCCTGTCTGGAAAACGAAGGTTGCTGGATGCACAAAACAAGGTGTTATCCATCGAAAGCCGCTTCGACCTGGCCTACAACGCCGCACACGCCCTGAGCCTGGCGGCTTTGCGTCGAATGGGTTACCGGTCAGGCAGCCGTTACATCGTGTTTCAGGTCCTGCAGCACACCGCCGGGCTGGGGCCAGAAGTCTGGCGCGTACTGTCGCGATGCCACGAGATCAGAAACCTCAGCGAATACGAGGGTGGCCTGGACATCAGCGATCGGCTGGTGGATGACCTGATCATCGCAGCGCAGAAAGTCGCGGATCGGGTGAGCTGATCCGGGCGAGCAAAGCCGGCTGCGCCCGCTCGATCGTCAGGCGGGTGCAGCGCACGGAGGACGGGGCCCGGATAATTCGCGGTTTCTCCAAGCGGCCTCAGGCCGCGCCAGCCATGTCCAGCCCCCTGCAGGCCCAGGTCCGCCGCCGCCGCACCTTCGCCATCATTTCCCACCCCGACGCGGGCAAGACCACGCTGACGGAGAAGCTGCTGCTGTTCTCCGGCGCGATCCAGATCGCGGGCTCGGTGAAGGCGCGCAAGGCTTCGCGGCACGCCACGTCGGACTGGATGGAGATCGAGAAGCAGCGCGGCATCTCGGTGGCGTCCTCGGTCATGCAGATGGAGTACCGCGACTGCGTGATCAACCTGCTGGACACCCCGGGCCACCAGGACTTCTCCGAAGACACCTACCGCGTGCTCACGGCCGTGGACGCGGCGTTGATGGTGATCGACGCGGCCAACGGCGTGGAGCCGCAGACGCGGCGGCTGCTGCAGGTGTGCCGGGCGCGCAACACGCCCATCCTCACCTTCGTCAACAAGATGGACCGCGAGGTGCAGGAGCCGCTGAACCTGATGGACGAGATCGAGCGCGAACTCGGCATGGGCGTGGTGCCCTTCACCTGGCCGGTGGGCATGGCCAAGTTCTTCGGCGGCGTGCTGGACCTGCGCAAGCACCAGATGCGCGTGTTCTCGCCTGGCGAAGACCGTGTGGGCGGGGACGACGAACTCATCGAGGGCCTGGACAACCCGCAACTGGCGCAGCGCTTCGGCGCCGCGTACGAACAGGCCGCGGGCGAGGTGGAGCTGGTGCGCGAGGCCGCGCCCGGCTTCGACGAGGCCGAGTTCCTGGCGGGCCGGCAGACGCCCATGTTCTTCGGCTCGGCCATCAACAACTTCGGTGTGCGCGAGGTGCTGGACGCGCTGGTGGACCTGGCGCCCTCACCCGGCACCAAGCCCGCCATCCAGCGCACGGTGGCGCCCGAGGAGCCCAACTTCACCGGCGTGGTGTTCAAGATCCAGGCCAACATGGACCCGGCGCACCGCGACCGCATCGCCTTCGTGCGCGTGGCCAGCGGACGCTTCGAGCGCGGCATGCGCCTGAAGGTCGCGCGCAGCGGCAAGGAGATCCGCCCCAACACGGTGGTGGCCTTCATGAGCCAGAAGCGCGAGCTGCTGGAGGAGGCCTTTGCCGGCGACATCATCGGCATTCCCAACCACGGCGTGCTGCAGCTGGGAGACACCCTCACAGAAGGCGAGGCGCTGCAGTTCACCGGGCTGCCCTTCTTCGCGCCCGAGATGTTCCGCTCGGTGGAGGTGGCCGACCCGCTGCGCACCAAGCAGTTGCGCGCTGGCCTGACGCAGCTGGGCGAGGAAGGTGCGATCCAGGTCTTCCGCCCCGTGGCCGGCAGCGTGCTGCTGCTGGGCGCGGTGGGACAGCTGCAGTTCGAGGTGGTGGCGCACCGCCTGGAGCACGAGTACGGCGTCAAGGCGCGCGTGATGCCGGCGCGCTACAACGTGGCGCGCTGGGTCACGGCCGAGACGGGCGACGGCGCGGCCGCCGACGAGCGCGAACTCAAGCGCTTCATCGACGGCAACGCCCACCGCGTGGCCCTGGACGCGGTGGACGCGCCCTGCGTGCTGCTGGAATACGCCGGCGAGCTGCGGGCCATGCAGGACAACTGGCCCAAGATCCGCTTCCACGCCCTGCGCGAGCACGCCGGGCTGGTGTTCCAGAAGCAGCTGGAGGGCTAGGGCGGCCGCAACGGCGGATGGTCAGGGCGGCCAGGGCGGCCCGCGCTTTCGACGCAGCAGCCGCCTCGCGCCGCGCAGGATCAACCGGTTCGCCCGGGCCAGGCCTCAGGGTCTGGGCAGGATCACCTTGTCGATGATGTGGATCACGCCGTTGCTGTTGAGCACATCGGTGGCCGTGATGGCCGCCTTGCGCGCGCGCTGGTCCGTGATCGCCAAGGTGGCGTCCACCGTGAAGGTGTCACCCTGCAAGGTGGTCACGGCCGCGCCCAGAGGCACGTCGGCCTTGAGCACGGCACCACCAAGGACGTGATACGTCAGCACCTTGACCAGCAAGGGCTTGTCCGCCAGCAGTTGTTCCTTGGTCAGGCCCAGCTCCGTCAGCAGCGCGACAAAGGCAGCGTTGGTGGGCGCAAACACGGTGAACGGCCCAGGCTGCGACAGGGTGGCCCCGAGGTCGGCCGCCACCACGGCTTCCACCAGGATGGAGAAGTCTGGAGTCGCCTGCGCGGTCTGCACGATGGTCTTGTCTCCTGGCAGCAGCACCTTGTCGACCAGATGGATCACCCCGTTGCTGGCCTGCACATCGGTGGCGGTGATCTTGGAGATGCGGTTTCGGCCATCGGTGATCACCACGTCTGTGCCGGCAGCGTCCACTTTGAAGAAGCCTCCCTCCACGGTGGTCACGCCCTTGCCCAGTGAGATGTCGGCCTTCTTCACCGCGCCAGAGACGACGTGGTAGGTCAACACCTTGGTCAGCAGCGGCTTGTCAGCCAGCAGCTGGGCCTTGGAGATGCCCAGTTCGGTCAGCAACGCAGCGAAGGCCTCGTCGGTGGGTGCGAACACCGTGAAGGGGCCCGGGCCGGACAGCGTAGGGCCCAGGTCAGCTGCGTTGACGGCTTCGGACAGCACCGTCAGGTTCGGGGTGGCGCCGGCGGTGTCGACAAGGTTGCGGGCGTCGCTGCCGCTCCCGCAGGCAGCCAGCAGGCACACCCCCAAGGCCAGGGCCCAGTTCTTGAAGTTCAGTATCACGGTCGTTCTCCTGTTCGGTTGGACATGCATCAGCGCGATGTCAGGCACCGCCGTGCCAACGGCATCCAGACTTCACGGTCTAGAGTTGAACCGCATGGTTTCCAGATGAACTGACCAGTCTCAACGTGGTGCTTGATGACCCTGTCGGCCGCACCGCACTGGAGTGACGGCACGGCGCAGCCTGGCATGACCTGACGCCGTTCGCGGGCGCCGTGATGTCTTGATGCCAAATTGATGCCTTGATGTACGCATGCGCACCACCCTCAACCTTGCTGACGACGCGCTCATCGCAGCGCAGACGCTGGCACGGCGCCAGCAGATCTCACTGGGTGAGGCCGTGTCGGAACTTGTGCGGCGCGGGGCCAGTGCACCGGCCGGCCCCACAGCGCGAAGCGCCGACGCGCCTTTGCGCGGGCGCTTTGACTTGCTGCCCAGGCGCGACGAGGCCATCACTGCCGAGCACATCCGCGCCCTGATGGAGCGCGAGGGCCTGTGAGCCCCTCCCTGGCCGAAGTGCGCGAACCTGCGCCGCGTGTTGGCGGTTGTGAGCCAGCGCACAAATCTGGCTGCGAGGCCGCGTTTTGATTGGTGGGCCGGATGAGGCTTGACCGGCGCCGTTGGCGCAATGACCGGCTGCAGTGGCGGTG
>JAJTDM010000052.1 GCA_021300575.1 Rubrivivax sp.
GGAAGCGTAGGGCCGGCCCGGCGCGTTCTCCGTCAAGGCCAACGCGTCCATGTCGGCGCGCAGACCGATGACGCCAGGGCCTGAGCCCACCTGCAGATTGGCCACCACCCCCGTGCTGCCCATGCCGCGGTGCACCTCCAGGCCGAGCATCTGCAGCACCTGGGCCACGCGCTCCGAGGTGCGGTGCTCGTTGAAGCCCGTTTCCGGGAAACGATGGAAGTCATGGCGCCACCGCACCCAGCCCGGTTCCAGCGCCTGCTCGTCGATCCTGCCGTCGGTCGTCTCCATTGCGGCCTCCTTGCTGCTGCCCACGCGCCCCTGCAGGCATTGTGGCGGGAGCCTGGGGCACAGGTCGGCTTGAAAAGGCTGGGCCCACGGGACGTCACTGGTCCCTTATCTCGCTCATCTCCCGCATCTCAGCCCAGTTGCATCAGCACCACCGGCAGGAGCACCGCGCTGACGACACCGTGCAGGCCCATCCCCAGGCTGGCGTAGGCGCCGGCCACCGGGTGCACGCTGAAGGCGCGCGACGTGCCGATGCCGTGCGCTGCCACGCCCAGGGCGAAGCCCCGCTGCCACCAGGCCGTGACGCCGGCGGCGTTCAGCACGAAACGCCCGAGCACCGCGCCGAGCACGCCGGTGGACACCGCAAAGATGGCCGTGAGCGTCGGAGAGGCCTGGACGCGCTCGGCAATGCCCATGGCAATGGGCGCCGTGACCGACTTCGCCCACATCCCGCGCACCAGCGCCTCATCCGCACCCAGCGCCTTCAGCACAGCCACCGCCACGGCGATGGACGTGGCCCCCCCGGCGGCCATGGCCAGCGTCAGCGCACCCAGACGGCCCTTGACGGAGGCCCACCCCTTGTAGATGGGGATGGCCAGCGACACGGTGGCGGTGCCCAGCAGGAAATGCACGAACTGCGCGCCTTCGAAGTAGCGCTGATACGGCATGCCGGCCAGCGCCAGACCGGCCGCCACCAGCACCACGGCGATCAGCACCGGATTGGCCAGCGGGTTGCGCTGCGTGCGCTCGTAGACCGCCAGGCCCAAGGTGTAGGCCCCCAGCGTCAGGACGAGCGCGAACAGCGGAGAGCCCGCCAGGTAGACCCAGATCTCGTGGATGGGCGGCAGTTCAGGGCGCATGCTCGTCCTGCGCCGCTGGCGGGGCCAGCCGCTTGAGCACCAGGGCCGTGACGAAGATGGTGGCCACCACGCTCAGCAGCAGGGCGGCCGAAACGGCCAGCGCGTTCTCCTTGAGCAAGGGCCAGAACATCACCACGCCGACCGAGGCCGGCACGAACAGCAGCCCCAGGTGCTGCAGGATGCCGCCACCCACCAGTTCCATGGAAGGTGGCACGCGACCTCGCCAACCCAGGAACGCCAGCAAGAGCACCAAGCCCACCACCGGGCCTGGAATGAAGGGGATGACGAACGCACTGATCACCTCGCCCAGGGCCTGGAAGAGCAGCAGTTGCAGCAGGCCGTGTATCACGGTGGGGCCTCCCTGGAGGGTTGTCGTGGTGTGGGTCCATCCTACGCTGTCGGGCCAACTGGCAAGCCTCCGGGCGATGACGCCTGAGCGCTCGCGCAGCGGGCCGGCGCCCGGGGCCTGGGCACGCGGGTCATGCAATAGTGCGGCTCAGCAGCCCGTAACCATCACCCCTCGGAGACCGTGCGATGCAGCACCCTGACGACGTCCTGTTCCACAAACTGTCCGGCGTGACTACGGCCACGCTGACCACCGTGCTGCTGAAGAAGGGCCTTCGCAACGTGTGGATCCGCGGCGCGTTTCCCCTGACCCCCGGCACGCCCAGAGTGGTGGGACGGGCCTTCACCGTGCGCTTCATTCCGGCCCGCGAAGACCTGGCCACACCTGCCTCATGGGGCTCGCCAAAATCCAGCCGCGCGGCCATCGAAGCCATGCCGCCGGGCTGCATTGCAGTGGTGGATGCGATGGGCGTGCGAGACGCCGGCATTTGGGGCGACATCCTGTGCGCCCGCATGGCGCAGCGCGGCGTCACGGCCCTGGTCACCGACGGCGTGGTGCGCGATCTGGCCGGTGTGCTGGGCACGGGCCTGAAGGTGTGGGCCTGCGGCACCGCAGCCCCACCTTCCGTGGCGGGCCTGACCTTCGTGGACTGGCAGCAGCCTGTGGCCTGCGGGGGCGTGGCGGTGTTCCCGAACGACGTGATCGTCGCCGACCAGGACGGGGCGGTGCTGATTCCCGCAGCCATCGTCCACGACATCGTGGACGATGCGGTCGAGCAGGAACGCTTCGAGGGCTGGATCATGGAAGAGGTGAATGCCGGCGCAGTGCTGCCAGGCCTGTACCCGCCCAACGAGGCGAACAAGGCGAAGTACGAAGCCACCCGCAAGTAACGGCAGAGCAGCCTTTGAAAGTCGTTCAGGTACTCAACGAGTGTCCCGCAAACCATCCCGCAGGAGCCGCCCCCGTTGCCACCCGGCCCCTCAGCGTTGCGGCTGGATGTCCGTGACGATGTACTTGCCCGCTTCATTGACCGCCTTGAACCTGACCCTGTCACCGGCCTTGAGACTGTCCAGCAGGGTCTTGTCGCGCACGGCGAACACCATGGTCATGGGCGGCATGTCCAGGCTCTTGATCTCCCCATGCCGGAGCGTGACCTTGCCGCCCTCCTTGTCAATGCGCCGGACTTCACCCTCGGCCATGTCGGCCTTGTTCACGTCAGCCGCCGCAGGGCTGGCCGCTTGGTGCGCGGCGTGATCAGAGGCCTTGGGCTGCGCCGAGGCCGGGCTTGCCAGCAGCGCAGCAGCCCAAAGCAGTGCACAGGCCATGGCGGCGGGGTGCTGTCGATTCATACGGACTCCTGGATCGTTGAGGGGGTTGAAAGAGGGAACCTGCAGTGACTTGTGGGTGAGGCCTCAATGTCCGCCGTGCCCGGCCGATGGCTTGCGCACCTTGACCTCGATGTCCTGCGCCGGGCGGGCCACCAAAGGCATGGCACCCGCGCTCTCCGCCTTGAAGCGGGCCGGGTCCGGCAGGCTGCCGGTGAACTCGTAGGCCACCGTGCCCGGCGGATGCGTGTACCAGCCCGGGTCGCGATAGTCGCCCGGCTTCTGGTCCTTGCGCACCTTCAGGATGCTGAACATGCCGCCCATGCCCACGGCGCCGAAGGGCCCCTGCCCGGCCATCATGGGCGCGGTGTTGTCGGGCAGCGGCATCTCCATCTCGGTCATGTCCTTCATGCCGCGTTCGCCCATCACCATGTAGTCGGGAATGAGCCGGGTGATCTGGCGCGCCACGCCACGGTGGTCCACGCCGATCATCGTGGGCACGTTGTGGCCCATCGCGTTCATGGTGTGGTGGCTCTTGTGGCAATGGAAGGCCCAGTCGCCCTCCTCGTCGGCCAGGAAGTCCAGTTGCCGCATCTGGCCCACCGCGATGTCCGCCGTCACTTCGTACTGGCGCGTGCTCTTCGGTGTCGGCCCGCCGTCGGTGCCGGTGATCAGGAACTCGTGACCGTGCAGGTGGATGGGGTGGTTGGTCATCGTGAGATTGCCCACCCGGATGCGCACCTTGTCCATGTGCCGCACCACCAGCGGGTCGATGCCCGGGAAGATGCGGCTGTTCCAGCTCCACAGGTTGAAGTCCAGCATGGTCATGATGTTCGGCGTGGCGCTGCCGGGGTCGATGTCGTAGCTGGCCAGCAGGAAGCAGAAGTCGCGGTCCACCTCCTCGATCAGCGGGTGCCTGTCCTTGGGGTGCGTGACCCAGAAGCCCATCATGCCCATGGCCATCTGCACCATCTCGTCGGCATGCGGGTGGTACATGAAGGTGCCGGGACGGCGCGCGACGAACTCGTAGACGAAGGTCTTGCCTGGCGGGATGCCGGGCTGGTTCAAACCCGTCACGCCGTCCATGCCGTTGGGCAGGCGCTGGCCATGCCAGTGGATGCTGGTGAACTCGCCCAGCTTGTTGGTGACGAACAGGCGCACACGGTCGCCCTCCACCACCTCGATGGTGGGGCCGGGGCTCTGGCCGTTGTAGCCCCAGAGGTGGGCCTTGAAGCCCGGCGCCATTTCGCGCACCACCGGCTCAGCCACCAGGTGGAACTCCTTGACGCCGTTGTTCATGCGCCAGGGCAGCGTCCAGCCGTTGAGCGTGACTACCGGGTTGTAGGGCCGCCCGGTGCTGGGGGCCAGCGGCGGCATGGTGTCGGGCTTGGTCTGGATGACGGGTTCGGGCAGGGCCGCCATGGCCACCTTGCTGACGGCGCTGGCCGTGGCGGCTGCGGCCACAACGCCGGCACCACCAACAAAGTCTCTTCTTGAGAACATGGATGGAATCCTTTTGTCCGGTTCGGGTCGAGGCGCTTGCGTCAGTGGCCGGGGCCGCCCGCCGGGCCGGCGACCATCGCCGGCCCGGCGGCTGCGCTCAGGCTGGGCTTGCCCACCAGCGCCATGTCGAGGTCGGCCTGGGCGATCCAGAAGTCGCGCAGGGCGTCGATGGCGGCGTTGACGCTGGCAATCTGCGAACGCGCATCGGCCAGCAGTTCGAACACGCCGATCAGCATGCCGTTGTAGCGCAGCAGGTTCTCCTCCGAGATGCGCGCCTTCAAGGGGACGATCTCCTCGCGGTGGTGGCGCGCCATGTCCCAGGCGGCACGGTAGGCGCCATAGGCCTCGCGCACCTCCGAGCGGGCGTTGATCGCGGTCTCTGCCGCGCGGTGCAGCGCCTGCATGTAGACGCCTTCGGCGCGGGCGACGCGGGCCCCGCCCCAGTCGAACAGCGGGAGTTCCAGGCCGATCTCCCAGCCCTTCTGAGTGGGGGCTTCGTTGATGCTGTTGCGTACCAGGCCCAACTCCAGCACGTTGATGAAGCGCGTGGTGCGGGTCAGGCCCAGGTTGCGTGCGGTGGCCTCGGCAGCGGCACGGGCCGCAGCCACATCCAGCCGTTGGGTCAGCGCCTGCCGCTCGATATCCGGCAGCTCGCGGGCCTGGGCTGGCAGGTCGGGCAGGCGCTCGGGCAGCCTGAAGCCGGTCTGCCCGCCCCACAACCCCAGCAGGCGTGTCAGGCGTTCGCGGGTGGCGCGCCGTTGCTGTTCGGCCCGCACCAGATTCAAGGCGGCGTCTGCGTAGAAGCCTTGCTCGCGCGCCTGCTGCAGCTTGTTGAAGTTGCCCACCTGCGCCATGCGCCGCGCCAGCTCGGCACTGGCTTCGGCTGCCTGCATGACCTGGCGGCTGTAACGCACCGATTCCTCGGCGGCCACGGCCTGCACCCAGGCCTTGCGCGTGTCCGCCGCCAGCGCCAGCACCTGCTGCGCCACGGCGGCGCGTACCTGCTCCAGCCGGCGCGCCTCAACCCGCTGCACCAGCGGCAGCGCCAGCAGGCGCGCGAGGTTGAAGTGCAGGCCCCGCTCCCATTCGATCTCGTCGCCCTGGGTCACGCGGCCGAAGCTGAAGCCGGGGTTGGGCAGCCGTCCCGCCTGCACCACCTCCGCCTCGGTGATGCCCAGCTCGGCGTAGGCGGCTTGCAGACCGCGGTTGTTCAGCAGCGCAAGCTGCACCGCCGCTTCCATCGACAGGGGCTTGTCCAGCAGTTCGCCCACGCGCTTGTCAATACGGTCCAGATCCTCGGGCTGTCGGGCCCAGACCAGTTGCGCTGAGGTTCCCAGGCGTTCGGCCGTGGCGCTTTCGACGGCGCCGAAGCCACCATCAGGGCTGAGCGAGGCGCACCCCGTGAGGGCCAGTACCAGCACCCCGGCCACCAGCGCGGGCAGGCCCACCGGCGATGACCGTGCCTGGGCACCCACCGCTTGCGGTTGTGGATTCATCTCGGACCCCTCAGTGCTTCTTGTGGCCACCGTGTGCAGGCGCAGCGCCTGCAGCAGGCGCTGGCACGGCGCCCGCTGCAGGTGCCGAACCCGCAGCGCCCGGCTGCTGCGCCTCGCGGGTATAGACGCGCCAGCCGCCGATGCGGTTCACGGTCTCGTTGGCGTCTTTCCAGGAGACGCGCTTGTCGTCGCCCAGGCGGCGATAGCCCGCCAGCGGCGATGCGTAGGTAGCGGCCGGCACTGGCGCCTTGGCGTCGAGCGGATCGGCACGCTCAGCCCGGCCTGGAGCGTTCTGAGCGTGGACCAGGCCAGCGGCCGAACCTGCGACGGCCAGGGCCAGGCCGCGAAGCCTTGCGTGGCGCAGAGAAATCTTGAACATGGCAACCTCGACCTCGTGGGTGCGTCAGCGACAAGCCTGCGGTCAGCGACCACAGGCGCTTCGCAGCGATGGACTGGGAAGGGACCGTCGTCCTCCCGGATGACCTGTCATCGGCACCGACCGGCTGGCGCGAGCCAGCAGCCGTGCCCCGACAGAGCCACGCCCGGTCAGGCGAGGTCCGGTCGAGGCGGTCGCTCGGGGGTATCGGTGGCGCGTGACGCCACCGGCTGCACACGAGGCGAGTGCAGCTCTTCGGCCGTTGGCGCGGGCTCCGCCAGCGCTCGCGCCGCAGGCAGCGCGAACATGGCGCAGCAGTCGATGCACACGCTGCACGGGCCGTGAGGGCTCATCAGCCCTGGACCGTCGGAGTTTTCCGTGTGCGGCGAGCGCTCATCGGAAGGGCCGGCAGGGCTGGCCGCGTGGCCATGACAGTGGGGAGCCGCGTCATCCGCCGTCGCTGGATGGTGCGCCTGAGCAGGTGCAGGTGCAGGTGCAGGTGCAGGCCCAGGTGCGCTTGCCTGCATGTGCGCGTGATGCGCTGAACCTGTTCCGCAGAACAGCATGGCCGCTGCGGCCCACCCGTGCACGGGCAAGGCGATGGCCACCCACCAGATGCACAGCGTACGGGTCAGTCCACGCATGGATCGAGTTTAGCGAAGGGGCGAAGACCCGGCCGACCTCGAAGCCAGGCCCGCCACAAAACGAGCGAAAGCATTGAGCAAAGGCAATGCGTCGAAAGACGGCCCTTCCAGCAACGAAAGGGCTTGGACGGTGGCTTCCAGGGTGGAGACCTGATCGGCTCGGCGCGCCGCCCGGATGGCGCGGTAGCAGGTGGGGGCCGGCGCAGCCAGAGCCAACCTGGGCAACGCGAGCAGCGCCGGGTGCTCCAGCAACATTCGCAGGCTCTTGCGCCAGGTCGCGTCGATGACCACCAGACGCATCGGCCCCTCACCGCCCGCGCCGCCAGCCTTGGCCTGCACCGGTGCAGGCGCTGCCGGCACGTCCGGGTACAGCAGCCATGTGTCCCGACCAGGGCGATGCAGCAAGGCCGCCAGTTCCCCGGGCGCAAAGCGCTCGCCTACCACCACCTCGCACTGCGCCAGGGACAGCCGCAACAGCGCCACACTGTTCTTCGCCTGGCGTTGCTCCTGCGGATGCTGCAGCACCAGCACCTCGGTGCGGTGAGACGTGGGGCGCACCAGGGCGCACAGGCAGGTGACCTGCGGTCGCAGGCAACGCTCGCAGGCCAGGCGGCGGGGGCCAAGGTTCATCAACCCATTCTTGCGCGGAAGGCATGGGCCGAAGCTGACACCGAACTCAAGGGGACTCCCGCCAGGAAGCAACCGGGCTCCGTCAGCACGCCGCATGAGCAACGCAATGACCCTGTACGGCATATTGCCGCACAATTTGCACCTTAGCGCTGGAGAAGCTCAATGACTGCAAGGACCGCTGCCGCCATCCCCACTTCCAGCCGACCTCAGTCGGCGCGGCTGGAGGCTCGGATCAGCCCTGACCTGCACGCTGTCGTGAAGCGCGCCGCAGAAATTCAAGGCAGGACCATGACTGATTTTGTGATCCACGCCCTGCAGTCGGCTGCGTCTCAAGCCATTGAGCAAGCGGATCAGGTGCGGCTTGCTGTGGCTGATCAGGAAGCCTTTGCCAATGCCCTGATCTCACCTGCCAAGCCCAATGCGGCGTTGAAGCGTGCTTTTGCCAAGGCAGACCGGCTTCTGGACTCCTGATGCGCGGCCCTCGCTTTTCGGTCGCCCTGCTTGATCTCGATGCGGACCGATCCGACTTCGAGTGCGGGGTTGAACCGCTGGACCGCTACTTCAAGACACAGGTCAGCCAGGACATCAAACGGCGCGTGACCGCCTGCTTCACGGCACTGGATGCACAGGGGCATATCGCCGGCTACTACACCCTGGCTTCAGCCAGCATCTTGTTGACAGACCTGGCGGAACCTCTGGCCAGGAAGATGCCGCGCTACCCCAACGTGCCCGCCGTACGCATGGGTCGCTTGGCCGTGGATCAGAACTTCAAGGGGCAGGGACTGGGGGCAGCCTTGCTCGCTGACGCATTGCGTCGAGCCACCACCGCAGAGATCGCCGCCTATGCCCTGGTGGTCGACGCAAAGGACCTGGCGGCCGCGGAGTTCTATGCACACCACGGGTTCATCGCAACCTCGGGACACCCACTTCTCTTGTATCTGCCGCTTGGAACCGTCAAAGGTCTGATCAAGTAGTACGCGCGACCCCTTCCGAGTCAGACGCAGCCCGTCTTCTCAGACTGCCTAGAATCTCTCCAGTCCCGCCGTAGTTCAATGGATAGAACGAGTGCCTCCTAAGCGCTAGATACAGGTTCGATTCCTGTCGGTGGGACCATCAGTCCCCGCTGAAGGGGGCACATCAGCCGAGCAACTCCACAGGCGGCATCAACGCGAGCACCGCAGCCCGCTTGGCGAAGCGGCGGTCGAATGTTCCGAAACTCGAAGCGCGCGAACAGCGCGACAGATGCAGCGCATCGGCGAAATCGAGCCCCTTGTCGAACGCATCAAGCGCCACCAGCACCGCAGGGCGGTCTTCGAGGGTGATGTGCTCGATGCTGGCAAGCGCACGCAGCACGCGGGACACATCTCTGGCGGGCAGTTCGTAGAACCCGCGCAGGACCCACTCCAGTTCCAGCAGCACGGTCATCGAGACGAACGATCGTTCGGACAGCGCGGCCATGGCTGCTGGCCGTTGCAGCACAGCTTGTTCATCGTCCGCGTCGTCGACGAAGAATCGCGCCAGGACGTTGGTGTCCAGGGCCCTCATGATTTGCCGCGCCGCGGACGGGTCAGCAGCGACGCAGGGTCGAAATCTTCGAGTCGACGCGGCACACCGCGCGACGGCGCCTTGACCATGCCCGCCAGAGCGGCGACATCGGCCGACTCGACAGACCGGACGACTCGAAGCTTCAGCCCGTCAGACTCTTCCTGCACCTCTATCACCGCGCCCGGCCCCATTCCGAGGCGACGCCTCATTGCAGCAGGCAGCACGATTTGACCTTTGGAGGAAACCAGGAGAGTCGACATGAGGCTTTCCGGAATGAGCGACATGTTCGATCATATGGCGTCTTACTTCGTAAGTCACACCACCTTCCGCATTCGCTCCGATCGGAAGAACCACCCCTCAAGCCCCCAGGCCCGGCAGGAACGGGCGGCCCATCAGGGCCTGCACGAACGTGAAGGCCACCAGACCCGTGTACAGCAGGGCCGATGCGCGCACCGGCATCAAGGACAGGCCGCCGAACACGCGTGCCGACACCAGGGCGACGAGCGGCAGGATGTGCATCGCATGCGTGGCGAGGAAGTGCGCCACCCGCAGATCACCCCCGTCCCTCGCCCAGCCCATCACGGCGAGGCCGACCGCGTCATGGCGCGCTCCGCCCACCCAGTGCCCGCCCATCTGCGACATCGTGCCCGCCGTCACCAGGGTCAGCGGCAAGGTCAGCGCGAGCCCCCACACCAGCCCAGCCTTCAGCGCCGGCGACAGGCCGGTGCGGGCGTTGCGGTGGATGGCCCAGGCCAGCGTGGTGCTTGCCGTGGTCAGCACCACTGCACCCACACCCATCAAGCCGTAGAGCACCCGCAGCAGCGGGGTGGATTCGTTGAAGTGCGAGCCGGTGCCCAGGGCGGCGGCGCCTTCAATCCACAGCGCTTCAGCGATCACGGCGAACACCACGGCGCGCTCATGGCGCCGCCACCAGGGCCGGGAAGTCACCTCAGGCGAGGCATAGCGGGTGAACCAAGCCAGCGTCAGCAGATAGACCGACAACGCGAAATGGAACTTCAGCGGCTTGACCCAGACGTTCAGCCCGTGGAGGAGCCGGGCGTCCAGGGCGAGCGCTGCCCACATCGGGAGCATCGCCAGCGCCAGAAAGAGGCCCAGCGGCACGTAACGCGGAGCGTCCGCAGCCAGACGGCCCAGCGAGAACATGCCGTCTCGTTCAGTGGGGTGGGCGAGCGGTGCGGGGATGCACGTGACAGCAGCAGACATCAGCATTCCTGAGAAGAAGTTCAGATCGACGCGCCACCGCCGTCGCGCGGTGGTCGGCGGAGCGGCGGCAGGCACAGATCACGCACTGGGCGTGGACGAAGACCAAGGCAAGATTGAGAGCACAGGTGGCGGCGACGTCGCAAGCGCCCGAGGGACAGAGGGACTCAAGCGCCAGCTCTGGCGGGCCGGGACTTCAACGACAGGCGCAGGGCCTGGAACAGGAGGTAGCCCGCCGGGCCGAACAGGAAGGTGACGGCCAGGCAGGGCAGCAGAAGGCCATGGGCCATGCCCTCGCGCCGGGCGGTACGGGCCTCCCAGGCGCCGATCAGCAGGTCGAAGGCCAGGTAGTGCACCCACCCGGCCAGCAGCAGCCAGCGGTTCTCGAACAGCCGCGCCACGGCATCGAGGCTGTCAAAGCCGCCCGTGGAGGAGCTCCAGAACGCCAGCACCAGGGCGGCGTAGGCCGTGGACAGCAGCAGAGGTACCACCGTACCGGCGGCCGCCCCGAGCAACCGAGGTGCCAACGGCAGGAAGGCCAGCGCCAGCCAGCCGGCCAAGGCCATGGGGTTGACCCACTGAAAGAGAAGCTCTGGCGTCATGAAGTCTCCTTGTCTTGACACTGTAAAGATAAGTGTCGCGGGAAATCTATACACTGTCAAATTAAGGCACAAAACATTTTTTGAACCAGTCATCACACATCGCACCGCATCTGCCCGGCACCGCCCGACACACCAGCGCCATGAAGCCACAACCCTCCCGTGCAGAAGACCCGCGTCCTGAGGACCAGGGGGAGAGGGACCACGCGCCGAACGGCCAGCGCCCGCACAAGCGTTATCACCACGGTGCCCTGCGCGCCGCGTTGCTGGACGCAGCGGAAAGCGAGTTGGGCGAACACGGCATCGAGGGCTTCTCGCTGCGGGGTGTGGCCAAGCGGGCCGACGTCAGCCACGCCGCCCCGGCACACCACTTTCGCGATGCCAACGGCCTGCTCACGGCGCTGGCCGCCCGCGGCTACCTCCGACCGCACCGACTACGACGACCCCGAACTCAAGAGCAGCGCGCAGGCAGCGTTCTTCGCCCTTGTCGACGGCGTGGTGCGGGTCACATCGAAAGGCGCCGCACCGTCCCGGGCGCAGCCGCCCGCAACGCCTTCACAGGCCCGCCACCTGTTGAGCACCGGCGCACCGGAACACGCCACCGGAGCCCCGCCGGCCCACTTGCTGCAAGCCGCCGGTTCTGCCGATGTGGCGGCGGCCTGGGCCCTGGCCCATGGCCTGGCCGACCTGATGGTGGCCGGCCGCCTGCCCTCGCTGAGGGCCCTGCCGGCGCAAGAGCGCAACCACGCCATTGGCGCCATCCTCACGCGCTCGCTGCCCTGACGACCAGGCGTCGCAACATCGGGAAACGGGGTTGTCAAGACACCACGTCGACAGCGTCAAGCGGTGCGCGCTGATGGCATAATCTAAAGCTCCGGTTGAAACCAACCGGGCGGTTAGCTCAGCGGTAGAGCACTGCCTTCACACGGCAGGGGTCGCAGGTTCGAACCCTGCACCGCCCACCAGGATTTCCGAGTGAAATCAACAACTCAGCGGCCCCTCGGGGCCGTTTTGCTTTGGCGGGCCAAAAGTGCCCTAAACTGAAGTTCCGCCGCCTTGCGCCCGAATTCTCCTGTTCCATCAAGCACTTGCGATGGATTTCGGGTTTGGGTTTCTGACTACGGCTGAATGGCCTGGATGAGCGCCATGGCGCGCTGTTGGTGTGCGGTGGCTGTGGTGAGCACCTCGAAGGTCGGTGCATCCGCGCCAGCACTGGGGGTGCGGCAGGTGTTGCGCACGACAGTGGCCATCTCCGCCATCAGGGTGGCGAAGCTGTGCACGGGTTGCTTGTCGTCGGTGTGCTTGGCTTCGGCTTTGCGCTGGGCCGAAGCCGATCGCTTGGCTGGGGCCACCGGGTCCCGCGTGGCCTTGGCGGCTTGATCGGTGTCGGCGAACATCAGTTCGCGCCAGGCCTCGCGCATATGCCACTCGACGTAGAACGCCAGCATGCACAGCAGGATGTGCGCGCGCACCCGGTCAGCCAGGCGGTGGTGGATGGGCCGCACCTTCAAGTCCACAGTCTTCAATGAACGGAACGCCCGCTCCACATTGGACAGGGCCTTGTAGCTACGCACACAACTGGGTGCATCCATGCGCTGCGCGTCCAGCGACGTGCGAATGACGTACAGCCCGTCCAGCGCGGCCTCGGCATCGATGGTGTCCTGCCGCCGCGCCCAGCCCAATGTGGTCTCACCGATGCTCAGCTCGAAGTGCTTGGCCACCTTGTGGCGATTGATGATCTTGCCCACCTGCACGCCGATCTTGTCCTGCCCTGCCAGCCGGCACGCATCCACGCTGACCTTGATCGTTACCAGCAGCGCCTCGGTGGCCTGCAGCAGACTCTCGCGCTTGTGCGCACGCAGCTTGGCCAAGGCGTCGTTGCGGCAGGCCACCAGGCGCTCGCCGGGATAGTCCGGCGATGTGATCTCGGCCAGGTTGCGCTGGTCGAACAGGCCCAACTGCAAATGGCCCTGCTCGACCAGCGAGCGGATCGAGACGCTCTTGAGTGCGGTGATCCAGTCGACGCCACCTTGTCCGCGAAGCTCGTCGATGGCCTTTTGCGACACCATGCCGCGGTCGCCCACCATCACCACCTGCGCCAGGCCGAAGCGCTCGCGCACGCGCTGCACGGCGGGCAGGAAGGTCAGGCTGTCGGAGGTGTTGCCCTCGAACACCGAGACGGCCACCGGGCAGCCGCGCGCATCGGTCAGCAGCCCGTAGTTGACCTGCAGCGTGCCGGCCCGGCCGTCGCGGCTGTAGCCCCGCTTGGCCAGCGGGCAAGTGCTGCCCTCGAAGTAGCTTGACGACAGGTCATACAGCACCAACGCGTCCTGGCGCAGGTGGCGTGCGGCGAGCTTGTGCTCGATGGCGTCCTGGCGCGCCAGCAGCCAGTCCATGGCGGCGTACAGGTCGTCCTCGGCGGCATCGGCCACGCCGAAGTCCTCGGCCAAGGTCGAGCAGTGCCAGCGCCTGGAGGTGGCCAGCTTGGTGTCGGGCTGCACGATGCGCGAGGCCACCATGGCCAGAACCAGGTCGCGCTCACGGCTGGGCGGAGAGGCGATCACCGAGGCCAGACCCAGGCGCTGCATGGCAAGGGCCACGGCCTGCACGTGACCGTGGGCGCGCGAGCGCACAACCTCAAAGGCCTGAGCCACCGGCACGAAGGTCTCGCCCTGCAGCGAGCGCCGGATGATGTCGATCAGCGCATCGGGCAGGTGCGACAGATTGCCCAGGGTCTCGTTCTTGACCTTGCCGTCCTCGCGGTAGCTGCGGCGCAGCAGGTGGGTGCAGTAGACCTTGTCCTTGTAGGTCCGACGCGTAGTGACGACGTGAGCTGTTCCGGTACGAGATGGCATGCTGCAAATTATGCGTCGATGTACGACAAAACGCAAGTCACTTTAGTGACTACACATTCGGGCGCAAAAAAGGCCCGAAAGGGCCAAATTTGTGAGGCGTGACAGGGACTTGCTCCCGCCGCGCTTCATGTGAGGACGCGGAACTTCAGCCTAAACCGCCGGCAGGCAAATGCGGGGCCAGTGCCAGCCGGCGCTGGGGGTGCGTTTCACTCCAGCAGCGCGGCTCAGGCCAGGCCGATGCAGGTATCTCAGGAGGCTGCGAGCAAGGCCTCGACCTGTTCGCGGCGGGGGGCACCGGCGATACCCCCAGGCTGCAGGCACTTCAGCGCGGCTGCAGCCGCCGCGAATCGAAGTGCATCTTCGTCAGCGGCCCCTTCACCCAGGGCCACGGCCAGGGCGCCGTGGAAGGTGTCGCCCGCTGCGGTGGTGTCCACCACGGGCTGCACGACGACCGACGACAGGCAGCGCAGCGTCTCGCCGCGCCTCTGCCACCACATCGGCTGGTCATCCTGCGTCACCACCGCCACCTCGGCCCCGGCCGCCAGGGCCGCCGCCAGGCCTTGCGCCACAGTCCCCGGCTCAAAGGCTTGCAGGCCCGGCCGGGAAAACACCGCCCAGGCGCTCAGGCCGACCAGCCGCTGCAGGTCCTGCTGGGGCGCAGCATCGCCGTCCAGGATGGACAGGCGGCGCAGCGCGCGGGCTCTTTCAAGCGCGGCCTGGGCCCAGGCCGGGCAGCGCGGGTCGGTCAGCAGCACGTCGGCCGCATCGACCTGCGCGGCGTCCAAAGCAGGGGCCAGCCGCAGTGCATCACCTCGGTGGCTGACGATCAGGCGCTCACCCTGCGCATCGACGATGACGGCCGCCACCGAACTGTGCGCGCCGGCCACGCGTACAAGCCCGCCAGGGTCCACGCCTTCTTGACGGAAATGGGCCTCGATGAACGGCGCCGAAGCATCGTCGCCCACCGGGCTGGCGATGCGCACATGGGCCCCCAGGCGGGCCGCCGCCACGCAGGCATTGGCCGTCATGCCGCCCACACCGCTGCGGTAGCCGTGGGCAGGCGTCTTGGAAGGATGCTCGGGAAACGCCTGGATGCTGAACTGGTGGTCCAGCGCCACGTGGCCCACGCCCAGGATGTTGACGGGGCGGGTCATGGCGCTAGAGCCGCCGCCTCCGGGCCCTGCGGCGTGGGGCCCTGCTGAGCGGCCACCATCAGCTTGCCGCGTGCCACTTCAGACAGGCTCAGGTCGATCATCAGCGGGTCGGCGCCGCGCCGCGGGAAGATGGCCACCACCGGGTTGGTGCCGAAGATCGGGTGGCGCCCCCCCCTGCCGCCGGCATGGCAGCCGGGGAATTGGCGAAGCCCAAGCCCCCCATTCATGCAGACTCGTACAGACGCGTCAGCACGAACTCCCGGTGCCCCAGGGCTTCGGCCGCAGTCAACCGCCCATTGGCGGTGCGCAGCATGTTCTCCAACAGCAGGTCGCCGGCCTGGTCCAGCGTGATCTGGCGCTGCAGCAGGCCCGAGCTGTCCACGTCGATGTGTTCGCTCATCAGGCGCACGGTGCGGGGGTTGGCGCAGATCTTGATCACCGGCACGATGGGGTTGCCGATGACGTTGCCCTGCCCCGTGGGAAAGAAGTGCACCGCGTAGCCGGAGGCTGCGCACAAGGTCACCATCTCGGCCGCGGCCGAGGACGAATCCATGAACCACAGGCCCGGGTGGGTGGGCATCTCGGCCTTGTCGATCACGCCGTCCACCGTGCAGCTCTTGCCGATCTTCTGGATGTTGCCCAGGGCCTTTTCCTCGATGGTGGTCAGACCGCCGGCAATGTTGCCCTTGGTGGGCTGGCTTTCCGACAAGTCCGAGGTCTTGTGGCGGTCCACCACCGCCTGGTAGCGGTTGAACATGAACATGAACTTCTCGCGCACGGCATCGGTGGCGCAGCGCGCGGCCACGATGTGCTCGCCGCCAGTGAGTTCGGTGGTCTCGCCAAAGCACAGGTAGCTGCCCAGGGCGTGCAGCTTGTCGAAGGCGTTGCCCACGGTGGGGTTGGCCCCGCAGCCGCTGGTGGTGTCGCTCTCGCCGCACTTGGTGGAGACCCACAGCTCGTGCAGCGGGCAGACCTCGCGCTGCTTCTCGCTGGCCCACTGCACGAACTCGCGCGCCGCCTTGCTGGCGCGCATGATGGTGTCGTGGTCACCGTGGCCCTCGATGCCAAAGCCCACCACCGGCTTGCCCGTGGCGGCGATGCCGTCCACCACCTTCTTGGTCCAGCCGTCCTCGATGCCGATGACCACCACCGCGGCCACGTTGGGGTTGCAGCCCGTGCCGATCAGCGTGCGGAAGTGCAGGTCCAGGTCGGCCCCGAACTGCAGACGCCCGTACGGGTGCGGGATGGCCATGGTGCCCTTGATGTTGTGGGCCACGGCCTCGCTGGCAGCGTTGGACAGGTCGTCCAGCGGCAGGATGATGACGTGGTTGCGCACGCCCACGCGGCCGTTCTCGCGGCGGTAGCCGAGGAAGGTGGTGTTCTTGTCGATGACGCTCATGGGATTCACCACCGCTTGGTCTTGATGTTGTGGACATGGGCGTGCTCGCCCGCCTTGATGGGCGCGACCACGCGCCCCATGTCGATGCCGTACTTGACGACGGTGTCGCCCGGGCTCATGTCCTTGAGCGCCACCTTGTGACCGATGGGGATGTCCTGCAACGCCTGCAGCGTGACCATCCGGTCCTCGTCCATGATCCAGCCGTTCAAGGCCATGCCGGCCTTGACCCCTTCCACGACCACGACTGCCACGCAGTCGTTCGCGTCGTGCAACACGAAGTGATTCATCGCTTGCTCCTGATCCACACCTCCTGCCCGCGGCAGGTCCGGCGCCCAGTATCGGCAGGCGGGTTCGCGGGCGTCAATCCATCCGAAGCGAAATTTCGTCAGCCGACATCACCCGACAAGATCAAGCTCGGATGAGGCCTGAACATGAAGACAGCCCTGTTCACATGGCCAGGCTGTTGGCGTCAAGGCCTGCTGCCTCGCCGGCGACAGCAATGACGAAGCGAGCGGTCAATCCCGCATGGCCGACGCCGCAGCGGCGTAGCCGCCGCCCGCACCATCCAGGAAGTGCAGGTGCCCGTCGTCCAGCACCGAGGGTACGTAGCAGGTCAGCACGGCGCGGTCCTGCAGTGACAGGCCGTAGCGCACCGCACCGGCCTGCCGTTCCTGCTCCACCAGATGGATCATCTGGTCCACCTCGGCCGGGGTCAGCGAGAGCGTCATGCGCAGGCCGTCCTGCACCTTGCGAAAGTCCGTGTTCAGGCCGGTGATCCGCTGGTAGTGGCGGGGGTCGAAGCGGCCGAGCCGCCAGCCGGTACTGCTCGGGACCGGACCGCAGCCCGGGCTCGCCGATCAGCGACACGATCTTGCGGCCTTGAGCCTGCACGGGCAGCCACCGGCAGGACAGCGCCCCCGCCTCGGAGAGCGCGATCAATTGGTTACCTTCAGGTTACCCGCACGGTGCGTTGGACAGGTATAACCGCGCCATCACCCCTGGGGCGCCAGTGCCCGGCCATCGTCACCATGAAACACCTGCTGACTTTCGCGCTCGCGTGCGGCATGGCCCCGGGCTTGGTGCTGGCCCAGATCCGATTCGCTCCCGAGAAGGACTACGGCCCCTTCGTCTACCAGACGGCCGAGGGCCGCGTCGAAGGTCTGTCCATCGACATCCTGGAAGCGCTGAAGCCGGGGCTCGATGCGCCCGTGCTGACGCTGCCGGCGCAACCGCTGTCGGCCATCCTGGAGGCGGCCAGACGAGGCGAAGTGGACTTGATTTCCTCGCTGCGGCCTACGCCCGAGCGCTCCGCCTACCTGGCCTTCACCCCGGCCTACGTGCAGGTGCCTGCGGTGCTGGTGGTTCGCCAAAGCGTCAGCCCCGCGCAGTTGAAGGACCTGAACGCCCAGCGCGTGGCCGTGGGCCAGGGCTATGCGGTGGAAGCGTTCGTGCGTCAGGCCTATCCGCTGGTGGACTGGCAGGCGGTGCCGGACGACCTGAGCGCTCTGCAAGGCCTGATGGCCGGCAGGTACCAGGCGGTGGTGGCCGACATCGCCAGCGTGAGCCACCTGATGCGGCAGCAGCAGGTGAAGGGGGTCCAGGTGTCCCAGGCCGTGGGTTTTGACTATCCCTTGAGCTTCGCGTACCGCAAGTCCCTGCCCCAACTTGGCCGGCAGCTCGAGGTGGGGCTCCAACGCCTGGACGACGGCACGCGGCAGAAGATCATCAACCGCTGGATTGACACGCAGGCGCTGCAGTACGAGGACACGCGGCGCCGAACCCTGCGCTGGGCGGGCCTGGGGCTGGCCGCCCTGGCCATCGCCGCCCTGGCCATGCTGGCCTTACGCCGTCGGCGCACCCCCTCCCCATGACCCCGCCGCTGCAGGCGAGCGCGCCGCGCTCGGCCCTCTGGATCGCCGGTCTGGCCTTGCTCTACGGGCTGGCGTCGGTGGCCTCCCTGCTGCTGGCAGCCCGACCGGGCCAGATTGCCACGCTGTGGTTCGCCAACCCGCTGGGCACCGTGGCCCTTCTGGCGCTGCCCCGGCGGCAATGGCCGCTGATGCTGATCGGCCTGGGGCTGGCCAACCTGCTGGCCAACGTGGTGGTCAACCTGCCCTCGCAGGCGCTGGATGTCCAGGCGTGGAGGTCGGCTGCGGCTTTCGTGCCGGGCAATTGCGCGGAGATCTTGCTGGCGGCCTGGCTGCTGGTGCGGGTGGGCGTGCGGGCCCAGGATCTTCTGCACCCTGCCCGCCTGGCCGTGCTCTTCGGTGCAGGAGTCCTGGTGCCGACGTTGCTGAGCGCACTGGCCGGTGCTGCCCTGGTGGCCCGCCCGGCGCCGGACGATTTTGCCCGGGTGTGGGCCACGTGGCTGGCTGGCGGGCTGATTGGCAGCGTGGCCGTGCTGCCCCTGGCCCTGACGGTGTGGCTGCGGGGCCCGCGGCACCTGCTGCAAGCCTTGAACAGCCCGCTCCATCTGGGCCTGCTGGTGCTGGCCGTGGCCATCACGCTGCTGGCGGCGACCACGCTGACCCAGCCCTTTGTGGTGATCGCCATGGCGCTCGGGCTGCTGGCAGCCGTCAGCGGCTTGACGGTCACGGCACTGGGCTGCCTGGTGGTGGCCGTGCTGATCGGCCTGCTCATCGGCTCCGGCATCCTGTTGCTGCCCCCTTCAGCCGCCTGGTGGGGTGACAGCCTGTACTACGGCGCCGTGCTGGCCACCCTGCTGCCCGGTATCTTCCTGGCGGCCACGGTGGACAGCCGTCGTGACACGCTGCAGCGCCTGAGCGCCAGCGAAGCGCGGCTGCGCTCCCTGTACACCCAGACACCCGCCATGCTGCATTCGCTGGATGCCACCGGCCGCATCATCAATGTCAGCCAGCAGTGGCTGAAGACGCTCGGGTTCGCTGAACATGAGGTGCTGGGTCGGCCCGTCACCGACTTCCTGACACCCGATTCAGCTCGTCTGGCGGCGTACCTGATCGACCCGAGCCGGCTCGACGACGGTCGTGTCACCGTCTCCGAACTGCAGATGGTCCGCGCCGACGGTGGCTTGCTGGATGTGGTGGTCTCAGCCATCTGGGAACACGACGGTACGGGCCGTGCCGTGCGCCGGCTGGCGGTGGTGGAGGACGTCACGGAGAAGAAGAGGCTGGCTGCGCTGAGCCACTTTGCAGAGCACGATGCGCTGACGGGGCTGCCGAACCGGGTGCTGCTGCAAGACCGGCTGGAGCGCGCCTGCGTCCAGCACGCCCGCCACGGAGGCCAGTTCGCACTGGCTTTTCTGGACCTGGATCACTTCAAGGCCATCAACGACACCCACGGCCATGACACCGGAGACGCACTGCTGAAGGCGGTGGCGCAACGCCTGCAGGATTCACTGCGGGCGTCTGACACGGTGTGCCGGCTGGGCGGTGACGAGTTCGTGCTGCTGCTGACAGACCTGGACGGCGTGGCGCAAGCCCAGGCACTCGCGCAGAAGGTGCTGGGTCATGTGACGCAGCCGTGCCTGCTGGGGGATGGGGATGAGGCCGTGATGGTGGATGTCGGCTGCAGCATGGGCCTGGCGATCTTCCCGCAGCATGGCCAGGACCCGGCGGCCCTGCTGCTGCATGCCGACCAGGCGATGTACACCGCCAAGCGCAGCGGCCGCAACCGGTGGGTCGTGTACGCCCCCGAGGGCCGGGCGTGAGGCCGCCACGCGGCGATGTCACCCGTGACCGCCTCAAATTGACCCTGGAAGCCGCACGCGACCTCAGGCTTACGCTATTCTGAAACCCTTGCAGCGCTCCACACGCACTGCGTGGCATCTTCTGGAGACACGCCCCATGAGCGCACAGCATCTCCGTCAGGGCGACGAGCCTGGCCCCGGCCCCCAACTGCCGCTGCTGCATCAAGTGGTGTACTGCAGCCGCGCGGCCCGCGAGGTGGACGACTCGGTCGTGGACCGCATCGTGGCCACGGCCCGGCGCACCAATCCCAGGCAGGGCATCACGGGCTTGCTGGTGTTCGGCAGCGGGGTGTTCTTCCAGTGGCTGGAAGGCCCTCGGGACCACGTCACCGGGCTGATGGCCCGGATAAAGCACGACCCCCGTCACGATGAAGTCGTCATGCTGAGCCAAAGCGAAGAGGTGCGCGAGCGACTGTTTCCAGACTGGAGCATGGAACTGGTGACACCCGATCAGATCCGCGAAGTCTTGCTCGATGCCTTGGCGAACACCGAGGATGAAAAGAACACCGAATCGCTGAACCTGCTGCTGCAGAAGATCGATTCGAACGGACTGGGCAGGCTGATGCGGGAGGTGTAGCCTCCTCTTGAGATCGACCAGCAGTTGCCGACCCTGTGCTGCTTGGTCGCCCTGACCGCCGAGGTTTGGGCTTTCAAGCCTGCGCCCCGCCTGTGGGCTCTGCCGCGCAGACAGGCACAACCCGGGGACTGGATCCAGCGTGAGGATGCGCAGTCACGGCACTGGCATCACCGCCGACGATGGGCGTTGAACATCGACGCCGCCCCTTCCTTGCTCCCCACTTCACCTCTTGTCCGTCTTTGGGCTGCCATCCCTGGCAGGCGACGGTTGCAGTTGGTGGCCTTGCTGGGCTTCACGCTGGTGGCCTCGCTGGCAGAAGTCTTCTCCATTGGCGCGGTGCTGCCCTTTCTGGGCGTGCTCACGGCACCGGAGAAGGTCTTTGCCCACGCCTACGCGCAGCCCTTGATCACCCGCCTGGGCATCACCACGCCGGAGGGCCTTTTGCTGCCCGCCACCGTGCTGTTCTGCGGCGCAGCGCTGCTGTCCGCCATCATCAGGATTCTTGCCATCTGGCTTCGTACGCGCATGACCTTTGCCACAGGCGCAGATCTCAGCGTGGAGGTGTACCGCCGCACGCTCTATCAGCCCTACGCCGTGCATCTTGCTCGCAACAGCAGCGAAGTCATCGACGCTGTCTCAGGCAAGGTCAACACGGTGATCTTCAGCGTCATAGGTCCGCTGCTCATCATCGTGTCCAACATCTTGATGCTGGGTGTCATCCTGGTGGCGCTGCTGCTGTACAAGCCGGTCGTGGCCCTGGCCACGTTCACGGGGTTCGGCCTGATCTACCTGGGCATCTACCGGGTCAGCCGCGCACACCTTCGTGCCAACAGCCAGCGCGTGGCGGACAGCTCCACGCGGCGGATCAAGTCCCTGCAGGAGGGTCTGGGCGGCATCCGCGACGTGTTGCTGGACCACTCCCAGGCCGTCTACTGCAACGAGTACCGGAAGGCCGACCAACGTATGCGCCGCGCGCAGGCCCACACCGCCGTGACAGGGGATACGCCGCGTTTTGCGATCGAGGCGCTGGGGGTGTGCTTCATTGCCGCCTTGGCTTACACCCTGGCGCTGCAGCCCGAAGGGTTCTCGGCCGCCCTGCCCGTGGTGGGTGCGCTGGCCATTGCGGCGCAACGCATGCTGCCCCTGCTGCAGCAGATTTACCACGCCTTGACGAGCCTGAGCGGGAGCGATCAGTCCCTGCAGGACACCCTGGCCCTGCTGGAGCAGCGCATGCCCGCCACGCCAACCACGGCGCCGGGCGAGCGCGTGCCCTTTGAGCGCGTGCTGGAGTGCAGCGGCCTGGGCTATCGATACCGGCCTGACAGGCCCTGGGCCCTCAGGAACCTGAACATGCGCATCGCCAAGGGCAGCCGCGTGGGCTTCATTGGCACCACTGGCGGCGGCAAGAGCACCCTGCTGGACATCATCATGGGCCTGCTGCAGCCCTCCGAAGGGCAGCTGCGCGTGGACGGCCAGCCCATCACCGAGGCCAACGCCGGCCTGTGGCAACGCCGCATCGCCCACGTGCCCCAGACCATCTACCTGTCAGACGCGAGCATCGCCGAGAACATCGCTTTCGGAGTGCCGCGAGAGGACATCGACATGGAGCGCGTGCGTCAGGCCGCGGCAAAGGCCCAGATGGCACCGACCATCCAGGAGTGGCCTCAGGGCTATGAGACCTTCGTCGGCGAGCGAGGCGTTCGCCTGTCGGGGGGGCAACGCCAGCGCATCGGGATCGCCCGAGCGCTGTACAAGCAAGCCGACGTGCTGGTCTTGGACGAAGCCACCAGCGCCCTGGACAACACCACGGAACGCGCGGTCATGGACGCAATCGATGGGCTCGGACGCGATCTCACCATCCTCATCGTGGCGCACCGCCTCACCACGTTGGGGGGTTGCGACCAGATCGTCGAGCTTGCCGGCGGCGAACTGCACGCCGTGAGCAAAGACTCTGACCTGCCAGCAATGCGCCAGCTACGGCCAGCAACTCAGGCGGCTGGCTGATGCAGCCCAGTCCATTCATCGATCAGGCCGAGCGAACCCTTCGAAGGAACCCAGGGTGAGAGCCGAGTTTCATGACCGCATCGACACGCTGGCGGCGCTGCGCGCCCCGTGGCGGGCCCTGGAGTCCCGGGCGCTGGAGCCCAATGCCTACCTGTCGGCCCGCTTTGTGCTGCCGGCCCTGAAGTGGCTGCCTGCCACCACTCCCGTTTGGGCCGTGAGCGTGCACGACAGCGCGGCGCGCGGTGGTGAACTGCGGGGATTGGGCCTGTTCCAGCCGAGAGTGCCCAGGCTGCTGTTTCCACTGCCGCATGCGCAGGTCTACACCTCACCGCATTCCTTCCTCGGGGGGGTGCTGCTGGATGCCGAGAGGGCACACCCCGCGCTCAACACCATGCTGGAAGCGTTGTCCAGGCGCACGAACGGCTTGCGACTGAACCAGGTGCCCCGCGCAGGCGCCACCTCCCGGGTGGTGCATCACGTCGTGGCCGAGCGAGGTGCCTCCTGGCACGAGGAGGAGTGGCATGAGCGAGCCTGCATCCTGCCTTCCGAGGGCTGGGCCAGCCGATGGCGCCAGCACGTAGCGGCCTCGCGCCTGCAAGGCTACGAACGCCAGTGGCGCAAGCTGGCCGAGTCTGGCGCGGCCACGTGGCATTACCTTCGGGGTGACGAGGTGCAGGACCGGACGATCGACCGCTTCATCGAACTGGAGCACGCAGGCTGGAAAGGTGAGCAAGGCACCTCGCTGCGCTCAGACCCCCGTCATACGGGGTTCTTCCAGGAGATGACCCGCGCCTTCCGGGACGACGGCGACCTCTTCTTCACCGAGCTGAGGCTGAACGGCGAGGTCATCGCCTCCACCTGCAATCTGGCGTCAGGCCGCGACGGTTTCGCGTTCAAGGTGAGCTTCGACCCACGCTACGCAAAGCACAGCCCCGGCCTCTTGAACGAGCTGGGCTTTCTGAAGGGCCTGGAGAGCCCGGTGGAGCACTTCGGCTCCATTGACAGCGGCTCGGAACCGGGGTCCTTCATCGAGCAACTCTGGCCCGACCGGGTCCAGCTGCATTCGGGGTCCATCGCGCTGGGGGCGCTCACGAGAGCCGCGGCGCAGACAGCCAAGGCGCTGTCGGTCCTGCGACGACGGCTGATCGGGCCGCCCGCACCCGCGATTCCTTCCGCCCTTCGTCAGCAGCGGCCCACACAACCCTGAGCATCAAGCCTGCCAGCTAAGCACGGTTCGCCTGCGCCAACCCGTGCGCAGCTGATAAGCCAGGCGTCGCAGTCTGCCCTGCCAACGCTGCACCCACCCCGAGCCGGGCCGCTCACGGCCGGCGCGATCCAGGCTGTAGACGATGCGATAAGGCCGCGCCTGGAGCATCACGAACCCACGCTCGCGCGTCAGGGCGAACTCGACATCCATCGCATTGGCGGTACCCGCGTGCTCTGCCAACAAGGACCGGTGGACCTGCAGCAGCTGGGTCGTGAGATCCACAAGCTCCTCGTCACGCAGGATGGGGACCCCTCCCGCCAGCGAACTGCGGCTGATGAGCTCGGGCTCGAAGGTCCCGGTCCAGGTGGCCACCAGGTACTGCTCGGGCAGCTGGTCACCCTGCGCCCCTGTCACGGTGGCACCGGTCCACTGCGTGTTGATGAACATGGCGTCCAGGCCCTGCTTGTAGGGGTTGCCGGTGATGGCCACGCCGGTGGCCACGGCGCCTTCGACAAAAGGCTGCACCAGCACGCCCATCGCCACCCCGAGATGATCGATGCGGTACCAGTCGCGCTCTTCGAAAGCACGCTCCAGCCAGACGCTGGCCCACACCCCGCGCAGGGCATCGGCCACCTGCTGTGGTGAGGGCATGGCGGACACCTCGATGCTGTCGTACAGGCCGGCACCGTTGAAGCCATCCAGATCTTCAGCGTTCGTGCTGCTGCGGAAGATGGACCGACCCTGCAACGCCCACGGCTGCAGCCGTTCACACACCTTCGCCAGCAACTCACCGCGCACCGGGTGCTGCTGGATGGCCGCTCGCAGCGCCGCCAGGCGGACCGAGCGCACACCCGCGTCACGGACAAACGCGTCTTCGTGCAGCATCGCATCGATCTCGGCGTTCAGGCCCGCAGCCTCGAGGTGGTCTCGATAAGCCGAGAACGGGATGGCAAAGCCACCCGCGATCGTCAGTCCGTCGATATGGGCCAGCCTTCCCATCTGCGCGGCCTTGGCACCCACGAAGCGGGCGGCAGCGACGTCCAGCGTGGCCACTTCGAACAGCCCGCGCGGCAGAAGATCTGCGTCGGGGCACCAGGTGGCGGCCGGACGTCTGGCGGCCCAGGCGGCCTGCGCCTCGGCGGGGTCGGCCAGTTCCACCGTGTAGTCCTGGCCTGCGACGCTGAGCTTGACCAGTTGCCCCTCCCATCGGGTGAACACATCCAGATCGATGGCCCCTCGAAGGGACATGTCGGGCGTGTGGCGGTTGCGGCACAGCACCGCCACATGCGCCAGAGGTGCCTGCAGCTGGCTGGTCACCAGGCCAGCCACGGGCGGTATCTGCTCCGGCACCAACTCACTGACCACGATGTCGGAGGGCCGCACAGCCGAGACCTGCAGCGCGCCGCGAATCAGCCGCACATGGCCATAGGCCACACCCAGCACCACCGGCTGGTAGACCACCGAGGCGTTCAGCGCATCGCTGGAGAGCACGGGCACCCGTCCGTTCAGCCGCGCCGCCTGCATGATCTGCTGCGGCGACACGGGCCGAAACATCCAGTCCGCGACACACCCCACCCGGGCCGCAATGTGCTCGACCATCCAGGCAATGCGCTCGGCCGACAAGGTGTCACCACCCGAAAGCTCCACCGTCCAGTGGCCGCCATCCAGGTAATGCATCAGCGAGCCGAGCACGAAGCGTCGCTCATCCTGCGTGTACTCGCGGATGTTGAAGCGCTCGTAGTCGGCATAGGGGTCCAGGAAGCGGTGCACGAAGTCGAAGTGCACCTCCCACTTGTTGGTGTCCAGGAAGTAGGTCTTTGCGCCGTTGTGGAGATCGATCAGAAACTTGACGGTCTCGGTACGCGCCACCGTGTGATGCCCCGGGCGCGCGTGGAGCCTGCTCCATTCGTCGAGCGTGCGGATGCGCTCCAGGTACTCCAGCCTGCGGGGGGCGCGGGACGCGCCAGCGGTGCGAGGTGAAGGAAGGGCGGCGCGTTCGGAAGGCACAGGATCGACAGCGTACCTTCCTCGTCGGGCTCGAAACAGACGAGACGCAAAGTGAGTGCAGACGCCAAGCGCAACAGCCTGGGAGCCCAGAAACGCTGATGCCGCTCGGCCCGAAAGAGCACTAACTGGACAGCTTGAAAGCACCCCGCGCCCCACAGGAGCGCGCCAGGCCGCATCACAGGCTGCTGTTCACCGCGGCGGAATCCTCGAAGCCAGCGGGCGCGGCGTGAAGTCGGGCAGGAAGCGGCACTCCGCGACCTGGGCAGGCTTGAGATCGCGGCAGCGCTGGGCGATGCTCGCAGGTGTGGGCTTCTCGCCCTGCTCCATCCAGCGCAGCAAGGACTCGAACAACGGCGGGTAGGTCGCATCGCCCAGATAGCTGTGCTCGCGCGAATCCACGAAGGTCTGCACCAGTCGATGCCCGTTGCCCGCGGCCTGCATGCGCTGGCGCAGCGTGTCGTGACCCTCGACGAACACGGTGGAGTCACCCACCCCGTGGGTGGTGAGCACCGGCACTTTGAAGCGGCCGGCGTGGTCCACGTCGGCGACAAAACGCGCCTGCGCCTGCGCGTCGGGCTTGAAGCGGGGCACGGCTGCATTCAGGGCGGCATCATCAGTGGAGCCGGTGTAGCGCACGCGCTCGTTGCCGAAGGGCGCCCCGCCTGACTTCTGCACCACGTCACGCAGCGTGAAGGTGCCCCAGTTCAGGTGGCTCATGAGCGAGCTCTCGGGGGTCCTCACCACATCCACCAGCGTCTTGATGCGCTGCGCCTGCTCGCTCGTGCGCTGGGCAGCAGGCTTGCGCAGGCCCAGGCACTCGTCGGCCCGCGCCGCCAGGTCGGCGTTGGTCATCTTCGAGTCCGCAGGCAGCCCCACAGACAGCGGGTAGGCGGGCTCGCTCTGGCGCGGATGGTTGCCACACAGGTGCTGGTACAGCGCGCGCAGGTCCAAACGGAAGTCGTAGGTGGCCGGGCCCGCCACGACGCCACTGGTCAGCAGGATGCCCTCCCAGCTCTTGGGATACATCTCCGCAGCGCGTGCAGCCACCATCGCTCCCCAGGACTGGCCGTGCAGCAGGGTGCGGCGCGGCTTGGCCACGTGCTGCAGGAAGATACGACGCACCCGGTCGGTGTCCTCAGCGGCGGTGGTGACGGCAAAGCCCCCCTGGCGGAACACCGAGCCGGCCCAGGCGTGGCCCTCGCGCACGGTGATGGCCCAGCGCTTGATGTCCTCATCAGCCCGGGCTGCAGTGGGCGCCCCCAGGTTGGGGCCACCGTGCGCATGCACCACCAGCACGCCACTCCACTTCTCGGGCATCACGATCAGGTAGTGCGAGCTGGCCGAATCCTGCCCGCGCAGGCAGCGGGCTCCCGCCGGCACGCCCTGCGGACAGGACACCGACTGCGGTGGGGCCTCTGCCACCGCGGAGGGCACCGAGACCCCGGCACAGCCGGCCAGCCCCATGGCGGAGACGACGGCAAACCATGTGGCGACGCCGGCTGCACGGTGCAGAGCAGCCATGGCTTGAGACTTCATGGCGCTTCCAAGAGAAGATGCAGGAACGGCCGCACCGTCTACCGGGCGTAGACCAGGTCTCGCAAGGCCAGCGAGAGTTGCGGCACGTAGGTGATCACCATCAGGCAGGCGAGGATCACGGCGATGAAGGGGATCAGGTCCTTGACGATGCGGTCCAGCGAGATCCTGGCCACCGTGCAAGCCGCGAAGAGGTTCACACCAAACGGCGGGGTGATCATGCCCATAGCGAGGTTGACCACCACCACCATGCCGAAGTGCACCGGATCGATGCCGAAGTGCACGGCCACGGGCACCAGGATCGGCGCCAGCACGATGATGGCCGCACCGGTCTCGATGAACATGCCGATGATGAACAAAGCCACGTTGATGCCCAACAGGAAGTAGGCAGGCGACTGCAGCACCTCCTGCAGCCACTGCCCGATGGCCCCCGGCACGCCGGCGCGGGTGATCAGGAAGGCAAACAAGCCCGCGTTGGCGATGATGAACATGATCACCGCGCTGGAGAGGACCGACTTGCGCAGGATGCCGTAGATGTCCTTGAGCTTGATCTCGCGGTACACCAGCGTCCCGATGATGAAGGAGTAGGCCACGGCCACCGCGGCCGCCTCGGTCGGCGTGAACACGCCGCCATAAATGCCGCCCAGCACCACCAGCGGCATCAACAAGGCCCACCCTGCCTGCCAGGTGGCCTGACCGACGCTCAGCCGGTCGTCGCCGTCGTTCTTACCCCAGCCCTTGAACTTCGAGTAAGCCCACACAAAGAACATCAACGAACCGCCGATCAGGAGGCCGGGCCCCACGCCGGCGATGAACAGTTCGCCAATGGAGACCTCGGCGCTGACGCCGAAGAGGATCATGGGGATGGAAGGAGGAATCACGACCCCCAGTTCGGCGGAGGTGGCCTGCAAGGACGTCGCCCAGGGCCGGGGGTAACCGTGTTTCAGCAGCGCGGGGATCAGGATGGCGCCGATGGCGAAGGTCGTGGCCACCGACGACCCGGACACCGCGGCGAAGATCATGCAGGTGAGCACGCAGGTCATGGGCAAGCCACCCTGGATGCCGCCCACGATGCTCTTGGAGAACTCGATCAGCCGGCGCGAGATGCCGCCGGTCTCCATCAGGTTGCCGGCCAGGATGAAGAAGGGAATGGCCGCCAGCGGAAACTTGTTGATCGAATTGAACATTTCCTTGACGGAAATGAGCATGTTGGCGTTGGCCATCTGGATGCCGAGGATGGCGGACAGCCCGATGGAAACGGCCACGGAGATGGTGAGTGCAAAGCACAACAACATCGTGACGAGCATGGCGAAGCTCATTGTGCGGACTCCAGTTCCATGCGCTTGGGGTCGAGCCAGTTGCCGATGATCCCGATGATGCTGAACACCGCTCCCACGGGCAGCGCCAGGTAGGCCCAGAACATCGACACCCCCTCCAGGCCGATCATGGACTGCACGCTGCCGCGCTGGGCGTAGTCCCAGCCCCACCACAGGATGACGGCGCTGAGCAGCAGGGCTGCAAGGGCCACGGCCGAGTCCAGGAAGCGGCGCATGCGTCCCCCGCTCACGCGGTAGAGCAGGTCCACGCTGACCATGGCGCCCTGCCGGAAGGCGGTGGGAATGCCGAGAAACACCATCCAGATCAGGCTGAAGCGGATCAGCACCTCGGTCCACTCCGCAGGGGACTCCAGGATGAACCGGGTGACGATCTGATGAACGGCGAAGCAGGACGCCAGCGCAAGCATCAGGCAGGCCGCCGCCATCGAGGCTGAAGTGGTCCAGCGCTCAAGGCGCAAGAACTGTTGTTTCATCGGCCCTGTGATCCCAGGTAAAGGAAAACGCCCGCCAGCGTGAACCGGTCGGGCGTCTGAAATGTCGAAAAGCGTCTGAGGCCGGCCAGATCACTTGTAGTTGCGGATGCGGTCCAGATTGGCTTTGCCGAACTGCTTTTCAAACTCCGCGTAAACCGGGCCCAGTGTGGCCATGAACTTGGCCTTGTCCACGTTCTCGATCACGGTCATGCCCTTCTTGCGCAACTCCGCCACACCGTTGGCATCGTCCTTGTCCACGCGCGCGCGATTGGCCTTGACGCCCTCCTTGGCGGCGTCCAGGAAGATCTGCTTGTCGCCCGCGCTGAGCTTGTCCCACACCGCCTTGTTCATCAGGTAGACCGAGGGCGAGTACACGTGACCGGTCAGGGTCATGTGCTTTTGCACCTGGTCGAAGTTGGCGGCCATGATCACCGACAGCGGGTTCTCCTGGCCATCCACGGTGCCTTGCTGCAGGGCCGTGAACACTTCAGGGAAGGCCATGGGCGTGGTGACGATGCCCAGGCCCTTGTAGGCGGCCACGTGCACCGGGTTCTCCATGGTGCGCATCTTCAAGCCCTTGAGGTCATTGGGCTCGTTGATCGGGCGCTTGTTGTTGGTCATGTGACGCACGCCGTTCTCCGTCCAGGCCAGGGCCTTGAAGCCCTTGGACTCGAACTTCGCCAGCAGCTCTTGACCAATAGGCCCGTCCAGTACCGCACGGGCGTGGGCCTTGTCGCGGAACAGGAAGGGCACGTCCAGGATGCGCGTCTCGGGCACGAAATTCGGCACCGGGCCGGTGGAGTTGTGGGCCAGCTCCTGCGTGCCCAGTTGCACCGACTCCATCACCTCGCGCTCACCACCCAGAGAGCCCGAGTAGAAGTTCTTGGGGAGTTCTGCGCCACCGAGATGGCGTTGCGCATGGTGATCTGCTGCGCAATGGCGGCGGAGGTGAGACCCAGGGCCAGTCCCAGGGTCAACAGGAATTTGCTTGGCTTCACTTGAGGTCTCCTCATGAGGCAAATGCAGGCTCGGGCATGGCCTGAAGCCTGAAGATTATGGGCCCGCGACCCGCCGTAACCATCCGGGTTTTTGCGGGGTCGATGACCCTGAAAGTGCCAAGGGGAAGGCCTGCGCTGGAGGCTGTCCATACCGGGTCCGGCTCGAACACGGGCATGATGTGTGGAACACACCTCTGGTTCCTTCGAAGAGCCCCATCATGACCGTTCACTCACTGCCGGCAGCCATTCAGTCTGACGCCCTCCAGCAAATCAAGATCCATCTGGCCGCCGCATTGCGCCTGGCAGTTCTGGACGGCTTTGAAGAAGGTATCGACAACCATTTCACGGCCTGCGTTCCCGGACGTCAGGACCAGTACCTCGTGTTGCCATTCGGGTTGCATTGGTCTGAGGCACGTGCCAGCGACATGATGGTTTTCAACGAGGCGGGCCAGACCATCGAGGGAGAAGGCCTGGTCGAACGCTCGGCCCAGTGCATACACGCCCCCCTGCACAGATTGACGGGAGCGAAAGTCGTGATGCACACGCATCAGCCATGGGCTCTTGCACTCAACATGCTGCAGGACAACCGTCTGCTGCCATCCACACAGACGGCCGCCTTCTTTGATGGCCACATCGCCTACGACGACACCTACACGGGCGTGGCATCGACGCTGGATGAAGGCGAGCGATTGGCCCGGTTGATGAGCAACAAGACGATCTTGTTCATGAAGAACCATGGTGTCATTGCGATTGGCGACACCGTGGCGCAGGCCTACCGACGGCTGTACAAGCTCGAAAAGGCCTGCCAGACACAGGTGCTGGCGATGAGCACCGGCAAGCCCCTGCAAGTGCTCAGCGACGAAGTGATCAGCCGAGTGCAGACACCCAGTCAGGACGACCGCCACTCCCGTTCTGAGCGTGAGAGGCTCTACTTCGCGGCCATGATGAGGGTGCTGGACAACACCCATCCCGGGTATGCAGATTGAACTCCGCACAGCGGCCTGGCGTTGTTGGGGCCGGCAGCTCGCATGAACTGACAGGCATGAGCTGACAGGCACGTCCCTCAAGCTGAACAAGCCGCTTCAAGCCAGGCTCCTGGACAGGCGCCAGTG
Organism: Rubrivivax sp.; assembly: GCA_021300575.1. GTDB lineage: Bacteria > Pseudomonadota > Gammaproteobacteria > Burkholderiales > Burkholderiaceae_C > Rubrivivax. Next base: position 31,214 of record JAJTDM010000052.1, read on the forward strand.
AAGAGCACCACACGCATCTTTCGGGCTCACAAGAAAACGCAGGGCCGCTCCCAAGTTTTCCAGCGCCCCCACGGGGGGCCGGGCCGGGCACCGCCCAGCCCTTGGGGGCTCACAGCAAGGTGGCGCGCGCCGCCTGTGTGATGGCCGCCACGCCCGGGTGCGAGATGCGCCGCTCCACCGAGATCGCGTAGAACTGCTCGACCAGTTCGCTGCTGCGGCCGATGACCTGCACGTCGTATTGCGCGCACGTCTGCTGCTCGACGACGCTGGGGGAGATGAAGACGCCGCGGCCCTCGCGGCCGAAGGCCTTCATCAGCGCACCATCGTCGAATTCGCCCACGATGCGGGGACGCAGGCCGTGCAAGGTCAACCAGGACTCGACCTGTGAACGCACCGTCGACTGGGCGCCGGGGATCAGCATGGGCACATCGTTCAGGCATTCGGGAAACGGACCCTCCAACTGCCGAGCCAGCGCCGGGGCGCAGAAGAAGCTCATCGAAGAACTGCCCAGCACGTGGTTGTAGGCCTTCACCGCCAGCCCGCGGGGCAGCGGCTCGTCGGCGATCACCAGGTCCATGCGGTGCAGTGCCAGCTGCGCGAGCAGGTCATCGAAACGACCCTCGGTGCAGATCAGCCGCATGGGCTGCACCAGCGCCAGCGCAGGTTCCAGCAGCATGTAGGCCACGGACTTGGCCACGGCATCCTCGATGCCGACACGAAACTCCAGCACCTCGCCACCGCCGCTGCGCCGCTCGCGCATGGCCGCTTCCAGTTCGCTGCCGAGGCCGAAGATTTCTTCGGCGTAACGAAGGGCCACCCGCCCGTCTTCGGTGAGCTCAAGCTTGCGACCGCTCTTGCGAAACAGCCTTCGGCCCAGGCGGTCTTCCAGCAGCTTGATCTGGCTCGACAGCGTCTGTGGTGTGGTGTGCAACTGCTCGCCCGCCCGCACCACGCCACCCGCCTTGGCGGCCACCCAGAAGTAATGCAAGTGCTTGAAGTTGACACCCATGATGCGTTTTTCTCGAAGTACAAATGATTGAAATTCGAATTTACTCGAAACATGCGCAATCCTAAAGTCGCGCCACTCTTCGTTAAACCCCGAAAGGAAAGCACCATGCGGATGAGCACCAAAGGCCGAGTGGCTGTTGCGGCACTGATCGACCTGGCACTGCACGCGCCACGGGGCCCCGTGTCCTTGGGGTCCATCAGCAAGCGGCGGCAGGTGTCGCTGTCGTACCTGGAGCAGTTGTTCAGCCATCTGCGCCGAGAGGGCCTGGTGGAAAGCGCCCGCGGGCCCGGCGGCGGCTACCGACTGGGGCGTGACGCCCGCGAGATCTCGGTGGCGCAGATCGTCTCGGCGGTGGACGACCCGGTGGAGGACCTGGCAGCCGACACGCACGGTGAGTCCACGTCCACGGACTTCTCTCGAGACCTCTGGCGGCAGTTGCACGATGTCATGCTGCGGCACATGTCGACCATCACGCTGGCCAGCCTGGCCCAGGAACAGATCGACAAGGGCGTGAAGATCGAGTTGCCATCCCATCGGCTCGGGATCTCGGCCACCCCGGTGGTCAAGCCGGTTCGCACCCGGGCGCCCAACTCGGTGTTTGCCCTGGCGCACTCGATGGTGGCCTGACGGCCACGCTTCAGGCGCGGCGCCCCATCAGCCCCATCACTTCGGCAAACACGCGGTGCCGCAGGCCTGAAGAGGCCAGGTCAATGACCTGGCTGCGGCGGTAGTAGGGGCTCAGGTCCAGGCCGACGCCCACGGCAGAGAGTTCGACATCGCCGGCAGCCTCCAGGTCACCGGCCACCTGCTGCAGGTGACGGTCCAGCAGGTGCGGGTCGTTGGCCAGGCCGGTGGCGGCGTCCATGGGGCAGCCGTCGGAGATGACGATGAGCAGCTTGCGCCGCTCGGGCCGCGCCCGCAGGCGCTGCGCCGCCCATTGCAATGCCTCGCCGTCGATGCCCTCGCGGAAGGCGTCTTCCTTGAGCATGGCAGCGAGGTCGCGCCGGGCGCGGCGCCACGGGGTCTCGGCGGCTTTGAACACCAGGTGCAGCACCTCGTTGAGCCGGCCCGGCTGGGCCAGACGGCCGGCGCGTTGCCAGTCCTTGGCGGCACGGCCGCCGTTCCACGCGCCCGTGGTGAAGCCCAGGATCTCGCTGGTGGCGCCAGCCAGTTCCAGCGCGCGGGCGAACACGTCCACCATGGCCGACACCGCCTGGCGGTGCGTACGCATGGAGCCCGAGCAGTCGATCAGGAAGGTGACCGCCGCATCGTCCACAGGCTCGCGCACGGGCTGGCGAAACAGCCGCCGCTCGGTGGGCGAGGTGATGAGCTGGGCCAGACGCCGGCCGTCGATGAAGCCCTCTTCCTGCGCCTGCGCCCAGTCGTCGCGCAGCGGAGTGGCCAGCAAGGCCATCAGCTCGCGCGCCAGCCGCGCCACGTTCACGCCCTGGGAGTGCACGTGGCGGTCCAACTGCTCGCGGAACTCGTCGAGCTGTACTGGGCGCACCAAGGCGGACGCATCCAGTTCCCGGTCGTGCGCCGTGGTGAAGACGCGGTAGGCGTCCTCGCCGTCACGCACATCGCGCGGGCCGCTCAGCACCCAAGCCGCGGCATCGTCCTCGACATCGCCTTCCTCGAACTCCATGCGCATGCCCAGCGCGATGCGGCTGTCGAAGGGCTTGTCTTCAGCGCCGTCCTCGGCGGCCAGGGTGGCGGCATCGGCGAGTTGCTGCGCCACCCAGCGTGCAAGCTCCAGGGCAGGCGCGGCAAAGGCCGCCTGGTCGAAGCGGTGGCGGCGCATGGCGGCCAGCGCATGGCCGATGGCCGGCCCGATGCCCGCGCGCGTGGCCTCCATCAGGTCTTCGGTTTCCTCGAGCACGGGGTCGCCGGTCAGCCGCGCACGGGTGATCTGGGCCACCGTGAAGACCAGCAGGCCGCTGGCCGTCTCGGTCAGCCCCCCGTGGTGGAAGGCCAGCAGCCAGGCTTCGAAGCGGTGACGCAGGTTGCGCCGGGCGCCGGGCCACTCGTCGCCGGCCAGCGCTTCCACGCGCAACTGCTCGAAAAGGTCGAACAGCGCACGCTCGGTGGCGCGCTCTGTGGAGTTCTCAGGCTGGTGTTGGCGGTGCAGCGCCGCGTCCGACCGCGACAAGCGCAGCGCCAGGCCATCGGCCGCGCCGCGGAACGAATCCAGATCGTCCTCCTCGTGCGAAGGATGCAGGTGCGCGGCATACAGCGGTAACCGCTGCCGCCCCCGGAACAGCCGCCCGCCGCGAAAGTGCAGATCACCCTGCCCCGCCAAGGCGCGGATGGCCGCGGCACACAGCTCGTCCAGGCGTTGCTGCTGGCGCAACTTCGCCTGCAATCCAGGAAGGGACGCCGTGCTCATGGCAGGGGAAACAGGTGCTCGAGGAGCGAGCGTGGTGAATGGATGGCCACGCCGCCGAAGATCCGGCCGTAGCCAGACCCGAAGTCGGTACGGTCGCCCGTCAGCAGGACATCGCAGCGCTGGCGGATGGCGCTCGCCAGGACCGGCCGATCCTTTGGCGGCAGCCAAGCCGCTTCGCGCACAGAGTCAGCCCCCGCCACCGCGGCCGCAGGTTCCAGCCCGAGCAACAGCGCCTCAAGGACGGCGACCTGCTGCGGCCCCTTGCGCATCAGGTTGCGCCGAGCCTCCGCAACGACATAGTCGTCGGCGACGCAGGTGTGACCGGCGTCGATCAGCTGCTTCAGAAACCGTCGCACGGCGCCGTCGGTCTTGGCGGCGGAAAACAGGATGTTGGCGTCCAGGAAGACGCGCATGTCACCGCGCCGTGCGGCGCTGGCTGGCCTTGGCGGGCCGGGAAGCGGCCTGGGGCCGGGCCTGCTCGCGCAGCGCCATGGCCGCCGCGAGTTCGGCTTCGGCCTCGTCGAACTCTCGCTCGCGCAGCGAGGTGTAGATCTCGACGGGCAAGGTCACCGCAGGCCGAAGCAGCAGCCCCTCGGGAGTGGCCTCCGCGATCATCTGGTCATCAGCCTTGATGCCCAGCACAGCCCGCAGCTTGGCTGGAAGCGTAATGACGCCACGGCTGGTGATGGTGACGGTGGTTCTCATGGTTTGCAGCTTAGCAGAATTTCTGTAATGCAGCTTCAGTCGGCAGCCGCTTGCCCCAGCGGACTTTCCAACTCCCGGTCAAAGCATCGCTGGAAATACTCCGCGACCACCGGCTGCTCCGCCCCGTCGCACTTGTTGACGAAGGACAGGCGCAGCGCCTGGGCGACGTCGCCGAACAGTTCGAGGTTCTCCGCCCACGTGATCACGGTGCGCGGCGACATCAGCGTGGACAGGTCCCCCGCCTCGAAGCCCTTGCGCGTGAGCGCGGCCAGCGCCACCATCTGGCGCACCAGGGCCTGGCCCTTGTCGTCGGCCAGGGCGGGCACGCGCGCCGTGACGATGGCGGCTTCTTCAGCCGCGGGCAGGTAGTTCAGCGCTGCCACGATGTTCCAGCGGTCGATCTGGGCGTGGTTCAGGCGCTGGGCGCCGTGGTACAGGCCGTTGAGGTTGCCCAGGCCCACGGTGTTGGCGGTGGCGAACAGGCGGAACGCCGGGTGCGGCTTGAGCACGCGGTTCTGGTCCATCAGCGTGAAGCGGCCGTCGCGCTCCAGCAGGCGCTGCAGGACGAACATCACATCCGGCCGGCCGGCGTCGTACTCGTCAAAGACCAGGGCCACCGGGCGCTGCAGCGCCCAGGGCAGGATGCCTTCCTGGAACTCGGTGACCTGCTGGCCCTCGCGCAGCACCACGGCGTCTCGGCCCACCAGGTCGAGCCGGCTCACATGTCCGTCGAGGTTCACGCGCACGCAGGGCCAGTTCAGGCGGGCGGCCACCTGCTCCACATGCGAGCTCTTGCCCGTGCCGTGCAGGCCCTGCACCAGCACGCGCCGGTCGCGAGAAAAGCCGGCCAGCAGCGCCAGCGTGACGTCCGCGTTGAAGCGGTACGCGTCGTCCACGTTGGGTACGTGCTCGGTGCGCTGGCTGAAGGCTGGCACCGTCATGGGACTGTCGATGCCGAAGGTGTCGCGCACGCTGACCTGGCGGTCGGGCTGCAGGGTGGTGAAGTCGCTCATGAGGTCTTTCTTCTCTCGGTTCTTTCGGACGACGGGGCACCCTCTTCCAATCGGGACAAGGCCTGTGCGGCGGTGCGCAAGGCAGGAAGCAGGGCCTGCAGCTTGTCGCGGTTCAGGCGCACCGTCGGGCCCTGCAGGGCCACGCACAGGCTGGAGCGGGCCTTGGGGTCGGCTGCGGGCACCGGCACGGCGGCGCAGGTCAGTCCGGGCAGGAATTCTTCGTCGTCAAAGCCACAGCCCTGGTCCTTGATGCGCCGCAGCTCCTGCTCCAGCGCGTCCAGGTCGATGACGGTGCGCGGCGTGCAGGCCTCCAGCGGCGTGGCCCCCAGCAGGCGCTGGCGCTGGGCCGGCGTCATCTGCGACAGAAACACCTTTCCGCTGGCCGAGCAGTGCACCGGCACGCGCGAGCCCGGCTGCAGATAGAAACGCAGCGGCGCGGCCGTCTCCACCCGGTCCAGGTACAGCACCTCGCCACCGGACAAGGCAGTGATGTTGCAGCTTTCGCCCACCTCGTCCACCAGCCGGCGCAGCACCTGGTGGCGCGCAGCGTGCAGGCTGCTGTTGAGCAGCAGGTTCTCGGCCAGGCGCCGCAGCCGGGCTCCCGCGCCCCAATGCCGGCCGTCACCCTCCCGTTGCAGCAGGCCGGCCGCCTCCAGCTGCTGCAACATGCGGTGCAGCGTGGGTTTGGGCAGCCGCGTGGCCTCCGCCAGCCCCTGCAGGGTGTGGAGCTGGTCGCGCGCGGCCACGTGCTCCAGCAGCGACACCAGGCGCAGGGCGGGCGTGTCGCCCTGCACTTCGGCAGTTTGCGCCACCCGTTGGGATACCAATTTCATGGCCTTGATGATAGCCGGCGGTCATACGCATTCCAACTTTTGTCTTCGGGAGTTCCAAAAAACGGAATCGATGGCTATCATGCAGGGCACCCGCCCCCCTCAGGCAGGCTCTGCCCGACGAGACGGGCCAGACCCCTGGCAAGAGCCGCAAGACCATCCCGACACCACCCCCGCCAACGGCCGAGAGGACACTCCATGAACGCTCCGCAACCCATCGCTGCCCGCACCGTCCCCGTGGGTCCCACCCGCATGACGCCCTCCGAGGCCTTTGTGGAGACCATGGTCGCGCAGGGCGTGGACACCATGTTCGGCATCATGGGCTCGGCCTTCATGGACGCGATGGACATCTTCGCGCCCGCCGGCATCCGCCTGATTCCGGTGGTGCATGAGCAGGGCGCCGGCCACATGGCCGACGGCTACTCGCGCGTCAGCGGCCGCCACGGCGTGATCATTGGCCAGAACGGCCCGGGCATCAGCAACGCCGTGACCGCCATTGCCGCGGCCTATTGGGCGCACAGCCCGGTGGTGGTGATCACGCCTGAGACGGGCACGCTCACCCAGGGGCTGGGGGGCTTCCAGGAGGCGGCACAGCTGCCGATGTTTGCCGAGTTCACCAAGTACCAGGCGCATGTCTCGAACAGCAAGCGCATGGCCGAACTCACCGCGCGGGCCTTCGATCGCGCGCTGCTGGAGATGGGCCCGACGCAGCTCAACATCCCGCGCGACCTGTTCTACGGCGACATCACGGTGGAGATCCCCAAGCCCATCCGCATCGAGCGCGGCGCGGGCGGCGTGGAAAGCCTGAACGCGGCGGCCGACCTGATCGCCAGCGCCAGGTTCCCGGTGATGATCTCTGGCGGTGGGGTGGTGATGGGCGACGCCTTCAAGGAAGCCATTGCGCTGGCCGAGCGCATCGGCTGCCCGGTGGTCAACAGCTACCAGCACAACGACAGCTTCCCGGCCAGCCACCCGCAGTGGTGCGGCCCGCTCGGCTACCAGGGCAGCAAGGCCGGCATGCGGCTGATTGCGCAGGCCGACGTGGTGATTGCGCTGGGCACCCGCCTGGGCCCCTTCGGCACGCTGCCGCAGTACGGCATGGACTACTGGCCCAAGGGCGCCAAGCTGGTGCAGATCGACGCCGACGCCAAGATGCTGGGCCTGGTGAAGAAGGTGGACGTGGGCATCTGCGGCGACGCCAAGGCCGCCGCGCTGGCGCTGCTGGAGCGTCTGGCCGGCCGCACGCTGGCCTGCGACGCCACGCGCGCCGAGCGAGCCGCCAAGACGGCTGAGGAAAAGGCCGCCTGGGAGAAGGAACTCTCCGAGTGGACGCACGAGAAGGACGCCTACAGCCTGGACATGATCGAAGAGGCCAAGGGCGAGAAGACGCCCACGGGCGGCCAATGGCTGCACCCGCGCCAGGTGCTGCGCGAGCTGGAAAGAGCCATGCCGGCGCACGTGATGATCTCCACCGACATCGGCAACATCAACTCGGTGGCGCACAGTTACCTGCGCTTTGAGGAGCCGCGCAGCTTCTTCGCGCCGATGAGCTTTGGCAACTGCGGCTACGCCCTGCCCACCATGATCGGCGCCAAGACAGCCCGGCCTGACCGGCCCGGCGTGGCCTACGCCGGCGACGGCGCGTGGGGCATGAGCATGAGCGAGGTCATGACCGCCGTGCGCCACGACATCCCGGTGACCGCGGTGGTCTTCCACAACCGCCAGTGGGGCGCGGAGAAGAAGAACCAGGTGGACTTCTACAACCGCCGTTTCGTGGCGGGCGAGTTGGAGAGCGAGAGCTTCGCTGGCATCGCGCGCGCCATGGGAGCCGAGGGCATCACGGTGGACAGGCTGGAAGACGTGGGCCCGGCGCTCCAGCGCGCCATCGACCTGCAGATGAACCAGCGCAAGACCTGCGTGATCGAGATCATGTGCACGCGCGAGCTGGGCGACCCCTTCCGCCGCGATGCCCTGTCCAAGCCGGTGCGCTTCCTGGACAAGTACAAGGACTACACCTGAGGGTTCACTTCGCACCTGCTTGCTCGGAGCGGTCGACTTTGGCTTGCGCGGTGCGGACAGTGGTTACTCGCGCAGGGCGGGGGGCGTTGCCAGCTGGCTCTTCAGTGATGCCTTTGACGACGTTTGAGGAAGGCGAGTTCCGTGCTAGCGGGCAGCGGAGGATGTTGGCTTGCGCGGGGCGGGAGGCGGTGCGCGCTGGCGCTTCGGTGGGTCGGTCGGCCCTGCGAGCCGACTGCCCTGCGGTGCTCGGTCCCACCGACCTGCCGCCGAACTCGCTTCGCTCACTGCGTTCGCTGCGCTCAGACACCCGCGGCAAGCATGTTGACGATGCGCGCTTTGCGCGCGGTCGGCAGGCCCTGTGCGCCTCGGCGTCCCACAGGCGCGCCAGCGCGCACCGCCTCCCGCCCCGGGTCTGGGCTGGCCAGCAAAACAGCCGCAGACCCGTCTCCGGCGACCGATGTCGGACCGTGCGAGCAAGCGTGGCAACCCGGGGCCGGCGCCGGCTCGGCAGACGACTGGGCGCGCCTGTGGAGCGCCGAGGAGCGGAGGTCTGGAGTCCCGCGCGCTTCAGCGCGCCTCGTCGACCATCTCGCCGCCGTTGTCTGAGCGAAGCGAACGCAGTGAGCGAAGCGAGTTCGGCGGCGGGGACTGCAGATCGAGCATCGCAGGGCAGCCGGCCCGCCGGGCCGGCCGCTCCACCGAAGCGACCAGGCGACTGCCGAGTTGGCGCGCGCACGACATCTCGAACGACATCTTGTAGGGGCTCTCGCGTTCAATCGCAAGCCCGAACCCCTGCAGATCACACCAAGACCTGAACGTGACCGGCCACCTGCTTACCCTGAACGCCGGCTCGTCGTCGATCAAATTTGCGTTGTTCGACCCCGCCAAGGGACTGCAAACGCCTGAAAAGGCCGGCCAGGTCGACGGCATCGGCACGCGCAACGGCCCGGCGGACCACACCGCAGCGCTGCAGCAAGTGATGGGCCGGATCGACGGCACCCGGATTGCCGCCGTCGGCCACCGCATCGTGCATGGCGGCACGCGCTTCGATCAGCCCTGCGTGATCGACGAAGCCGTCCTGCGGGGGATCGAAAACCTCAGCACCCTGGCCCCCCTGCACCAGCCCCCCAACCTGGCCGGCGTGCGTGCGGCGCAAGCTGCGTTTCCGGGCGTGCCCCAGGTGGCCTGCTTCGACACCGCCTTCCACCGCACCATGCCCGAAGTGCACCAGCGCTTTGCGCTGCCGGATGAGTTGTTCGAACGCGGCATCAGGCGCTACGGCTTCCACGGCCTGAGCTACGAGTCAATCACGGCCCAACTGCGCGAGGGTTATCCGGAACTGGCCGCCGGCCGCATGGTCATCGCGCACCTGGGCAACGGCTGCTCGATGACGGCGGTTGAGAACGGCCGCTCGATGGCTACCACGATGAGCTTCTCGCCGCTGGACGGCCTGACCATGGGCACGCGTTGCGGCCGACTCGACGCTGCGGTGGTCCTGCACCTGCAGCAGCAGGAGGGCCTCAGTCCTGGGGAGGTCTCGCGCCTGCTGCACAAGGGCTCAGGGCTTCTCGGGTTGTCCGGGCTGTCGAGCGACATGCGTGAGTTGGAGACCGCAGCGGCCACCGGCCATGAAGGCGCCGCACGCGCGCTGGATCACTTCGTCGAGCAGATCCTGCGCGAAATCGCCGCACTGGCCGCAGCCCTGCGCGGGCTGGACGCGCTGGTGTTCACCGGCGGCATCGGCGAGAACGCGGCGGCCCTGCGGGCACGCATCGTCGAGGGGGCCGCATGGCTGGGCCTCCAACTGGATGCCGATGCCAACCGGCGCGTGCCCGGCGCCATCACCGCAGCCGACAGCCCGGTGCAGGCGCTGGTGCTGCGCACCGGCGAAGAAGCCGTGATCGCCGGGCATACGGCGCGGCTGACGGGGGTCGCCTGAGCGCGGCCCTGAGGTCCCTTCGAAAGGATCGACGAGAGCTGCGCGGAAGCCTGACCAGGCAGTCGGCCCTGCGGGCGCACCGGTGGGCGAGTGCCTCGCCCGCCGTGACAAACGCCGTGCCGTGCACGCGTGCGTGGCCACTGGGCGGGTTCCGAGAGCTGCCCCGATAACACGGGCCTTGGTACACTGCCAAGCAAACACGAAGAGAACACCACGATGAAGAACATCACGTTCACCGCCGACGAGAATCTGATCGAGGCTGCGCGTGAGCAGGCGCGGGAAGAGCAGACCACCCTGAACGAGCAATTCCGTCAATGGTTGGAGCAGTACGCCCGCAAGCGCCAAGCGGCCCGGGCCGTCGAGGTGATGGACCGCCTGGGGCAGTACGTCGCCACTGGCGGTCGCGCGGCGACGCGGGACGAACTCAGTGAGCGGCGCTGATTTCTTCGATACCAACGTCCTGGTCTACGCAGTCGATCGGGACAGTCCCGCCAAGCGTACTGTTGCCCAAGCCCTCGTGGCGAGCGCACTCACCCGACAGACGGGCGTGATCAGCTTCCAGGTGGTGCAGGAAACCCTGCAAGCCTTGACGCGCAAGAGCCGTGTGGTCGCGAGCGCCGAAGATGCACAAGACTTCCTCGTGAAGGTTCTGACGCCGCTGTGGAAGGTGCACCCGAGCACGACGATCTACGCCAGGGCCCTGCGCATCCAGTCGGGCCAGGGCTTTTCCTTTTACGACAGCCTGATCGTCGCCGCCGCATTGGACAGCGGCTGCAAGCGCTTGCTGACCGAAGATCTCCAGCACGGTCAGCGCATCGACGGGCTGCACATCGAGAACCCTTTCCTGGCTTGAGACCCAAGGCGACTGTCGCCTGCACAGGGTTTGGGCCCTCGAAAGGCGCGGGCGCTGCACAACCCAGCCCTTGTAGCTTCGCCCACGGCGACCTGGCGACCTCAGACACCCGTCTTTTCTCTGCAATGTCCGAGGAAGGCCGCCAGCAGTTGCCCGGGCCTCCGATCACGATGGGTGACGATGGCCAGCGCCCGGCGCATGGGCGGCAGCGGTGTGCTCAGGCGCACCAGAAGCCCCGCATCGATGGCCTCGGCCACGGCATGAATGGACAACAGCCCAACGCCCTGGCCGGAGGCCACGGCCCGCTTCACGGCCTCGTTGCTGCCCAGTTCCATTTCGATGCGAAAGCGACCCAGGCCGGGCACCAGCCAGCGGTCGGCCGCCTCCCGGGTGCCCGAGCCCGGCTCGCGCAGGATCCACGGCGCCTGGCGCAGCCAGGCGCGATCCACGCGCCGGCCGGCCATGGGGTTCGCTGCGGCGGCCACCACCACCAGTTCGTCGTCACGCCAGTGCGCCACTTCCAGGTCGGGGTGCGTTCGCGCGCCCTCGATGAAGCCCACATCCACTTCCAGACCCGCCACCGCGTCCAGCACCGCCCGTGTGTTGGCGATGTCAAGGCGCACACGCACGTCGGGGTGCGCTTGCTTCCACCGCCCGATCAGCGGGGGCAGCAGGTACTCGCCCACCGTGAAGCTGGCGGCCAGTCGCAAGGTGCCGGCGTCGTGAGCCGCAAACATGCTGCGGATGTCGCCCGCCTGCTCCAGCAGGTTGACAGCCCGCGGCAACAAGGTGCGGCCGTGCTCGTTGAGCACGAGGCGGCGACCGACGCGGTCGAACAGCGAAACGCCCAACACCGACTCCAGTTCGGCCAGTGCGGCGCTGGCCGCAGACTGCGAGCGCGCCACCCGCTCGGCAGCCGCGCGGGTGGAGCCGGCGCGGGCCACGGCGACAAAAGTCGCCAGCTGTCGCAGCGTCGGGCCGGGGTAGGCCTTTTGATCAACTTGATCGATTTGATCGGTCACGATAAATCAAATTATCGGGTGGATCGATCAATCCGCCGGCCCTAGCATCGGTGTCGGATGGGATCACGCGGTCCAGCCACTGGCGCCGCACGAAAAAGACCGTCGGCTTCCATGACGGCAACAGAATGGAGACACCCCCCATGGCCCTGTTCAGCGCAAGCTCGCCCCTGCACGACCCCCTGGCCCCACCGGCGGGCGCAGACACCGGAGCCACGGAGGTCAAGTGCACCACCTGCTACATGTGTGCCTGCCGCTGCGGCATTCGCGTGCACCTGCGCCAGGGCGAGAACGGCCCCGAGGTGCGCTACATCGACGGCAACCCCGACCACCCCATCAACAAGGGCGTGATCTGCGCCAAGGGCAGCTCGGGCATCATGAAGCAGGTGTCGCCCGCGCGCCTGACACAGCCGCTGCGGCGCAAGCCCGGCGCCGAGCGCGGGGCCGGCGAGTTCGAGCCCATCTCCTGGGACGAGACCTTCGCCATCCTCACCGAGCGCCTGGGCCGCATCCGCGCCACGGACCCGAAGAAGTTCGCTCTCTTCACCGGGCGCGACCAGATGCAGGCCCTCACCGGCCTGTTCGCGCGCCAGTTTGGTACGCCCAACTACGCCGCGCACGGCGGCTTCTGCTCGGTCAACATGGCCGCGGGCATGATCTACACAGTGGGCGGCAGCTTCTGGGAGTTCGGCGGGCCGGACCTGGACCGCGCCAAGCTCTTCGTGATGATCGGCACGGCCGAAGACCACCACAGCAACCCGATGAAGATCGCCCTGTCGGCCTTCAAGCGGCGCGGCGGGCGCTTCATCTCCATCAACCCGGTGCGCACCGGCTACTCGGCCATTGCCGACGAGTGGATCCCCATCAAGCCCGGCACCGACGGCGCGCTGTTCATGGCGCTGATGCACGAGCTGATCAAGCACGACCGCATCGACCGCCCCTTCCTGCAGCGCTTCACCAACGCGCCGCAGCTGGTGGTGCTGGACGAGGGCGCACGCGAGGGCCTGTTCGCCTTCGACCCGGACCCGGCCAAGGGCCCGCCGGGCGACGGCCGCCACCCGCACAACAAGCTGGTGTGGGACAGCGTGTCAGGCCAGGTGATGGCGGCCTACCCCGAGGGCATCGCCGAGGGCCGCAGCCCGGCGCTCACCGGCACCTACACGCTGGAGGACGGCACAAAGGAGGGCACCCGTGTGGCGCCGGCCTTCCAACTGCTCACGCAGCAAGTGGCCCACTGCACGCCCGAGTGGGCGCAAAGCATCACCGGCATCGCCGCAGACCGCATCCGTGCGCTGGCCGTGGAGATCGGCGACACGGCGCTGAAGCAGGCCTTCGAGCTGCCCATCCCGTGGACCGACGCCTGGGGCAAGATCCACCCCACCACCATCGGCCGGCCCGTGGCCTTTCACGCCATGCGCGGCCTGGCGGCGCACTCCAACGGCTTCCAGACCGTGCGCTCGCTGGCCGTGATGATGAGCCTGCTGGGCACCATCGACGCGCCCGGGGGCTTCAGGCACAAGGCGCCCTACCCGCGCCACATCGTGCCCAACTACCGCGCCTTCAACGACCCCGAGCAGGTCAAGCCCAACACGCCGCTGAACGCCGCGCCGCTGGGCTTTCCGGCCAGCCCGGAAGAGCTGGCCCTCAACCCCGACGGCTCGCCCATCCGCATCGACCACGCCTTCTCCTGGGAGCACCCGCTCTCAGCCCACGGCCTCATGCACAACGTGATCACCAACGCAGTCAAAGCCGACCCCTACCGGCTGGACACGCTGATGATCTTCATGGCGAACATGGCATGGAACTCCACCATGAACACCATGGCCGTGCGCGAGATGCTCAACCGGCGTGGCGAGGACGGCGAGTACCAGATCCCCTTCCTGGTGGTGTGCGATGCCTTCCAGAGCGAGATGGTGGCCTACGCCGACCTGGTGCTGCCCGACACCACCTACCTCGAGCGGCATGACGTGATGAGCATGCTGGACCGGCCGATCAGCGAGTTCGACGGGCCGGTGGATTCGGTGCGGGTGCCGGTGGTGGCGCCGCTGGGCCAGTGCAAGCCCTTCCAGGAGGTGCTGATCGAGCTGGCCTCGCGCCTGAAGTTCCCGGCCTTCACGGGCGCCGAAGGCGCACGCAAGTTCAAGGACTACCCGGACTTCGTCGTCAACTTCCAGCCGCAGCCGGGCATCGGCTTCCTGATGGGCTGGCGCGGCGAGAACGGCACCGAGCACCTGCGCGGCGCGCCCAACCCCAAGCAGTGGGAGATGTACGAGAAGAACGGCTGCGTTTTCCAGTATCACCTGCCCGAGACGCAACAGTACATGCGCAACTGGAACCAGGCCTACCTGGATTTCGCCAAGGACAAGGGCTGGCGCCAGAAGAACGACCCGGTGCAGCTGGCCATCTACTCCGACGTGCTGCAGAGCTTTCGCCTGGCCGCACAAGGCAAGACCACCGGCCGCCAACCGCCTGAGCATCTTCGCGAACGCATTGCCACCTATTTCGACCCCCTGCCCTTCTGGTACCCGCCGCTGGAAGCTGCCTGCACCGACCTGCAGGCCTACCCGCTGAACGCCATCACGCAGCGGCCCATGGCGATGTACCACTCCTGGGATTCGCAGAACGCCTGGCTGCGCCAGATCCACAGCCACAACTACCTGCATGTGAACCCGGTCACGGCCCAGGCCGCGGGCATTGCCGACGGCGGATGGTGCTGGGTGGAAAGCCGCTGGGGAAAGGTGCGCTGCATGGTGCGCCACAGCGAGGCGGTGGAACCCGGCACGGTGTGGACCTGGAACGCGATCGGCAAGGCCAGCGGCGCCTGGCAGCTGGAGGCGGGCGCAGACGAGTCACGCAAGGGCTTCCTGCTGAACCACCTGATCAGCGAGGAACTGCCGCTGACCGACGGCGACGGCCAATCCGCGGGCACCATCAGCAACTCCGACCCCATCACCGGCCAGGCCGGCTGGTACGACGTGCGCGTGCGCATCCGGCCTGCTGCGCCTGAGGAGCCCGAAGAGACCTTCCCCCAAGTGGCGGCCACTCCCCCGGCGCCAGGGGTACTGGGGCGGGCGCAGAAGGTGTTGACGTACTTTGCGGGGAGGAAGGCTCCGTGACTGCCGATCATTCCTTGCCCTCAGATGTGCGGGGGCGAACGAGCGCGGCGCCTTCCTCCGCTCATGTCCCCCAGTCTCGGCCTCTCGGCCGAGACCTCCTCCTTGACTTCGCTGCGAAAGGCACCGCACCCGTCCACCCTGGCCACGATGTCCACACGCCATCCAGGGCAGGTCGCAGGCCACTGGCTCTGGAAGAGCGCTCGTCTCTTGGCAGGCCGGGGGCGGCGGGTACCCGACGCAGCGAAGTCAAGGAGGAGGCGCGGGCCGGGAGGCCTGCGCCGGGGGACATGAGCGGAGGCGGGTACACGTCGCCCCTGGCCCGCGAGACCAACGCGCGCGCATGCGCGCCATCACATCACCGGAGTCACTGAACAAGATGGCCTCCCCACAACCCGAAACCCTGGCCAAGCAACTCGCCCTGGTCATTGACCTGAACGTGTGCGTGGGCTGCCACGCCTGCGTCACCTCGTGCAAGCAGTGGAACACCTCGGGCAGCGCCGGGCCGCTGGCCGACGAGAACGCCTATGGCGCCAACCCCACCGGCACCTTCTTCAACCGCGTGCAGACGTGGGAGGCCGGCAGCTTCCCGGCCACCGAGACCGTCCACTTCCCCAAGAGCTGCCTGCACTGCGAAGACCCCCCCTGCGTGCCGGTGTGCCCCACGGGTGCGAGCTACAAGCGCAAGGAAGACGGCATCGTGCTGGTCGATTACGACAAGTGCATCGGCTGCAAGTACTGCGCCTGGGCCTGCCCCTACGGCGCGCGCGAGCTGGACGAAGAGCGCCAGGTGATGACCAAGTGCACGCTGTGCGTGGACCGCATCTACGACGAGAAGATGGCGCCGGAAGACCGGAAGCCCGCCTGCGTCATGGCCTGCCCGACGGGCGCGCGCCTGTTCGGCGACGTGAAGGACCCCGACTCCGAGGTGTCCAAGGCCATCCGCGAGCGCGGTGGCTACTCGCTCATGCCGGAATGGGAGACCCAGCCCGCCAACCAGTACCTGCCGCGGCAGATCACGGCCGCAGCCACACCAACGTCCACCAAAGTGGCCCCGCATGCCGACGGCCCTGCGCCCGCCGCGCCACAGGAGCGCGCCCTGTGAAGCCCGCCTTCTCCGTCATCTCCTTCACCGCGGTGGCCGGCGCTGCGCAGGGCCTGGTGGTGGCGCTGGCGGTGTCCGCTCTGACGGGCGTACCGCTGTCGACCGGCTTCACGTCCACGGCGCTGCTGCTCGCCCTGGTGATGCTGGCGGTGGGTCTGGCGGCGTCCTTCCTGCACTTGGGCCGCCCGGAACGGGCCTGGCGCGCCATGGCCATGTGGCGCACCTCCTGGCTGAGCCGTGAGGTCATCGTGCTGCCGGCCTTCATGGCGATGGTGGCGCTGTGGGGGGCGTTGGTGCGCTGGGGCCCCGCCGAGTGGACGGCATCCCGCGCGGCGACGCAGGGCCTGCCCGTGCTGGCGCTGCTGGGCGCAGCCCTGCTGTGGTGGTGCACCGGGCAGATCTACGCCTGCCTGCGCTTCATCCAGGAGTGGGCGCATCCGCTCACGCTGCTGAACTTTGCCTTGATCGGCCTGGCCACGGGCCTGGTGCTCGGGTGCGCGCTGGCCGCCACGCTGGGAGAGCGCGAGGTGCTGGCCGAATGGGCCCCACGGGCGCTGGCAGCCACCCTGGCCGCCTGGGGCACGCGCACGCTGGCGCTGCGGCGCAACGCACGCCTGAAGCCGAAGTCCACCGCGCAGTCGGCCACGGGCATCCCGGCAGCCCGACTGGTGCAGAAGTCCATGGGTATGTCGGCAGGCGCCTTCAACACGCGCGAGTTCTTCCATGGCGCCACACAGGCCGCCATCGGCCACGTGCGGCGCGCGCTGCACCTGCTGGGCTTCGCCTTGCCGGCTGTCCTCATGGCCGCGGCGCTGTGGGCCGCTTCGGCCGGCTACGGACCGACGCTCATCACCGCACTGTGGTGGGCGGCCGTGGCCACCCAGGTGCCGGGGGTCGGGGCGGAGCGCTGGCTGTTCTTCGCCCAGGCGCGCCACCCGCAGAACCTGTACTACCAGGCGGTGTCTTGAGCCTTCAGGCCGCCTGGCGACGCGTGCACGATGCCGTGCACCGGCGCACGGCGCACCTGCCGCCCACGGTGCAGGGCCTGCTGTGGGCCACCGCGGCCGGGGTGATCTTCAGCTTCCTGAACGCGCTGATGCGCGGGCTGGGCCAGCAGGTGGACCCGTTCCAGTCGCAGTTCCTGCGCTACTTCTTTGGCTTGCTGGTGCTGCTGCCGCTGGTGTGGCACCAAGGCCTGGCGGCCTACCGACCCAAGGCGGTGGGAGGGCAGTTCCTGCGCGGCGGCCTGCACACCGCCGGGCTGTACCTGTGGTTCGTGTCGCTGCCGAAGATTCCGCTGGCCGACATGACGGCCATCGGGTTCACCATACCGCTGTTCATCATGCTGGGCGCGTGGCTGTTCTTCAAGGAGGCCATGCGCTGGGAGCGCTGGCTCGCGACGGCCCTCGGTTTTGTCGGCGTGATGGTGGTGGTGGGCCCGAAACTGTCCCTGGCCGATGGCTTCGGGCCGGGGCCCGGCCTGTACCACCTGCTGATGCTGGCCTCCGCCCCCTTGTTCGCCGCCTCGTTCCTGGTGACCAAGGCCCTGACGCGCTACGAGACCACGGGCACCATCCTGGTGTGGCAGGCCCTGACCATCAGCCTGCTGAGCCTGCCGCTCGCCCTGTGGGTGTGGCAACCCTTGACGCTGTGGCAGTGGCTGGGCTTTCTGGCCTGCGGGCTGCTGGGCAGCAGCGGCCACTATTGCCTCACACGCTCTTTTGTCGCCGCCGACATCTCGGCCACCCAGTCCATCAAGTTCCTGGATCTGGTGTGGGCCGTGCTGCTGGGCTGGGCGCTGTTTGCGGACGTGCCCACCGTCAGCACCATCGCCGGCGGCCTGCTCATCAGCGCAGCCACGGTGTGGGTGGCACACAGGGAGTCGCGGGCAAGGCCGAGGTCACCGTAGGCTCAACGGCCACGTGAAGCGGCGGACAGATGGTCACCCCGACCGCCGTTGCCACTGGCGCAATGCGCCAATCCGTCCAGCAGCACATCCCGGGGCATGTCGCGGCCGATGAAGACCATCTTGGACTCGCGCTTCTCGCCGGGCTTCCAAGGTGAGCCCTCTTCCGAGCCCATCAGCATGTGCACACCTTGCAGCACCACGCGCTGCTTCATGCCCTTGATGTTCAGCACGCCCTTGTAGCGCATCAGCCGAGTGCCGTAGACCTGGACGATGCCGCCCAGGAAGTCTTCCACACGGTCCAGGTCCAGAGGCTTGTCCTCGCGGAACACGAAGGAGCTGACATCGTCGTCGTGCTCATGGTCGACGTCGGTCAGAAAGTCGGGCTCGATTTCGAGGATGGCGTGAAGGTTGAAGCCGCGGATGTCCAGCAGGTCCTCGATGGCCGCCACGCCATACCGGGCCTCGCCGATCTTGGCGCGCGGGTTCATGCGCACCAGGCGCTGGCGCAGCTGCGCCACCTCGTCAGGCTGCACCAC
Organism: Rubrivivax sp.; assembly: GCA_021300575.1. Classification (GTDB taxonomy): domain Bacteria; phylum Pseudomonadota; class Gammaproteobacteria; order Burkholderiales; family Burkholderiaceae_C; genus Rubrivivax. The sequence goes on from JAJTDM010000052.1 coordinate 49,650, forward strand.
GTCGGTCTTGGTGATGAGGATGCGGTCGGCAAAACCCACCTGTTCCTGCGCCTCATGATGTTCATCGAGCTGTTGCGGCGCGTGCTTGGCATCGACCATGGTGACGATCGCGTCGAGCAGGTACTGCTGCGAGATGTCGTCGTCGACAAAGAAGGTCTGGGCCACGGGCGCAGGGTCGGCCAGCCCGGTGGTCTCGATGATGACGCGGTCGAACTGCAACTGGCCGGCCTGCCGCTTGGCGTGCAATTCGCCCAGGATGCGCACCAGGTCGCCGCGCACGGTGCAGCAGATGCAGCCGTTGTTCATCTCCACGATCTGCTCTTCCCGGTCCTGCACCAGCAGCTCGTTGTCGATGCCCGCCTCGCCAAACTCGTTCTCGATGACCGCAATGCGGTGGCCGTGGTGTTCCTTCAGGATGCGGTTGAGCAGCGTCGTCTTGCCGCTGCCCAGGAAGCCGGTGAGGATGGTGACGGGCGTAAGGTTCATCGGGCTTTCTCCTGTACTGCTGCGTGTTCCGAAGGGGCGTCAAGGTCGGAGCTGCCGCTGCGCAGTGCGCTGAGGGCTCCATAGGCCGACAGTGCAAGTGCTACGCAGGCGCCGCTGGGTGCATCGAAGGCCCAGCTCGCGGCCAGGCCCGCGCCGCAGGCCGCCACCGCGCCAGCCCAGGCCAGGACACGCGAGGCGCCGGCGCGCTGCCACAGCGCTGGCGCGATCAGGGTGGCGAATACCAGGAACAGGCCGAGCACGGGCACGGCCAGGCTCGCCACAACAGCGAAAACCGGGAAGAAGATGCCGTCGCGTGCGAGTCGCCGGCCGAGCGGGAGCACAACCGCAGCACAAGAGGCCAGCACGACCACCTGCGGCCACTGCGCCCAAAGCACGTCGGCGGCCAGCAGTTCGGACATGCGCTCGCGGCCGTGCGGGTCCTGCCGCGAGCCCAGCAGTGCGATGCTGGCGCCCAGCACGTACAGCAAACCGATCAGCGCCTCGCGCTGGCTGGGCCAACGCCGCGACACCCAGGCAACTGCACCGGCGCATGTCAACGCACCACCGATGGCCAAGGCCTGAGTGGTCAACCAGTCGGGGTGGTCGACGAGCGCCCCGACCCAAAGCGCCGCAGCGGCCGCAGCCTGCGCCACCGCGAGGTCGATGAAGACAACACCGCGCGCCAGCACCTGCGCGCCCAAGGGTGCGAGGGCCAGCACACCCAACATCAACGCGGCCACCGGCACGAGGAACCACGTGTCCAAGGCCAGCGTACTGTCGTTCATCGTCTGGCCGCCTGCAGCAGCTCGCGGAGCAGGCCGTCCATCCACAGAACCAACTCCTTCTCACCTGCGTCTTCAGGCACCGTCGCCGGCAACACCAGCAAAGGGACCACTGCCGTGCCGCGTGCAGCCAACTGCGCCGTCAGCCACCGGCCCGGGCGTGGATCCTGGTAGGCGGAGATCACCACAGCCAGCGGTGGCTTGCCGCGCAGACCCTCGAGCAGCCGTTGCAGATGCCCCGGCGTGGGCGACATGCCAGGCTTGGGCTCGAGGTCGGCCACCTGCTTCATGCCAAGCCAATGCCACAGGTATCCGAACCCCGTGTGTTGAGCCGCCACCTGCTGCCCGCGCAAAGGCGCGGCGCGCGCTTCCCACTCGGCCACCTGCTGGCGCCAGCGGGTCTCAAAGGCCGTGCGGCGCTGCTCGATGGCGGCGCGCTCGGCTGGCGCTTCCTTGCCCAGCCGCTCGCTCAGTTCACGCGCCACCACGAGCATGTTGCGAGGATCCACGTGCAAGTGTGGATTGCCCTCGGCATGCACGTCGCCGGCCCAGGGCGTGCCGATGGCACCGGGCTGGGGATCGATCAGCACCACGTGGTCCGACGCAAAGAAGACATCGCGCGCGCGAGCGTTGCCAGCACGCTCCTGCAAGGTGGGCAACCAACCCGACTCCAGCGACGCGCCAGTGCACACCGCCAGATCGGCAGCGCGCAGCTGGGCAATGAGGGCGGGCCGAGCCTCGATGTGATGCGGGTCTTGCCCCACATGCGTGGCCACATGCACACGCGCCGCAGGCATCAGCACCCGTGTGAGCGCAGCCCACTCTGGCTCGCACGCGAACACCGTGAACGCGGCTGCGGGCGTGACCAGCCAAGACCCGACGAGTCCCAACAGACCCGCGCCAAGAATCCTGAGGGGGGGTTTAGTAGGCATGGGCACCATGCGCCCCAAAGGCCAGCACATACTGCAGTTGCACCGAGCGCTTGGCCGGGTTCTCGAACCCCACGGCGTCGCGTTGGGTGGTGAACTGCAGGCGCAGCGACTGCATGTGGCTGGGCTTCCAGGCCACCATCACCACGCGCTCACGCAGCAGCACGCTGTCGAAGTGATCCCCATGCGGCATGCGTGCGCGTAGCCAATCAGCCCGCGCGCCAATCTCCCAGTCCGGACGGAAGCGCCACACCACCGTGACGGCGTTGGCCTCGTGCTTGTCCCGTGACGTGGCGAACTGGCCGAGCCCCGCAATGCGTGCTGCCTCAAAACCCACCCGCACCTGCTGGTCGCGGTTGTTGCCGCCTGGTGCCCACTTCCATGTGGCGTCGATCATCCACGTCTTGCGGCCACTGAACTGCGCACCGTGGGCATGCTCATGGTCGTGGTGTCCGTGAGCCTCTTCGCCCCCTTCCTCGTGCTCGTGTTCTTCCACAACCGCCTCGCGTCGACTGCGGATGTGCGACAGACCCAACTGCCAGCTGTGCGAGCGGTTCAGGTCAGCACCCGTCTTAACCACGAGCGTGGCGATGCCTGGATTGCGCGATGGGCGCACCACTTCTTCCACCAGCCGCTTTCCGCTAAAGGCCTCGACCCCAAGCAGCAGGTAGAACGGCGTCGGTGCGGTCCAGTTGAGGCGCACACCGTCGTCGTTCCAGTGTCCACCGAAAAAGCCGCGATACAGCAGAGGTCGCTCGACGAAGTCGTCGGCATGCGGATGCTGCTGGTTGAGGTAGCCGATCTGGGACGCGAAGCGCCCTGCTCGCACCTGAAGCCCGCCAGGCAGGCGCGTGGTTTCCAGCCACGCCTCTTCGACGCCCCGCTCCAGTCTGCCTTCGTGGGTGGCCAGCACCGCACCGAGGTGCGCCTTGAGCTGCGTCCCCAAAGGACCGCTGGCCGTCAGGTCGCTGTGGCCCAACTGCAGCCCCCGGTCACGCCCCCCCAGCGCCAGGGCGCGCGAGGTCTGCGTGAGGTCCAACACTGCGCCGAACTCCCACTCCCCCAACGATCGCGCAGCAGCGCCGCCAGCCGCGACTGCCAGGGCAAGGGCCAGTGGCAAACTCCGTCTTCCCGCAAGCTTCATCATGACCACCTCCTTGACTCCGTCAGCGCGTGATGCCTAGCCATGCAAGGGCCGAAGGCGAGTAGCCCAGGTCGCGCCGCGTCACCACGGCACCCGTGTTGCTGTTGACCACCACCAGTTGCCGGGCCACGGGGTCGGTGAGGTAGATCTCGTCACGGGCCCCGTTGGCCGCCAGGGCCGGCCAGGGCGCCGCAGCCGGCATGGCGGGAATGGCCCCCGTCACGCGGGAGAGCTTGGTCCAGGCCCCCGCCTGCCACTGGGACACGGTCAGGGTGCCCTGGTCATCCAGGATGAAGAAGCGCTGACCGCTTCGGTCAAAGCTGTGTGCTCGCCGGACCCGGCCCGTCGTCCAGCCATCCGGCGTGAAGCCACCCACCGTGGCGGACTGTCCATTGACGGCGTAGAAGCGCGTGGTCACGGGCGACGGTGGGGCGCCCTCCGAGGCGATACCGATGAACTGGTCGGGCAGCCGCGGGTGTCCCGCGATGGTGCCCACCCGCAGGGGAGTGGCCAGCAACTGACCGTCACTGACCGTCGTAGCCGCGAGGTGGCGCACCAGCAGCATGCCGTTGATGCAGCCGGTCAGTGTGCTGTCGCCCGAACTGAAACTGCCATGCATGCCGTTGCAACGCGTTGGCAGTTCGCGCACGAGGCTCAAGGCATTGCCGCTGCGCTGATGCAGCACCAGGTGGGTGGGAAGCGTATCGGCCGCATCGGCAGCGCGCGCAGACACCAGCAGCTTGTTGCCCATGGGCTCGGCCAGCCCATGCAGCGGTGCGCTCAGCTCCAGCGATGCCGTCGTGGCCGCCGAGCCTATGGAAGCATCGGTGAGCATGCGAACCGCAGCATTGCGCACCGGGGCGGTGGTGTCGCCGTCCATGAAGATGGCCGCCTGGACACCGGGTTGCACGTCGTAGTGGGTAGGACGCGGACCGTTCACCACGAAGGCGATGGCCTTGGAAGCCTGCTTGTAGTCGTGCAGGTGGTCGCCATGATCTTCCTGGTAGATACCACCATCGACGAACTGCACCCGGTCCTGCAGGCGCTGCGGCAGCACGGCGTAGCGGCCGCCCGGGCTGGCGTACACGGCCGAGGGCACGCTGGTCATCACGTGGCTGGCTTCCACGCTGCCGCTGTCCAGGTCGTGTATTCGGACCGTGCTGGCATTGGCTTCCGTAACAGCCAACCGGCCCGCGGTGTCGATGTAGACGTTCACGTGGTCGTCCTTGTCCTGGCTGTCGACACCGCCGCCGCAGGCCGACACCAGCAGGGCCACGCCCAGGCTGGCCATCAGCGATAGGGGATTCAGCAGGGACTTCAGCAAGGGGGTTCGCATGTTGTGATCCTCTAGGTCAGGGAGATGGCTTGTGATCGGTCGGCTTGGACGGTAGGATCTGGCTACCGAACATTGTATTGAGTATGCATTATCATTTGGGATCGTACAACCCCCTAAAGCCGCAACGCACCTGTAACGCCATCCGAGGGGTCCCGCACGCTGCAGCCAAGCTACCTGCGAATCCCGGTTCGCGTCTGCGTCGCGGAGCACACATGGCTGGTGGTGCAGCGGTCACCAGGGCGAGCGTGCTCTGGTTCATGCGCTATTCCCCTCCCCCTGACTTCCTGTAACCTCCATGCATGGAACGCAACACCCGCCAGCGCAGCGCCATCCGCGACGCGATTGCTCAAGCCCAGCGCCCGCTGCTGCCGCAGGAGGTGCTGGAGGCCGCCCGCACAGAAGTGCCCGGGCTGGGCATCGCCACGGTTTACCGCAATCTCAAGGCGCTGGTCGAGGAAGGCGAACTCCAGGTCGTGAACCTGCCGGGCGAAAACCCGAGATTCGAGGTGGTGGGGCATCGGCATCACCACCATTTCCAGTGCCGCCAGTGCCAGCGGGTGTTCGACGTGCACGCCTGCCCCGGCGACCTGGGCCGGCTGGCGCCCCAGGGCTTCACGGTGGAAGACCACGACCTGACGCTGTACGGGCGCTGCAGCGACTGCACGCCTTCCAAGGCGCACCTCTCACCGACCGAGACAACACGCGCTCCGCGCCGTTCGGGCGCTTCGGCCGCCTAGCCGCAGGAGCCAGCGCGTGCTGACCGCCGGCTTGGCGGTCCGGCTGCTGTGGGCCTCGGCATTGGTGGCGCTGCTGTGGGTGGCCGTGGCCTGGGCGCTGACATGACGCAGGCCTCCACCCCCACCGGCCTCGAAGACACCCCCGCCCTGATGCGGCTGCACAACCTCACCGTGTCCTACCGGGGTCATCCTGCCGTGCACCACCTGAGCGGCGCTTTCGCCAGCGGCAGGATGACGGCGGTCGTCGGGCCCAACGGCGCGGGCAAGAGCACGCTGCTGGCGGCGCTGGGAGGCTCGCTGCGGTCGTTCGAAGGCCGGATCGAGCAGCCTGCCTCGCTGCGTCGCGCCTACCTTCCGCAGGTGTCGACCATGGACCGAGCCTTTCCGATGAGGGTGCACGAAGTGGTGGCCATGGGCCTGTGGTCGCGCATCGGCAGCTTCGGCGGGCTGCACCGGGAAGACCGAAGCGCGGTCAGCGACGCCCTGGCGGCGGTGGGGCTCACCGGCTTCGAGAAACGCTGGATGGGCGAACTCTCGGCAGGCCAGGCCCAGCGGGTGCTGTTCGCGCGCGTGCTGCTGCAGGATGCGGAGTTGATCCTGCTGGACGAGCCCTTCAATGCCATCGACTCGCGCACCACGGCGGACCTGCTGGCGCTGCTGCACCGCTGGCAGCACGAGCAGCGCACCGTGATCGCCGTGCTGCACGACCTGGAGCAGGTGCGCGAGCACTTCGAGGAAGCGCTGCTGCTGGCGCGGGAGGGCGTAGCCTGGGGTCCGACGGCCGACGTGCTGCGCGCGGAGAACCTGTTCAAGGCCCGCCAGATGGCCCAGGCCTGGGACGACCAGGCCCCGATCTGCAAGGTGGCGGCATGACAGGCTGGGCAGAACCCTTCACCGAGTTCGCCTTCATGCGCCGCGCGCTGGTGGCCACGCTGGCCCTGGCGGTGGGCTGCGCCCCCATCGGCTGCGTGCTGGTGCTGCGGCGCATGAGCCTGGTGGGCGATGCCATGGCCCATGCGGTGCTGCCGGGTGCCGCCGCAGGCTTTCTGCTGGCGGGCATGTCGCTGCCGGCCATGAGCGCGGGGGGCTTCGTGGCTGCACTGGCGGTGGCGCTGGCAGCGGGTTTCGTCACGCGCTCAACCCCTCAGGGAGAGGATGCAAGCTTCGCCGCGTTCTACCTCATCGCCCTGGCGCTCGGTGTGCTGCTGGTGTCGCTGCGCGGCAGCCAGGTGGACCTGATGCACATGCTGTTTGGCAGCGTGCTGGCCGTCGATGACGCGGCCCTGCTGCAGATCGCCGCCGTGGCCAGCCTCACGCTGTGGGCCCTGGCGGGCATGTACCGGCCCCTGGTGCTGGAAAGCGCGGACCCTGGCTTTCTGCGCAGCGTGGGCGGCCCTGGTGCCACGGCGCATGTGCTGCTGCTGGTGCTGCTGGTGGCCAACCTGGTCAGCGCCTTCCAGGCGCTGGGCACGCTGATGGCCGTGGGCCTCATGATGCTGCCCGCCGCTGCCGCCCGATTCTGGGTCGCCAGTCTGCCGGCCATGGCGGCCTGCGCGGTGCTCATCGCAGCCGCCAGCGGCGTGGCCGGGCTGCTGCTGAGCTACCACGCCGAATTGCCCTCAGGCCCCTGCATCGTGCTCGTCTGTGGCGCCTTCTACGTGGCCTCGGTGCTCCTGGGCTCCAGGGAAGGCATCGTCACACGTCGCGTGCTGGCCAGAACTCACCTCACCCGCTGACTCCCATGCACAACACGCCCTGTCCCTTGCTGAACCCACGCTGCTCCCGACGCGCCGTTCTGGTGGGCGGCGCCGCCGCCGGCCTGATCGGCCCGGCCTCCGGCCAGGCCCCAACGCCCGCGGCGCGTGTGGTGGCCAGCTTCTCCATCCTCGGGGACATGGCCCGCGAAGTGGCGCCGGCGGACATGGAGATCACGGCCCTGGTGGGGCCCGATGCCGACGCGCACGTCTACGCCCCCAGTCCGGCCGATGGCAGGCGTCTGGCGCAGGCCGACGTGGTGCTGGTCAACGGCCTCGGGTTCGAGGGTTGGATGCTCAGGATGGTGAAGGCCTCGGGCTACAAGGGCCCGGTGGTGGAAGCCACCGCAGGCATCCAGACCCGGCGTGGCGGCCACCACCATGGCCAGGACCCTCATGCCTGGCAGGACCTGCGCAACGCCCGCACTTACGCCACCAACCTCGCAGCGGGCCTGGCAAAACGCTGGCCGCAGCGGCGAGACGAGATCGAGGCCCGGCAGCGCGAGTACGTCGCCCGCATCGACGCACTGGACGCCCAGGTTCGCCAGTGGCTGGACGCCGTGCCGCGAGCCCAGCGCCGGGTCATCACCTCGCATGACGCCTTCGGCTACTTCGGCGCTGCCTACGGCGTGGACTTCCTGGCGCCGCAGGGTTGGAGCACGCACAGTGAGCCCTCGGCGGCTGCTGTGGCCCGGCTGATCCGGCAGATCCGGCAGGAGGGCGTGCGCGCCCTGTTCGTCGAGAACATCAGCGACCCGCGGCTGATCGAGCGCATTGCGCGCGAGAGCGGCGTGCGCATCGGCGGCAAGCTGTATTCCGATGCTCTGTCCCGCCCAGACGGTCCGGCTGGGAGCTACCTCAAAATGATGGAACACAACGCCCGCAGCCTGGTGGCCGCGCTGCAGGCCTGAGAGCTTGTCACCCGTTCCCGCCCACCCGTTCCCGCCCACCCGTTCGCAGGAGATGTAATGGATGCCTCCCTCCCCACGGGGATTCGAACTGGAGCCTGGAGATGAAGGGGCTGTTTGGTGGGTTTTCTTGCAGGCTATGCAAGGTGGACCCTCGAATGGCTA
>JAJTDM010000166.1 GCA_021300575.1 Rubrivivax sp.
CTTCATCGAGGCGGCTTCGCCCACCGACGACGAGCTGCATGCGCTGCTGCAGTCCGTGATCGAGCGGCTGATGAAGCTGCTCACGCGCCGGGGGGTGCTGGTCGAGGACATGGGCCAGACCTACCTGGCCGAGCCGGATGCCGACGGCGAGGAGGCGCGCACGCTGCGGCCGCTGCAGGCCGCGGCCGTGACGTACCGCATTGCATTTGGCCCCCGCGCCGGGCAGAAGGTGCTGGCCCTGCGCGGAGCGACGCCACGCGAGGACTGGGTGCGCCAGCCGCTGTGCGCCGACATCGACGGGTTCAGCCTGCATGCCGCGGTGCGGGTCGAAGCGCGCGACCGCAAGCGGCTGGAGCAGTTGTGCCGCTACATCACGCGGCCGGCGCTCGCCGACGAACGGGTGCAGCTCAACGCCGCCGGGCAGGTGGAGCTCAAGCTCAAGGCACCCTGGCGCGACGGCACGACGCACCTGGTCATGAGCCCGCTGGAGTTCATGCAGCGGCTGGCGGCGCTGGTGCCGCGGCCAAGGTTGCACCTCATACGCTTTCACGGCGTGTTGGCCCCGAACGCGAAGCTCAGACCGCGGGTGGTGCCGCAGCAACCGCTCGCACAAGCGCAAGCGGCCAGCGAAGCCGCGGCGCCCGCCGAGTGCGAGGTCGAGACGGTCTTGGCCCGACCGCACCGCATCAGCTGGGCGCGGCTGTTGAAGCGCGTCTTTGACATCGACATGCAGCACTGCCCGAACTGCGGCGGCGGAGAACTGAAGATCATCGCGGCCATCCTCGAGCGGCCGGTGATCGAGAAGATCCTCACCCACCTCGGACTAGATCCACAGCCGCCGCCCCGGGGTCGGATGCGCGAGGCGGGGCAAGACTTCGCCACCTGAGCCGCGCTGACCTTCAAAGACATCTCGCCCCAGGCTGCGCTGACCACGGCAGCCAGGATGGCGCTGCGCCGCATGTCGGCACGATGCCGATGGACTCAGGGTCAACCCTGATGGTCAGACTCAGCGAGCCCCCATCGAACCGAATGGGCCGGCTGAATCAGGACAAGACAACTGTGCAGATGCCAGTTCCAAGCCGTCCAGAACGGCATCTTTCGGCCACCCATGCGCCAGTCGGGCCTCCCACAGGCTTCCAGAGACCGTTTGAAATCCCTATGCGCCGGATGCCGAAGCACTCGTCCAGCAGTTCCCTGTAGCGCAGCCAGGAGCGCGAGCCGGCGTAGGCGGGGAGCGTGGGGTTGGCGGGCGGGGTTGCGGGCAAGGGGGCGGCGGGCTGTGCGGGCACGCGCAGTATGCGGGCCCCGCCGGGCACGCCGAGTTGCGCGCGGCCGTTGCCGGCCTGGGCCGCCGGCCATCGACCCCGGCACCGTTCACGACGCCGCGATGGGCGCTCTTGCGCCCAGCCCGCCTTCGAGTCCGCGGCGCACGACCGCGAGGTTGTGCGCGGCCAGGAAGCTGCCGCGACCGGCGACGCTGTCCTGCAGCCAGGGCGTCTCGCCGATGGCCAGGCAGCGTTCCCAGCAGGCCTGGGCCAGCGGCAGCAGCTCGGCGTGCGCGCGCTCCGGGTGCGCGACCGCGAGGTCCAGCACCAGGTTGCCCAGGGCGAATAAGAAGTCCGGCGAGTGCTGCCACTGGTCCATCTCGGCGCAGGCGAGGTCGATGGCCTGCTGCGTCAGCCCGATCCGGCCCATGCAGTGCAGCCGGCGCGTGATCAGGCCGTGGCGGAAGCCGTCCCCCGGCGTGGAGCGCTCCCAGGCGCACCGGTAGTGGTGCGCGGCCTCCGCGTAGCGCTCGTAGACCTCGTGGTCCTTGCCCAGGTGGAAGTGGACGTGCGCGCTGTCGGGGTCGTCGGCCAGTTCCCTGGCCAGCAGCCTGGCGTTGCGCTCCCGCTTCTTCTCGAGCAGGTCGGGCATGTAGCCGTCGTGGCCGATCACCAGGGGGATGCTCCGGCGAGGCAGGTCCGACTGCGGTTGCTCGTGGATGCGGCCGCTGTAGCGTGTGCCGCGCGGCAGGAGCCGTGAGATCGGGCTCATCGCGCTCGTGGTGATGCCGTCCGACCGGAACGAACTGCGGATGCTGGCCACGCCGACGAAGGGCGCATCGCCCAGACGGTCGCGGGACAGGCAGTCCGCCCCGCTTTCGATCCACTCGTCGGCGTCCAGGATGAGGCTCCACGGCGCGTCGGCGTGGGCGAGCGCGGCATTGCGCGCGGCCGCGAAGTCGTCGACCCAGGTGAAGTGGTGGACCTGCGCCCCGCACGCGCGCGCCAGGGCCACGGTGTCGTCCGTCGAGCCGGTGTCGACGACCACCATCTCGTCCACCCACGGCCGGGCGCTGAGCAGGCAGCGTTCGATGGCGCGCGCCTCGTTCCTGGCGATGACCACCAGCGCCAGCCGCGGCGGTGCGCCGTGGGCGGAGCCGGGCCCATCGGTTCCTGGGGAAGGCAAGGTCATGCGGCCACGCTAGCGCGGCACTGGCGAGCAGATCGCCGGAATACGGCCCGCTCAGCGGGCCAGATGACCGGGCCGGGCGGGCGGCAGCGCGGCCAGCAGCGCGCGCAGGTGCGCGCCGGCATCCACGCACTCGCTGCCGGGCGTGCACACCCGGTAGGGCTGGCCGGTGGTGCCGGAGCGGCTCGCGATGCGCTCGATGAAGGCATCGGCGCCGGCGATGTCCTGGCCCTGGGCGCGCAGCTTGGCGCGCAGGAAGCGGGCCGCGTCCGCCCCGCTGTAGGCCGTGCCGTTGCGCACGAAGCGCGATCGGCTGTCGGCTGCGAGCGCGTCCAGCAGCTGCTCGATGCGCTGCTGCTCGTGCGGCGGCGGGGCGGCCCGTGCGGGCGGCGGGGTGCCCAGGG
>JAJTDM010000053.1 GCA_021300575.1 Rubrivivax sp.
CCAGGGGGGCCGCGATGGGGTTCAGCACGCGGATCGGGTCGACGTTGCCCGCCAGTTCCAGCTCCGTGCGCTCTTCGACAAAGCTGAAACTGATGGTCTCGTGATAGCCCAGGGCGGCCAGCGATCTGCGCAGCGCGTGTGCGGATACCCTCCCTTCGCGCTGCGGACGCGAGATCACCGGCGCGTGCGGAGGGGTCGCGGGCAGGTGCTGCAGACCGATGACCCGGATGACCTCCTCGATCAGATCTTCCTCGATGGCCAGATCAAAGCGCCACGCCGGGGGTGTGACCACCAAGGTGTCGCCCTGCTGCTCGAAGGCCAGTCCCAAACTCTGGAAGACCTGCGCGCACTGCGCAACCGTCAATGGCATGCCCAGCACCTTCGACGCACGCGGTACGCGCAAGGTGATGGGTTGACGCTGCGGCAACGCCAGCGTCTGGTCGTCGATGGGGCCGGCCTCACCACCACAAATCTGCTGGATCAGCGCGGTGATGTGCTCGATGTGCTGCACCGTGAGCGAGGGGTCCACGCCACGCTCGAAGCGGTGTCCGGCGTCGGTGGAGAAGTTGAACCGGCGCGAGCGGCCGGACACAGCCTCGGGCCACCAGAAAGCGGCCTCCACGTAGACGTTGCGGGTGTCGTCGCTGACGGCAGTGGCGTCCCCTCCCATGATGCCGGCAAGGGACTCCACGGCCTTCGCATCCGCGATCACCCCCACCTGCTCGTCCAGCTCGATGGTGTTGCCATTCAACAGCTTCAAGGTTTCGCCGGGCTGCCCCCAGCGCACCACCAGCTTGTCGTGGATCTTGTCCAGATCAAAGATGTGGCTGGGCCGTCCGTACTCGAACATCACGTAATTCGAGATGTCCACCAGAGCGCTGACCGAGCGCTGGCCGCAACGCGCCAGCCGGCTCACCATCCAGCCGGGCGTCTGGGCGGCCGTGTTCACCCCGCGCACGATGCGGCCAGAGAAGCGGCCGCAAAGATCCGCAGCCTTCACCTCCACGGGCAACTTGTCCTGGTGCGTGGGGCTCACCGGTGTGAAGGCGGGCGTCTTCAGTGGCGCGCCAGTCAAAGCCGAGACCTCGCGCGCAATGCCGTACACGCTCAGCGCATGCCCCAGGTTGGGCGTAAGCTTCAGCGTGAACAGGGTGTCATCCAACGCAAGAGCCTGACGCACGTGCTGTCCGATGGGCGTATAGGCGGGCAGCTCCAGCAGGCCGGCGTGGTCTTCCGAGAGCTTGAGCTCGCGCGCCGAACACAGCATGCCGAAGCTCTCCACCCCACGCAGCTTGCCCACGCCGATCTTGAAGGGCTTGCCATCCTCTCCCGGGGGCAGCTCGGCGTCCACCAGGGCCAGCGGCACGCGGATGCCCACACGGGCATTGGGTGCGCCACAGACGATCTGCAAAGGCCCTTGGGCGGAATGCGGTCCGGCGTCCACCTTGCACACGCGCAGCTTGTCGGCATTGGGGTGCTGCACGGCTTCGATGATCTCGGCCACGACGATGCCGTGAAAGGCAGGGGCGACGGGCTTCAGTTCCTCGACTTCCATGCCCGACATGGTGAGAAGCTCGGCCAAGGCTTGAGTGGTCAACGGCGGATCGCAGAACTCGCGCAGCCAGGATTCCGGGAATTGCATCTTGAGGCTCGGAAAGGGTTCGTTCGAGATCAGTGAAGGCGCAAGGCGGTGCTGGTCGAAGCAGACTTGCAGCGGCTCAGCGGAACTGCGACAGGAAGCGCAGGTCGTTCTCGAAGAAGAGTCGCAAATCGCTGACGCCGTAGCGCAGCATGGTCAGGCGGTCGGGGCCCATGCCGAAGGCGAAGCCGATGTATCGCTCCGGGTCCAGGCCGTAGTTGCGCACCACGTTCGGGTGCACCTGGCCGGAGCCCGCCAGCTCGAGCCAGCGGCCTTTCAGCGGGCCGGTGGCGAACATCATGTCGATCTCGGCGCTGGGCTCGGTGAAGGGAAAGTAGCTGGGACGAAACCGTGTCTCGATGCCTTCATCCTCGAAGAACCGACGCAGGAAGTCGGTGAAGACGACCTTCAGGTCCTTGAAACTGATGTGTTCGCCGATCCACAGTCCCTCGCATTGATGAAACATCGGCGAGTGCGTGGCATCGCTGTCCACGCGGTAGGTGCGGCCCGGCGCGATCACGCGGATCTCGGGCATCGGGTCCTGGCAGGCATGGGCCGCAGCGTGCATGCGGGCGTAGCGCACCTGCATGGGGCTGGTGTGGGGGCGCAGGTTGAGCCAGCGCCCGTCAGCGTCCTTCACGTCCACGTAGAAGGTGTCCTGCATCGAACGCGCCGGGTGATTCTCCGGATTATTCAAGGCCGTGAAGCTCATCCAGTCGGTCTCGATCTCGGGGCCTTCAGCCACGTCAAAACCCATGGAGCCGAAGATGGCCTCGATGCGCTCAATCGTGCGGCTGACCGGATGCAGGCTGCCCTGCCCTCTCTGACGGCCGGGCAGCGTGACATCCAGGGCCTGGGCCTTCAACTGCGCCTGCAGTTCAACGTCGGCCAAGGCCTCGCGACGGGCCTGCAGAGCCTGCTCGATGCCCACTTTCAATCGGTTGATGTCAGCGCCGCGGGATTTCTTTTCCTCGGGGCTCAAAGCGCCCAAGCCTTTGAGCAGCTCGGTCACGCGGCCGAACTTGCCGAGGAAGCGGGCCTTGGCGTTCTCCAGTTCTGCTGCGGTGGGTGCAGCATCAAACTCGGAGGCAGCCTGCGCGAGCAGGGGATCGAGATCGTTCATCGGATGCGTTGGGGTAAACGACGTCGGAAACGAAAAGAGGCCGCCACGAGGTGACGGCCTCTGGAATGCTTGCCGGCACCAGGGGGCTGCCCCGGTGCCGCATCATCAAGCCAGTTGAGCCTTCACCTTGTCCACGATGCTGGCAAAGCCAGCAGGGTCGTTGACAGCCAGATCGGCGAGGACCTTGCGGTCGATGTCGATCTGCGCCTTCTTCAGGCCGGCCATGAACTTGCTGTAGGTGACGCCCATCGACCGGGAAGCCGCGTTGATACGGGCGATCCACAGTTGACGGAACACCCGCTTGCGGGTGCGGCGGTCACGGTAGGCGTACTGACCGGCCTTCATCACCGCCTGCTTGGCGATGCGGAAGACGTTCTTGCGGCGGCCGCGGAAGCCCTTGGCGAGCTTCAGGATCTTCTTGTGGCGGGCGTGTGCGGTGACACCACGTTTGACGCGAGGCATATGTGTGCTCCTTGTTCAGTGGTGGTGGATCAGAGACCGGCAAACGGCAGCATCGCTGCCATGTGGCCCATGTTGGTCTCGTGCACAGTGGCCGCGCCGCGCAGATGGCGCTTGCGGGTGGTGCTCTTCTTGGTGAGGATGTGGCGCTTGAACGCCTGTCCACGCTTGACGGTACCGCCGGGGCGGACGCGGAAGCGCTTCTTGGCGCTGCTCTTGGTCTTCATCTTGGGCATGACTGCTCCTGTTGTTGGACACCTTTGCAGGCGACCGCAAAACTCGCGGTGCTTGTTGGGCCTGCATCGGCTTGTAGTAGGCTCTTTCGTGGGCTTGCACCCGCTCGGGAACCCTCATCGTCAGCCCGCCCCGTTTCCGGGAGCCGGCTGTTTCAGCCGTCTGCCGGAAAGCCCGGCAGACGAGTGATCTTCAAAAAAACTCCGGCCTCGAAGGACCTGAGGTCCTACTTGCGCTTGGGCGCCAGCACCATGATCATCTGGCGGCCTTCAAGCTTGGGCATGTGTTCCACGACCGCCACGTCGGCCAGCTCGTCACGGATGCGCTCCAACAGGCGCATGCCGATGTCCTGGTGCGTTATCTCGCGGCCGCGGAACCGCAGTGTGACCTTGCCCTTGTCACCGTCATCGGCGATGAAGCGCCGCAGGTTGCGCATCTTGATCTGGTAATCGCCTTCGTCGGTGCCCGGACGGAACTTGACTTCCTTGATCTCGATGACCTTTTGCTTGGACTTGGCCTCCGCGGCCTTCTTCTGCTCCTGGTACTTGAACTTGCCGTAGTCCATGAGGCGACACACCGGAGGGTCTGCCACAGCCGCGATCTCGACCAGATCGACATCGAGCTCACCGGCCATTCGAAGCGCGTCCATCAAGCTGACGATGCCGAGCGGCTCATTCTCGACACCGTTGAGGCGCACCTGCGGCGCCATGATTTCGCGGTTCAGCCTGTGCTTGCGCTCCGCGTTTGGCACGCGGCGGTCCATGAAGGTAGCGATGGTTCAAACCCCTCTGTGCAACCCCTAGGCAATGCGGGGCCGCCTTGAAAATGAATCGGGCGCGACGAGGACTCAGGCCTTGCGGGCAATGTCACCCAGCAGCTTCGAGGAGAAGTCTTCCAGGGGCATCACGCCCAGGTCCACAGACCCTCGTGCGCGCACCGCAACAGCCCCGCTTGCCTTCTCCTTGTCGCCCACGACCAGGATGTACGGGACCTTTTGCATCGAATGCTCACGGATTTTATAGTTGATTTTCTCGTTTCGAGCATCAACCGACACCCTAACTCCTTGTTTTTGCAGCGTTTTCGCCACTTCTCTTGCGTATTCGTGCTGTTGATCGGTGATCGGGCACACCACCGCCTGCTCAGGCGCCAGCCAGGCTGGCAGCGCTCCGGCGTGCTGTTCGATCAGGATGCCGATGAAACGCTCCAGGCTGCCGACGATGGCGCGGTGCAACATCACGGGGTGGCGACGTGAGCCTTCGTCGGACACGTACTCGGCGTCCAGGCGCTCGGCCATGGAGAAGTCCACCTGGATGGTGCCGCAGCGCCGTCGCCTTCGGCGATGACGAACTCCACCCCCGAGCGGCGCAGGCTCTCCATCAGCGCATGCTCGGCCTTGTCCCAGACCTCATCAGACCCGATGCGCGCTGCCGGACGGGTGGCCACCTTGTAGAGGATGTCGGTGAAGCCGAAGTCGGCGTAGACCTTCTGCAGCAGTGCGGTGTAGGCCACGCACTCGTCCAGGATCATGTCCTCGGTGCAGAAGATGTGGCCGTCGTCCTGCGTGAAGCCGCGTACCCGCATGATGCCGTGCAATCCGCCGGTGGGCTCGTTGCGGTGGCATTGGCCGAACTCGCCATAGCGCAGCGGCAGGTCGCGGTAGCTCTTGATGCCCTGCTTGAAGATCAGGATATGGCCCGGGCAGTTCATCGGCTTAAGGGCGTAGTCGCGCTTCTCGCTCTCGGTCGTGAACATGTTGTCGCGGTACTTGTCCCAGTGGCCGGTCTTCTCCCACAGGGCTTTGTCCAGGATCTGCGGGCCCTTGACCTCGAGGTAGCCGTTGTCGCGGTACACCTGACGCATGTACTGCTCCACGCCCTGCCACACCGTCCAGCCCTTGGGGTGCCAGAACACCACGCCGGGGGCATGGTCGTCGATGTGGAACAGATCCAGCTCGCGGCCGAGTTTGCGGTGGTCGCGCTTCTCGGCCTCCTCCAGCATCAGGAGGTACTTCTGCAGATCGTCCTTGCTGGCCCAGGCCGTGCCATAGACACGCTGCAGCATCTCGTTGCGGTGGTCGCCACGCCAGTAGGCGCCCGCCACCTTCATCAACTTAAAGTGCTTGAGCTTGCCGGTGCTGGGCACGTGCGGGCCGCGGCACAGGTCCTCGAAGCCGCCTTCGCGATAGAGCGAAACGTCCTGCCCCTCGGGGATGCTGGCGATGATCTCGGCCTTGTAGTGCTCGCCCAGGCCTTTGAAGTAGGCCACGGCCTCGTCGCGCGGCAGCACACGGCGCTCCACCTTCTCGTCCTTGCGGGCCAGCTCGGTCATGCGCGCCTCGATGGCGGCCAGGTCCTCGGGCGTGAAGGGGCGCTTGTAGGCAAAGTCGTAATAGAAGCCGTGCTCGACGACCGGGCCGATGGTGACCTGCGCCTCCGGGAACATCTCCTTGACCGCATAGGCCAGCAGGTGGGCTGTGGAGTGACGGATCATCTCCAGGCCATCGGAATCGCGGTCTGTGACGATGGCCAGACGCGCATCGGCGTTAATGCGGTAGCTCAGATCGACCAATTGCCCGTCGACCTTGCCGCCCAGCGCAGCCTTGGCCAGACCGGCGCCGATGCCGGCAGCCACCTCGCCGACCGTGACCGGTCCGGGGAATTCACGTCGGGAGCCGTCGGGCAGCGTGATGTTCAACATGGGAATCTCCAGGCAACAAAAAAGCGCGGTGAGGGCCGCGCTTCGTGGGTCTTGGGAACAGGACGTGACGATGCGGCCGGGGTCAGACCTCGGTCAGGAATGTCAAGGTAGTCCGCGGTGTCATAACCCGTCGTGCCTTTCCCGTTCTTGCCAGCATTGTTCGAGATCCGATTCTAATCAGCACAAGGGCCGCACCTCGACGGCGCCACCTTCGACCCAGGTAGCAAACTCGTCGGCCAGTCGCTGGCTTTCGGCCAAGGCCACACGCCACACCCGCTGCCGCCCGGCTTCATCGTCCGCGAAGGTCTTGAAGTCGCTGCGGTCCGGCAGCTTGCCCCCCGGCAGCGTGGCCACCCAATCGGGGCTGGGGCTCAGCAGTACCAGGTTGTCCAGCGCGGGCGTGGCCCGGTGGCGCGCCTTCCAGGCCTTGTCCAGCCAGCCGGGCACCACGGTGGGCTGGAAGTGCGGATACAGCACCAGGCCGTCGTCCATGTCGGCATACGGCCAGTGCAGGTGGTAGTCGGTGATGCCGCCGTCCCAGTAGGCGCCGCGCGGGCCGCCTGGAATATCGTGCACGGCCTTCAGCCAGAACGGGATCGAGCAACTCGCGAGCACGGCCGGTGAGAGATTGCCCGCATTCAGCACCGCTTGCCGGGTGCGGAAGTCTTTCAGCGCCATTGGCAGCGGATCGCGCGGGTCGCTGAACACCACGCGCTCCAGCCAAGCCCCCAGCGCGCGGCGGTGCACCGCGTTGGCAACAAAGGCCCCGGCGTACCCCAGGGGCGTGCGCAGGCGCCCTTCCCTGCCCAGCACGTGGCGCCCGTGGCTCGTGACCACATGCAGGCGCCGGCGTGGGTGCGACAGGATCTCGCCGGCGCGGGCACCCAGGCGCTCCAGGATCTTCTGGCCGAAAGCGCGGCTCACCACCTCGGCCGAGGGTTGTCGTCCGGGCTCATGGTCGTAGGTCTGGGTGACATAGTCTTCGGCCAGCTGCGCCAACGCCGCATCGGCGTCCGGCAGGCAGGCGCAGGCCATGCGCCAGGCGCCGATGGAGGCGCCCACGAGGTGGATGACCTGCGGCGCATCTCTCAGCCACTCAGCGAACAGAAACCGGTCCAGCGGGTTGAGCACCAGGCCCTTGGGCCCGCCCGCAGCCCCCGGCAGCAGGCGCACGTCCTGCGCGCGCAGGCCTTGCTCACGCAGAAGGGCCGCAGCGCGCGGGCCGGCATGCACCTGGAGCGCCTGCACAGCGAGGTTCCCAGATCAGATCGCGCCGACCTGCAAGGTCAGCAGCTGCCAGGCATCACGCGGCGGCGAGCACCGCGCAGTGCGCGCTGGCGGATCACCGCGGCTGCCCCAGCCAGCGCTGGACCAGACGCACCCAGTAGCTGGCGCCCACAGGGATCAGATCGTCGTTGAAGTCATAACTGGGGTTGTGCAAGGTGCAGGGGCCTTCTCCATGGCCCATCTCGCGGTGCAGACCGTCGCCGTTACCGATGAAGCCGTAAGCCCCCGGCTTGGCCAGCAGCATGTAGGAAAAGTCTTCCGAGGGCATCACCGGCTCCTGCTCGATGGCCAGGTCCGCCCCCACCACCTCGCGTGCCACCTCGGCAGCAAACTCGGCCTCGCGCACATGGTTGGTGGTGGCCGGCACGCGACGGTTGAACTCGAAATCGCACTCGGCGCCAAAGGCAGCGCAGGTGTGGCGGGCCAGGGCTTCCATGCGCTCGGCCACCAGGTCCATCACCTCGGCGGTGAAGGTGCGCACCGTGCCTTCCATGGTGCAACTGGCCGGGATGACGTTGATCGCCTCGCCGGCTTGCAGCAGGGTGACCGAGAGCACGGCGGTGTCCACCGGCTTCTTGTTGCGGCTGACGATGGTCTGGAAGGCCTGGATGAGCTGCGCCGCGACGACCACCGGGTCCACCCCGCGGTGCGGCAGGGCGGCGTGCGCCCCCACGCCCCGCACCTTGATCTTGAACGTACTGCCGCCGGCCATCACCGGCCCGGGGCTGAAAGCGATGGCGCCGGCCGGCAGGCCCGGCCAGTTGTGCATGCCGAACACCGCCTCCATGGGGTACTGGTCGAACAAGCCCTCGGCCACCATCGCCTGCGCGCCGCCCCGGCCTTCTTCAGCCGGCTGGAAGATCAGTACCACGGTGCCGTCGAAATCGCGCGTCTGCGCCAGGTGGCGCCCGGCGGCCAGCAGCATGGCGGTGTGGCCGTCATGCCCGCAGGCGTGCATGGTGCCGGGGTGCCGGCTGGCGTGCGCAAAGGTGTTGTGCTCCTGCATGGGCAGGGCGTCCATGTCGGCACGCAGGCCGATGGCACGGCCGCAAGCGCCGCCATCGCGCCCGCGCACGACACCCACCACACCTGTCTGGGCCATGCCGCGGTGCACCTCGACGCCCCAGGCCTGCAACTGCTCGGCCACCAGATCCGAGGTCATCTTTTCCTCGAACCCGAGCTCCGGGTGGGCATGGATGCGGCGGCGCAGCGCGGCGATACCGGCAGCCGCCAGCGTGATGTCGTCAATGAGCTTCATAGGAACCCTTCTCAGCTTTGCAACAGCGGGGTGTCAAGCGTGGGCGCGGGCAAGCGCCTGCTCCAGGTCGGCGATCAGGTCGGCGCAGTCCTCGATGCCCACCGACAGGCGCAGCAGATCCGGCGGGGCGGGCGTGCCCGCGCCCTCGACGCTGGCGCGGTGTTCGATCAGGCTCTCGGTGCCGCCCAGCGAGGTGGCGCGCTTCCACAGTTCCACACTCGCCGCAGTGGCGATGGCAGCCGCTTCTCCACCCTGTGCACTGGCCTTGACGCGCAGGGACATCATGCCGCCAAAGCCGCCCTGCATCTGTCGCATCGAAATGGCGTGGCCGTGCGCGTCGGGCAAGCCAGGATAGAGCACCGCCTCCACCAACGGGTGACCGTTGAAATGCTCAGCAATGCGCTGCGCCGACTGCGAGGCCGCCCGCACGCGCAGGTACAGCGTGCGCATGCCGCGCAGCAGCAGCCAGGCTTCGAACGAGCCCAGCGTGCCGCCGATCTGGGCGCGCACCGTCTTCACGCGGCGCCAGAACTCGCTGTCCTCGCGCGTGACCAGCGCGCCGGCCACGAGATCGGAGTGGCCATTGAGGTACTTGGTGCCCGCGTGCATGACGATGTCCGCGCCCAGCGTTAGCGGGCGCGTCAGGACGGGCGAGGCCACGGTGGAGTCCACCGCCACCAGGGCCCCGGCAGCGTGCGCAATCTCGGCCGTGGCCGCGATGTCCGTGACGGTCCACAGCGGATTGGCCGGGGTCTCGATCCACACCAGCTTCGTCACCCCAGGGCGCGCGGCGGCCTGCACGGCGGCCGGGTCGGTCATGTCGATCAGCTCGACGTTCAAGCCCCAGCGGGTGGCGAAGTTCATCAGCCAGTTGCGCAGCGACCAGTACATGACCTTGGGCGCCAGCACATGGTCGCCCGGCGACAGGGCCTGGAACACCGCCGTGGCCGCGGCCATGCCGGAAGCGAACAGCGCCGCCTGCGCGCCCTCTTCCAATTGGGCCAGCACGGCCTCGGCCTGGTCGAAGGCGGGGTTGTCGGCACGGGCGTAGACGCGGCCCGAGCGGTACTGGTTGTCGGGGTCGCGCAGGTAGGTCGACGAGACGTGGATGGCCGGCGTGATGGCACGGGTCTTGTCATCCACCCAGCCCAGGGCCTGTGCGGCGATGCTTTCGGGCTTGACGTGGCGAGGGTCCATGTGAAGGGTCTCCAGAGGGATTGAGGGCTTGACACTCAGGTTGCCATGGAAGCGGGGCAAGGCCGATGCAGTTTGCGGGTGGAGGGTTCCCATCCGCCTTCGTCGATCTGCCAGACGCGGCTCAGGTCGCCCAGCGATTCCGCATTGTTGCCTGCCGGACGCAGCAGCTCCTGGCGGCTCGAATTCCGCTGCACGCAGACATCGGGACTGCGCAAGCAGCCCTGCTGCGCCTTCAGGGGCCTCAGCGCCGCCCCTGCAGCTTGGCAAAGGCTGCGGCCATCGCCCCTTGGCCCTCGGCCACGCCGGCCGCCCCCCCCCGCGGGCCGGGCCGCTCCTGGCGTGCAGCTGGCCGGAAGCTGTTGTCACCCGAGCGTGTCGCCCCGCGCGGCGTCACGGCCGCATCCAGCTTCATGGTGAGCGAGATGCGCTTGCGCGCCAGGTCCACCTCCAGCACCTTGACCTTGACCACCTGCCCGGTCTTGACCACCTCGCGCGCATCGTTCACGAACTTGTGGCTCAACTGGCTGACGTGGATCAGGCCGTCCTGGTGCACCCCCAGGTCCACGAAGGCGCCGAACTGCGCCACGTTGCTGACCGTGCCCTCCAGCAGCATGCCGGGCTGCAGGTCTTTCAGGTCGGACACGCTGTCGTTGAAGCGGGCCACCTGGAAGTCCGGGCGCGGATCGCGGCCGGGCTTTTCCAGCTCGGTGAGGATGTCCTTGACCGTGATGGCGCCAAAGCGCTCGTCCGCAAAGGCCTCGGGCTTGAGGGCGCGCAGCACGTCGGCCTGACCCATCAGCGCCTGCACGCCCTTGCCCGTGCGCTCCAGCATCTTCTGCACCACCGGGTAGGTCTCCGGGTGGACACCCGTCATGTCGAGCGGGTTGTCGCCGTCGCGGATGCGCAAGAAGCCTGCTGCCTGCTCGAAGGTGCGTGGCCCCAGGCCCGCCACGTCCAGCAGCTGCTGACGGCTGCGGAAGGCGCCGTTCGTATCGCGCCAGCGCACGATGCTGCCGGCCACCGAGGCCGACAGGCCCGACACCCGGGACAGCAGCGGCACGGAAGCGGTGTTCAGGTCTACCCCCACCGCGTTGACGCAATCCTCCACCACAGCGTCCAGCGTACGCACCAGCGCGCTCTGGTTGACGTCGTGCTGGTACTGGCCCACGCCAATGCTCTTGGGATCGATCTTCACCAGCTCGGCCAGCGGATCTTGCAGGCGGCGCGCGATGCTGACGGCGCCACGCAGACTGACGTCGAGCTCGGGCAGCTCTTTGCTGGCGTACTCGCTGGCCGAGTAAACCGAGGCACCGGCCTCGCTGACCACCACCTTGTCGAGCCGCGCCTCGGGCGCCAGCCTGCGGATGCGCTGGATCAACTCGGCTGCCAGCTTGTCGGTCTCTCGGCTGGCGGTGCCATTGCCGATGGCGATCAGGTTCACGCCGTGCATGGCCACCAGGCGGCCCAGGGCATGCAGCGCGCCCTCCCAATCGTTGCGCGGCTCGTGCGGGTAGACGGTGGCCGTGTCCAGCACCTTGCCGGTGTCGCTGACCACCGCCACCTTCACACCCGTGCGGATGCCCGGGTCCAGCCCCATGACCACGCGCTTGCCGGCCGGTGCGGCCAGGAGCAGGTCGCGCACGTTGTCGCCGAACACCTGGATGGCCACGGCCTCGGCATCCTCCCGCAGGCGCGCGAAGAGGTCGCGCTCCAGGCTGAGGGAGAGCTTGACTTTCCAGCTCCAACCCAGGTGGCGGGCGATGCGGCCCTCGGCCAACGAGATCGACGTGGGCGCGGTGCGTGAGACAGGGGGTCGAGGCACCCCTGCAGCAGCGGCTGAGGCGGTTGCCGCTGCGCTGGTCACGGTGGGAGCCGGCTCATCCAGCACCAGCTTGGCATCCAGCCACTCCTGCGATCGGCCCCGGAAGACTGCCAGTGCGCGGTGGCTGGGCACGGTGCGGATGGGCTCGGCGTAGTCGAAGTAGTCGCGGAACTTGGCCGCATCGGTGTGGGTGCCGTCCTTGCCGTCCGCCAGCTGGCTCTTGAACAGGCCCTCTGCCCACAGCCACTCCCGCAGCTTGCCCACCAGCGCCGCGTCCTCGGCCCAGCGCTCCGACATCAGGTCGCGCACGCCGTCCAGCACCGCATACGCATCAGCAAAGCCGGCTTCGGCCATTGCCGCCGCGCCGCCGGGATAGCCGGCTACGAAGGCGGCCGCCTCCGCGGATGGGTCCAGCGTGGGGTCGGCAAACAGCCGGTCGGCCAGGGGCTCGATGCCCGCCTCCCGGGCGATCATGCCCTTGGTACGGCGCCGTGGCTTGTAGGGCAGGTAGAGGTCTTCCAGCTCCTGCTTGGTGGGCGCGGCCTCGATGGCAGCGCGCAATTCGGGCGTGAGCTTGCCCTGCTCCTCGATGCTCTTGAGCACCGCGGCCCGGCGGTCCTCCAACTCGCGCAGGTAGGCCAGTCGGGTTTCCAACTCGCGCAGCTGGATGTCGTCCAGGCCGTCGGTGGCCTCCTTGCGGTACCGGGCGATGAAGGGCACCGTGGACCCGCCATCCAGCAGCTCGACGGCTGCGTTCACTTGCGCCGGCCGAACCTTCAGCTCGGCGGCGATCTGCAACAGGATCTTGTTCAAGGGATGTCAAGCGCCTGCGCGGGTCAGGCGGCCAGGAGATTTGAAGGGGAGGTAGGGCAAAACGAAGCGGCGCAGTGTAGCCAGCCGGAAGTGCTGCAAGACCTGTACTGCAACTCCTGTGCTGCCAGTCCTGCTGCTGGCCAACCCGGAGAAGCTGCCCATGGCGCCCGGGCTCGCGCTGGACCTGCGCTTGTCGGGGCTGCGCGTTCAAGACGGAGACACCGCCTCCAGGAATCGTCGAGGCGACAGGATGACCACGCCCTCAAAGCTGCCCATGCTGAGCAGATCGTCATCGCTCGAGACGATCGCTTGCGCGCCACCGCTGGCGGCCAAAGCCAGGAACTTGTCGTCTTTGGGGTCGCGACAGGCGGTGACTGGGGCGATGTATGGCACCCGCACGGTCATGGCCTGATAGTGCTCAAAGAACGCGGCTCTTTGCGCAGGCTCACGGTAGGCGTCCAGTCGAGAGCGTGACAGCACGCCACGCAGCTCGGCCAGCGTGTCTTCAGAGACGATCACATCAGCCACTTCCCAGGCCAGCGTCAGGGCGAGGGCCGGCGTGGAGCGCGGCTTCAAGACCGCGCCCACCAGCGTGCTGGTGTCAAACACCAGCCGGCTGACGGAGCTCATGCACCAGAGCGTTGATATCCTGGTCGGTCAGGGACTCCGCGGCATCCACCAAGGGCAACGCACGCAGCAGTGCGCCCAGGCGCCGGCCTGCCAGCGCCCTTTGCGCCTCCAGCGCCAGTTCATGGCTCATCAGCGTCACGACGGGGCGGCCGTACTGCGTGACGGTCACGGGTTCGCGTTTGGCCAAGTCCAGCACGGCGCCAAAGCGGTTCTGCACTTCTCGAGAGGGAATGGTTTTTTGACTCACTGCCAGCTCCTGCTTGAATGCAACAGAGACATGATAGCTACAAATGAGTTCCTGTATCTGCGTGTTGCGGACCGGGCGGCGACATCGCCAAGACAGGGTTTCTGACTGTGGTCATCCAAGCGATCTGGCTGCATCAGAAGGCGGCAAGTTCAACCACCGCACAGCCCCCTCACCCGCCCAGCGCCCCGTGGCGAAACAGGCGGTGAGCAGGTAGCCCCCAGTGGGCGCCTCCCAGTCGAGCATCTCCCCGGCACAGAACACGCCCCGCAGGCGTTGAAGCATGAGGCGTTCGTCCACCGCATGGGCGGCCACGCCGCCGGCGGAGCTGATCGCTTCGTCGATGGGACGTGGCCCCTGGAGGGCGATGGGCAAGCGCTTGATGGTGCGGGCGAGGGTGGGGCCGTCCAGCATCTCCTGGCGTGTGAGCAGCTCGTGCAGCAGGCCCATCTTCACGCCGTCCAGCCCCAGACGTGACTTCAGGTGGGTGCTCAAGGAGCGCGTGCCTCGGCCGCGCGTTACCTCAGCGAGCACAGATTCGGCCGTGCGCGCTGGCAGCAGATCCACCCAGCAGGTGGCGGACCCAACGCTTCGCAGGCGCTCGCGCAGCGCGGCTGATGCGGCATAGATCAGGCTGCCCTCCATACCGGTGGCGGTGACGACGAATTCGCCCAACTGCCGGCGGCGCGTCGGGGTCTGCGCAGGGCCCTCGTCCCACTCCAGCGCCACCGACTTCAGCGGTGCGCCTTCGAAGCGGGCACGGAGGTGCTCGCTCCAGTCCACGTCGAAGCCGCAATTCGAGGGCTGAAGCTCGGCCACCTCCACACCCTGGGCCCTCAGCCACGGCACCCAGGCCCCGTCAGACCCCAGACGCGACCAGCTGGCGCCGCCCAGCGCCAGCACGGTAGCCTGGGCACGTACCGCGCGCAGGCCTTCGGGGGCGCTGAAGCGCAGCTCACTCTGCGGGCCCCAGCCTGTCCAGCGGTGGCGCATGTGAAACCGCACACCCTGCCGGCGCAGGCGCTGCAGCCAGGCCCGCAGCATGGGGGCGGCTTTCATCTCCTGCGGAAAGACACGTCCCGAGGTGCCGACAAAGGTGGTGATGCCCAAGTCCAGCGCCCAGGCCCGCAAGGCCGCGGGGCCGAAGTCCGTCAAGGCCGGCGTCAGCCAGGGCCGGGCCTCGCGGTAGCGTGTACGCAGGACCAGGACTTCAGCCGCCATCAGACCGGCCGGCCCGGCGCCAATCACCGCGGCCTGGGATTCGCTGACGCGATTCCCTGAGGCTTCAAAACCTGCGGGCCACGAACCGGGAGCGGGTGGACCGTTTCTGGATCCATCAGTCGGAAACACCGGTCCTCACGCCTCGCGCAAATCGGCTCGAAGCCGCGCGCCGATCTCCGGCCGGGCGGCGAAGGGGTCGCTCGGGTTGCGCGGCGTCATGATGTCTTCCAGGCGCGTCTGCACATGGCCCAGGCTCTTGGGGTGGCTGTAGATGTAGAAGCGCTGCTGCGCCATGGCCTCGAAGACGAACTGCACCACCTCGGCCGCGGAGACCTTGCCGCTGGTCACCGCCTTGTCGCTCATGGCCTGGGCGATGAGCTGGCTCTTGGTGGGCCGGCTCTGCGCATCGGCAAAGGCTTCGGGGCGGTTGCGCTCACTGCGGTGGATACCGGTGGGCACGAAGTAGGGGCACAGCACGTGGGCATGCACCTGGTCGGTAACGAGGCTCAGGTCCTGATAGAGCGTCTCTGACAAGGACACCACGGCGTGCTTGGTGACGTTGTAGACGCCCATGTTGGGCGCGTTGAGCAGGCCCGCCATGCTGGCGGTGTTGACGATGTGGCCACGCCAGGAAGGGTCTGCCTTCGCGGCGGCCAGCATCATGGGCGTGAACACGCGCACGCCATGGGCCACACCCATCAGGTTGACGCGTGGCCTGGCCCAGCGCCTCGACCTCGGCAGCCTTGGCGATGTCCAGCCGGTGGGGCAACACGGTCGCCCCCAGGCCCCGGACCTCGGCCGCAGCGGCCTCCAGCGCATCGGCCTGCACGTCGGCCATGACGATGCGCATGCCCAGCCGGGCCGCCGTGCGACTGGCCTCCAGGCCGAAGCCCGAGGCGGCGCCGGTGATGACGGCCACGCCGCCTGAGAGTGGGTGCATGAAAGGCTCCATGGAAGATGTCGAGTGTCGCGCCAGAGGCAGGATCAGCGAGTGACAGGATGGATCAGCGATGAACGGGCAAGAGACGGCGGCAGTTCAAGGTCTTTCAACCGGCATCGCGCGGGCGATAAGCGCGTCCAGCGGCAGGCCTGCGGGCAACAAGCCAAAGGCGTCAGAAGTCGAGGCCAAACGTGAAGCGCAGAAGGCCTCGAAGACGAACAAGGGCGCGTGGCGGAACAACTGCGCCGCCTGCAGCAGCACGGCCAGATCACGCGCCAGTTGCCGGGCCTGCACCTCCTCCACGCCCTGCTCCACGGCCAGCAGCACGCAGTCACGCGCCCGGTCGAACCCGCTGTCCGCGCCAAGCGCCGGTGTGCATTCGTGCACGAGGGCGGCGGCCACGTCATGCCCGCGCAGCGCGCGCATCAGGTCCAGCGCCATGATGTTGCCTGCGCCCTCCCAGATGGAATTCAGGGGCATCTCGCGATAGATACGCGCCATCACGCCCTCGCCCTGTTCTTCCACGTAGCCGTTGCCGCCCAGGCACTCCATGGCCTCCTGGGCGAACAGGCTGCCGCGTTTGCAGATCCAGAACTTCGCCACAGGGGTGAGCAGGCGGCGCATCACGGCTTCGTGTGCCGGATCGATCGCTGACGTCGCGGCGCTGCCGGAATGGCCGTTCTCGGAATGGTCCACCGCAGCGGCCAGGCGCAGCGCCAGCGCGGTGGCGGCCTCGCTTTCCATTGCCAGATCAGCGAGCACGGCCTTCATCAGCGGCTGGTCGATCAGCGGCTTGCCAAAGGCGTGGCGCTGGGCGGTGTGGTGCAAGGCCAGCGACAGTGCTTGTCGCATCAGCCCGGCGGTGCCCAGCGCGCAGTCCAGCCGCGTCAATGCGCCCATGGCCAGGATCTGCGGCACGCCCCGCCCCACCTCACCCACCAGCCAGGCGTGAGTGCCTTCAAACTCCACTTCCGAACTGGCATTGGCCTGGTTGCCCAGCTTGTTTTTCAAGCGCTGGATGTGCAGCGGGTTGACGCTGCCGTCAGGCCGCCAGCGGGGCAGGAAGAAGCAGCTGAGGCCGCCGCCCGCGCCCGAGGCTGCCCGCGAACCCGCCGCGGACGTGCCCGCCGAGCCCAGGACGCCAGACGACGGCTGCGCCTGGGCCAGCACGAGGAAGGCGTCGCACATGGGCGCCGAGAAGAACCATTTGTGGCCGGTGAGGCGGTAACGCTGGCCCCAGGCATCTTCGCCGTCGAACTCAGCCCGGGTGGTGTTGGCCCGCACGTCCGAGCCGCCCTGCTTCTCGGTCATGCCCATGCCCATGGTCAGGCCGTGCTTGGCCGCGTGGGGCGTGAAGCGGGGGTCGTAACGCGGTGCCACCAGGCCTGGCCCGAAGGCGGCGTGCACGGCTGGGTTGGCGCGCAAGGATGGTGCCACGGCGTAGGTCATGGACACGGGGCACAGCACCGAGGGCTCCAGCTCGGTGAACAGCATGAAAGCCGCCGCGCGCTCGATGTGCCCGCCCGGCCCTTCGGCCCAGGGGCTGCCGTGCAGCCGCGCAGCGCAGGCGGCCTCCAGCAGGGCGTGGTACGAGGGGTGGAACTCGACTTGGTCGATGCGCCGGCCGAAGCGGTCGTGCGTCAAGAGGCGCGGGCTTTGGGTGTTGGCCAGCCGCGCATGCGCCTGCATCTCGGCGCTGCCGCATAACTCTCCCAGGGCCTGAAAGCGCGCCTGGTCGAAGCCCGGATGGTGATGCTTCAGGGCATCCTGCAGCGGCTGGTTGGACGTGAACAGGTTCACGTCGGTGAAGGGCGTGCTTTGGTTGGTGACGGTATGGGTGGGGGTCATGCGCAGCTTCGACTTGGGTGTAGCTGGATTGGGGTCGCAGAGTGGTACGCGCGCGCTGCGACGGGCGGGCACCCCCCTCCGCTCATGTCCCCCGGTCCGGGCTAGCCCGGACCTCCTCCTTGACTTCGCTGCGCGGGGTACCCGCCCATTGCAGCTCGGAGCATCTCCACGTGGGGAATTCCATCCTCCAAGTACGTGTCTCCTTGCACTGTGTATCCAAAGCCGCAGTAGAAGTCAGCCAGCACCCGCAGGTAGGCGTGGAGAACCCCGGTCCCGTCGTGCCCCAGCAGGTGCCAGGACACCCGGTCCAGGCCGTCCGGGTCCTGGTAGGGGCCTTGTTCGAGGACGAACACGCGGCAGCGCAGGGCCAGGGCGTCGTACAGCTCATCAAGGCTCAGGGCCTTGAAGCGCTTCCAGGTCCAGGCCAGCCGCGGCGGCGTCACACCAGCTTCACCAACTGCTTGCCGAAGTTGCGGCCCTTGAGCAGGCCGAGGAAGGCTTCCGGTGCGGCGGCCAGGCCCTGGGCCACGGTCTCGCGGTACTTGAGCTTGCCGGTGGCGACCATGGTGCCCAGCTCCTTCAAGGCCTGCGGCCACAGGTTCATGTGCTCGCTGACGATGAAGCCCTGCAGCTTCAGGCGTGACACCAGGATGAGCGAGGGGTTGGCCATGGGGATGGGCTCACCGTTGTAGCCGGCAATCATGCCGCAGAAGGCGATGCGGCCGAAGGCGTTCATGCGCAGCATCACGGCGTCCAGGATCAGGCCGCCGACGTTCTCGAAGTGGCCGTCGATACCGTTCGGTGCGGCCTCCTTCAAGGCCCGCAGCATGGACTTCAGGTCCGGGTGCTGGCGGTAGTCGATGCAGGCATCAAAACCCAGTTCGTCCATAACGTAGGCGCACTTGTCGGCTCCTCCGGCCAGGCCCACCACGCGGCAGCCGCGGGCCTTGGCCAGCTGGCCCACCGCGCTGCCCACCGCGCCGCTGGCGGCGTCCACCACCACGGTCTCGCCTTCCTTGGGGGCGATGATCTGCGTCAGGCCCACCCAGGCCGTGACCCCCGGCATGCCCACGGCGCCCAGGTAGGCGGCCAGCGGGATGTGGGTGGTGTCCACCTTGCGCAGCATGCCCAGCTGCGTGGCGTCCACCACCGAGTACTGCTGCCAGCCGCCCATGCCCACCACGGCGTCGCCCGCGGCGAAGCCCGGGTGGCGTGACTCCACCACCTCGCCGACCGTGCCGCCGATCATCACCGCGTCCAGTGGCTGTGGCTGGGCGTAGCTCTTGCCGTCGTTCATGCGGCCGCGCATGTACGGGTCCAGGCTCAGGTAGTGGTGGCGCACCAGCACCTGGCCGTCGGCCAAGGCCGGCACGGGGGTCTCCACCAACCGGAAGTTGTCGACGGTGGGCTCACCGGCCGGGCGGGAGGCGAGAAGGATCTGCTGGTTCTGCATGGTGGTGCCTGATGGAAGGGGTGAAGGGGGATGAACGGTTGAAGAAGGATTGCAGACGTGGACCGGGGGTGCAGGTACGGAGGAACGCGGGTTTCACCCAGCCACAGGCCTCAATCGGAAGCGTTGTCTCGATGAATCCTGCGCGCCTGGCCGTCAGACGCCGGCTTCAGGTACTTGAAGGTGCCGGTGGTGTGGGCGACGAGATGGCCGCGGGCGTCCAGCACACTGGCTTCGCAGAAAGCCATGGTCACGGTGCGGTGCATGCGCCGCCCCGTGGCCACCACGCGGCCTGTGCCGGGGCGCATGAAACTGGTCTTCATCTCGATGGTGACCACCGTGCCCAACACCTCGCCCCCAGGTTCGACCGGGCTGCGCGCGGCGTGGGCCATAGCGATGTCCATCAAGGTCATCAGCAGGCCGCCGTGGGCGACGCCCAGGGAATTGGTGAGTTCTTCCCGCACCGTGATGGCGATCTCGCTGACGCCTGGGTCCAGGCGGACCGACTCGAAGCCAAGCAAGTCGACGAAGGGAATGCGGGCGAGGAAGTCCATGCGGGGCGTGTTGTCGCTCAGGAGTCCGTGCAGGCAGTGGGATGGGGCTGTGATCCGTGGTGTGGGTTGGGAAGATCTGCGCTCAGCCGTTGTGCACGGCACTCACCCCGCCGTCCACCGCCAGGATCTGCCCGGTGATGTGCTTGCCTGCAGGGCTGGCGAACAGCAGCACGGCACCCTTGAGATCGTCTTCGTCTCCGATGCGCCGCAGCGGCGACATGGCGGCCAGGTTGTCCGCACCGAACTCGGCCAGCACGCCACGCGTCATCTTGCTGGGGAAGAAGCCGGGTGCCAGCGCATTGACGGTGATGCCGTAGGGGCCCCACTCACCCGCCAGTGTGCGCGTGAAGTTGACGGCCGCGCCCTTGCTGGTGCCGTAGGCGATGAACTTCATCTGCGGCGAACCGGCCAGCCCGGCGATGGACGCCACGTTGATGATGCGGCCACTGCGGTTGGGGATCATGCTGGCCTTGGCCACCGCCTGGGCAAACAGGAACAGGCTGCGCACGTTCAGGTTCATCACCTTGTCCCAAGCCTCCAAGGGGTGGTCCTCGGCGGGCGCGCCCCAGGTGGCGCCGGCGTTGTTGATGAGGATGTCGATGCGGCCGAAGCGCTCCATCGTTTCGTCCACCACGCGCTGGATCTGCGCCGGGTCGCTGGCGTCGGCCGCAATCCAGCGCGCATCGATGCCCTTGGCCTGCAGATCGGCCACGGCTTCTTCCAGGTCTGCCGCCTTGCGCGAGGTCAGCATGACCTTGGCGCCGGCCTCGCCCAAGGCTTCGGCCATCTGCAGCCCCAACCCGCGCGAGCCGCCCGTGACCAAAGCGAAACGGCCAGTGAGATCGAAGAGTTGCTTGACGGGAGTGCTCATGGGAAGTCCTGGGTCAAAGGGCGGAGGTGGGAGAAAAGAGGCGGCAGGGCCGGGATGCGGTGTCGAGGAGCAGGGGCGCGAACCGAAGGGACAGGGGCCAAAGTCAGAACCAGGCGTCGTCCATGATGCGGCACACGGCTTCACGCTCGGCCACCACCTTCAGCCAGGCGTCGATGCGCGGCAGTTCATAGGCGAAGAAGTAGCGCGTGGCCGCGAGCTTGCCTTGAGCAAAAGCCTGGTCCCGGGCACTGCGTGCGGCCAGCGCCACGTCCAGCCAGACCCAGGCCAGCACCACATGGCCGAAGGCCTGCAGATAAGGCGTGGCGTTGGCCAAGGCCTCGGCCGGGACGCCCGTGGCCCAGGCGGACTTGGTGGCCGCCCCCAGCTTCTGCAGCGCCGCCGCCAGTTCCGTGGCCTGAACCGCCCAAGCGGCATCATGCCCGGCACGCTCGACGGTGGCGTTGATGCGAGCGGCCAGCAGCTTCAGCCCCGCACCGCCGGCCATCACCACCTTGCGGCCCAGCAGGTCCAGCGCCTGGATGCCGTGCGTGCCCTCGTGGATCATGTTCAGGCGGTTGTCGCGCCAGTACTGCTCCACGGGGAAATCACGCGTGTAGCCGTAGCCGCCGTGCACCTGGATGGCCAGGGAGTTGGCCTCCAGGCACCACTCGCTGGGCCAGCTCTTGGCAATCGGCGTCAGCACTTCCAGCAGCAGCGCCGCCTCCTGGGAAACCGCCTCAGCGCCCGTGTGCTGTTCGTCCACCAGGCGGGCGCAGTACAGCTCCAGCGCCAGCGCGCCTTCGCAATACGACTTCTGCGCCAGCAGCATGCGCTTGACGTCGGCGTGTTCGATGATGGGCACCTGCGGCTGGGTGGCGTCCTTCACCACTTTGGTGGCTGCGCCTGCGGCAGGGGCAGCCGCTGCCGCGGATGAGGACTGGGCTGCCACTCCTGGATACGTGCTTGAGGCAGAAGCTGCCGCACCAGCTACGGGCCTTCCTTGCGGGCGCTGACGCGCATAGGCCAGCGAGGCCTCGTAGCCCGCCATGCCCAGCATGGCTGCGGCCATGCCCACGCCGATGCGGGCCTCGTTCATCATGTGGAACATGCAGCGCAGGCCTTCGCCCGGGCGGCCCACGAGGTAGCCCACCGCGCCAGCGCCCTGCCCGTCCAGCCCCATGCCCGCTCCTTGGCGCGGGCGGAAGCGCCCCTCGCCGAAGTTCAGCAGCGTGTTGGTGGTGCCGCGCCAGCCGCACTTGTGGTTCAGCCCGGCCAGCGCCACGTCATTGCGCTCGCCTGTGAGACACCCCTGCGCGTCCACCATCTTCTTGGGCACGATGAACAGCGAGATGCCCCGCGTGCCCGGCACCAGCTGGCCATCCGGACCGGGAATCTTGGCCAGCACCAGATGGATGATGTTCTCGGTGAGCTCGTGCTCGCCGGCGGAAATCCACATCTTGTTGCCGCGCAGACGAAAGCGCGGGCCCAGCGGGTCGTCCTGCCACGGCATGTCGCCGCCCTCGTCCGGCACGGCACGCGTGACCACGTCCGACAGGCTGGAACCGGCCTGCGGCTCGCTCAGGCACATGGTGCCCGACCAGCGGCCGGAGAACTCATTGAGCGCAAACACCTGCTTCTGCAAGGCCGTGCCGTGGGCCATCAGCAGATTGGCATTGCCCGTGGTGAGCATGCCCGCGCCGATGCTGACCGAGGCCTTGGCGAAGAAGGCATTGGCAGCGGACTCCACCGTGTAGGGCAGCTGCATGCCGCCGATCTCGGCATCCTGCGCAGCCGACAGCATGCCGCTGGCGGCGTAGGCGTTCCAGGCGTCCTGCGTGGCCGCGGGCAGGATGACCTTCTCGCCGTCAAAGCGCGGCTCCTCGGTGTCCACCAGACGATTGAAGGGCGCGTACTTCTCCCGCGCGATGCGCTCGCAGGTGTCCAGCACGGCGTCCACCGTCTCACGGGAATGGTCAGCGAAGCGTTCGCGCTGGAAGAGCGACTGCAAGCCCAGCCAGTCGTGCAGCAGAAAGTCGACGGTGGATCGCATGACAGGCCTGGACCTCGCAAGAGCCTCAGGAGGCGTCAGAGCACCTCGAACACCCCGGCGGCGCCCATGCCGCCGCCGACGCACATGGTGACGCACACGCGCTTGGCGCCGCGGCGCCGGCCTTCGATCAGGGCGTGGCCGGTCAGGCGCTGGCCGCTCATGCCGTAGGGGTGGCCCACCGCGATGGCGCCGCCGTTGACGTTCAGCCGGTCCATGGGGATGCCCAGGCGGTCGGCGCAGTACAGCACCTGCACCGCGAAGGCTTCGTTCAGCTCCCACAGGTCGATGTCCTCGACCTTCAGGCCCAGGCGGGCCAGCACCTTGGGCACGGCGAACACCGGGCCGATGCCCATCTCGTCGGGCTCGCAGCCGGCCACGGCAAAGCCGAGGAAGCGGCCCAGGGGCTTCAGGCCCTTTTGCTCGGCGTAGGTCTCGCTGACCACCACGCAGGCACCGGCGCCGTCGCTGAACTGGCTGGCATTGCCGGCGGTCACCACACCACCCGGCACCGCTGTGCGGATGCCCTGGATGTTCTCGTAGGCGGTGCCCGGGCGCAGACCCTCGTCGGCGCTGATGGTCACCTGCTTGCTGCGCATGCCCATCACAGGGTCGGCCACACCGGCGGTGACGGTGCAGGCCACGATCTCATCGCGCGTCAGGCCCTGCTCGGCCGCGGCGCAGGCTTTCTGCTGGCTCTCGGCGCCGTAGCGGTCTTGCCGCTCCTTGGAGACGCCGTAGCGCTTGGCCACCATCTCGGCGGTCTGCAGCATGGGCCAGTAGATCTCGGGCTTGTGCTGCTCCAGCCAGGGGTCCTTGAACATGTGCATGTTCATCTCCTGCTGCACGCAGGAAATGCTTTCCACGCCACCGGCCACGTAGAGGTCGCCCTCGCCCGCCATCACGCGCTGCGCGGCCATGGCGATGGTCTGCAGGCCGCTGGAGCAGAAGCGGTTGACCGTGGCCCCGCCCACCGTGATGGGCAGCCCCGCGCGCAGCGCCGCCTGGCGCGCGATGTTCCAGCCGTTGGCCCCTTCCGGGTTGGCGCAGCCCATGAGCACGTCGTCGATGGCGGCCGGGTCCACCCCGGCGCGCTCGACCGCCGCCTGGATGGCCAGGCCGCCCAGGGTGGCGCCATGGGTCATGTTGAAAGCGCCCTTCCAGCTCTTGGCCAGAGGTGTGCGGGCGGTGGAGACGATGACGGCTCTTGTCATGGCAAGGTCTTTCGAAGTCTGCGGGTGTGTCGGACGCGGGCGGAGTGCTGAGGACGGGCCACTTCAGGTGAAGGACTTGCCTTCGGCCACCAGTCGGGCCAGCAAGGGCGCGGGCTGCCAGAAGCTGGCGTCGTCGTGGGGGTTCTGAGCAAAGCGCTTCATCGACTGGGCCACGTTGAACAGGCCCTGCTGGTCGGCATAGCACATGGGGCCACCGCGCCACAGCGGGAAGCCGTAGCCCGTGAGGTAGACCATGTCGATGTCGCTGGCCTTGCTGGCGATGCCTTCTTCCAGGATCTTGGCCGCCTCGTTCACCAGGGAGTACACCAGGCGCTGCACGATCTCCTCATCCGAGATCTTGCGCGGCTTGATGCCCAGCGTGTTGCGGTGCTCCTCCACCATCTTCACCACCACGTCAGAGGGCATGGCGTCGCGCTTGCCGGGGGCGTAGTCGTACCAGCCGGCACCGGTCTTCTGGCCGAAGCGGCCCATCTCGCACAGCAGGTCGGCGGTCTTGCTGTAGCGCAGGTCGGGCTTTTCCACGTAGCGGCGCTTGCGGATGGCCCAGCCGATGTCGTTGCCTGCCAGGTCGCCCATGCGGAACGGTCCCATGGCAAAGCCGAACTTCTCGATGGCGCGGTCCACCTGGGCGGGGGTGCAGCCCTCCTCCAGCAGGAAACCGGCCTGGCGGCTGTACTGCTCGATCATGCGGTTGCCGATGAAGCCGTCGCACACGCCCGAGACCACCGCGGTCTTGCGGATCTTCTTGGCCACGCCCATCACGGTGGCCAGCACGTCCTTGGCGGTCTTCTCGCCGCGCACCACCTCCAGCAGCTTCATCACGTTGGCGGGGCTGAAGAAGTGCATGCCCACCACGTCCTGCGGCCGCTGGGTGAAGGAAGCGATGCGGTTGACGTCCAGAGTGGAGGTGTTGGAGGCCAGGATGGCGCCGGGCTTCATCACGGCGTCGAGTTGCTTGAACACCGCCTCCTTGACACCGATCTCCTCGAACACGGCCTCGATGACCAGGTCGGCCTGGGCGATGTCGGCGTAGCTCAGCGTGGTGGACAGCAGGGCCATGCGCTGCTGGTACTTGTCGTCCTTCAGCTTGCCCTTCTTGACCTGGGCCTCGTAGTTCTTGCGGATCGTGGCCACGCCGCGGTCCAGCGCTTCCTGCTGGGTTTCCAGGATCGTCACCGGCACGCCAGCGTTGAGGAAGTTCATGCTGATGCCGCCGCCCATGGTGCCGGCGCCGATCACCGCCACCCGAGCGATGGGACGCACGGGCGTGTCCTCGGGCACGTCCGGGATCTTGCTGGCGGCACGTTCGCCAAAGAAGGCGTGACGCAAAGCCTTGCACTCGGGCGTGAGCATCAGCGCGAGGAAGATCTCGCGCTCCACGACCATGGCATCGTCGAACTTGCGCTTGACGGCAGCCTCCACCGCGTCCACGCACTTCGCGGGCGCCGGGAAGTTCCTGGCCACCGCCTTGGCGGTGTTGCGTGCGAACTGGAAGTAGGCGTCGGCATTCGGGTGCTGGCAAGGCAAGTCCCGCACACGCTTGAGCGGACGGATATCGGCCACTTCACGAGCGAAGGCGCAGGCGCCGTCCAGCAGATCGCCGTCGATCATGCGGTCGATCAGCAACTGGCCCGGCAGACCCGCCAGGACTTCACTCTTGACCGGGTCACCGCCCACGATCATGTTCAGCGCGGTCTCCACGCCCAGCACGCGCGGCAGGCGCTGCGTGCCACCGGCGCCGGGGATGAGGCCGATCTTCACTTCGGGCAACGCAATGTTGGTGCCGGGCGAGGCCACGCGGTAGTGGCAACCCAGCGCCAGTTCCAGCCCGCCGCCCATGCACACGGTGTGCAAGGCCGCCACCACCGGCTTGGGCGAGGACTCCATCAGCTTGATCAGCGACAGCAGGTTGGGCTCTGCCAGGGACTTGGGCGAACCGAACTCGCGGATGTCGGCGCCGCCCGAGAAGGCCTTGCCGGCACCCGTGATGACGATGGCCTTGACCGCGGCGTCTGCCCAAGCCTGCTCCACGCCCGCGGCCACGCCCTGGCGCGTCTCCAGGCCCAGGCCGTTGACGGGAGGGTTGTCCAGCGTGACGATGGCGACATCGCCGCGAACTTCATATCTCGCACCCATGGGGTCTTCTCCTGGAGGTCTAAGAGGCGTCCTGAAGGACAGTGAAACACAAAATAGAACGATCGTTCGATTCTAAGGGCGCCCTCCAGGCACCCCTGTCACCGCTGGGACGAGCTACAGCGCTCGGCCCGTGGCAAGGCCCCGCGCATCAGACTTCCAGCCACTCCTTGCGCACGGCCGCATCGCGTCGCAGGTCTTCGGGCGTGCCTTCGAACACGATCTGCCCGTGCCCCATCACCAGGCAGCGGTCGGCAACTTCCAGCGCGATGGTCAGCTTCTGCTCCACCAGCAGGACGCTGATGCCGCGCGCCTTCAGCGCCCGCAGGTACTGCGCCACCTGTTCGATGATCTTGGGCGCCAGGCCTTCGGTGGGCTCGTCGATCATGATCAGGTCCGGGTCCCCCATCAGGGTGCGGCACAGGGTGAGCATCTGCTGCTCGCCGCCAGACAGCACGCCGGCTTCAGTGTGCTGGCGTTCCTTCAGGCGCGGGAACAGGCCGTACATGTCGTCGAAGCTCCAGCGCGGCGCCTCGGCCCCGCGCTTTTGCCCCAGCATGAGGTTCTGGTGCACCGTCAGGGTGGGGAAGATGTCGCGGTTCTCGGGCACGTAGCCGATGCCGGCATGTGCGATCTCGAAGGCCTTGAGGCCCACCAGCTGCCGGCCCCGCCAGTCCACCGACCCTTCGGTGTGCACCAGGCCCATGATGGCCTTGACCGTGGTCGAGCGGCCCGAGCCGTTGCGCCCCAACAGCGCGACGATCTCGCCCTCGCCGACGCTGAAACTCACGCCATGCAGGACATGGCTCTTGCCGTAGTAGGCATGGACGTCACGGAGCGCCAGCATGATGGTCAGTGCTCCTGGTCAGGCTGCGTCGCCCGGTCAGGGCCTTCGGCCTCATGGGCTGCCAGCACGGAACCCAGGTAAGCCTGCTGCACGCGCGGGTCGGCACGCACCTTGTCGGGCGTGTCAAAGGCGATCACTTCACCGTACACCAGCACGGCGATGCGGTCGGCCAGGCCGAAGACCACGCCCATGTCGTGTTCGACCGTCAGGAGGGTGCGGCCCACCGTCACCTCACGGATCAATTCAACGAAGCGCGTGGTCTCGGCGCGGCTCATGCCGGCGGTGGGCTCGTCCAGCAGGATCACCTGCGCGCCGCCCGCAATGGTGATGCCGATCTCCAGAGCCCGTTGCTCGGCGTAGGTCAGGTTCACGGCCAGCACGTCGCGCCGGCGGTCCAGACGGATCATGGCCAGCACCTGCTCTGCGCGCTCGTTGGCGTCACGCAGATTGCTCAGGAACTTCCAGAAGGCGTAGCGGTAACCCAGGCTCCACAGAACGGCACAACGCAGGTTCTCGAAGACCGACAGGTTGTTGAACAGGTTGCTCACCTGAAAGCTGCGCGCCAGGCCCAGGCGGTTGATCTCGTAGGGTTTGAGGCCGTCGATCTTGCGCCCGTTGAGCAGGATGTCACCCGACGAGGCACCGAAGCGCCCGCTGATCAGGTTGAACAAGGTGCTCTTGCCCGCACCGTTGGGACCGATGATGGCCACCCGTTCGCCAGGAGCGACCGACAGGCTGGTCCCCCGGATGATCTCGGTCTTGCCGAAGCGCTTGTGGACGTTGCGCAGTTCCACCGCCGCCGTCATGAGGACTCCACACTTCGTTGGGCGGTCTCGATGTCCTGCTGGATCGCGGACCATCGCCGGGCGAAGGGGCGTCGCACCCACTCCAGCAAGGCCACGCCGGTGGCCAGCACGGCCCAGGCCGCCGCCCAGTGCAGCGCGCTGCGCACACTCAGCTGCAGGCCCAGGTAGCTCAGATCAGGGCCGGCCGTGTCGTTCAGCTGCAGGTGGTACACCATCTCCACGACGGCGCCAGCGCCCAGCAACACCACGAGCAGCGCAGCGCCCAGGCCGGCGTAGGTGGGCAGCAGTTCGCGCAGCCGGCCGAAGGCGGCCACCCTCAGATTCATCATGATGAGGCTGGCCACGCCACCCGGCGCGTACATCACCATGAGCAGGAAGATCAGGCCGAGGTAGAGCAACCAGGCCTTGGTGATCTCCGACAACAGCACGCCCGCCAGCACCATCAACACCGCGCCGATGATCGGCCCGAAGAAGAAAGTGGCACCGCCCAGGAAAGTGAACAGGAGATAGGCACCTGAGCGCGCCGCGCCCACCACCTCGGCCGTGGCAATCTCGAACTGCAGCGCGTACATGCCACCGGCCACCCCTGCAAAGAAGCCGGCCATGATGAAGGACAGGTAGCGCACGCGCTGGGTGCTGTAGCCG
Organism: Rubrivivax sp.; assembly: GCA_021300575.1. Lineage (GTDB taxonomy): Bacteria > Pseudomonadota > Gammaproteobacteria > Burkholderiales > Burkholderiaceae_C > Rubrivivax. The sequence continues at coordinate 28,001 of JAJTDM010000053.1, forward strand.
ACGAACTCCACGCGCTCGGGGTTGTCGCGCACGGCGTTGAGCATGCGCCCCAGCGGCGTGCGGGTGAAGGCGAACATGGCAGCCGTGCACACAAAGGTGTACACAGCCAGCAGGTAGTACACCTGAATGGGCGGCCCGAAGGTGATGCCCAGGAAGGGCTTGCCGACGGTGCGGTTGCCTGACACGCCGCCCTCGCCACCGAAGAACTCCGGCACCATCAAGGCCATGGCGAACACCAGTTCGGCAATGCCCAGAGTGATCATGGCAAAGGGCGTGCCGGCCTTGCGGGTGGTGACGAACCCCAACAGGATGGCAAATCCCGCTCCGGCCAAGCCACCCACCAGAGGGATCAGGCTCACCGGCACCGACAGCCAGCCCTGCCCTACTTGGTTGAGTGCATGGATGGCCACGAAGGAGGCCAGACCGGTGTAGACCGCATGGCCGAAGCTGAGCATGCCGCCCTGGCCCAGCAGCATGTTGTAGGACAGGCAGGCCACGATGGCAATGCCGATCTGCGACAGGATGCTCAGGGCCAAACCGCCCGTCACAGCGAAAGGTGCCAACAGGAGCACCAGCGCAAAGCCGCCCCAGATGGTGACCCGGACGCGCAATACAGCGGAGGGGTTCGAGGAGGTGGCCACGTTCATCCCTCGCGCGTGCCCAGCAACCCTTTGGGCCTGAAGATCAGGATCAGCACCAGGAACAGGTACGGCAGGATGGGCGCCGCCTGCGCCAGCGTGAGCTTCATCAAGGTGTTGCCTGCCAGGGCCGGGCTCAGCGCCACCCCCAGCGCCGACAGCGCGGAGGCCAGGGAATGGTCCAGCGCCACGGCAAAGGTCTGGATGATGCCGATGAGCAGCGACGCCACGAAGGCGCCGGCCAGTGAACCCATGCCCCCCACGACCACCACCACGAAGATCACGCTGCCGACCGTGGCCGCCATCGCGGGCTCGGTGACGAAGGTGCTGCCGCCGATCACCCCGGCCAGTCCAGCCAAGGCCGCACCGGCGCCAAAGACCAGCATGAACACACGCGGCACGTTGTGGCCCAGCGCCTCCACCATCTCGGGGTGCGTGAGCGCGCTCTGGATCACCAGGCCGATGCGGGTGCGGGTCAGCAAGAGCCACAGCGCCAGCAGCATGGCCAGGGCGACCACCATCATGAACCCCCGGGTGGCCGGAAACGGCGAGCAGGCCACCCGAACAGCGGCATCGGCCGCCTGGCACAGAGCCGCTGGCGCGGCGCCTGCCACGATGCCCAGGCCGTCCGCCGAAGAGTGCACCAGGGTGAACACCGGGCCGCGCAACACCTCAGGCGGCAGAAACTCCACCGAGGTGCGCCCCCAGACCAGTTGCACGACCTCAAGGATCACGTAGGACAGGCCGAAGGTGATGAGCAGTTCGGGCACATGGCCGAACTTGTGCACTTTGCGCAGAGCATGCCGCTCGAACAAGGCCCCCAGAAGCCCGACCACGATGGGCGCGATCACCAGCGCCGGCCAGAAGCCCACCACCTTGGTCAGGCTGCTGGCCACATAGGCCCCCACCATGTAGAAGCTGGCGTGAGCGAAGTTCAGCACCCCCATCATGCTGAAGATGAGGGTCAGGCCGGAACTGAGCATGAACAGCAGCAAGCCGTAGCTCAGGCCGTTCAGCAGGGAAACGGTGAAGAACTCCATCGCGCGTCATCAGGGGCGGCACTCAACCGATCCGCCGGCCGGGCAAGGCCGGGGGTGGCCGCGGGTCAGCCGCTCAAAGGCTCAAGGGCGCTTCATCTGGCAGCTGGTGGGCGTGCTGGAGACGTAGTTCGGGAACTCCTTCACGGGCACCAGCGTCATCCCGGTCTTTTCCGGGCTGTAAGGGAACTTGGCATCGGCCTTCTGCCACACCGTCATGTACAGCGGCTGCTGCAGCTGGTGGTCCACCTTGCGCATCTCCACTTCGCCGTTGAAGGTCTTGAACTGCAGGCCCTCGAGCGCCGCCGCCACCTTCACAGGATCGGTCGACTTGGCCTTGGCCATGGCCGCGCCAAGCGCCTCGAAGATGCGGTTGACCGAGTGCGTGTAGTGGTCGTCGTTGTACTTTTGGTTGAATTCCTTGCTCCAGGCCGCCATCTGACCACCCATGTTGTAGTGGCTGTAGGCGATCTGGAACACACGCCCCGCGCCATTGGTGCCCAAGGCCGTGGGCGTGCCCGTGACCCCGGTGTAGTAGGTGTAGAACTTGCCGTTGTAGCCGCCCTCGTTCGCGGCCTTCACCAGAAGCGACAGGTCAGAACCCCAGTTGCCCGTGATGACGGTGTCGGCGCCCGAGGCCTTGATCTTCGCGATGTAGGGCGCGAAGTCACGCACCTGGCCCAACGGATGCAGATCTTCGCCCACGATCTGCACGTCTGGCCGCTTGCGCGCCAGGTTCTCCTTCGCGTAGCGCGCGACCTGCGCCCCGTGGGAATAGTTCTGGTTCAAGAGGTAGACCTTCTGGATGTCCTTCTGGTCCTTCATGAAGGTGGTCATCGCCTCGATCTTCATCGAGGTGTCGGCATCGAAGCGGAAGTGCCAGTAGCTGCACTTGCTGTTGGTGAGGTCCGGGTCCACCGCCGAATCGTTCAGGTAGATCACCTCCTTGCCGGGGTTGCGCTCGTTGTGCTTGTTGATGGCGTCGATCAGCGCCAGCGCCACCGACGAGCCGTTGCCCTGGACGATGTAGCGAATACCCTGGTCCAGCGCCGACTTCAAGGCGTTCAGGCTCTCGGTCGGGCTGAGCTTGTTGTCAATGAAGCTCACCTCGAACTTCACGCCCGCCGGATTGATGGCGCTGTACTTCTCAGCGAAGAACTGGTAACTCTTGCTCTGGTTGATGCCCACCGGGCCCAGGAGGCCGGACAGCGGATCGATCCGCACCATCTTCACCACCTGCCCGGCCAGCGGCTTGGGTTCTGCCTTTGCGGGCGCGGCCGCGGACTTCGCAGGCGCAGCAGCGGACTTGGCTGCCGGGGCATTCTGGGCCCAGGCTCCACCAGCCAGGGTCGAGCACAAGGCGGCGGACAACAGGCTGAAGGTACGACGCGAGAAAGAGGCAGCAGGACGGGTCATCGGGCGACTCCGAAGGAGTAGGTTGAACGTAGCCGATAGCGTAATGCAGGCCAGGCCCGCTCCCGATGAGGGACTTCCACTAGGCCGAAGGTAGAGCCAGGGGCCCCGAGGGCAACAGCGGCAGCATGCCCCCGCTCAGACCCCAGGCAACATGTGATCCTTGAACTGCTCGCGCAGCTTCATCTTCTGCATCTTGCCCGTGGCCCCCAAGGGGATGGCGTCGACAAAGGCGATATCGTCAGGCACCTGCCACTTCGCCACCTTGCCCTCGTAAAAGGACAGCAGGTCCTCGCGCGTTACCTCGGAACCCGGCTTCTTCACCACCACCAGCAGTGGGCGCTCGTCCCACTTCGGGTGCCGTACGCCAATGCAGGCTGCCATGGCCACGGCCGGGTGGGCCACAGCGATGTTCTCCACGTCGATGGAGCTGATCCACTCGCCGCCGGACTTGATGACGTCCTTGCTGCGGTCCGTGATCTGCATGAAGCCGTCAGGGTCAATGGTGGCCACATCGCCCGTGGGGAACCATCCATCCACCAGCGGGTTACCCCCTTCGCCCTTGAAGTAGCTGGAGATGATCCACGGCCCCTTGACCATGAGATCGCCACTGGACTGGCCGTCCCAAAGCAGTTCCTGTCCTTCCGGGTCCACGATCTTCATCTCCACGCCGAAGATGGCTCTGCCCTGCTTCAGCAGCACCGTCATCTGCTGTTCGGGCGTGCCCGCCATCTGGTGCAACTTCAGCGTGCACACCGTCCCCAGGGGCGACATCTCCGTCATGCCCCAGGCGTGGAGGACTGTGACACCGTACTGGTCTTTGAAAGCGCGGATCATGGCCGGCGGGCAAGCCGAGCCGCCGATGACCGTGCGGCTGAGCGTGGAGAACCGCAGGCCCCCCTGCGCCATGTGGTTGAGCAGGCCCAGCCAGACGGTGGGCACGCCCGCAGCCATGGTGACGCGCTCGCCCTCGATCAAGTCGTACACCGACTTGCCGTCCAGCGCCGCCCCGAGGAAGACCAGCTTGGCGCCCGTCATCGCCGCCGCATAGGGCAGTCCCCAGGCGTTCACGTGGAACATGGGCACCACGGGCAAGATCGAATCTCGTGCTGAGAGGTTCAGTGCATCGGGCAGCGCACCGCCGTAGGCGTGCAGCACCGTGGAGCGGTGGCTGTACAGCGCGCCCTTGGGGTTGCCCGTGGTGCCGCTGGTGTAGCACAGCGAGGCGGCGCTGCGCTCGTCAAACGACGGCCACTCGTACTGGGTAGCCTGCGGGGCGATCCAGGCCTCGTACGACACCAGCCCCTCGATGCCGGAGTCCGCGGGCAGAGCCCCCTCATCGCACAAGGCCACCCAATGCTTGACCGTTGCGCACTGCTTCCAGATGGCCTTGATCAGGGGCAGAAAGGTCATGTCGAAGCACAGCACGCGGTCTTCGGCATGGTTGGCAATCCAGACCACCTGGTCTGCGGCGAGGCGGGGATTCAGGGTGTGCAGCACGCGTCCGCTGCCCGAAACGCCAAAGTAGAGTTCCAGATGGCGATAGCCGTTCCAGGCCAGGGTGGCCACCCGGTCACTGAAGGCCAGGTCCCAGGCATCCAGGGCTTGAGCCACCTGGCGCGAGCGTGCCGCCACGTCCCGGTAGGTGCAACGGTGAAGATCGCCCTCCACCCTGCGCGACACCACTTCAGCCTCGCCATGATGGCGGGCGGCGAATTCAATCAGCGACGAGATCAGCAGCGGCTGATCCTGCATGAGTCCGAACATGGGCAACCTCCGAAAGTGGGGCAATGGAATCGAGAAAGATTCTCCACGCTTCCGGCTCGCCCCCCGGCACAGACGAGAATCATGGGGTCATCAGTCCTTACCAGCGTCAGGCCGCGAGCTGCCTGCGCTGCGGATACGCCAACATGAACCTGTTTCGCCGCCCACCCGCCCCGCATGACCATGACGACCCGCGCTACCCCGTGCGCAAGACCGAGCAGCAGTGGCAGGCGGAACTCAGTCCCATGCAGTACCAGGTGGCGCGCCACGCCGCCACGGAACGCGCTTTCACGGGCCAGTACTGGGACCACTTCCAGGACGGCCGCTACGACTGCGTGGGCTGCGGCACACCGCTGTTCGCCTCCTCCACCAAATTCGATGCCGGCTGCGGCTGGCCGAGCTACTGGGAGCCCCTGAACAGCGAGGTCGTCGAGCGTGTGGAGGACCGCAGCCACGGCATGGTGCGCGTCGAGGTACGCTGCAACCACTGCGGCAGCCACCTCGGGCATGTCTTTCCCGACGGGCCCGAACCCACAGGCGAGCGTTTTTGCATCAATTCCGCAGCCATCGATTTCAAGCCCGCAACTTGAAAATCTGACGGAACGGCCCAGGATCTTGGTCCAGCCGCACACCCACAAAACCTGATGAAACTGCTGTTCGATTTCCTGCCCATCATCCTGTTCTTCGGGACCTTCAAGTACGCCGAGTCAGAGAAGGCCTGGGCAGCCGACTTTGCCACCCGCCACCTGGGCTTCATGGTCTCCGGCAGCAAGGTGTCGGTGGCCGAAGCTCCGGTGCTGCTGGCCACCGTGGTGGTCATCGTGGCCACGCTGGCCCAGGTGGTCTGGCTGAAGCTGCGCCGCCGCAAGGTGGACGCCATGCTGTGGGTCAGCCTGGCCTTGGTGGTGGTGCTGGGCGGCTTGACCATCTGGTTCCACAGCGAGACCTTCATCAAATGGAAGCCCAGCGCGCTGTACTGGGCCATGGGCCTGGCCTTCTGGCTCAGCCCGTTGCTGTTCAATCGCAACCTGCTGAAGGTGCTGTTGGGTGAGCAGCTGGACCTCCCGGGCAAGGTGTGGCACCGCCTGAACTTCGCCTGGATCGCGTTCTTCGGCGTCATGGGATTGCTCAACATCTGGGTGGCCCACACCTTCACCACCGCCACCTGGGTGAACTTCAAGCTCTTTGGCGGGCTGGGCCTGATGCTGCTGTTCATGCTGGCCCAGGGCCTGTGGATCAGCCGATACCTCGAACCCGCGGCTGGCAAGCCAGGCAGCGAAGATGCTTCGCCGGAGGAACCGCGGTGACCGCGCCGACGGACTCTGAACAGGACCAGGCCGGCCACCCTCGGGCCGGACCGCGGCACGCCGCGCCACCAGGCGAAGCCCTGGCCACCGCACCCACCGCCGCTGCGCTGGAAGAGGTCTTGACCGCTGCATTTGCTCCCGTCGCCCTGGAGGTGGTGGACGACAGCCACCTGCACGCCGGCCATGCCGGCGCGCGCGAGGGGCGGCACTTCACGGTGCGCATCCGCAGCGCCCGCTTCACCGGCTTGAGCCGGGTGGCCCGCCATCGCCTCGTTTATGATGCCTTGGCAGTCTGGATGCCGCGCGGTATCCACGCACTGGCCATCGACGCACAGGCCCCGTGAACACTGAGACGCCGCAGCCCAAGCCGCGGCCCTGTGTGTCGAAAATCCCAGGTTCCCGAGAATGAAACCCACGCCGGCGCGACACGATCCGCGCGCGTACACGAAAGTTCGCTCCATGAAGATGAAGACCTCCTCCCTGCGCCAACTCGCCGCTGCAGGCTGCCTGGTGCTGATGCTGCCGCTTGCTGCCCAGGCCCAGAACATCGCCATCGTCAACGGCAAGGCCGTGCCAAAGTCACGCGTGGATGCCCTGATGCAGCAAGTGGCCCGTTCGGGGCAGCAGTTGCCCCCGGGCTCCGAGCAGCGCGTCAGGGACGAGACCGTCTTGCGCGAGATCTTCGCGCAGGAAGCCGAGCGGCGCGGCATCCCGGCCTCGGCCGAATACCGCGCGCAGTTGGAACTCGCACGCCAGAGCATCCTGATCCGAGAGATGTTCGAGGACTTCCGCAAGAAGAACCCCGCCACCGACACCGAAGCCAAGGCCGAGTACGACAAGTTCAAGGCCCAGGCCAGTGGCACCGAATACCGTGCCAGCCACATCCTGGTGGAGAAGGAAGACGAGGCCAAGGCCCTGATCGCACAGATCAAGGGCGGCGCAAAGTTCGAGGAGCTGGCCAAGAAGAGCTCCAAGGACCCGGGTTCAGGCGAGCGCGGCGGCGACCTGGATTTCGCCAAGCCTGACGCCTACGTGCCCGAGTTCGGCAAGGCCATGGCGGCGCTGAAGAAGGGCGAGATGACGGATGCGCCCGTCAAGAGCCAGTTCGGCTGGCACATCATCCGCCTGGACGACACGCGCGAGGCGCAGTTCCCGTCCTTCGACGAGGTCAAGGACCAGGTCAAGCAGCGCCTGGAGCAGACCAAGCTGCAGGACTTCCAGGAGAGGCTGCGCAAGTCCGCCAAGACGGACTACAAGTTCACACAGTGAACGGCTTCAAGCAACCCGGCTGATTCGCCGGGCTGCATCTGAGCTTGGGGCGGCTGGAGCCGCCCTTTTCATTTCAGGCCACGAGTCGGCCCGCCTCGATGACCAGTTGACGGTCGCAGCGCGCCGCAATGCCCCGGTCATGCGTCACCAGCACGAGCGTCGTGCCCGCCTCGCGGTTCATGTCGAACATGAGGCCCATGACACGCTCGCCCGTGGCGAAGTCCAGGCTGCCGGTCGGTTCGTCAGCCAGCAGCACGGTGGGCTCCACCACGAAGGCGCGGGCCAGCGCCACCCTCTGCTGTTCACCGCCTGAGAGCACACGGGGGTAGTGCCGAAGGCGCTCGCCCAGCCCCACACGGCCCAGCATTTCGGTGGCCGCGGCCCGCGCACCGGGCCGACCCAGCAACTCCAGCGGCAGCATCACGTTTTCCAGCGCGGTCAGGTTGGGCAGCAACTGGAAGCTCTGGAACACGAAACCCACACGCCGGGCACGCACCGCGGCACGCGCATCCTCATCCAGCGCAAACAGGTCTTCGCCGGCCAGCACCACCGTGCCCTCGGTGGGCGTGTCCAGCCCTGCGATCAGCGACAGCAGCGTGCTCTTGCCAGAACCCGAGGCGCCGACGATGGCAGCCGACTCCCTGGCCTGCAACGAGAAATCGATGTCGTCGAGAATGGTCAGCGTGCCAGAGGAATCGGTCACCCGTTTGGTGACATGACGCACAGCAATGATGGGATCAGACATGCGAGGGTGTGGACGGGTCAGGAGCGCGGCTGGAGTGCAGACCTGCAGCCTGCGGCGGCAGTGGCTGCACTGTAGCCTCGCGGCCTGGCTGGCCACCTGCGCGCTGGGGACGTCCGTCCAGGCGCAAGGGACAAGCCCTGGCGGCACGCAAGCATCCTCGGGCCCATCGGGCGCCCCCGTGATCCTGGTCGTGGGCGACAGCCTGTCCGCCGAGTACGGCATCGCGCGTGGCCAGGGCTGGGTGGCACTGCTGGAGCAGCGCCTGCAGCGCGAAGGCCTGCGCGGGACCGTGGTGAACGCCAGCGTCAGCGGCGACACCACCTCGGGTGGCAAGGCCCGGTTGCCGGGCTTGCTGACGCGACACCGGCCGGCCGTGGTGGTGATCGAACTCGGCGGCAACGATGCGCTGCGGGGCCTGCCCATGAGCGCCACTCGCCAGAACCTCGCCGACATGGCCAAGGCCGCACGCTCCGCCGGGGCGCGGGTGCTGATCGCCGGCATGCAGCTGCCACCCAACTATGGCAAGGCTTATGCGGAAGAGTTCGCGGCCTCTTTCGCCCAGGTGGCCAAGGCCGAGGGCGCTGCCCTGGTGCCGTTCCTGCTGAAGAACGTGGCCGACGGGCCGGATGCCGACCAGATGTTCCAGCCCGACCGCATCCACCCCACCGCGCAGGCGCACAGCCGCATCCTGGACAACGTGTGGCCTGCGCTCAAGCCGCTGGTGGTGGCCGCGGGCCGGCCGAGGGGCTGAGGATCAGCGGCCGGGGCGGTGTCAGGCACTCACTGCATCTGCGCGCGCTCACGTTCCTGACGCCAGGGGCCGCGCGCCCCTGGCACGTGACGATGGGCCGGCTCCCACCCGCGTGGCGGATGCGTTGGTCCCACCGGATGCGCCGGCCCCACCGGATGGGGGCGATGACCGATCCAGGGCCGATAAGGCTCACGCGGCGCCAGGGGCACCCAGGCCACCGGAGGTCTGGACGGGCCGATCACGATGTTCACGCCCACCGACGGGCCGGTGAAGGTGACCAACGCGGGGGCGAAGACCGGACGCGCCATCCGCGGCCCGGGCGTCCAGACCCAGCGGTGACCCCACAGCACCCAGCGGCCATAGTGAAACGGCGCGAAGCCCCAGGGTGCCTGATCCACCCAGGTCCAGCCCCAGCGGGCGTGCCAAACCCAGCGGCCATGCTTGAACGGGGCCCATCCGGCGCTGACCACCAGCGGCGACCACACCATGCCGAACTCGGGGTGGCGCTCCCAGCGACCGTGACGGTCCAGGTCTTCCGCACCTGTCATTTCCGGCGAGACATAGCGCAAGGAGGCGCTGCGGTCGTCATGCTGCTCATCGGCCCGCACCCATTCAGCAAAGCGGTCTTGCACGGCGGCAGACCAGGTGACCAGCGTGCTCCGCTCACGGCCCTGGGGCGCCAGCTCCACACGCTGCCCCGTGGCCAGATCAAAGGCCTGATCGACCGTCCGCACCTGCAGTGCACCGCGCCAGGCGGTGGCCCAGGTCACGTCGTCTTCGCGGTCCACGCGGTAGGCCCCGGCGCGCTCAGGCTGCAGCCGCGCCTCGGCCGTCAGCAACTCCAGCTCCGCGGCGATCTCGCGTGAGCGCACGCGCACCGCCAGACTGCCGCGGTGGAGCTGAAAGCTCATCCGCCCCTCATCCATCCGCACGATCTCGAGTTCGGTGCCCGCGCCCAGGCGCAACTCGGTGGAGCCCACCCGCACCTCCGCCTGCGCACCGCGCTCCGTCGACAGACGGTCGCCTTCCGTCAGCGCCCGGTTGCGCAAGGCCTCGGACCACTGGCCCTGTTCGGTGTCGAACAGCCACACACGGCCCTGGAATTCAGACAGGCGGCCCGCCCGCTGGGGCCCCGCCTGGACAGCGGCATCCAGCGAACCGGTTGGCCCGTAGGAGCCGGTTGACCAGGAAGCTCCCACAGAGCCCGCCGGCGCTGCGTAGGAGACTGCACCGTGGAGGGCCGAGGCGAACGCGACGCCCAAAGCCATCAGCAAACGGGCTTGCCAGACCAGCCGAGGCCCCCGCGCCAGAAACATGTTCCCGATCATGGTGCATCCTCCCGCAGCACAAGCGCCTTGAATCCGAGCAGCCCCGTCGTTCCTGTCGTGGCAGCTTCCTCTCAACGCGGCATGGCGCGTCAACGCCGACAGCATGACCGCGGGCGCCATGTAAAGAATTGCGCAGGCCCTGCCTGGAGGCGCAGGCTCCACCTGTTCGACGCCGGTGCCGTTTGTCACTGCCCTGGCCACAGCGGGCATACTGGCTCGCTTGCGGATGCCTCCTACCCACCCCACCATTCCTCCCCGCGCGCTGGCCTTGCTGGCCGTGCTGACCCTGGTGTGGGGTACCAACTGGACCTTGTTTCCGCTGGCGGTGCAGGAGGTGTCGGTGTGGACCTTCCGCTCCTTTGCGCTGCTGGTGTCCGGCCTGACCTTGCTGACCGTGGCGCGCTTGCGGGGCCTGTCGCTGCACATTGAACGCCAGGATTGGCCCACGGTGCTGGCCGCCTCGCTGGCCTACCTGGTGGTATGGAACATCGCCAGCACCTACGCTGCGGTGATGATCCCATCGGGCCAGGCCGCCGTGCTGGGCTTCACCATGCCGCTGTGGGCGGCGGTGATCAGCACAGCATTCCTGGGCGAACGTCTGACCGGACGCATGGTGGCCGCACTGGCCCTGGGCGGCAGTTGCGTCGGACTGCTGCTGTATGCAGGGCGCGACGCCTACGCATTGGCTCCGGCGGGCTTTGCGCTGGGCCTGCTGGCCGGTGTGGGCTGGGCTGTGGGCACGCTGATCCTCAAACGCCGCCCGCCACGCGCCGCCGCCATGGTGCTCACCGGCTGGCAGTTGCTGATCTCGTCCGTGCCGATCACGCTGGGCGCCTTCGCACTCGGCCAGGGGCCCTGGTTCATGCCCTCCTGGACCAGCCTCGCCGCCATCGCCTACATCACGCTGGTGCCCATGTGCATCGGCAACCTGGCCTGGTTCTCCATCGTGGGCATGCTGCCGGCGCAGGTGGCGGGGCTGTCCACGATCATGGTGCCGATGGTGGCCATGGTGACCGGCGCTGCGGTGCGGGGCGAACCGCTGGGCCCGCTGCAATGGGCCGCCATGGCCTGCTGTGCGGGCGCCCTGCGGCTGGCCCTGAGGCCTCAAGGCCTCAAGTCAAGTTAACGCCTCAAGGTCCCAGGTCGGGTTGAGGCCCGAGGGCCTGAGATCGACTGGGCGCGGGGCGACATCAGGTCGACACGACGCCCACGCCATCGCCCTCGCCCGCCAGCCAAGCGCGCAAGCCGGCTTCATCCAGCACGGTCACACCCAGGCTCAGCGCCTTCTCCAGCTTGCTGCCGGCCTCGGCTCCCGCCACCACGGCGTCAGTCTTGCCCGAGACAGAACCGGCGACCTTGCCGCCTGCGGCCTCGATCAACGCCTTGGCCTCGTCGCGCGAGAGCGTGGGCAAGGTGCCAGTGAGCACCAGGGTCTTGCCGGTCAGCGGGCCCGGGGCGGCCTGGGCCGCGCCCTCGTGCTCGTCCCAGCGGATGCCGCAGGCCCGAAGTTGCTCCACGATCTCGCGGTGGTGAGGCTGCGCAAAAAAGGTGTGGATGCTGCGGGCCACCACAGGGCCCACGTCGGTAACCTCCAGCAACTGCGGTTCGGCCGCATCCATCAGGCGGTCGATGGAGCCGAAGTGGCGCGCCAGGTCGCGGGCGGTGGCCTCGCCCACGTGGCGGATACCCAGGGCGAAGATGAAGCGCGCCAGCGTGGTGTGCTTGCTGTGCTCCAGCGCGGCCACCAGATTGGCGGCGCTCTTGTCGGCCATGCGGTCCAGCGCCGAGAGCTTGGCCAGGCCCAGGGTGTAAAGCTCGGGCAAGGTGCGCACCAGCCCGCAATCAACAAGCTGATCCACCAGCTTGTCACCCAGACCCTCGATGTCCATCGCCCGGCGGCCGGCAAAGTGCAGCAGCGCCTGTTTGCGCTGGGCAGCACAGAAGAGTCCGCCGGAGCAGCGGTGGTCGATAGCGCCCTTCTCGCGCAGCACCTCGCTGGCGCAGACGGGGCATTGCCGCGGCATGAGGAAGTTGGACACATAGCCCGGGCGGTCACCCGGCACCCGGCCCACCACCTCAGGGATCACATCACCCGCGCGGCGCACGATGACGGTATCGCCCACGCGCACACCCTTGCGCCGCAACTCGAAGACGTTGTGCAGCGTGGCGTTGCTGACCGTGGTGCCCCCCACGAACACCGGCTCCAGCTTGGCCACGGGCGTGAGCTTGCCCGTGCGGCCGACCTGGATCTCGATGCCATTGAGCCGCGTCATCTGTTCCTGGGCCGGGTACTTGTGCGCCACGGCCCAGCGCGGCTCGCGCGTGACGAATCCCAGCTGGCGCTGCAGGTCGAGCCGGTCCACCTTGTAGACCACGCCATCGATGTCGAACGGCAGGCCGTCACGCGCCGCGGCGACGCGCTGGTGGAAGGCCACGAGGCCTTCAGCGCCCAGCACCACCGCGCGGTCAGCACACACCGGCAGGCCGAAAGCAGCCAGGGCATCGAGCACCTGACTGTGCCGCGCAGGCACCATCCAGCCGGCGACCTCTCCCAGCCCGTAGGCAAAGAAACTCAAGGGGCGCTGGGCAGCGATGGCCGGGTCCAGCTGGCGCACGGCGCCGGCCGCAGCGTTGCGCGGGTTGACGAAGGTCTTGTCGCCGCGCTCGCGCTGGCGCTCGTTCAGGCGCTCGAAGTCATCGCGGCGCATGTAGACCTCGCCGCGCACTTCCAGCACGGCGGGCAGCGCAGCCCCCGCTGGCGCCTGAAGCCGTAAGGGGATCTGACAAATGGTGCGGATGTTCTGCGTGACGTCCTCGCCTGTCTCGCCGTCACCGCGGGTGGCGGCACGCACCAGCACACCCTGTTCGTAGCGCAGGCTGAGCGCCAGCCCGTCAAACTTCAGCTCGACGGCGTACTCGACCGGGGCATCTTCCGGCCCAAGGCCCAGTTCGCGCCGCACCCGGGCATCGAAGGCCTGGGCGCCGGCGTCGGTGGTGTCGGTCTCGGTGCGGATGCTGAGCATGGGCACCGCGTGGCGCACGGGCTCGAAGCCCTCCAGCACCCGGCCCAGCACCCGCTGGGTGGGCGAATCGGGCGTGCGCAGCGCGGGTTCCGCCTCCTCCAGCGCTTGCAACTCCTGAAACAGGGCGTCGTAGGCGGCATCGGGCAGTTCCGGCGCGTCCAGCACGTAGTACAGGTGGGCGTGGCGGTGCAGCAAGGCGCGCAGCTCGGCGGCGCGGCGGGCCGTGGGAGAGGGCTCGAGCATGGCGGGAGCCTCGTTGAAGAGGTCAGGGGTGTGGCTCACGCTAGCCCTCGCCGCTCAGGTCAGGCCACACACAAGGCACACGGGCATTGCGCCGCTCAGCTGAACAGCCGGCGCGCCGCCACAGAGCCCGCCGCCAGGTCACGCGACTCCAGCGAACGGTACAGCTGCTGGAGTTCCTTGCCGATGGCGTCGAAGGCGTGCAGCGTCACCGCCCGCCCCTGATCGTCCACCAGCGAGGCATCCATCTCGCCAGCCAGGGCCGTGGCCACGCGGTGCCAGGTGGGAAACGGCTCGGCAGCCTCTTCGGTCTGGGCCACGTCCAGGCTGAGCTGCACCTCACGCAGGGCCGCGTCCTGCGGGTCGTCGGCCAGCGCGACCTGCGGGTCGAAGGACAGCACCAGCACGGGAGGGTCACCGTCCTGCGCGCCTGGCAGCACCATGCGCCCCGGCAGCACCCCGGGGATGAAACCGTGGCGCGACGCGGCCTGCTGCACATAGCCCAGCGACCAGGCCACCGAACGGGCCCGCAGCAGCAGTCCCAGTTGCGCGTCCAGGGGCTGGGAAAAGGCGTCCAGTTCCCGCGCGCGCGCCACCACCTCCAGCATGTCGGGGAAGTCGGCCATGGCGCCCACACCCTGGGCAAAGGCCTCGATCTTCTGCACGAACTCCGAGTACTCGATCTCGTTGAGGGCGCCCGCCCGGTTGGCCAGCTGCACCCCCGCCTGGAACTCCGAATAGGTCTGCCCATGCACGGGCTGTTCCCAGGCCTGCGTGGCGGCATTCAGGCCTTCCACGTACAGCGGCTTGCTGCCCGCACGCCAGCTGGCCGGCAGATGCGCCACGGCCAGGTCCCCCGTGACGGCGGACTCCAGCGTGAGGATGACGATGGCGTCGATCAGGGCGTCCAGCCGTGCAGCGGGCCGCAGGGACGACAGGCGGTTCGAGCCGGGCAGCACCGGGTGCGGATGCGCTGCCGCAGGCTCATCCAGGCGGGGATCCGTCCGCTCTTGTTCACCCTCGGAACGGTCCGCAGGCGAGCCATCCACGAGCGAGGGCTCCTGTCGACCGTCGGTGCCGGAAGGCGTGTGTGCCTCGCCCGGGGGGGGACCCTGCCGGGGACGTGAACGCCGGGCCGACCACCACGCCTGCAGCCCCACCCCGCCGAGCACCAGCGCCGCCACGACTGCCAGGGAAACCGTCAGGTCCATCGTCAAATGCCCTCGAATCAAGCGGCCTGCGCCATGCCCACGGCAGACTCCATGTCCACCGCCACGATGCGCGACACGCCCTGCTCCTGCATGGTCACGCCAATCAACTGCCGCGCCATCTCCATGGCGATCTTGTTGTGGCTGATGAACAGGAACTGCGTGGCGCGGCTCATCTCACTGACCAGCTTCGCATAGCGTTCGGTGTTGGCATCATCCAGCGGCGCGTCCACCTCGTCCAGCAGGCAGAACGGCGCAGGGTTGAGCTGGAAAATGGCAAACACCAGTGCAATGGCCGTCAGCGCCTTCTCGCCGCCTGACAGGAGGTGGATGGTGGAGTTCTTCTTGCCCGGGGGCTGCGCCATCACCTGCACGCCGGCGTCCAGGATCTCGTCACCCGTCATGACCAGGCGCGCCGTGCCGCCGCCAAACAGGCTGGGGAACATGCGACCGAATTGCTGGTTGACCTGCTCGAAGGTCTGACGCAACAGGTCCCGGGTTTCCAGGTCGATCTTGCGGATGGCATCTTCGAGCGTGCCGATGGCGTCGTTCAGATCGGCATTCTGGGCGTCCAGGAACGTCTTGCGCTCGCGCGAGGCGGTCAACTCGTCCAGGGCCGCCAGGTTCACCGCGCCCAGGGCGTTGATCTCACGCTGGATGCGGTCGATCTCTCCCTGAAGGCCCCACAGGCGCACGCCGCCGTCTTCGATGGAACGCGCCAGCACCTCCATGTCGACCGCAGCCGCCTGCAGCTGCTCCAGGTACTGGGCGCCACCCAACTGGGCCGCCTGCACTTCCAGCTGCAGCTTGGTGATCTGCTCGCGCAGCGGCTCCAGGCTGCGCTCGGTCTCCAGGCGTCGCTCGTCGCCGCGGCGCAAGCGGGTCGTGAGGTCGTCGTACTCGCTGCGCACCGCACCCAGTTGCTGCTCACGCTCCAACTTCAAAGCCAAAGCCGCTTGCAGGCCGGCCTGCGCCGCCACGTCGTTCAAAGCCCCCAACTCCATCTCAAGCTGCGTGCCGGTCTGGGTGCCGCTGTCCATCTGCTGGGCCGCCGTCTCCACCACGCGGTGCAATTCTTCGCGGCGGGCAGCCAGGGCGCGCACCTGGAAGCGGGCCTCCTGGGCCTGGCGCTCCAGCGAGCGCTGCTGCTCCCGGGCGTCGGTCAGCACGCGTTCGGCATCGATCACGGCTTCTTCAAGCTGGGCATGGCGCTCTTGCGCGTCGGCCAGCGCCATGTCCAGTTCTTCGAAACGCGCCTCACCCGTGGCGCGACGCTCCTGAAGCTCCTCCAGGCGAGCGTCCACTTCGGCCAGCTCGTCATCCAGCTGGCCACGGCGCGCCTGGGTGGCCTCGGCCTGCTGAGCCAGCCGCATCCAGTCCACCTGCAACTGGTGGGCACGGGACTGCGTCTGGGCAGCCTCGCGGCGCAAGGTGGTCAGGCGTTGGCTGGCCTCGGTGTAAGCGGCGTCCATTCGCACCAGCGCGGTGCGCGCCTCGTCGGCGATCAATTGCTGCGCGCGCAGTCCGCGCTCCAGGTTCTCGATCTCCTGGGCGCGTGCCAGCATCCCCGCCTGCTCGGAGTCGGGGGCATAGAAAGTCACGGCGAAAGAGGAGACGGCATGGCCCTCGCGGGTCATGATGATCTCGCCGCGGGTCAGACGGCCCCGGTCGGCCAGCGCCTGCTCCAGGTGGGGGGCGGTGTACACCCCCTCCAACCAGTCCGACAACAAGGCCCGAAGGCTGGCATCGCCCAAGCGCAGCAGATCGGACAGGCGTGGGAGGGTGCGGTGCTCGTCTGCAGCCACCGCAGACGGCGGGCTGTAGAAGGCCAACCGGGCCGGCGGCGCGTCCTGGGCGAAGGCGCGCACAGTGTCGAGGCGGCCCACCTCCAGCGCGCTCAAGCGTTCGCGCAAAGCCGACTCCAGGGCCGTTTCCCAGCCGGGCTCGATGTGCACGCGCGTCCACAGGCCTTGAAGGGTGTCCAACCCGTGGCGGGCCAGCCAAGGCTTGAGTTTTCCCTCGGTCTGCACCTTTTCCTGCAAGGCGCGCAAGGCCTCCAGGCGCGCGGCCAGGTCGGCCTGGCGCGCCGCTTCCTGGTTGGCTGCCTGCTGCTGCGCACGCCGCTGCTCGTCCAGATGCGGCGCCTCGTCCTGCAGTTGCTGCAAACGGGCCTCAGCCACGGCGTGATGCTGTGAGGCCGCGTCGGCATCGCGCTTGAACTCCTCCAGACGGCAGTTGACGGGATTGCTCCTCGATGCTGCGGCTCTCGGCGGCCAGCACCTGGATCTGTTGCTGCACCTGGCCCGCCGCAGCGCGCTGGGCGTTGGCCACGCTCTGGGCGGTGCGCACCGCATCTTCGAGCGCAGGCAGACCGTCGGACTGCTCCTGTGCCTGGGCCTCCAGCAGTTCTCCCTGCTCCTGCGCGATCTCCATCTCCGCAGCCATGCCCTCAAGTTCCGTCCTGGCCTCATCCTGGCGTTGTGCCCACTGCGCCTGCTGGGCGCGCAGGTCAGCCATGCGCTGCTCCACGCGTTGGCGGCTTTCCACCACGTAGCGGATGCGCTCCTCCAGCCGGCTGACCTCCAGCGCAGCGTCGGCCAGCGCACCCTGGGCCAGGTGCAGCCGGTCAGCGGCGGCGTAGTGCGCCTGGCGCACTGTTTCCAGTTCGGCCTCCACATGCCGCAACTCGGCCAGGCGCGCCTCCAGTGCGGTGGCCGCATCCGCCGCCGCCTGGCGCACACGGGCCTCCTCGCCCGCGGCGTCGCGCTGCTTCAGAAACCACAACTGGTGCAGCTTCAACGTCCCCTGGTCCTGGAGGCTGCGATAGGTCTGCGCCACCTCGGCCTGCTTCTCCAGCTTGTCCAGGTTGGCGTTCAGCTCGCGCAGGATATCGTCCACACGCGTCAGGTTCTCCCGCGTGTCCTTCAGCCGGTTCTCGGTCTCGCGCCGGCGCTCCTTGTACTTGGAGACGCCCGCAGCCTCCTCAAGAAACAGGCGCAGCTCCTCAGGGCGGGATTCGATGATGCGGCTGATGGTGCCCTGGCCGATGATGGCGTAAGCCCGCGGGCCCAGGCCGGTGCCCAGGAACACGTCCTGCACATCGCGACGGCGGACGGGCTGGCTGTTGATGTAGTAGCTGCTGGTGCCGTCACGGGTGAGCACACGACGCACGGCGATCTCGCTGAAGCTGTTCCACTGCCCGCCGGCCCGCGCATCGGCGTTGTCGAACACCAGCTCCACGCTGGCGCGGTTGGCCGGCTTGCGCTGGCCCGAGCCGTTGAAGATGACGTCCTGCATGGACTCGCCTCGCAGCTCGCTGGCCTTGCTTTCGCCCAGCACCCAGCGTACGGCGTCCATGATGTTGGACTTTCCACAGCCGTTAGGCCCCACCACGCCCACCAGCTGCCCAGGCAGCTGAAACGTGGTGGGTTCCGCAAAGGACTTGAAGCCCGAGAGTTTGATCTGGTTCAGACGCATGGAAGCTCGGCTGCGAGGCTCGGATCACACCCCGACCACAATACCTCTAAGCTATTGATTTAATTGATGTTTTTTCCCCGAAGCACCCGCGGAAACCGGGCTGGATGATATCATCGCACCCCTGTTGAGACGACCTCGTCGCGCCATCGGCGCGCTTTCACCACATGCCCACCAGAACACAGCGCGCCAAGCCTGCCACCCCCCCCAGCACCCCAAGCCGGCAGCTCGACACCTTCGAGAACCCGGCGCCTGAGCGGGATTACGTCATCCGTTTCGACATCCCGGAGTTCACCTGCCTGTGCCCGCTGACCGGGCAGCCAGACTTCGCGCACTTTCTGATCGAGGTCGTGGCAGACCGTTACTGCGTGGAGACCAAGAGCCTCAAGCAGTATTTCTGGAGCTATCGCAATGAAGGCGCGTTCCACGAGAAGGTGACCAACGCCATCCTGTCGGATCTGGTCAAGGCCCTGGCTCCGCGATTCGTGCGCATCAGCGCCGACTGGTATGTCCGCGGGGGCATTCGCACCTACGTGACAACTGAGCACCGCAAGCGCGGCTGGAAGCCTGCGCCGTTCGTGCACCTGGCACCCCTCCCGGGGGCCTCCGCGGCAGGGGCTGAGGCTGCATTACCCCATTCACCCGCACGCTGACCGCAGGCACAGGCTCGCCTCGGGTCTGACATGGGTTCGTGGTTTCGAAAGATCTTCAGCACTGGCGGTTCGCTGCCCGCTGACCGGGCGAACCGCGACGCCGGACCGGTGACGAAGGATGGGCCGGCAACCCAGGACGAGCAAGGCGAACCTGAAAGCTTGGCAGCCAGCCTGCAGCGCCGCCCGCTGCTGCATCGCGGCGGGCATCTGGCCGGCTTCGAAGTGTCGGCCGTGACCGCAACGTCAGAGCCTGCCGAGGTTGCGAGCCCGGCGGCCGGGCTGTTGCAAGGCATGGCCGACACCGCGGTCAACGGGCGTGTGGCGCTGGCAACGCTGAACGAGCAAGAGCTGTCCTCACCCTCCGTGCTGGAGCGGATACGCCCGGGCATGCTGTTCGCCGTGGCGGACGCCGCTACACCCTTGTCGACGCAGATGCCCTGGGTGCAGGACGTGAGAAGCCGCGGCGGCGTGCTGGGCACCTTGGCCGTTCCGCGCGCCGGTGCTTCGTTTGTGGTGCTCGATGCCGCCAACGTCACGATCAGCACCTTGCTCAACCGCGCCCGGGCGTGCCGGACCGCAGCGCCAGGATGCCAGTTGGTGGCCACCGGGCTGCGTACGATCGATGACCTGGAAATGGCGCTGTCTGGTCCCTTCGAGATGGCAGCGGGGCTCTTCGACCGGGTAGGACAGCGGCGCGAATCCGGCACGCTGTCCCCGAACGTCATCAGCTTGTGCCGCCTGCTCAACCGAGCGATGACCGAACCCGACACGCGGGTGCTGTGCCAGGACATCCGGGGCGATATCGACCTCACTTACCGACTGCTGCGCCACGCGAACAGCCCCCTGCTGGGGCTGCGCCGACAGGTGGATTCGGTCGAACAGGCGCTGCAGCTGTTGGGCCGTCAAGCTTTGTTCAGGTTGCTGACCGTGCTGCTGGTGGCCCGCTCGGACAGCCGACCCACGGCCATCGCCTTGCACGAACTGGCGCTCACCCGGGCCCATTTCCTGGAGAATATGGCCAAGCAGATCTGGGCCCCTGCGGCCACTCTGTACACCACGGGCCTGCTGTCACTGCTGGATGTGATGATGCAGCAGCCGATGGACAAGATTCTGGAGCCCATCGGTCTGACGCAGGAGTCGCGCGACGCTCTGCTGCACCGCAGCGGACCCTGGCACGAATTGCTGGAACTGGCGCGCTGCCTGGAGACTGGCCAGACCGAGCAGGCCCGGGAACTCGCACAACCCATGGGGGGCCTGCCGGTCGCACAGGCCGCCATGGAGCGGGCCCGACACTCGGCCGCGGCCATGGCCGCCGAACTGCGCGACGTCTGGCACGAGGACTGAAGGCCTACGGCAGGGTGGAAACCGGCGGCTGGCCTGCCGGGATAATCCCGCGGATGAATCCCCTGCTGCAGCGACTGCACCCCTATCCGTTCGAAAGGCTTCGCGAGCTCACCCGCGACATCGCGCCGTCGGCCGCCCACCGACCCATCAGCCTGGGCATCGGCGAGCCACGCCATCCCACGCCACCGCTGGTGGAACAGGCCCTGGTGGCGGCGCTGGCCGGGTTGTCGAGTTACCCCGCAACGGCCGGTGAACCGGCCCTGCGCGAAGCAGTGGCCGGTTGGCTGCAGCGGCGCTACACCGTCAGCGTCGACCCGCACACGCAGGTGCTGCCGGTCAACGGGTCGCGCGAAGCGCTGTTCGCCCTGGCCCAAACCGTGGTGGATGCCAGCCGGCCGGGCGCCACCGTGGTGTGCCCCAATCCGTTCTATCAAATCTACGAGGGTGCGGCGCTGCTGGCCGGGGCCCAGACCGCGTTTGCCAACAGCGACCCGGCGCGCAACTTCGCCGTGCGCTGGGACGACATCGACGACGCAACCTGGGCTCGCACGCAGTTGCTCTACGTGTGCTCGCCGGGCAACCCCACCGGAGCGGTGATGCCGCAGGCGGAGTGGGCACGTCTGTTCGAACTCAGCGATCGCCACGGCTTCGTGATCGCCAGCGACGAGTGCTATTCGGAGATCTACTTTGGCGACGAACCGCCGCTGGGCAGCCTGCAGGCGGCTGCAGCGCTGGGGCGCAGCGACTTTCGCCGCCTGATCGCCTTCACCAGCCTGTCCAAGCGCAGCAACGTGCCCGGCATGCGCTCCGGCTTCGTGGCCGGCGATGCCAGTCTGATCAAGCAGTTCCTGCTCTACCGCACCTACCACGGCAGCGCCATGAGCACCGTGGTGCAGCGTGCCAGCATCGCCGCCTGGAACGACGAGGCCCATGTGGTGGCCAATCGCTCGCTGTACCGCCAGAAGTTCGACCGCGTCACGCCCATGCTGGCCGACGTGCTGGACGTGCGCCTGCCCGACGCTGGCTTCTACCTCTGGGCGGGCGTACCCGGCGGGGACGACGTGGCCTACGCGCTGGGATTGCTCGCTCAATACAATGTGGCGGTCTTGCCGGGCTCACTGCTGGCCCGCCCGGCCCGCGGCCTCAACCCCGGGGCCGGCCGCATCCGGCTCGCCCTGGTGGCGGGCACTGAAGAGTGCGTTGAAGCCGCCGAACGCATCGTCCAATTTACCAAGGAATACCGTCCATCATGAGTACCGCCCAGTTGCAAGCCGTCATTGACACGGCATGGGAATCGCGCGCGCAGATCAATGCCTTGAACGCCCCGGAAGTACGCGAGGCGGTGGAAGCGGTGATCGCGGACCTGAACAAGGGTCGCATCCGGGTCGCCGAGCGTCAGGCGGTGGGGCAGTGGCAGGTGAACCAGTGGGTGAAGAAGGCCGTGCTGCTGAGCTTTCGGCTGAACGACAACCAGATCATGCGGGCCGGTGACCTCGGCTTCTTCGACAAGGTCAAGACGAAGTTCGCCCACCTGGACGAAGCCCAGATGCGCGAGACCGGCGTTCGCGTCGTGCCTCCCGCAGTGGCGCGCCGTGGCAGCTACATCGCCAAGGGCGTGGTGCTGATGCCGTCGTACGTCAACATCGGCGCCTACGTCGACGAAGGGACCATGGTCGACACCTGGGCCACCGTGGGCTCCTGCGCGCAGATCGGCAAGAACGTGCACCTGTCCGGCGGCGTGGGCATTGGCGGCGTGCTGGAGCCGCTCCAGGCCAACCCCACCATCATCGAAGACAACTGCTTCATCGGCGCGCGTTCGGAGGTGGTGGAGGGCGTGATCGTCGAGGAGAACTCGGTCCTGAGCATGGGCGTGTACATCGGGCAGAGCACCAAGATCTACGACCGTGCCACGGGCGAGGTGCATTACGGCCGGGTGCCTGCGGGCTCGGTGGTGGTCAGCGGCAGCCTGCCGTCTGCCGATGGCAAGTACAGCCTGTACTGCGCGGTGATCGTCAAGAAGGTCGATGCGCAGACCCGCGCCAAGACCAGCATCAACGAACTGCTGCGTTCCTGACCCCCTGACGGCTTCGGCGTCGCCCCGAGCTATGTCCGGCAACATGGAGAAGGTGCTGCGCCTGATGGTGCAGCGCCAGGCGTCGGACGTGTATCTGTCCACTGGCGCCCCGGTCCAGTTCAAGATCCACGGCACCACAGTGCCGATGTCCGACCAGCCCCTGACCGCGGCACAAGTGCGGGCCTTGATCTCCGAGGTGGTTGCACCGGAACATCTGGCCGAGCTCGATGCGTCGGGCGAGCTCAACGTGGGCGTGCAGGTGCGCGAGGGCGGACTGTTCAGGTTGTCCGCCTTCCGCCAGAGCGGATCGATCGCAGCAGTGCTGCGCTGCATCCCGAGCGACATTCCAACACTGGCAGAACTGGGCCTGCCCGCGACGCTGGAAAGCCTGATCCTGGAACGCAGGGGCCTGGTGCTGATGGTGGGCGCCACGGGCACCGGCAAGAGCACCACGCTGGCCGCCATGCTGGAGCATCGCAACCGCAACCTGAGCGGCCACATCCTCACCATCGAAGACCCGGTGGAGTTCCAGTTCACCCACAAGAAGTCGGTGGTCAACCAACGTGAGGTCGGACGCGACACAGCGTCGTTGCACGTGGCGCTGCGCAATGCCCTTCGCCAGGCCCCGGACGTGATCCTGATCGGCGAGATCCGCGACCGCGAAACGATGTCTGCGGCCTTGTCCTACGCGCTGTCGGGCCACCTGGTGGTGGCCACCCTGCATGCCAACAACAGCTACCACGCGCTGGGCCGCATCCTGAGCCTGTACCCTGCAGACGCCCGCACGGCGCTGCTGTCGGATCTGGCAGCCGGGCTCAAGGCCGTGGTGGCCCAGCGGCTGCTGCGCTCCACGACCGGCGGACGCGTTCCGGCGGTGGAAGTCATGATGAACACGAAGTTCGTTGGCGAACTCATCGAGCGCGGTGACTTCAACGGCGTGAGAGACGCCATGGAGAAGTCAATGACCCCCGGCTCCCAGACGTTCGAGCAAGACCTGGCCCGCATGGTCCTGGCCGGCCAGGTCAGCCGTGACGAGGCCCTGCAGCAGGCCGACTCCGCCAGTAACTTGATGTGGCGCCTGCAACATGACAGTGCGGGCGCCGCCGGGGCCCCACCGGTGCCCGCCGGGTCTTCCACGAAGGACCGGCCGGACACGAACCCCTCGCATCCCGGGCCTGCTTCGGCGGCACCCTCCACCAGCGGCGCACGGCCACCGCAGTTTCCTGAGCTCAGCGGCTGATGCGGAACCCCGAACGGGTCCCAGGCCGCCCATCACCTGCCACATGAACGTTCTGGAACTGATCGAGCGCAGCAGCGCCCGCCTGGAGAAGGCGGGCGTTTCGTTTGGGCACGGCACCACCAATGCCTTTGACGAGGCGGCCTGGCTGGTGCTGTGGCGTCTGGGGGGGCCCCTGGATGCGCTGGACGACGTGGCCGAGCAACTCCTGAGTGCCGAGCAGTGCGCCGCCGTGGAAGCGCTGGTGGACCAGCGCATCGCCACCCGCCAACCCGCGGCCTACCTGACAGGTGAAGCCTGGTTGCAGGGCGTGCCGTTCTTCGTTGATGCACGGACCATCGTGCCGCGCTCCTTGATCGCTGAAGTGATGTGCGAGGGCACGCTGGATGCTTGGCTGGAGGCAAGGCAGGAAGCCGGGCCGGAGACCGATGGAGCTCGCACCCCGCGGGTGCTGGACCTGTGCACCGGCAACGGCAGCCTGGCCGTCCTGGCGGCCCTGTGCTGGCCGCAGGCGCAGGTGGAGGGCACGGACCTCAGCGCCGAAGCGTTGGCCGTGGCGCAGCGCAACGTGCAGCGCCACGCCTTGGAGGCGCGGGTGACCCTGCGGCAGGGTGACGGCCTGGCGGCCGCCCGCGGCCCGTATGACCTGATCTTGTGCAACCCGCCCTACGTCAATCGCGCCTCCATGCAGACCCTGCCCCCCGAATACCGCGCCGAGCCGGCGCTGGCCCTGGACGGCGGACTCGACGGCATGGACTTCGTCCGCCCACTGCTGGCCCAGGCCGCTGCCCACCTTCGGCCCGGCGGCGTGCTGGTGCTGGAGATCGGCCACGAGCGGGCTCACTTCGAGGCGGCGTTCCCCACCCTGTCGCCGCTGTGGCTGAGCACCAGCGTCGGTGACGATCAGGTGCTGCTGCTCACACGTGAGGACCTCGCATCATGATCACCGTGCGCGATGTCACGCTGCGGCGCGGCGCCAAGGTCGTCTTGCAAGGCACCACCTTCACCCTGAACCCGGGCGAGAAGGCCAGCCTGGTGGGGCGCAACGGCGCGGGCAAGTCCAGCCTGTTCTCGCTGCTGACCGGCCGCCTGCACGCGGATGCGGGCGAGGTGGAGATTCCCCCGCGCTGGCAGGTGGGCGAGGTGGCCCAGCACATGCCGGAAACCGCCGACGGCGCCACCGACTTCGTGCTCGAAGGCGACCTGCCGCTGCAACGCGCGCAGGTGGCGCTGCGGGCCGCCGAAGCCGCCGATGACGGCCACGCCATGGCCGAGGCGCACGCCTTGCTGGACGAGGCTGGCGCCTTTGACGCCCGCTCGCGTGCCCAGGCCTTGCTGCTGGGCCTGGGCTTTCGGACCACCCAGCTCGATGCGCCCGTCAACAGCTTCTCGGGTGGTTGGCGCATGCGGCTGCAACTGGCACGCGCGCTGATGTGCCCGGCCGACCTGCTGCTGCTGGACGAGCCCACCAACCACCTCGACCTGGACGCCCTGGTGTGGCTGGAAGCCTGGCTGCAGCGCTACGCCGGCACATTGGTGGTGATCAGCCACGACCGGGAGTTCCTGGACGCCGTGACCCGCGTGACACTGCACCTGGACGAGTGCAAGGTCACGCGCTACGGCGGCAACTACACCGCTTTCGAGAGCATGCGCGCCGAGCGCATGTCGCAGGCCCAGGCGGCGTTCGACAAGCAGCAGGACCGCATCGCCCACCTGCAGCGCTTCATCGACCGATTCAAGGCCAAGGCCACCAAGGCCAAGCAGGCGCAGAGCCGTGTCAAGGCCCTCGCGCGCATGGAAAAGCTGGCCCCGATGCTCACGGCCAGCGACTTCGCCTTCGAGTTCCGCGAGCCTGTGAGTCTGCCCAACCCGATGCTGGCGCTGCGCGACGTGGAGTGCGGTTACCGCAGCGCGAGCGGCGATGGCGCAGAGGCAACTGCGGGGCAGAAGACCACCGCCATCGTCCGCCACGTCACCCGCACGGTCATGGCCGGTCAGCGCATCGGCATCCTGGGGGCCAACGGCCAGGGCAAGTCCACCCTGGTGAAGACCATCGCCCGTGCCCTGCCGGCGCTGGGCGGCACGGTCACCGAGGGCAAGGGCCTCGCGGTGGGCTACTTCGCGCAGCAGGAGATGGACCTGCTGCACGCCGACGACACCCCGCTGCAGCTGATGACGCGCCTGGCCCGCGAGGCGGCGCCGCCGGGCACCGACACGCGCGAGCAGGCGCTGCGCAACTACCTCGGGCAGTTCCGCTTCGAGGGCGACATGGTGCAGCAGCCGGTGGGCACCTTGTCGGGCGGAGAGCGCGCCCGTCTGGTGCTGGCCACCATCGTCTGGCAGCGACCCAACCTGCTGCTGCTGGACGAGCCCACCAACCACCTGGACCTGAACACGCGCGAGGCGCTGTCGATTGCCCTCAACGAGTTCGAGGGCACCGTGCTGCTGGTCAGCCACGACCGCGCGCTGCTGCGCGAGGTGTGCGACGAGTTCTGGCTGGTCACGCGGGGCGGCGTCGAACCCTTCGACGGCGACCTGGACGACTACCAGCGCTGGCTGCTGGAGGTGAGCCGGGCCGTGGCACGCGGGCAGGAGATTCCCAAGCCTGGAGCAGTGAATGCAGCACCGGCACCCGCCACGACGGGCGCCCGGGGGAACACGGCCGCAGCGACGGCGGTGTCGTCCAACGCGGCAGGAAATGGGGCCGGGAATGGGACGGTGAGCGGGACAGGAAACGGGTCCGGAATTGCCGCGGTGGCGCCCAAGACCGCATCCGGCGCCTCGGGTGCAAAGGCTGCCGCGGGCGCGTCAGCTCCCTCGCCACAAACTCACGAACGCGGCGCGGACGACCGCAAGGCGCGGGCGCAGGCGCGCCAACGACTGTCCGACGCCACGCGCCCCATGCGCAACGAGATCGCGCAGATCGACAAACGCCTGGAGAAACTGGGTCAGGAGCGCACGGCCGCCGAGACGGCGCTGTCCACAGGCACGGCCAGCCCGGCCGAGATAGCCGACCTGGGCCGCAGCCTCAACCACATCGCCGCCGAAACGGCCATGCTGGAGGAGCGCTGGTTGGAGCTGCAGGAGCAGATCGAAGCCTTGCAGGCCGAGGGGCTGTGAAGCACTCCCGCGCGGGGAGCCCTGAAAAGCTTTCAGGAGAAGGCAGACGCCTGCAGCAATCGCAGCGTCAACTCCACCCGGGCCTGGGCGGGGGTGAGCCCGCCCGCTGAAGGCAACGCATCCGCGCCCCCGGGCACGATGCCGCCAGCGGCGCATCGGGTGGCCCGCAGCACGGGCACACCCTGCGAAACTGCGTGCAGCAAGGCCGCTTCCAGGTCCTGGTGCACCGTACCGTTGCCGGTGCCGGCCACCACCAGACCCCGAACACCCGAGGTCACCAGCGCCTGCACGGCCCGCGGGCCGGCGCCCGCGTGGCTGGAGACGATCTCGACCCAGGGCCAGGCTTCGGGGTCCTCGGGCAGTCTCAGGCCCAGCGTCCCCTCGCCTTGCGCAAGGCCTGCACCACCCGCTGTCTCGCCAGGTGTTGGCCCCCCAGCGTTCCACCCGCTCCCCGGCCAGGGTCGGAAGCTCTGCAGCCGCCCCTCCACCACCTGCCCCAGTGGTCCGGCGTCTGCCGCATTGAAGGCATCGGTGCGGTAGCTGTGCACCTTGCGCACCTCGGCGCCCGCCCACACCAGCCCAGCCATCACCAGCACCACGCCGCAGGCCCCTGGCGCCGCGGCCACGGTCACCGCATCCAGCAGGTTCTGCGGGCCATCCGCTTGCAAGGAGGTGGCCGGCCGCATGGCGGCCGTCAGCACCACGGGCTTGGTGTCCAGGGGCGCCCCCGCGGTGCGATGCAGCAGCCAGGCCGTTTCCTCCAAGGTGTCCGTGCCGTGGGTGATCACCACCCCGCGCACCTCGGGCCGGGCCAGATGGGCCCGCACCCGCGCCACCAGCGCGGACCAGATCGCAGGGCCCATGTCCTTGCTGTCGAGTTGCGCCACCTGCTCGGCCTCCAGCGGCCAGCGGGCCAGCGCCGGCACGGCATCCACCAGGGCCTGCACGCCCCGTTGCGCTGAAGCGTAGCCCACGTTGTCGGTGGCACTCGCGGACGCGCCGGCAATGGTGCCCCCCGTGCCCAGTACCACGATCGTGTTCGCTGCGACGTCTTCTCTTTGCTGCATCAAAGGCCTTCGCACGTGTGCGTCCGGGCTCCACAGCTTGCCACGCCCGGACATCTGGATGAAAATACAGTCACTGGATACATCACCAGGACACCCCAGGAGACGCCCATGCTCGACGACACCCCCAAGCTGACCGACCGCCAGCAGCAGATCCTGGACCTGGTGCAAAGCGCGATTGAACGCACAGGGGCACCGCCCACCCGGGCGGAAATCGCGGCCGAGCTGGGCTTCAAGTCGGCCAACGCCGCTGAGGAGCACCTGAAAGCCCTGGCCCGCAAGGGCGTGATCGAGCTGGTGGGGGGCACCTCGCGCGGCATTCGCTTGAAGTCTGACACATTGCGCGCCCTGAACGAGGCCCGTGCCAACCCCTACGGCAAGCAGTTCTCGCTGCCCCTGCCCGGCTTTGCGCAACTCACCCTGCCCCTGGTGGGCCGCGTGGCCGCTGGCAGCCCCATCCTGGCGCAGGAGCACATCGACCAGACCTACGTGGTGGAGGCCACGATGTTCCAGCGCAAGCCCGACTACCTGCTGAAGGTGCGAGGCATGAGCATGCGCGACGCCGGCATCATGGATGGCGACCTGCTGGCCGTGCAGAAGGCCCGCGAGGCCAAGAACGGGCAGATCGTGGTGGCGCGCCTGGGGGACGAGGTGACGGTCAAGCGCCTGCGCAAGACCCAGCGCCACATCGAGCTCATCCCCGAGAACCCTGACTTCAGCACCATCGTCGTCTCACCGCAAGACACGAGCTTCGAACTCGAAGGCATTGCGGTGGGCCTGATCCGCAACACGATGCTGATGTGAGGCCCTTTCAGGGCGCCGGCGTGATGACCAGCCGGCCCCCTGCTGTGGCCTGGGCCTCCTCCACCCAAAGCGGCACATAGTCGCCGCGCACCCAGGCATCCTTGAAGCTGCGGTAGCCCGTGGCCCAGGGCAGGCCGCTCTGGCCGGTGCTGTGCATCACGCGCGACTGCCGAGGGTCGGCCAGGTCGTACAGCGCGCGCAGGCTCGGCCCGTGGTCGTTGAGGTAGAGCTCATTGGTGACAGCATCAGGGCGCAAGCTCACGCGCGACACGTTGACGGTATACGTGTCACCGCCGACGGGCCGACGCAGCTCAAACAGCTGCGCCAGTGCACGCACTCGGCTGAACGGGCGGTGTTCTGACACGGCCTGGTGCGCCTGGCCCCAGCGCCAGGCGGCCGGGTCCTGGCCGAATCGAGCCGAGAGTTCGTCCAGCGCCGCCGCCATCGCGTGGGCCGACATGTCGCTGCAGGTCTCCACGGCAGGCGTGCGTTTGTCGTCGCACCACCAGGCGTCGCGCCGCTCCAGGATGCCCTCCACGGCGTCGCGGAAAGTGCGGCTGGGAAACACCTTGGCGAAGGCCTCCTCGCTGCCAAACTCGTCCGCGAGCAGCGCCTTGGTGAGATGCCGCACCCAGGCCCAGTGGATCAGGGGGGCGGCCTTGTCGGCCGCCATGGTGCCGTCCCAACCCGCCAGCTGGGCTTGGGCCGCCGCGGTCAGCGCGTGCGCGGGCCGCGCGCCCTGCAACCAGGGCAGCAGCTTGACGGCGGCCAGAGACACCACGTCACCGTGCATGCGCGCCAGGTCGTCGAGCGAGTGCTTGGGGCGCTGCTCCAGCAACTGCTCGATACGCTGCTGGCGCCAGGGCGCGGCCCAGTCGCTGCTGATGTGGTGCGGGTAGTCCGGCGCGTGAATACGCTGGTTGGCGGTGGCCAGCCAGCCGCGCTCGGGGTCGAACTCGCGCGGCGTCTCGTCCTGCGGCACCCAGCCGGCCCAGTCGTAGCGGGCGTCCCAGCCGGGGGCAGGGGCCAGGCCCTTGAGGTCGTTGTCGGGTCGGCGCAGCGGCACCCTGCCCGCGGCCACGAAGCCGATCCGCCCTGCGCGATCGGCCACCACCATGTTCTGCATCGGCGCCACCCAGGCGCGAGAGGCCTGCACGAAGGCCTCGACCGAGGTGGCCCGCATCATCTTGAGCCCGGCGCCCACCGGATCGGTGTCCGGGTCCAGCGCCGTCCAGCGCATGGCCAGCACAAGATCTGGCGAACCGCCCTTGGCACCCACCAGGTCTGCCGCGGTGCCGGCGTCGGAGATGACCGGCCCGTGGCGGGTGCTGCGCACCTTCAGGCGCACCGGCTCGCTGCGGCCCTTGACGCGGATCTCCTCATCCACTGTGCTGAAAGCCGCCCAGCCGGAGGGCGTCTGGTACTGCGCGGCATCACCCGCCTTCAGGCGCTCCAGGTACAGGTCCTGGACATCCGGGCCGGTGTTGGTGAAGCCCCAGGCGACGTCAGCGTTCTGACCCAGCACGATGGAGGGCACGCCGGGCATGGTGGCACCGGCAGCCCGCAGCCCCGGAGCCTCGAGGCGTGCGAAGTACCACAGCGCCGGGGCGCTGAGCTTGAGGTGCGGGTCGTTGGCCAGCAGGGGCGCGCCCGTGGTGGTGCGCTTGCCCGCCAGCACCCAGTTGTTGGAGCCCACCCCCTCCACGCCCGAAGGTGGCGCCTGCTCGGGCAAGCTCAGCCAGGACTGGGTGGCGCCGGTCGCACCGATCTTCAGTTCACGGTACAGGGTCGAGACGTCGGCCGTTGCTGCGGGCGGTTCGCCCGGATAAGGCGGCATCAGTTCGTGGACGCGCTGCGCCGGGAAGGTCAATGCCAGCCGCATGCGCTGCAACTCGCTGTTCCAGTTGCCGCCCAGGTCCCAGGCCATCATGATGGCCCACGCCAGGCTGTCCACCGGCGTCCAGTCCTCGGGCTGCAGGCCCAGGATCAGGTACTCAGGGGGGCGGGCGCCCAGCGCCTGGCGCAACACGGCATTGATGCCTGCGGCATAAGCCTGCAGCACTTCACGCGACTCGCCCTGGGTGGCCTCCCACTGGGCCTGTGCGGCACGCCGCACACCCAGCGCGCGCAGAAAGCGGTCGGTCTCCAGCGCCCCTTCGCCGAAGGCCTCGGCCAGGCGGCCTGAGCCGACGCGGCGGTGGGTTTCGAGCTGCCACAGACGGTCCTGTGCATGCGCCACCCCCAGCCCGAACATCACGTCGCGCACACTGGCGGCGCGGATCGTCGGGATACCCTGCGCGTCGCGCAGGATGCGGATCTCGCCGCTCGCGCCGGCAAGCTGCAGGGTGCCGTTGGTCGCAGGGGTGGCCCGCCACATGTAGAGCCCAGCCGCGGCCGCTGCCATCAGCAGCAGGCCCGTAGCAGCCCACAGCAGACGCGCGCCCCAGACACGCCACACCGGCCGGACGGCTCCCGTGCGGCCCGCAGCCCGGTCCTGCGTCGCGCTCACGGCTCAGGCGCCGAGGTAATCGCCCTTGCCCACCGCCACGCCGGCCTGCCTGAGCAGCGCATACAGCGTGGTGGCGTGGAAGTAGAAGTTGGGCATGGCGTTGTGCTTCAGGTACTCCTCGCCCTGGTAGCGCAGCACATCGCCATTGCGCTTGACGATCCGGACCTCGCGCGTCTCGGAGCCATCGATCTGCGCCGGCTCGAACGACTCCACGTAGTCGATGGTCCTGCGGATGCGCGCACGCAGATCGTCCAGCGTGGCCTCGTCATCGGCCCACTTGGGAAGTTCCTGGCCGGCCAGCCGGGCCATGCAGGCCTTGGCCGCATCGCTGGCGATCTGGATCTGGCGCGCCAGCGGGAGCATGTCGGGTGCCAAGCGCAGACCCAGGTAGTTGACGGGGTCGAAACCGCGCGCCTGGGCGTGGGCCTCGGCCTTGTCCAGCCAGTTCAGCATGTTGTGCAGCAGGCGCTGGAACACCGGCGCGCTGGCGGAATGCATCGAGATGCTCATGAGGTCTTCTCCTGGGTGGACGGGGTGGACGGGGTGGACGGGGTGAACGCCGCGGCGGCCGAGGCGCAGGCGTCAGTGGCCAGGCAGGGCGCAAGCTTGGGGGTCATCCTACCGTTGCGCCGGGCCGGCGCGGAACGGGGCAGATCCGGGGGCAAAATCCAACCCTGCCCGCATTCGCGTTCCACATTCCGCATTCCCCTGCCCCTCACCTGGGGCGCAGCCTGGGTCCGGGCCTGGTTCAGGCGCCAGCACCCGTGACCCCGATCCCCATGAACGTCATCATCCTCGACGATTACCAAGATGCCGTGCGCAAGCTGCCTTGCGCCGCACTGATGGAACCGCTGCACGCCAAGGTGTTCACCAACACGGTCAAGGGCATCGGCCAGTTGTCCGTGCGCCTGCGCGACGCCGAAGTGCTGGTGCCCATCCGCGAACGCACCCACTTCCCGCGCCAGTTGCTGGAGAAGCTGCCCAAGTTGAAGCTGATTGCGCAGACCGGCAAGGTCGGCGCCCACATCGACGTGGAAGCCTGCACCAAGCTGGGCATCGCGGTGGCCGAAGGCGTAGGCTCACCTGTGGCGCCAGCCGAGTTGACCTGGGCCTTGATCATGGCCGCGATGCGACGCCTGCCGCAGTACATCGGCAATCTCAAGCACGGCGCCTGGCAACAGAGCGGTCTGAAGGCCGCCTCCATGCCGGCCAATTTCGGGGTGGGCATGGTGCTGCGGGGCAAGACGCTGGGCATCTGGGGCTACGGCAAGATTGGCCAGTTGCTCGCAGGCTACGGCCGTGCCTTTGGCATGAAGGTGGTGATCTGGGGCCGTGAAGCCTCACGCCTGAAGGCGGCGGCCGACGGCTTTGAGGTCGCGCAGAGCCGGGAGGCCTTCTTCGCCGACTGCGACGTGATCTCCGTGCACCTGCGCCTGAACGAAGCCACCCGGCACATCATCACCGCCGAAGACCTGGCCCGCATGAAGCCCACGGCCCTGTTCGTCAACACCTCGCGTGCGGAACTGCTGGAAGACGGTGCCCTGGTCTCGGCCCTCAACCGCGGGCGCCCGGGCATGGCGGCAGTGGACGTCTTCGAGAGCGAGCCAATTCTGCAAGGCCACCCGCTGCTGCGTCTGGAAAACGCCGTGTGCACACCGCACCTGGGATATGTGGAGCAGGACAGCTACGAGCTGTACTTCCGCGCCGCGTTCGAGAACGTGGTGAACTTCATCCGCAGTGAACCCACGAACATCATCAACCCTGAAGCTTTGAAGGTGAAGCGTTGATGGTGCAGCGCTGAAGCTTGTGCGCTCAAGTTCTGGCGCCGCAGGTCACGCAGTGAAGGTCTTACGCTGATGCACGATGCTGGCAGCGCTATGCCGCCGTCCCCGGCAAAGCAGGCAGGCTCCGTTCCCCAGTCGGCTGCCGAGCTGTTCTTTGTCTTCAACCGCCTGGCCCTGCAGGGGTTCGGGGGCGTGCTACCGGTCGCGCAACGGGAGTTGGTGGAACGGCGCCGCTGGCTGACCCAGGCGGAATTCGTCGAACTGCTGTCGCTCGGACAGATCTTGCCCGGGCCCAACATCGTGAACATGGCGCTCATGTACGGCGACCGGCACTTCGGTTGGCGTGGCGCACTGGCGGCCCTGGCGGGGTTGCTGCTGGCGCCATTGACCATCGTGCTGGCCCTCACCCTACTGGTGCGCCAGGCGGGTGGCTCGCCTGAGGTGACCGGAGCCTTGCGAGGCATGGGTGTGGTGGCGGCTGCGCTGATCCTGTCCACAGCCTGGAAGGTCACCGGCACTTTGAAGTCCAACCGCATGGGCCCGGCATGGTGCGCCTTGCTGGCGCTGGCCACGGTACTTGCCGTGGGCGTGATGCGCTGGCCCATGGCCGGTGTGCTGGCTGCCCTGGTGCCGCTGTCCTGGGCCCTGGCCTGGTGGAAGCTGCGACCGTGAACGCCCTGTGGTTCGGCACGCTGGGCCTGGGCCCCGCTGACTGGTGGGGCCTGTTTTTCCACTTCACGATGTTGTCGCTGCTGGCCGTAGGCGGCGCCATCACCACCGTGCCAGACATGCACCGTTACGTGGTCGTGCAGAAGTCCTGGCTGAGCGATGCCGAGCTCAGCGCCTCGGTGGCGCTGGCCCAGGCCGCGCCGGGGCCGAACGTGCTGTTCGTGGCCGTCATCGGGTTCAATGTCGCCGGCATGGTGGGCGTGCTGGCCACCCTGGGCGGCAGCCTGGTGCCCTCAGCCGTGCTGGCCATCGCCGCCGGCCGCTACGGGCGCGACCGCAAGGACAGGCGAGAGGTCCAGGCCTTCACACATGGGCTGGCGCCGCTGACCATAGGCCTGCTGGTGGCCACCAGCTGGATCCTGACCGAGCCCACGCGGCAGGCCTGGACGGCCTGGGCTCTGTTCGCCGGCACGATGGCTTGGATGGTCCGCACCCGCTTCAGCCCGCTGTGGCCGATTGCGGTGGGAGCGGGGGCCGGTGTGCTGGGCTGGGTGTGATCAGCCTTTGGTGCCAAAGATCTTGTCGCCCGCATCTCCCAGGCCCGGGATGATGTAGCCCACCTCGTTGAGGTGGCTGTCCACAGCGGCGGTCCAGCAGCGCACGTCGGGATGCGCGGCCTCCAGGGCCCGGATGCCTTCGGGTGCGGCCACCAGCACCAGGGCCCGCACGTCCTTGCAGCCGCGCGCCTTGAGCAGGTCGACAGTGGCGATCATCGAGCCGGCCGTGGCCAGCATGGGGTCCACGATCAGCGCCGTGCGCTCTTCCAGCCGGCCCACGAAGTTCTCGTAGTAATGGCGCGGCTGCAGGGTGTCGTGGTCGCGGCTCAGGCCCACCACGCTGACCTTGGCGTTGGGCACCATCATCAGCACGCCATCCAGCATGCCCAGGCCGGCGCGCAGGATGGGCACCACTGTGACCTTCTTGCCGGCAATCTGGTCCACCTCCACCGGGCCGCTCCAGCAGTCGATGCCGTGCTTTTCGAGCGGGAAGTCGGCCGTGGCCTCGTAGGTCAGCAAGGCGGCGAGTTCGCCCGTGATCTCGCGGAACTTCTTGGTCGAGATGTCGGCTTCGCGCAGCAGGCCGACCTTGTGCTTGACCAGGGGATGACGAACGTCGATGACGGGCATGGGGGTCTCCAGGGGATCCGGCTTGCTGGGGCTTGATCAGTCAGCGGTGGCCGCGGCCGCCCGGCGCTGGCGCAGCGCCTCGTACAGACACACGGCCGAGGCCACGGACACGTTCAGGCTCTCCACCGCCCCCTGCATGGGGATGCGCACGAGCTCGTCGCAGGTCTTGCGGGTGAGTTGGCGCAGGCCGGTGCCTTCGGCCCCCAGCACCAGGGCCACGGAGCCGGTGAGGTCCAGGTCGTACAGGGTCTGGGGGGCATCGTCGCTGGTGCCGACGACACGCAGACCGCGGTCCTGCAACTCGCCGAGCGTGCGCGCCAGGTTGGTCACCATCAGGTAGGGCACTGTCTCGGCGGCCCCGCTGGCCACCTTGGCCACGGTAGCGTTCAGGCCCACGGCATGGTCCTTGGGGGCGATCACGGCATGGGCCCCTGCCCCGTCAGCGGTGCGCAGGCAGGCGCCCAGGTTGTGGGGATCGGTCACACCGTCCAGCACCAGCACCAGCGCAGGGCCGCGGCCTTCGGCCTCTACGGTGTCCAGCACATCGTCCAAGGAGTGCGAGGTCTTGACTGCCGACACCCGCGCCACCACCCCTTGATGGCGGCCAGAGCCGGCCAGCTGGGCCAGCCGGGCATCGTCGCTGTCGACCACCTTCACGCCCGCCGCCTGCACGCGCTCGACGAACTGGCGCATGCGGGCGTCGCGCCGGGTGGCGTCGACATGCACCTCAATGACGGAGGCGGGGGTCGTCTTGAGGCGCACGGTGACGGCGTGGAAGCCGAACAGGACTTTGGGGGGCGGCACTTTGGAGGTCATCAGCGCATTGTCGCCACCGCCATCAGCGCGCCGATGAGCACCGGCTGATGGACCATGTAGAAGCTCAGGCTCCAGCGCCCCAGCACGGCCAGA
Organism: Rubrivivax sp.; assembly: GCA_021300575.1. Lineage (GTDB taxonomy): Bacteria > Pseudomonadota > Gammaproteobacteria > Burkholderiales > Burkholderiaceae_C > Rubrivivax. Next base: position 63,552 of record JAJTDM010000053.1, read on the forward strand.
GGACGCACCGCAGCCGGCACGGCGCCCGCCAGCCACTGAGGACGCCTGGCAAGGATCAAGCGGCCCGCCGCCAGGCCCCAGAACATCACCCCCAGCCAGGGCAGCACCGGCACGTAGTCCTCGGTAATGGGCTTGCGGGTGACCAGGCCCACCCAGTTGGTCCACCGGGTGTCGAAGAAGGGATGAGACACCAGCGCTGGGAGAAACAGGCAGACCGCCCCCAAGGCGAAAAACAACCACAACCTCACCCCGCCCGCCCCGCCCGAGCCCTGGTGGGACGAACGACCGGCCTGCGCCGTCGTGGAACGGTTCGGGGGGCTGGACGACCAAGCCAGCACCCGCGTGAGCAAGAGCATCAATGCAATGCCATGCAGCACGCCAAAGCTGATCCAGCTGCGCGGGAACATCAGCGCCGAGCCGGCACTCACCAGCAACGCACAGCCCGCCACCTGCATCCACCGCCGCCAGAAGCCAGGCCAGGTCTGCCCAGCCTGCAGGGCCACCGCCTGGGAGAGCCCGGCGCAGAACAGGAAGAGGCTGACGATGGCCGTGCGCTGACCCGTCCAGAACGGGTCGCCATAGAAGTCCTGCCGCGGCGACCAGAAGCCCAGGTGATTGAGGTCGAAACAGAAGTGAAAGCCGGCCATCCACACCATGGCCAGCCCTCTCAGGGCGTCCAGCCGGTCGAAGCGAACCACCCCATGCTGATGAGGCAGGGGCGGATCGAGACGGCTCGCTCGACGGTTTGCGGCCAAGGGCTCAGCCGGCTTCAATCCAGGCTCAGCGGTCGGCCACCAGCCGCCCCTCGGCCGCGAGCTTCACCAGCAGCCCCGCGGGCTCGAAGCGTGGGCCGTGGCGGGCCGCCAGTTCACGGCAGCGCTCGACAAAGGCGCCGACGCCGCGGGCATTGATGAACTGCAACGCCCCGCCCTCGAAGGGCGCAAAGCCCCAGCCCATGATGCTGCCGATGTTGCCATCGGCCACCGAGCGCAGCACGCCCTCCTCCAGGCAGCGCGCGGCCTCGTTGGCCTGGATGAACATCAGGCGGTCCATGAGTTCGCGCTGTTCGGGCTGCTGCGCGGCCACGGGGTAGCGCTCGGCCAGGCCGGGCCAAAGGCGCTTCTCGCCTTTCTCAACCTTCTGGCCCTTGTCGTTCTGCACCGCGGCCGCGCCATCCACCGCGGCCTCACGCCCCGGCCAGTCGTAGAAGCCCTGACCCACCTTCTTGCCCACGCGGCCGATGCCACACAAGTCGCGGATCACACTCGAACCCGGGTGCTCGGCGATGGGCCGGCCCTCGGCCAGCAGGTCCTTGCGCGTCTGCTCGGCCACGTGCAGGCTCAATGAAAGCGACACCTCGTCCTGCAGCGCCAGAGGCGGCATGGGCATGCCGGCCTGCTGCCCGGCCACCTCGATGCTGCGCGGGTGCACGCCCTCTTTGAGCATGGCAATGCCTTCCATCAAGTAGGTGGCGAAGACGCGGCTGGTGTAGAAGCCGCGCGAGTCGTTCACCACGATGGGCGTCTTGCCGATCTGCTGCACGAAATCAAACCCCCGCGCCAGCGTGGCGTCCGAGGTCTGCGCGCCCACGATGATTTCCACCAGCGGCATCTTGTCCACCGGACTGAAGAAGTGCAGGCCGATGAAGTGGTCAGGCCGGGCGCTGGCCTGGGCCAGCCCCGTGATGGGCAAGGTGGAGGTGTTGGAGGCGAACACGGCACTGGCGCCCATCACGGCCTCGGCCTTGGCAGTGACCTCAGCCTTGACCGCGCGGTCCTCGAACACGGCCTCGATCACCAGATCGCAGCCCGACAGGTCGGCAAAGTCGGTGGTGGGCGCGATGCAGGCCAGCAGCGCGTCACGCTTCGCCGGCGTGCTGCGGCCCTTGCGCACCGCGCCGTCCAGCAGACCCTGCGACCAGGCCTTGCCGCGCTCGGCACCCTCTTGCGAGCTGTCCAGCAGCACCACCTCCAGGCCGGCCTTGGCCGCCACGTAGGCGATGCCGGCGCCCATCATCCCGGCCCCCAGCACACCCAGCTTGCGCACCTTGGCCGCAGGCTGACCCGCCGGTCGCGAGGCCCCTTTCTTCAGCGCATTGAGCTGATGCCACAGCGTGCCGATCATGTTCTTGCTGGCCTGCGACATGGCACACGCCGCGAAGTAGCGGCTCTCCACCTCACAGGCCGCCTCGAAGCCCAGCAGGCCGCCCTCGTAGACGCTGCTCATGATGTGCTGCACGGCTGGGAAGTTGCCCCAGGTGCGGGCTGATGCCACCGAGGGCGCGACAGTCCACAACTGCGCCATGGCCGGCGAGCGCGAATCCCCGCCGGGGAAGCGGAACTTGGGCTCGTCCCAAGGCTGGCGCGCGGCCGGATGCGCCAGCACCCAGGCCCGGGCCTGCGCGAGCAGTTCGTCACGGTTCGGTGCCACCGCAGCCAGCAGGCCGAGCGCCAGAGCCTTCTGGGGCGAGAGGTCCGTGCCTTCAGTCATCAGTTGCAGGGCGGCCTGCATGCCGATCAAGCGCGGCAGGCGCACCGTGCCGCCGCCGCCGGGCAGCAGTCCGAACTTCACCTCGGGCTGACCGATCTTCAGCCGCGCATCATCCACTGCAATGCGGGCGTGGCAGGCCAGGGCGATTTCCAAGCCGCCGCCCAGGGCGTGACCGTTGATCGCGGCCACCACCGGCTTACCCTGGGTTTCGAGGCGGCGCAGCTGGGCCTTCATCGCCATGCTGGTGTCGAAAGGCTCTTCCGGCCGGGTCCAGCGCGACATGCGGTCCAGGTCACCCCCCGCGCAGAAGTCGGCCTTGCCCGAGGTCAGCACCAGGCCCTTCACGGCAGGATCGGCCATGCGCTCGACGGCCTGCGCGATCCCTTGCATCAGCGCATCGCCCACCACGTTCATGGGCCGGCCCGGCAGCTCCATCACCGCCAGCAGGACACCGTCCTCACCCAACTGCAGATTCACAGCATCCGTCATGGTCACACCCTCTCGATGATGGTGGCAATGCCCATGCCGCCGCCCACGCACAGCGTGGCGGCGCCCGTGCTGAGGTCGCGCCGCTCCAGTTCATCGAGCAGCGTGCCCAGCAGGATGCAGCCCGTGGCGCCCAGGGGATGCCCCATGGCGATGGAGCCGCCGTTCACGTTCACGCGGTCCATGTCCAGGCCCAGGTCGCGCGCCGTCTTCATGGGCACCACGGCAAAGGCTTCGTTGATCTCCCACAGGTCCACGTCCTGCGGGCTCATGCCGGCCTTGGCCAGCGCCTTGCGGCAGGCTGGCGTGGGGCCGGTGAGCATGATGGTGGGTTCGGAGCCGATCACGGCTGCGGCCCGGATGCGGGCGCGCGGCTTCAACCCTGCGGCCTCACCGCCCGCCTTGGAGCCCACCAGCATCAGCGCAGCACCGTCGACGATGCCGGAGGAATTGCCGGCGTGGTGCACGTGGTCGATGCGCTCGACCGTCGTGTACTTGCGCAGCGCGGTGGCATCGAAGCCCATCGCGCCCATCTGCGCGAAGGAGGGCTTCAGCGAGGCCATCGCCTCCAGGCTGGCTTCGGGACGGATGGTCTCGTCGTGGTCCAGCATCGTCAGCCCGACGATGTCGAGCACCGGCACCACCGAGCGATTGAAGCGAGCGTCGGCGCGGGCCATGGCAGCGCGCTGGTGCGAGCGCTGGGCGAAGGCGTCCACATCGGCACGACCCCAGCCTTCCAGCGTGGCGATCAGGTCGGCACCGATGCCTTGCGGCGCGAAGCCCAGCTTCTGGTTCACGTGCGGGTCCAGCGCCCAGGCGCCGCCGTCGCTGCCCATGGGCCAGCGGCTCATGCTCTCCACCCCGCCGGCCACCACCAGGTCTTCCCAGCCGCTCTTGACCTTGGCCGCGGCCAGGTTCACCGATTCCAGCCCGCTGGCGCAGAACCGGCTTTGCGTGACGCCGGCCACGGTCTGTGCCCAGTCGGCGTCCAGCACCGCGGTGCGGGCGATGTCGGCGCCCTGCTCCCCCAACGGCGTGACGCAGCCGAGCACCACGTCGTCCACCAG
>JAJTDM010000167.1 GCA_021300575.1 Rubrivivax sp.
CCACTCGTCGTTGCAAATGCTCGCCGTAGCCCGAGCTACGGCTGCGCTTTGCGCCTAGATTGGAGCGCTTTGGGCAGCCCCCTCGGGCACGCCGGATTGCCTCTCACCCTCTGACCCGGGTTTGACAGTTCCGGGGCACAAAGGCCGGGTTCCGCCAAGTCGGGGCTGCGTAAGTGGTTGATTTGGCGAGATTCATGGGGGCTGATCGCTCGCAAATGCCTAGATACATGGATCGCCTCTGGAGCCTTGATTTTGCTAGGAGAATCTGCCTACGATTGGGCACATGTACCTGCGTGAGTCCAAGCAGCGGCGCGCCGACGGCAGCACGGTGTCGTACCTGCAGTTGGCCGAGAACCTGTGGTCGCCCGAGCGACGCCGCTCCGAGACGCATGTGGTCTACAACTGCGGCCGCGCCGACGATCCGACCGTCGTCGAGCGCTTGCGCAAGCTGGCTGCGAGCATCCTGCGCCGCTGCTCGCCCGAGGAGATCGTGGGCGCCGGCGGCGGTGATCTGCGCTTGGTGTGCGCCTGGCCCTATGGCGAGGTCTATGTGCTGCAGGCGCTGTGGCAGCGTCTGGGCATCGACCAGGTGATCGGCACACAGGCGCAATCCCGCCACCTGGGCTTCGATGTGGAGCGCGCGCTGTTCGCGATGGTGGCCAATCGCGCCTGCGCGCCTTGCTCCAAGCTGTACTGCTGGGAACAGTGGCTCAAGGAGGAGGTTCACATCCCGGGCACCCAGGGCCTGTCGCTGCAGCACCTGTACCGCGCGATGGACTTCCTGGAGGCCAACAAGGAGCCCATCGAGCGGGAGATCTTCCACCGCGTGGCCGACCTGCTGAACCTGGACGTGGAGGTGCTGTTCTACGACACCACGTCCTTGCACTTCGAGATCGACCTGGACGATCAGGGTGTCGGAGCCGAGCACCTCGTGCACGGCAGCAAGGCCGCTGGGGCCAAGACCTACCGCGCGCCGCGCAAGCGCGGGCTGAGCAAGAACGGGCGAGGCGATGCGCCGCAGATCGTGGTGGGCATGGCGGTCACGCGCGAAGGCTTCCCCGTGCGGCAATGGGTGTTCCCCGGCAACACGGTGGACGTGACGACGGTGGCGCAGGTCAAGCGCGACTTGCGCGACTGGCAACTCACGCGCTGCCTGTTCGTGGGCGATGCGGGCATGGTCTCGGCGGCCAACTTCAAGACGCTGGCCGCCGGCGGCGGCAAGTACCTCATGTGCATGCCGATGCGACGCGGCGACGCGTTGACCCAGCAGGTGCTCTCGCGCGCCGGCCGCTACCGCACCGTCAACGAGCGGCTGCAGATCAAGGAGGTCGTCATCGGCGACGGCGAGCGTCGTCTGCGCTACGTGGTGTGCTTCAACCCCGAGGAGGCGGCACGACAGCAAGCGCATCGTCGCCACTTGCTCGACCACCTCGAAGCGGAACTCGCAGCCATGGGCGACGCCGCCCAGGATGTGCAGAGCAAGCGCGTGGCCGCGCTGCGCAGCTCCAGCCGCTGGGGCAAGTACCTCACGCTGGGCGCCAAGGGGCTGCAGCTCGATGCCAAGGCGATCAAGGCCGCCGAGCACTACGACGGCAAGTTCCTCGTGCACGGCAACGACGACACGCTCACTGCCGAGGACATGGCGCTGGGCTACAAGCAGATGATCCGTGTCGAGCAGGCTTGGCGCGACATGAAGAGCACGCTGGACATGCGCCCGGTGTTCCACTGGGCGCCGCACCGCATCCACGCGCACGTGGCCATCACGGTGCTGTCGCTGCTGCTGGAGCGCACCGTGGAGCATGCCTGCGGGGACACCTGGCGCAACGTCTCGGACCGCCTGCGGCGCATCCAGTTGGCGCAATTGTCGAGCCCTCACGGTACGGTCTGGCAAGTCACCGACCCGACCCCGGAGGCGGCTAAGTGCTTGAAATCCTTGCAGATCAAGCCTCCGCCGCCCGTTCTTAAGCTCGCCTGATCCGGGCAAACCCCATAGATACACGGCTCTCCGGCATGGTGCCGGAAACGCGTTGTGCTGCGCGCACTTACGAGGACGTGTCACTTGGAACTGTCAAAGTCAGGTCAGAGGGTGAGAGGCAATCCGACATGCCCGCTGTGACTGCCCAAAGCGCTCCAATCTAGGCGCAAAGCGCAGCCGTAGCTCGGGCTACGGCGAGCATTTGCAACGACGAGTGGGGCGCCTTGGGCAGTCACAGCGGGCATGTCGGATTGCCTCTCACCCTCTCAGCCGTTGCGTGTCAGCAGGCGGCGCACGGCCAGCGCCAGCAGCCCGGCTGCCAGGCCCCAGAAGGCCGAGCCGATCGAGCCCAGCGTGACGCCCGAGGCGGTGACGAGAAAGGTGATGAGTGCCGCCTCGCGCGGCGCCTCGTCGCGCAGCGCGGCGAGCAGGCCGTTGCCGATCGTTCCCAACAGCGCCAGCCCGGCGATGGCCAGCACCAGTTCGCGCGGCAGCGCGAGGAACACCGCCGTCACCAGCGCACCGAACAGCCCCAGCAGCAGGTAGAACACGCCGGCGGCAAGGGCGGCGGTGTAGCGGCGCTGCGGGTCGGCGTGCGCCTCCGGCCCCATGCAGATGGCTGCCGTGATGGCCGCCAGGTTGAAGGCAAAGCCGCCAAACGGCGCGAGCAGCACGGTCGCCGCGCCGGTGGTGGCAATGACCGGCGACAGCGGCGGCGCGTAGCCGTGCGCGCGCAGCGTGGCCACACCGGGCACGTTCTGCGAGGCCATGGTGACCACGAACAGCGGCAGCGCCACGCCCACCGCGGCGGCCAGCGAGAACTGCGGCATCAC
>JAJTDM010000168.1 GCA_021300575.1 Rubrivivax sp.
AGGGCTGCGACTGGATGGTGGTGTAGCGGCCTGCGCCTACCCGGTCGCTGGTCGGCGCTCGACGCTGTATAGATACGGACAGGCGAAGCCGCTGTTCGACACGTAGCCTGTGCGGCTGTCGGTCGATTGGGGTGAGAGGGCGGATGAAACGCCGCACCCACTGGACGCAGCACTGCTCCGTTCGTAAGCTGCAATGAAGGTAACGGATGTGCTGCCGAAGCTAATCCAGCAGGCGAGGGGCGCGCGGGGGTTCGGGCATGGCGGGTTTGGCGGGATGGTTAGTACTGTATAAATATACAGTGCGCGAAAGAAACGTCAAGGAGAACAGTGCCTTGGCGTTATCGCCGCCAACCGGAAGACGTTTGCCTGCCCGGTTATCCGCCTTGGTTAGCCGCTACTACGCGTTCACGAAATCAAGTTGAACTAAACCGCTGGCGCGGTGGAAGGGCATGAGGCGGTCGCAGACGGAGTCGTCGTACCTTGATCGATGCGGGCAGGTGCCCGCGCCTGATCGAGGAGAAGACGATGACACCCCTACGGCGACGCATGCTCGATGCGCTGGTCCTGCACGGCAAGGCCAAGCGCACGCAAGAGGCCTACATCTCGGCCGTCGCGCAGCTGGCGCGCCACTACCGGCGCAGTCCCGACCTCTTGAGTGGCGAGCAGATCGAGGCCTACCTCGTGCATCTGCTGCGCGAGCGGCAGCTCACGCGCTCCACCGTCAACCAGGCCGGCTGCGCGATCAACTTCCTGTTCGGCAAGGTGCTCGGGCACGCCGAACTGCCCTACCGCGCGCCGCTGCCGCGCGGTCCGCAGCGGCTGCCCGAGATCCTCTCGCGCGAGGAGATCGCGCGGCTGCTGGCCTGCGCGTGCAGTCTCAAGGCGCGCACCGCCTTGAGCTGTGCCTACGCGCTGGGCCTGCGGGTGAGCGAGCTGTGCGCGCTGCGCCTGGAGCACATCGACTCCGCCGCGGATCGGATGTGCGTGCGCGTGGTGCAGGGCAAGGGGGCCAAGGACCGCTACGTGCCGCTGCCGGCCGACCTGCTCGAGCGGCTGCGCAGCTACTGCCGCCAGGTGCGGCCGCGCGGGTGGCTGTTCAGTGCGGCCACCGATGCGGCGCAGGCGCTGCACACCGAGCAGGCGCAGCGCTGGTACTGGCAGGCGCGCGATCGCGCGGGCATTACCAAGGCCGGCGGCATCCACAGCTTGCGCCACTGCTACGCCACCCACCTGCTGGAAGCCGGGGTGGATCTGCACAGCATCTCGCAGTGGCTCGGTCACCGCCACGTCAACACCACCGCACGGTATCTGCACCTGGCACGTCCCGACGCCCCTGACGGCGCACGACGCACGCCGCTGCAGCTGCTGTCCGGTCTGCCGACGCCGCCGCTGCACTGACGCGCTGCCGCGGTCACACACGGCGATGTCGGCCACCCTGGCCGAGGCGCTCGCACGCTTCGGACCCGGCTATCTTGCTGCGCACGGGCTCAGCCGCGCCCAGGCCAAGGCGTGGCGCGCGATTGCCGCCTGCCGCACGCCAGCCCTGGGCGGCCAGCAGTTCGCCTGTGACGCCTGCGGCAGCACGCAGTGGCGCTGGCACTCGTGCCGCAGCCGGCACTGTCCGCGCTGCCAGAAGCAGGCGGCCGACGCCTGGCGCCGCGCCCGCCTCGCCGAACTGCTCGCCGTGCCCTACGCGCACCTGGTGTTCACGCTGCCGCACGAGTTGAACGCGCTGGCACGCCACCACCCGCGCTGGGTCTACGAGACGTTGTTCGCCTGCACCGCGGCCACCCTGACCGAGTTCGCCGCCAACCCCCGCTGGCTCGGCGGGCGGCCGTCCTTCACGCTGGTGCTGCACACCTGGACGCAGGACCTGCGGCTGCACATCCATGCGCATGCGCTCATGGCCTGTGGTGCGCTGGACGCCGAGGGCGGCTGGATCGCGCCGCGGCGCACCGAGCGGTTCCTGTTCCCGGTGCATGCGCTGTCGCGCGTGTTCGCCGGCAAGTTCCGCGCCGCCCTGCGCGCGGCCGAGCGCGACGGCACGTTGCGCGACGATCCGCTGCCCGCCGCCGGCCAGCGGCAGCGCCGCCTGCAGCGGCTCACCGAGAAGAACTGGGTGGTCTATGCCAAGACGCCGCTGGCCGGACCGGCAGCGGTGCTGGACTATCTGGCGCGCTACACGCACCGCACGGCGATCGGCCACGAACGCATCTTGGCCGTGTGTGATGACGGGGTACGGCTGCGCGTGCGGGGCGACGGCGGCGGCAGGAACGCGGGCAAGAAGATCGTGCGCATCGACGGCGCCGAGTTCGTCGGCCGCTTCCTGCAGCACGTGCTGCCGGCCGGCTTCAAGCGCATCCGCCACTACGGCCTGCTGGCCCCGGCGCACAAGACGCGCTGCCTGTCCCAGGCGCGAGCGGCGCTGGCCATGCCGGTGCCGAACCCGATCGCGCAGGAGACGGTGGCCGCGTTCATGCGGCGCGTGGCGCGCATCGAGATCGAACGCTGTCCTCGGTGCCACGGCTGCTGGCGTCCGATCGCGCACGCCGCAGCCCTGCGCACGTCGCTGTGGCCGCGCGCCGGTCGGCCCACCACGGCGGCGCAACCGCAGGCACCCTGACCCGGCCGACGATGCTCACGGACCTGCCGTTGCTGCCGTTGCCGCCGCCTCACCGCACGGCGGTGCGGGCGCTCGCGTGCCGCTGCCGGGTGGCCGGCGGCGACGCGGCGCAACACCCGGCCGCCGCACTGC
>JAJTDM010000006.1 GCA_021300575.1 Rubrivivax sp.
AAGTGACAAGGACCAGCAGCCCAATACACTGGCTCGGTCTACAACCGATTGGCGCTCCGCGCGCCACCAAAGTCAGGTCGCTCCAGGCTCATACCTGAATTGGAAAAGACTTCCATCCGACGTTCCATCGACGGCGGATCCCAAACAGGCCTCGGCAGGAGATCAAAGTGCCCCGCCCACGTCCCCGCCTCGCCTGCTGGACGCGCTGCGCCGCGCCATCCGTGTGCGGCACTATTCGATCCGCACCGAAGAGGCTTACGTCGACTGGACCCGGCGCTTCGTCCGCTTCCATGGGCGGCGCCACCCGCGCGAGTTGGGCGCGCCAGAGGTGGCGGCCTTTCTCACCCACCTGGCCGTGGATCGCACGGTGGCGCCCTCCACGCAGAATCAGGCCCGCTCGGCGTTGATGTTCCTGTACCGCGATGTGCTGCAGTTGGAGCTGCCGTGGCTGCAGGAGGTGGTGGCGGCCAAGACCCAGCGTCGCCTGCCCGTGGTGCTGACGCCCTCCGAGGTGCGTGCCTTGTTGGGCGAACTCAGCGGCACCATGGGCCTGGTGGCCGCCCTGCTCTACGGCACGGGCATGCGGCTGCTGGAGGCGCTGCGCCTGCGGGTGAAGGACATCGGCTTCGAGCAGCGCGAACTGGTGGTGCGCGACGGCAAGGGCGGCAAGGACCGCGTGACCGTGCTGCCCGAGAACCTGATCGCGCCTCTGCAGCAGCAGCTGGGCCAGGCCCGGGCGCTGCACCAGCAGGATCTGACCGAGGGGTTTGGCGAAGTCTGGCTGCCCGATGCGCTGGCGGCCAAGCACCCCGCCATGCCGCGCGCCTGGGGCTGGCAATGGGCGTTTCCCAGTGCCGTGCGGTCGGCAGACCCGCGCTCAGGCGTCGTGCGGCGGCACCACCTGCATGAAGCCTCGGTGCAGAAGGCGGTGTCCACCGCGGCGCGGCGCGCCGGCATCGTCAAACCCTGCTCGCCTCACGTGCTGCGCCACTGCTTTGCCACGCACCTGCTGCAGGCTGGCTACGACATCCGTACCGTGCAAGAACTGCTGGGCCACGCGGACGTGTCCACCACCATGATCTACACCCATGTGCTCAACCGGGGCGGACGCGGGGTGCGCAGCCCGCTGGACCAGATGTAGCGGCCTGCCTGCGCCTCAGGCCGCGACGCGCTGAGCCAATGCTTCCTGCGCCAGCGTGTTCAAGCTCTTGCCTTCGGCCTGTGCGGCAATCGCCAGGCGCTCATGAAGTTCTGGCGGAATTCGAAGGTTGAACTTGCCGGAGTAGTGGCGGCGCGGCTCGATGCCCTTTTCCTTGCAGACCTCCAGAAAGACCGCCAAGGAGGGTGTGCTGCATGTTGGATTTCCTTCACAGGTTCAGCACAGATCATCCATCTCGTACAGCGGCCTGATCTCGATCTCGCTGGGGCCTGGCATGGGGTTGGGGCAGCGCTGGACCCATGCGAGGGGGCCGCGGTGTTCGCCATCTGCGGCCATGGGCTGCTCCAGTCAGGACACTGCAGATGACCGCAACGGCTTCATCCGATCAATCACGTCGCGCAGCTTGGAATGCGCTTGCCACAGGTCGTACTTCGACTGCATGTCCAGCCAAAGCTGAGCGCCATTGCCGAGCAAAGCGCCCAGGCGCAGAGCCATCTCCGCCGAGATTCCGCTGCGCTCGGCCAGCACCGAGTGCAGCGTCTGGCGCGAAACCCCCAAGGCGCGTGCAAAACTCGCCACGGATTGCCCCTCCAGGCTTGGCAATACGTCTTCCCGCAACAGGGCTCCAGGGTGGGTAGGTGGACGATTGCGCATCACAGACTCCTAGTGATAGTTCTCAAGATCGACCTTCACGGCGTTTTCGCCCTGCCACTCAAAGGTGATGCACCACGGCCCGTTGACGTGGACGCTGTAGCGCTTGGGCTTGCCCTGCAGGCCGTGAAAGTCAAACCCTGGCACGTTCAACGCCTCTGGTGACTTGGCGGTATCGATCGCATCCAGGCGGCGCAAAACCCGCTCCACAAGAGCCTTCTGAATCTTCGGGCTGGAACCCTTCTCGAAGAGTTCCTGAAGGCCCTTGTGCCTGAATGACTCGATCACATGGGAAAGTGTAAAGGATATATTTACACCCTGGATGAGATCCCCCGGGCCACCGCCTTGACCGCGGACCTGCGGGGCAACGACGGGCCTATCGCCGCGCTGCAAGCCCAGGTGCTATGGCCAGGACGGCCAGCCAGCCCAGGAAGGACACCAGCCGGAAGAGGGCGCTCACGCACAGCGCGAAGATCACCAGGGCCCAGCCAGAGGCGGTAATGCTGAGTCCGGCGGCCAGAAAGAGCAGCTGTGTGAGCACGGCGCTGCCGGCCGAGACGATGGCAATGAACCACCATTTGTTTTCCACGCTGGACATCGATGCCTCTTGAATCCTTGGGCGCGCCCCTGCAGGCGCGCGCCAGCCATGGCCCCCTCACGCCGCCGCCCGGTACCCCCGCGGAATGGCCGCTAGCAGCTTCTGGGTGTATTCCTGCTTGGGGTGCGCCAGGATCTCCTGGGCGCTGGCCTGTTCCACCACCACGCCGTCCTTCATCACCAGCACCTCGTCGCTGATGAAGCGCACCACGGCCAGGTCGTGGCTGATGAAGACGTAGGACAGGCCGAATTCGTCCTGCAGGTCCTTGAGCAGGTTCAGCACCTGGGCCTGGACGGAGACGTCCAGCGCCGAGACGGCTTCGTCCAGCACCAGCACCTCGGGGTTGAGGGTCAGGCAGCGCGCAATGGCGATGCGCTGGCGCTGGCCGCCGGAGAACTCGTGCGGGTACTTGCCGAAGGCGCGGTCGTCCAGGCCCACCTTGGCCAGCAGTTCGCGCGCGCGCTGCTCGCGCTCGGCGGTGCTGGCGCCGATGCCGTGGATCTCCATGGGCTCGATCAGCGTCTGGCCGATGGTGAAGCGCGGGTTGAGGCTGGCGTACGGGTTCTGGAAGACGATCTGGATGCGCCGGCGCAGGGCCTGGCGTTCGCGGTCGGACAGCTTGAGCAGGTTCTTGCCGTCGAAGATGACCTCGCCGCCGGTGGGCTCGTGCAGGCGCAGCAGGGTCAGGCCCATGGTGGTCTTGCCCGAGCCGGATTCGCCCACCACGCCCAGCGTGTGGCCGCGCCGCAGCTGGAAGTTGACGTTCTGCACCGCCTTGAACTCGCGCTTGCCGAAGACACCTCTCTTCAACCAGAAGCTCTTGGCCAGCGAGCGCACCTCCAGCACCACGGGGGCGTTGGGGTCCTTGGGCTGGGCCTGGGCCACGGGGGCGGCGGCGCCGGCCTGCTGCGCGGCTTGTTGCGCGATATGGTCGTCGATCACCATCAGCCGCGCCGGGTTGCCTTCCAGGCTGGGGCGGCAGGCCAGCAGGGCGCGGGTGTAGTCGTCCTGGGGGCTGGCAAAGATCTGCGCCACCGGTCCTTGCTCGCGGATGAGGCCGTTGCGCATCACCACCACGTGGTCGGCCACCTCGCCCACCACGCCCAGGTCGTGGCTGATGAACAGCACGCTCATGCGGCGCGTGGTCTTGAGCTTGCCGATGAGCTCCAGGATCTGGCGCTGGATGGTGACGTCCAGCGCCGTGGTGGGCTCGTCGGCGATCAGCAGCTTGGGCTCGCAGGTCAGCGCCATGGCGATCATCACGCGCTGCTGCTGGCCGCCCGACATCTCGTGCGGGTACGACGCCATGCGCCGCGCCGGCTCGGGGATGCCCACCTCGGCCAGCAGGGCCTCGGCGCGCTTCCAGGCCTGAGACTTGGACATCCCCATGTGCTTGATCAGCGGCTCGGCCAGTTGCGCGCCTACCGTGAACACCGGGTTCAGCGAGGACATCGGGTCCTGGAAGACGCAGGCGATCTCGCGCCCGCGTAGCGTCTGCAGCTCGGCCAGCGAGGCCTTGAGCAGGTCGCGCCCCTGCCACAGCACCTGGCCCGAACGCTCGGCGTTGTCGGGCAGCAGGTTCACGATGGACATGGCGGTGACGCTCTTGCCCGAGCCCGATTCGCCCACCAGGGCGACGATGGTGTTCTCGGGGATGTCGAAGCTCACGCCTTGGTTTCCCCGGCCCACGGCATCGGCGCGCTGCGCCACGCCGTCCACGCGCCCCATGCGGAAGGCGACTTTGAGGTCACGGATGCTCAGCAGCATGTGGGTGTCTCCAGCCGTGCTCATTCCAGCCCCCGCAGCTTCGGGTCCAGCGCGTCGCGCACGGCGTCGGCCATCAGCGAGAACGCGGTGACGAACACGGCCATGAACAGCGTGGCCGCGGCCAGTTGCCACCAGTGGCCCAGGATCAGCTCGCTCTGCGCCTCGGCCAGCATGGTGCCCCAGGAGACATCCTCCACGCCCACGCCCAGGCCCAGGTAGGACAGGATGACCTCGCTCTTGATGAAGCCCACCACCAGCAGGCTCATGCGCACCAGGATGACGTGGCTGATGTTGGGCAGGATGTGCTTGAACATGCGGCTCCACGCGGAGGCGCCGATGGCCTCGGCCGCACGCACATACTCGCGCGAGCCGTGCTTCATGAACTCGGCCCGCACCTGCCGGTACAGCCCCGTCCACCCCGCCAGCCCCAGGATCAGCACCACGGTGCCGATGCCGCGGCCGAACACCGCGGCAAACGCGAAGATCAGCAGGATGCCCGGAATGGCCTCGAAGACGTTGTACAGCCACTCCAGGAAGTCGCCCACCTTGCCGCCGAAGAAGCCGGCCAGCGCGCCCAGCACGGTGCCGATCAGCGTGGCCAGCACGGCGGCCAGCACGCCCACGAACACCGAGATCTGCGTGCCCTTGATCGCCTTGTCCAGCACGTCGCGGCCCAGGCGGTCACCGCCCAGGGGCAGGGTCTCGGCCTTGGCCGTCTCGGTGGTGCGGTACTTCTTGGCCGCTTCCTCGATCTCGGCGTAGCGCGGGGCCAGCGGGTCCACGGCCGAGAGGTCCACGTTCGGGCCCTTGGGCACCTCGATGGTGCCCGTGGCCTCGGGCGGCTTCGGCCCGATGAAGGTAGGCGGCGCGTTGGCCACGCCCACCTCGGCCTGCCAGTTCTTGGCCACCAGGCCCAGCGAGGCCAGCAGCACCAGCCCCAGGAAGGCCAGCACGATGAGGGCCGAGACCAGGCCCACGCGGTCGGCCTTGAAGCGGCGCCAGGCGGCGTGCCACACGCCTTCGGACTTCTCGATGGGGGCCGAGGAAGCGGCGGAGGCGGCGGGGTTCATTCCAGCCGCGCTCATTTCAGCACCACCCGGGGGTCGACCAGCTTGAACATCACGTCCACGATGAGGTTGATCACCATCGTCAGCACTGCCAGGTACACGGCGATGGCCTGGATGACGGGGTAGTCGCTGCGGTTCACCGCCAGCAGGATCTCCCGGCCCAGGCCGGGGATGGAGAAGAACACCTCGATCAGGAACGAGCCCACGAACACGCCCGGCAGCGACAGCCCGATGTTGGTGAGGATGGGGATCATCGCGTTGCGCAGCACGTGCCGGAACATCACCGTGTTCTCGGTCAGGCCCTTGGCGCGGGCGGTGCGCACGTAGTCGTGGCCCAGTTCATCCAGGAAGAAGCTGCGGTACAGCCGGGTCTGCGGCGCCAGGCCCACCATCACCGCCAGCAGCACCGGCAGCGGCACGTAGGTGACGAGGTTGGTCCAGACGTTGTCGCTCCAGCCCTGCACCGGGAACCAGCCGAGCTGGAAGCCGAACAGGTACTGGCCCACGATGATGTAGACCAGGAAGCTGATGGACAGCGCCACGGTGGTGATGACCATCAGCGTGCGGTCGGCCAGCGAGCCGCGGCGGTAGGCCACCCACATGGCGATGGGCAGCGCCAGCAGCACGTCCAGCACCAGGATGGGCAGCATCACCGTCAGCGTGGCGGGCAGGCGCGAAGCGAAGAGGTTGCTCACCGCCTCGTTGGTGGCCCAGCTCTTGCCCCAGTCGAAGGTGACGATGCTCTTGAGGTACAGGCCCAGCTGCACCCACACCGGCTGGTCCAGGCCCAGCTGCTGGCGGATGGCGGCAATCTGTTCCGGCGTGGCGTTCAGGCCGCCCAGGATCTCGGCCGGGTCGCCGCCGAAGTACTTGAAGAGGAAGAACACCAGCAGCACGACGCCGAGGATCGTCGGCACCATCTGCCACAGGCGCCGCAGGATGTAGGCGGCCATCGTTGAGTCGCTCCTGGTGAGGGGGGGTTCGTGCCGGAGTGTAGAAGCCCTGGTGGAAGCCCTGGTGCCCGCCGGCCCGGGTCTTTGGTGCGCCGCTAGACTGCCCGGTGTGTCCAGACACCGCCTGCCTGCCATCACTTCGGCGCGATCGCCCGGCCTGCCGTGGCTGCTGTGGGCCGGGGCGGTGTGCATGGGCTTGGCCGCCGCGGTCGCACCCGCGACGGCCGGTGCCCAGCCGGCGGCCGGGGCCGTCAGCAAGACCTTGCGCTACGCGTTTCCCGTGGCCGAGAGCAGCTTCGACCCGGCGCAGATCTCCGACCTGTACTCGCGCACCGTGGTGGGCGCCATCCTGGAGGCTCCGCTGGAGTTCGAGTTCCTGGCCTCGCCGGCGCGCATGCGGCCCAACACCGCGGCCGAGATGCCCGAGGTGTCGGCCGACTTTCGCACCTTCACCTTCCGCCTCAAGCCCGGCATCTTCTTCTCGGACGACCCCGCCTTCAAGGGGGCCAAGCGCGAGCTCACCGCGGACGATTACGTCTACGCCATCAAGCGCCACTACGACCCGCGCTGGAAGAGCGCCAACCTCTACATCCTGGAGAACGCCAAGATCCTGGGCCTGTCGGAGTTGCGCAAGGAGTTGATCGCCGCGAAGAAGCCCTTCGACTACGACCGGGAAGTGGAAGGCCTGAAGGCGCTGGACCGCTACACCTTCCGCGTCCAGCTGGCCGAGCCCAACCCGCGCTTTCTCTACAACTTCACAGACGGCTCGTTCGTGGGCGCCGTGGCGCGCGAGGTGGTGGAGCTCTATGGCGACAAGATCGGTGAGCACCCGGTGGGCACCGGGCCGTTCCGGCTGGTCAACGCCGACTGGAAGCGCAGCTCGCGCATCGTGCTGGCCCGCAACCCGAACTACCGCGAGGTGTTCTACAACGAGACTGCGCCCCCGGGCGATGCCCGCTTGCAGGAGGTGGCCCAGCGTTTCAAGGGCCGGCGCCTGCCCCTGGTGGACCGGCTGCAGATCTCGGTGGTGGAGGAGGCGCAGCCGCGCTGGCTGTCGTTCCTGAACGCCGAGCAGGATCTGCTGGAGGGCGTGCCGGCCGAGTTTGCCACCCTGGCCGCGCCCCACAACCGGCTGGCGCCCAACCTCGCCCGTCAGGGCGTGGGCATGGTGCGCTACCCCCGGGCTGACGTGGCGCTGAGCTACTTCGCCATGGAGCATCCCGTGGTGGGCGGCTACGAGCCGCACAAGGTGGCGCTGCGCCGCGCCATCTCGCTGGCGGTGGACCTGGACAAGGAGATCCGCCTCGTGCGCAAGGGCCAGGCCATTCCCGGCCAGAGCCCCATCGGCCCGCAGACCTACGGCTACGACCCGGCGTTCAAGTCCGAGATGAGCGAGTACAACCTGCCCAAGGCCCAGGCGCTGCTGGACCTGCATGGCTACGTGGACAAGAACGGCGACGGCTGGCGCGACCAGCCTGACGGCCAGCCCCTGGTGCTGGAGTACGCCACCCAGCCCGACCAGACCAGCCGCCAGCTCATCGAACTGTGGAAGAAGAACATGGACGCGCTGCGCGTGCGCATCGAGTTCAAGACGGCCAAGTGGCCCGAGAACCTGAAGAGCAGCCGTGCCGGCAAGCTGATGATGTGGGGCGTGGGTTGGGGTGCGGGCGCGCCCGATGGCGACACCTTCCTGGCCCTGGGCTACGGCCCCAACAAGGGCGGCGCCAACCATGCCCGTTTCAACCTGCCCGCCTTCAACCGGGCCTACGAGGCGCAGCGCCTGCTGCCCGACGGCCCCGAACGCCTGGCGCTGATGGACGAGGCCAAGCGCCTGATGGTGAGCTACATGCCGTACAAGATCCACGCCCACCGCATCGGCACCGACCTGCACCATCCGTGGGTGCAGGGCTACCACCGCAACCTCTTCGTGCGGGATTTCTTCAAGTACGTGGACCTGGACGTGCAGGCGCGCGAGCGCGCCGGAAAGTGAGCCCCCCATGACAGCCGTGCGCAGACGTGTTGCTTCAACGGCCCGGGCGGCGGGCCAGGTGTCGACCGGCTGGAGGGCCCTGGCCGCCCTGGGCGCCGCAGGCCTGGCCCTGGCGTTCACCCCCGCCCTGGCCCAGCCCAAGGCGGCGCCCGCCGTGTTCGCGCCGGCGGCCGAGCGCGAATCCATCAAGCCCGCCGCCCCGGGCCAGAAGGTCCTGCGCTATGCCTTCAACGCGGGCGAGACGGGCTTCGATCCCGCGCGCATCGTCGACCTGTACTCGCGCGTCATCACCACCCACATCTTCGAGGCGCTTTACACCTACGACCACCTCGCCCGCCCGGCCAGGATCAAGCCGCTGATCGCCGACGGCATGCCCGAGCACTCGCCAGACTTCCGCACCTGGACGGTCAGGCTGAAGAAGGGCATCTACTTCGCCGACGATCCCGCCTTTGGCGGCCAGAAGCGCGAGGTCACGGCGCAGGATTTCGTCTACGCGATCAAGCGCTTTGCCGACCCCGCCAACAAGAGCCCGGTGGTGGCCGGCGTGCTGGACCAGAAGTACATCGGCCTGGCGGCGCTGCGCGACAAGGCGCTCAAGGAGAAGAAGCCCTTCGACTACGACACCGAGATCGAGGGCCTTCGCGCCCTGGACCGCCACACCATCCAGTACAAGCTGGAGGAGCCGCGGCCGCGCTTCCTCGACAGCCTGGCCGCCAGCGACCTCTTCGGCGCGGTGGCGCGTGAGGTGGTGGAGAAGTACGGCGAGGCCATCCCCGCCCACCCGGTGGGCACCGGGCCCTTCAGGATGGTGCAGTGGCGGCGCAGCTCGCTCATCGTGCTGGAGCGCAACCCCCACTACCGCGAGGTGCTCTACGACGCCGAGCCCGCGGCCGATGACGCCGAGGGTCAGGCGATCCTGGCCCGCTTCAAGGGCCGCAAGCTGCCCATGATCGACCGGGTGGAGGTCTCCATCATCGAGGAGTCCCAGCCGCGCTGGCTGTCCTTCCTGAACGAGCAGATCGATTTCGTCAGCGTGCCGCTGGAGTTTGCGAACCAGGCCGTGCCCAATGGCAAGCTCGCCCCCAACCTCGCGCGGCGGGGCGTGCAGCTCTACCGCGGGCTCAACCCCGACGCTGCCTTCACCTACTTCAACATGGAAGACCCCGTGGTGGGCGGCTACACCCCCGAGCGCATCGCGCTGCGGCGGGCGATCGCCCTGGCCATGGACGTCGAGCGCGAGATCCGCGTCATCCGCCGTGGCCAGGCCGTGCCGGCGCAATCCGTCGTGGTGCCGCACACCACGGGCTACGACCCCCGGTTCAAGAGCGAGAACGGCGACTTCGACCCCGCACGCGCCAAGGCCCTGCTGGACCTGCACGGCTATGTGGACAAGGACGGCGACGGCTGGCGCGACCAGCCCGACGGCAAGCCCCTGACCCTGGAGGTGGCCACGCAGCCGGACCAGCTCAGCCGGCAGTTCGATGAGTTGTGGAAGAAGAACATGCAGCGCATCGGCATCCGCGTGAAGTTCTTCCCCGGCAAGTGGCCCGAGCAGCTGAAAGCGGCACGGGCCGGCAAGCTGATGCTGTGGACGCTGGGGTCTTCGGCGGCGGGGTCGGACGGCCAGGGGGCCTTGGCGCGCTTGTACGGGCCGCAGGCCGGCAGCCAGAACCTGGCGCGCTTCAGGAGCGCCGAGTTCGACAGGGTCTACGAGCGCATGCAGGTCATCGCCGACAGCCCGGAGCGCGACGAACTGTTCCGCCAGGCCAAGCTGATCTCGGTGGCCTACATGCCCTACAAGGTCACGGTGCACCGCTTCACCAACGACATGCTGCAACCCTGGGTGCAGGGCTACCGGCGCCCGACCTTCTGGAACGAGTGGTGGCACAGGGTGGACATTGACCTGGCGCGCGCGCCGGGACAGAAGCCGTAGACCGCCAGAACCGCTGATGAAGCGCCGCCGTCTGCTGCAAGGCGCCGCGGCCTCGACGCTGGCCGCCGAGGCGGGCCTGGCGGTGGCCGCCGCTCCCCGCAAGACCCTGCGCATCGCCTTTCCGGCACCGGAGTCGAGCTTCGACCCCACCCAGACCAACAGCGACGCCTACTCCACGGCCATCATTGCGCAGATCCTGGAAGCGCCGCTGGCCTACGACTACCTGGCGCGCCCGGTGCGCCTGGTGCCGCAGACGGCTGCGGCCCTGCCGGACATCTCCGCCGACGGCCGCACGATCACCGTCCGCCTGCGCCCGGGCATCTTCTTTGCCGACGACCCGGCCTTCAAGGGACGGCGGCGCGAACTGGTGGCGCAGGACTACGTCTACGCCATCAAGCGCTTCTATGACCCGCAGTACAACTCCAGCGACCTGTACCTCTTCGAGACGGCCAAGCTGCCGGGACTTTCCGCCGTGCGCGAGCGCGCGCTCAAGACGCGCCAGCCCTTTGACTACGACGCCGAGGTGGAGGGACTGAAGGCGCTGGACCGCTACACCTTCCGCCTGGTGCTGGGCGAGCCCAACCCGCGCTTCGTCTACCTGCTGGCCGACCCCGCGATTGCCGGCGCGGTGGCGCGCGAGGTGGTGGAGTTCTACGGCCCGGAGATCGGCGCGCACCCCGTGGGTACGGGAGCCTTCCGCTTGAAGAGCTGGCGCCGGGCCTCGCGCATCGTGCTGGAGCGCAACCCCGGCTACCGCGGCACGGTGTACGACGGCACGCCTGCGGCCCACGGCGCCGACGCCGCGCTGGCCCAGCCCATCGCCCGCAGCCTGGCCGGCCGCACCCTGCCCCTGGTGGACGAGGTGCAGGTGGACATCGTGGAAGAGTCGCAGCCGCGCTGGTTGTCGTTTCTCAACGGCAGTTACCACTGGCTGGCCGTGCCGGGAGACTTCGTCCGCCTGGCGGCGCCGGGGGGCGAGCTGGCCCCGTTCCTGAAGAAGAAGGGCGTCACGCTGCAGCGCAGCCTGCAGCCCATGATGAGCATGAGCTTCTTCTTCATGGAGCATCCCCTGGTGGGCGGCTACACGCCGGAGAAGGTGGCGCTGCGCCGCGCCATCGGCCTGGCCTTCGACGGTGCGCGCTACATCGAGCAGGTGCTGGGGGGCCAGGCGATGCTGGCGCAGTCCACCATCCCGCCCTTCACCTCCGGGTTTGACGCGGCCTACCGCAGCGAGATGAGCAGCTTCGACCCGGCGCGCGCGCAGGCCCTGCTGGACCTGCACGGCTACGTGGACCGCGACGGCGACGGCTGGCGCGAGCAGCCCGGCGGCCGCCCGCTGGAGCTGGTGATGGCCTCCATGGGCTCGCAGCGCGACCGGCTGTCCAACGAGCTGTGGAAGCGCTCCATGGACCGCATCGGCCTGAGGATGCGCTTCGACATCTCCACCTGGCCCGAGCTGCTGAAGAAGAGCCGGGCCGGCACGCTGATGATGTGGGGCTACTCCTGGGGCGCGGGCTCACCGGACGGCGGCTTCTTCCTGGGCATCGCCTACGGCCCGAACGCCAGCGAGTCCAACGATCCGCGCTTCAGGCTCGAGGCCTTCGACCGGCTGTACGAACGCCAGCAGCGCCTGCCCGACGGCCCCGAGCGCGAGGCCCTGATGCGCCAGGCCAAGGACCTGCTCACCGCCTACCTGCCCTACAAGGTGCACGGTCACGGCATCGCCAACGACCTGGTGCAGCCCTGGACGCGCCACTACTGGCGCCACCCCTTCATGCGCGACACCTGGCGGTTTGTGGATGTGGGGGGGTGAGAACTCAACCAGCGTTCATCTCAGCCAAGGCGTCTGCCGGCGTGAGAATTTGCAGACCCTGGAGCGGCTGCACCGACAGCAGGTCCAGGTCGCCCGTCACCAGCCAGGGAACGCGGGCGGCCAAAGCAGTGTGGATGAACTTGTCGTCGCCCGCATCTCCGCACCATGCCTGAGCCGCCACTTCACGGGGCACCTCCACCCAATGCGCCAGGGCCTGCACATCGTGGAGGAGGGCGCGCCGATCTTCCAGGTTCAGATAGCGGTCGAACTTGGGCTTCCACAACCGGCTCTCCAGCTCCGTGAAGGTCGCTTCACTGAAGCAAGGGCGCCGAAGTTCCAACAAGCGGCGCACGGCCTGGGCAGCCGTGCCGGACCGCACCAGAAATGCGCTGATCCAGACGTTGGTGTCGATGACGACCCGCGCAAGCCCTTCAGGTCTCATCGGCCAGCAACTCGGCCAAGGTCTCTTCGGTCAGGCCGGCAGCGGCCGCCTGGTCGGCCACGCGGTCCATGGTGTGGCGCAATCGGTCCGCGTAGAACGCCCGCATGGCCTCGTAGTCCTGCGCACTGACCATCACGCCTACCAGCCGATCACGCCGCATCACGCGCACGGGGGCGCGCTGGGCGTCGTCGAGAAACTCACCGAAGTGGGTCTTGGCTTCATTGGCGGAGTAGGTTCGCATGGTCCTGTTCGTGGGGTGGAAAGTGTTGAGGTCAAGAAATTATGGACGAATCGTGCGATTCGTACGAGTGGGCCTATTGAAGCCTATGTGGTCTGCCAGACCGGGTCCATCAAGGCGATCGAACAGGGTGATCCTCTGCGACTGTCGCACGCAGAGAGATCACCACAGTACCCTCAGACCGTGCTCTTGGTACGGTGCGAATTGCCCATCCTTGGACACCAGCGCGTGTCCCTGGCGGATGGCCTGCCAGATGATCATGCGGTCGAAAGGGTCCTTGTGTGTCGTCCTGGGAAGGGCGTGGAACGACGCCATGTCGGTGGCGTCGGTTTGCAGAATCGCAAACTGCATCTCCTGCGCCACCGTGGGCAATTCGTCAGGCGTGCACCCTTCCAGGGTGATCTTGCCCAGCGAAAACTTCAACGAGACCTCCCAGAACGACAGGCTGCTGACGGCGACCTCGTTCTCCTGGTCGATCAGGGCCGATCGGGCCCGCGCACTCAGCTTGCGTGGAGAAAAAGCTGCCCAGAGAAAGGTGTGCGTGTCCAGCAGCAGCTTCATGCGCTCAGAAACTCTTCGTCGCTCAGGGCGAAGTCCTTGTGAAGCTTGAACCGGGCGCGACCCTGCAGCAAGCCCAGCACGCGTGGTCGAGGCGCTTGCAGCAGCCGATACGGCACGATGGCCGCCACCTTCTCTTTGCGGCGCCCAAAGCTGATGGCCACGGGCTCACCGTCGGCGGCCATCTGGGTCAGCACCTCGGAGAACTGGGCCTTCAGTTCGGCAACGGACAGCGTCTTCATGGGTCAAAGCTTATCACTGTAAGAGTCCAAAGTGGACAACTTGTCATGATGCTGCTCATCGGCATGACGAGTGATGGCGCCGCAATTCCTTGGGGGTCGCTCCAGCCGCCGTTCAAGCCGCCGTTCAAGCCGCCGAGATGCCGCCCGTGACGCTGACGGTCTGGCCCGTGATCCGGGCCGAGGCCGGGCCGGCCAGGAAGGCGATCAGTTCGGCGACATCGTCTGCGGTGGCCACCCCGAGGCTGGCGAGCGCCTCGGCCTTGGCGAACAGGCGCTGCGAGAAGGCGTCCTGCTGCAGGCGGTCGTACAGCGGGGTACCCTGCACGATGCTCGGTGTGACGCAGTTCACGCGGACGCCGTCGCGCTTGGCCTCGATGGCCATGCCGCGACAGAACATCGCGATGGCCGCCATGGCCGCGCCGATGACGCTCTCGCCGGGCGTGGCAATCTTGCCGGCGTCGGAGGCGACGCACACGATCGCCCCGGCGCCTTGGGCGCGCATCACCTCGTAGGCGGCCCGTGCGGGCAAGATGACGCAGGCGGCCACCTGCGCCAGCATCGGCATCACCTCGTGCGTGGCCACCTTGGCAAGCAGGCGGGGCATCACGTCGCCCCCGGCGCAACTCACCAGCGCGTCCAGGCCGCCGAAGTGGCCGGTGGCCTCCTGGACGACGGCGATGGCCTGCGGCGCGTCGGCGCCGTCGCCCCGCAGGAATCGCACGTCAAGCCCCGGATGTGCGGCGCGCAGCTCCGCCTGAGCCTTCGTGCCCCGCTCGGCGCTGCGGCCCACCAGGGCGATCGCGCGGGTGCCTGCGGTGGCCAGGCGGTGGGCGCAGGCCAGACCGATGCCCGCAGTCCCACCCACGATCACCACCCGCTGCGGGCCTTGCGGTGGCAGCGGCATGGGCGTGCAGCCGGCCGGATGCGTTGGGTTCGGGCCTGGCCCGGGCCGGTCGTGCATCAGAACGGCAGCCGGGGGGCCGCGACTACCCAGCGGCCACCCTTGACCTGAGACAGCACGGAATACTCCGCGCCGAAGTGCTTGGCGCCAGCGGTCTTCACGTCCGGTCCGCCAAAGGGGTCGCGGTAGACGCCGAGCGCCGGGAAGGCCGCCATCAGCGACTGGGGCGTCAGCTCACGCCCGGCCTGCTGCAAGCCCCGAACCGTCACGTCGGCCATGGTGTAGCCGATGACCGCCTGCGGCGAAGGCTCGATGTTGAATCGCGCCTTGTAGCGCTCCGCCCAGTCGGCGACCGCGGGCTGGGTGGCCCTGAGGCCCCTGAAGTCGACCAAGTAGAAGGGTGCGGCTGTGTAGAAGCCTTCCATGGCGGGGTTTTCGGCCACTGGCGGGACGAGTGCCCCCAGGGCAGAAATCACCGGCACATCCCAGCCAGCCGCACGCACGGCGGTGTAGATCTGGGTGGCGTCCCGCGCCACGGCGCCAATGAACAGCGCCTGACAGCCGGAATTGCGCAGTTGCAGCACGGCAGCCGTGAACTCGGTCTCCGTCGGCCGGTGCTTGCCCGAAGCGGTGACCGTCAAGCCGAGCTTCTCGGCGGCGCTGGTGATGCCGTTCTCCACCTCGGCGCCGTAGTCATTGGCCATCACCTGGTAGCAGATGCGCTTGACCCCGCGTTGCTCGGTGATGTAGCGCACCGCCCCGCGCATCGTGTCGCGGTCGTTGAGCAGGAAGGGCACCTTCAATGGGTGTGGCGGCTCGGACATCTGGAGTCCGGCCGACAGGGGGAACAGGTACGGGAAGCCGGCGTCCATCACGCTCTTCATGATGGCGTTGTTGGGTGGCGTTCCCAAGGTGGCGATGAATGCGAAGACCTGGTCGGAGGTCATCAGCTTGTTCGATGCCCGGATGGCGTTGGGGATTTGGTACTGCATGTCCTCGACGATGAATTCGATGCGCCGGCCGTGAATGCCGCCCGCAGCGTTCGCCTCGTCAAAACGCATTCGGATGCCGTTGGTGGCGGACACGCCCCAACTTGCCAGCGGACCAGACAAGTCGGTGACGGTGCCGATCTTGATCGAGTTGGCGCTGACGCCGCGCGTCTGCGCCACGGTGGTGGCGGGGGATGAAGCGAGCGCGAAGGCCGCGCTCAGAAGTAGGGCCAGTTGTCTCATCGTGCTTTCTCCTGTGGGTCGGCAGGGCGTGCCGAGGTGCCGGCGGCATACATCTCGTCGATCAGCGCCCTGTATTTCTGACTGACGATGTTGCGCTTGAGCTTCATCGTGGGCGTCAGCTCTTCGTCGTCGGCGGTCAGGAGCACGTCGATCAAGCGAAAGCGCTTGACCTGCTCCACCGACGAAAACCGGGTGTTCACGCGTGCCAGCTCGCTGTCGATCAGCGCGACGATCTCGGGGCGGGCGCACAGCGAGCGGTAGTCCGTGAACGGGATGCCCTGTGCCTGCGCATGGTGCTCGACGTTCTCTTTGTCCAGCATGATCAGCGCCGTGAGGAAGGAGCGTCGGTCGCCAATGACCACGCTGTCGGAGATGTAGGCGGAGTATTTGAGCTCGTTCTCGATCAGGCTGGGCGTGATGTTCTTGCCACCGGCCGTGATGATGATGTCCTTGATCCGGTCCGTGATGCGCAGGCTGCCGTCGGCGTCCAGGCGCCCGACGTCGCCAGTGTGGATCCAGCCGTCCACCACCGTCTGGGCCGTGGTCTCGGGCTGGTTCAGGTAGCCTGCGAACTGGCCGTCGGAGCGCACCAGGATCTCGCCGTTCTCGGCGATGCGCACATCCACCCCCGGCAGCGGCCGCCCCACGGTGCCCGGCTTGAACTCGCCGCGCTGCGTGATCGTGGCGATGCCGGTCTCGGTTTGCCCGTAGAGTTCGGCGATCGGCAGCCCGAGGGCCAGGTACCAACGCAACAGGCTGTCGGAGATGGGCGCGGCGCCAGAGACCATGAAGCGGGCCCGGTCCAGGCCCAGCAGCTCCTTGATGTTGCGGAACACGAAACGGTCGGCCAGGCGGAACAGCAGGGCGTCGAGCGCCGCGGGCGCGCGACCTTCCACCAGAGCCTGCGCTCGCCGGGTGCCGACGGCCAGCGCTGCGGCGTACAGGCGCCTGCCCAGCCAGCCCGCCTCGGACATCAGCGTCACCACCCGGGAATAGGACTTCTCCCAGATGCGCGGCACGCCGAAGATCACGGTGGGCGACAACTCGCGCAGGTTCATCGGCACGGCAGCCGGGCTCTCGGCCAGGTTGATGGTGGCGCCGGTGGCCAGCGGCAGGGTGAGCGAGAACAGGCGCTCGGCCAGGTGGCACAGGGGCAGGTAGGTGAGCAGTTCGTCGTCGGGGCCGAGGCGGAAATGCTCTGGAGCGGCTGTCATCTGGAACATCAGTGCTCTGTGCGGGATCAGCGCGCCCTTCGGGCGGCCGGTGGTGCCA
The DNA here is from genome assembly GCA_021300575.1 of Rubrivivax sp. GTDB lineage: Bacteria > Pseudomonadota > Gammaproteobacteria > Burkholderiales > Burkholderiaceae_C > Rubrivivax. The sequence continues at coordinate 16,817 of JAJTDM010000006.1, forward strand.
GAGGTGTAGACGATGACCGCGGGATCGTCAGGCAGGCCCGCCGCGACCAGTGACTCGATGGCTCCGCCCTCATGGGCCCAGATCGCCTCCCCGCTGTCGTACAGCGCCTCGATGGGGTGGACCAACGGATCAGTGAAGCCGCGCAGTCCCTTGCGGTCGAAATAGTAGACGGCCAGGATCCCAGGCAGTTCGTCGCGCACCTCGAGGTACTTGTCGAGCTGCTCCTCGTTCTCGACGAAAAGCACCCGCGCCCGACAGTCCTCCAGGCAGAAGCGCACCTGGGGCGGTTGCGAGGTGGGGTAGATGCCGCAGACCACGCCGCCCGCCAGCATGGCGCCCATGTCGGCCCAGATCCACTCCTTGCAGTCCTCGCCCAGGATGGCGACGGCATCGCCGCGCTGAAGCCCGAGCGCGCGCAGGCCGTAGGCGATCTGCATGGCGCGGGCATGGAAGTGGCGCCAGGAGTAGCTTTGCCACACGCCCATATCCTTCTCGCGCAGGGCGATGCGCTCGCCGCGCTCGAGTGCCTTCTTGAGGAAGAGCTTGGGTGTGGTGTCGCAGCCGTCGATCCGATGGATCATCAACTCGCGGTGGTCAGGGCGCAGGGTCGGCATGGGCAGTCCTCAGCGCCAGGTCTTGCGCTTCTTCCAGCGCCTGGTGCCCCTGACGCCGGCGGCCTTGTGGCCCAGATAGAACTCGCGGATGTCATCGCTGCGCGCGAGGTCGGCTGACGGACCGTCCATCACCACCCCGCCAACCTCCATCACGTAGGCCCGGTTCGAGGTTTCCAGTGCGACAACGGCGTTCTGCTCGACCAGCAGCACGGTGATGCCGCGCTCCTGATTCAGGCGGCGGATGATCTCGAAGATCAAGGTCACCAGCACCGGCGACAGGCCCAGGCTGGGCTCGTCAAGCAGCATCAGGCGGGGGCGCGACATGCAGCCGCGCCCAATGGCCAGCATCTGCTGCTGACCGCCCGACAGGTACCCGGCCAGCTTGCCCATGCTGTCCTTCAACGCAGGAAAGTAGCCGCAGACAGCCTCCAGGTCGTCGGCGATGCCCTGCGCATCGCGGCGTCGGTAGGCGCCCAGCAACAGGTTCTCGCGCACGGTCAGGAAGGGAAACACCTCGCGCCCTTCAGGCACATGCGCCACGCCCTGCGCGGCCACCCAGTCGGGGTCGCGGTTCTGAACCGCCCGGCCCTCCAGCAGGATCTCGCCCTTGCGGCAGTTCAGGGCCCCGGAGATAGTCTTGAGCAGGGTGGTCTTGCCGGCACCGTTGGCGCCCAGCACGGCGACGATCTCGCCCGGGCTGACCTTCAGGCTCACCCCGCGAATGGCCATGATCGGGCCGTAGTAGGTCTCGAGGTTGTTCACCTCCAGCAGCGGCGCACTCATGGCGCGCTCCCCAGGTAGGCCGTCTGCACCTCCTTGTTGGCGCGCACCTCCTGGGGCGTGCCCAGGGCCAGTGTGCGGCCGTTGTGCAGCGCCAGCACCCGGTCGGCCATCCGGTTCACCAGGCCCATGTCGTGTTCCACCATCACCATCGTGACGCCAAGTTCGGCCCGGATGTCGTCAAGCCAAAACCCGAGGTCATCGGTCTCCTCGGGGTTCAGGCCCGAGGCCGGCTCGTCCAGCAGCAACAGCGTGGGTTCTGCACACAGGGCCCGGGCGATCTCGACGTTCTTGCGCGCCCCATACGGCAGATCCCGGATGAGCTCGTAGCGCAGGGCCTCGAGTTCCAGCAGGTCAATGATGCGCTCCACGGCCAGGCGCTGGCGGTGTTCGTCCTCTCGCACGCTGCGCGGGAAGACCATCTCGCGCAGCAGGTTGCGCCGGGTCAGGCGGTGGCGACCCACCAGCAGGTTGTCCAGGACCGAGGCGTTCTCGAAGAGCTCGATGTTCTGGAAGGTTCGGGCGATGCCGAGCGCGGCCAGTTGATGGGTCTCGTAGCGGCCCAGGTCGTCATCGCCGTAGCTGATCCGACCCTGGCTGGGTTGGTAGAGGCGGCTCACGAGATTGAAGATGGTGGACTTGCCCGCGCCGTTCGGGCCGATGATCGCGAAGATCTCGCCTGGCTCGACCGTGAACGTCACGCCGTCCAGAGCGCTCACCCCGCCAAAGCGGATAGCCAGGTTTTCCACCTGCAGGCGCTTCATCGCATGCGCTCCGTCTTCAGGTAACGCTTCTGCCGTACCAGCGAGTCGGCGCGGAAGTAGGGGAAGGTCTCGATCAGGCGCCGCAACTTGGCCCAGCGCCCGGCCAGCCCGGCGGGCTCGAACAGGATGAAGAGGACGATGATCAGACCGAAGACCAGGGGCTCAAGCCCGGGCTGGTCGGCGATCGACGGCGGCAGGAAGTTGCGGACCTCACGGATCAGCAGCGGCAGCACCATGACGAAGGCTGCGCCCAGAATGGGCCCGAGCAGCGTACCCAGGCCGCCCACGACGATCATCAGCAACAGGCGCAGAGACTCCTTGACCTCGAAGGACTCGGGCGACAGGTACTGAAGGTGATTGGCCATCAGCGCCCCCGCCAGGCCGGTCAGCCCCGCGCTCAGCGCGAAAGCCTGGATCTTCGTCGAGGCGACGTGAACACCCAGGCAGCGCGCCGACAACTCCGAGTCGCGCACCGAGATGAACGCCCGGCCTGTGGGCGAGCGCAGCACGTTGGCGCTGGCCAGCAGCACCAGGCCGAAGCACAGCAGGTCGATGCCGTAGCGCGCGACGCTGCCGGAGAAGTCCAGGCCGAAGATCTTCACCGCAGGCACCTGCATGCCGGCATGGCCTCCGGTCACATGCTCCCACTGTCCCGCCAGCGTTTCGAACAGCACCGAGAAGACCAAGGTGGCAATGGCCAGGTAGAAGCCATGCATGCGCGAGGCCGAGCGGCCCAGCGCCGCCCCGACGGCGGCCGACAGGAGCACTGCGGCTGGCAGCGCGACAAGGAACGGCACGCCCTTGGTCATCAGGACCGACGAGGTGTAGGCGCCAATGCCCAGGAACGCTGCGTGGCCGAAGCTAACCTGTCCGGTGAACCCGGTCAGCAGCATCAGGCCGATGCCGGCGATCGCGTAGACCAGCAGCAGGCTGAGTTGGTTCAGCAAGAAGGAGTTCAGCAGCAGCGGTGCCAGCAGCAGGCCGGCGGCCGCGATCGCCACGCGCCACTTCTCGCCCCGGAAGGGCAGGTGGTCGATGTCCGGGTCGTAGGAGGTCTTGAACAGTACCTGCATGGTGTCAGACCTTCTTGGCAAACGTCTGGGCGATCAGGCCTTCGGGCCGGACGAACAGCACCGCCAGCATGACGATGTACGCCGACACGCCTTTCAGCGAGGGCAGGTACAGGTCGGCAAAGGGCTCGAGCACGCCGATCAGCAGGCAGCCCAACAGTGCGCCCGGGATGGATCCGAAGCCCCCGACGATCGCGCCTGCCAGCGCCTTCAGACCGAAGGCGCCCAAGTGCGTGTCGACCTGAGTGAAGGGCGCGTTGAAGATGCCGGCCGCCGCAGCCACGGCCGCGCCCAGCGCCCACACGACAGATACCAGCGTCTTCACCGGGATGCTCATGTAGTAGGCGGCGAGCTGGTTCTGACTGGCGGCCTGCATGGCGATGCCGACCCGGCTGCGCGAGAAGAACAGGTACAGCCCGAGGCACAGCAGGGCGGTGCCGGCGATGATGGCGATGCGGTCGTGCCGCACAGCCAGGCCGCCGATCTGCAGGCTGCCGCCGAAGTGGTTCGGGAACGGGATCGCATCCCAGCCCCAGGCCATGCCTGCCAGCGAGCGGAAGATGAATCCGAAGGCCACGGTCAGGATGAACACGCTGGCCTGGCTCTCTCCAATGATGCGCCGCATCACCAGCGCGTCGAGCAGAAAGCCCACGACCGCCATCGCCAGGATGGCGCAGGCGATGCCCATCCAGAAGCCGAACAGACCGATCAACGGCAACGCAGCGAAGGCGCCGAGCATCATGAACTCCCCATGCGAGAAGTTGACGATCTCCGTGGCCTTGTAGATCAGGACGAAACCGAGAGCGACCAGCCCGTAGGCGCATCCCTGGCTGATGCCGATCAGCAGCAGATTGGTGAGGTCCTGGGCTGACACGGTCGCTTTCTCCTTCGTTCAGATCCGCGCCGCCCTGGGCCGCGGGCTGTCGCTTTGCGCCAGGGTGGTATGGCTGGTGGGCATCGCGCTCACAGCCGGAACACCCCGTAACCCGGTTCGCCCAACGGCGCGTTCAGCGACGCCGTGATGGCCATGCCCAGGGCACTGCGCGTGTCCACGGGGTCCAGCAGCCCGTCGTCCCACAGGCGCGACGTGGCGAAGTAGGCGGACACCTGGTGCTCGTAGCCGCGGCGTGTCTCTTCGCGCACCCGCTCCAGTACCGCGGGATCGACGGCCTCACCATTGCGGCGCAACTGGCGCGTCTTGACATCGACCAGTGTGTTGACTGCCTGCTCGCCGCCCATCGTGGCGATCTGGTAAGTCGGCCAGCCGAACAGGAAGCGCGCATCGAAGGCCCGGCCGCACATGCCGTAGTTGCCGGCACCGAAGGACGCGTTGCACATGACCGTGAACTTCGGTACCCGCGAACAGCTCTGCGCCATGATCATCTTGGCGCCGTCCTTGGTGATGCCGTTGCGCTCGTAGTCGCGCCCGACCATGAAACCTGTGATGTTCTGCAGGAACACCAGCGGCGTCTCGTTCTGGTTGCACAGCTCGATGAAGTGGGCCGCCTTGAGCGAGGAGTCATTGAACAGCACCCCGTTGTTGGCCACGATGCCGACTTTCCAGCCCAGAAGGTTGGCGTAGCCGCAGACCAGGGCAGTACCGTAGCGGGGCTGGTATTCGTGGAAGCGGCTGCCATCGACCATGCGTGCGATCACCTCGCGCATGTCGAAGATGGCCTTCGGGTTCTCGGGGATGATGCCGTACAGCTCCTGCGGGTCGTAGTACGGTGCCTCGATCGCCTCGCGCTGGCAGTTCCAGCGCGGCTGGCGGCGCCACTGAGCGACGATCTCACGGCCGATCGTCAGGGCCTCCTCCTCGCTGTCGGCTGCGTAGTCGCACGTGCCCGAGACGGCGGTGTGCATGTCTGCGCCGCCCAGTTCCTCGAAGCCGACGTCCTCGCCGGTGGCTGCCTTCACCAGGGGCGGGCCACCGAGGAAGACCGCGCCGATGCCGCGCACGATCACCGAGTAGTCCGACAGCGCCGGCACGTAGGCGCCCCCCGCGGTGCAGTGCCCGAACACCAGGGCGAGCTGCTGCACGCCCATCTTCGAGAGCTGGCATTGGTTGCGGAAGATCCGGCCGGCCATGTGGCGGTCCGCGAAGAGGTCGGACTGCTGCTGCAGGAAGCCGCCCGCGCTGTCGCACAGGTGCACTACGGGCAGCCGGTTCTCGATGGCGATGTCCAGCAGGCGCACGATCTTCTTGATCGTCAGCGGATACCAGGCGCCGCCCTTGACCGAGCTGTCGTCGGCGTGGATCGCCACCTCGCGCCCCGACACGATGCCGATGCCGGTGATCGCGCTGGCTCCCGGGCTCTCGCCGTCGTAGTCCATGTTGGCGGCCAGGGTCGACAACTCGAGGAACGGCGTGCCGGGGTCGAGCAGGCGCTCGACCCGCTCGCGAGGCAGCATCTTGCCGTGCTGGCGCAGGCGGTCGATGTCGCGCTGAGGCCGCTGGTGGCGCGCCGCATCCTGACGCTGGTGCAGTTCTGCCACCACGCGGCGGTAGTGGGCGTCGTTGCGCCGGAATCCAGCGTCGCTTGTCGAGAGGGTGGAGGCGATCCTGCGCATGTTCAGCTTCCGGCCTCGGGTTCGAGCACGACCAGTGTGGCCCCTTTGTCGAAGGTCTGGTCGACGGCGACCAGTACCCGGGCGATCCGCCCGGCACGCGGCGCTGCCAGGTTCATCTGCAACTTCATGCTCTCGATGGTCAGCACGGTCTCGCCGGCGGCCACTTCCTCGCCTGCCGCCTTCAGCAACTGCAGCAATGTGCCGGGCATCTCCGCCACGATCTCGTCGCTGTCCGCGCCGCGGCTGCGCGTCTGGTCACGCGGGTCGGCTATGTCGACGCGGAAGCTGCGTCCGCCGTGGCGCAGATGTACCAGCGGGCCGTCGCTGGCGGCGTGGAAACCCATCGTGCGGCCATCGATCGTCAAGGATCTGGCCGGCCCGGCCTCTGCGCCCGGCGCGTCCAGGACATGGAGCCTGCCATCCAGGCGCACGACGAGCTGCGGATGCCGGGCGACGATCTCAAGCGCATGCTCCCGTCCGTCCAGGCGCAAGGTGATCGCCATCTCAGTTTCTCCAGCCGCCGAGCTGCGCATAAGGCTCGGCCACGTCGTCGATGAGCCGGCGAAGCGGCGGGCTTGCCATCGCGGCTGCCAGCAGGACCGCACTGCGCTCCTCGTCCGCCAGCGTCGGAGTCCGAAGCTCCGAGCCATGTTCGGCCAGGAAACCGGTATGCAGCCGGCCCGAGACGAACGCAGGATGTGTCATGACCCTGCCCAGCAAGTCGAGGTTGGTGCCCACGCCCAGGATGGCGGTGTCATGCAGCGCCTGCGACATGCGCTCGATGGCCTCCTGGCGCGAGGCGCCGGCTACGATCAGCTTGGCCAGCATCGGGTCGAAGCTGGTGCCGACGGTCTGCCCGTCCATCAGGCCGCTGTCGAACTGAGCCCAGCTCTGGTGGGGCGCTACCGCACGCAACACGCGGCCTGTCTCGGGCATGAAGTTGCGCTCGGGGTCCTCGGCGCAGATCCGGCACTCGATGGCATGTCCCGACAGCACGATCGAGTCTTGCTCGGGAAGCGCCTGGCCTGCCGCCAGGGCCAGCTGAAGGGCCACCAGATCGAGGTGGCAGACCCGCTCGGTGACACGGTGCTCGACCTGCAGCCGTGTGTTCATCTCCAGGAAGTAGAACTGGCCGTCAGGGGCGACGATGAACTCGACGGTTCCGACGTTGGTGTAATGGGCAGCGCTGGCCAGTTTGACCGCGGCCTCGATGATGGATTGGCGCAGGTCCTCGGCCAGACCGACCGCGGGTGCCTCCTCGATGACCTTCTGAAAGCGCCGCTGGATCGAGCATTCGCGCTCACCCAGGTGGATGACCCGCCCGCGGCCGTCGCCCACGACCTGGACCTCGATATGCCGGGGGCGCTCGATGAAGCGCTCGGCGTAGATGCGGCTGTCACCGAAGTAGCGCTGCGCCTCGCTGGCCGCCAGCGCGGCGCTTGCAGCCAGTTCTGCGGGCGTTCGGGCGATGCTCATGCCCTTGCCGCCTCCGCCGGCTGCGGCCTTGATGAGCAGGGGGAAGCCGATCGCCCCAGCCGCGGCGACGAATTGCGTCAGGTCTTGTGTGGGCGTCACAGAGGGCGACACCGGCACGCCGTGCCTCACCGCGAAGCCACGAGCCTCGATCTTGTCGCCCATCAGGCGGATGGTGTCGGCGCGCGGTCCGACGAAGGTCAGGCCTGCGGCCTGCACGTCGGCGGCAAAACCCGCGTTCTCGGACAGGAAGCCGTAGCCGGGGTGCACGGCGTCGCAGCCCGTGCGCTGCGCCACCGCCATCAGCTGGCTCCGGTCCAGGTGCGCAGCCACCGGGGTCTCGCCATCGATGAGCTCGGCGGCGTCGGCCATCGTGACATGCCGGGCACGGTGGTCCAGGCGGTGGTGTACTGCAACGGTCTGGATGCCCAGCCTGCGCGCCGACTCGATGATGCGGCACGCGATCTCGCCCCGGTTGGCTATGAGCAGGCGGCGCAGGGAATGGCTCATGGGTGCTGCCTCAAGCCGGTCTCGGCCCGAGGGCCCCTTCCAGGCGAGCGGCCACCCGCTCGAGGCGCTCGACAGTCTGGGCGATGGACGCCGACCCCGCCCCGGGCGGCTGCAGGCCATCGAAAACCAGCCGGGTCAGCGCGTTGGAAAGTGCATCGCAGTCGAGCGAGCCCCGGCCGGCAAGAAATGCGGCGACATGGTGCTCAATGCCGCCGAAGACGAGATCGCGTACCAGGCGCACAGGGATGTCCAGCCGCAGCATCCCGGCAGCGATGCCTTTCTCGATTTCGGCAGTCAGCAGTCCGGTGGCCTCTCGGTTCAGGGCGTGCAGCTCACTGCCGACGTAGTCGGGCCGGCTGCGGACTTCAGCGTAGAACAGCCGGCACAGGTCGGACGCGTCACGGATGGTCTTCAGGTGCTGCCAGATCAGCAATTGCACGCGGGCGCGCACTCCCTGGACCCCTGCGATCTTCTCGCGGTTCTCCTTGATCATGTCCAGGTACCACTCCCGGATCACGCACAGCAGCAGGTGACGCTTGCTCTCGAAGTAGCGGTAGATGGCCGCTTCGGACACGCCCACGAGGGCGGCGATCTCGGCCATCGACGCGGACTCGTAGTCCTTCTGCGAGAACACCGAGCGTGCGGCCGACAGGATGTCGTCAATCCTCTCCTGTCGAGGCCGATGGGCGGCACGGCGGCCGGTCTGTGCGCTCAAGGCGAAGGGTTCCTTGCGGGGAGGGGGGTAGCAGGGTCAGACGGGCTGATGACGACCCTTCAGGCAGATAGTGAATCAAACTCACAACTGATGTCAACTGGGGTTGCGTTGATCTCGTCTCTTACCGGTATAACCACTGATGCGGTTTACCCTATGGACAATGTGAGTACAGATCACTTAACGTCCTCCGCGCTGGGATACATGCCTGCCGAAACACGTCGATGACGGCTCCGCGCACGGCGGCCCGGCCAGGAGGATCACGCATGCATCACGACCACGTCCCCGACATCCCCGTGCGCAACCCCTACGGTTTCGATGCCGAGCAGCAGCGTGTCTTCGAAGCCGCAGACGCCTTCGCCCGCCGCGAGCTGTACCCGTTGGCTACCCGCATGGATGCGGAGGAATGGTGGCCGCCAGAAGCCTTCGGCAAGATCGCCGAGGCAGGCTTCTTCGGCATCACCGTGGCCGAGGAGGACGGCGGCCTGGGGTTGGACCTCGTGTCGGCCGGGGCCGTGGTCCAGGCCTTCGGGCGCTGGAACCATGCGCTGGCGCTGTCCTACCTGGTGCACGACAACATCGTCCTCGACAACCTGTACCGCAACACCAACGCGGAGCAACGCAGGCGCTATTTGCCGGACATGATTGCCGGGCGCGCGATCGGGGCGCTGGGCCTGACCGAGCCGGGTGCCGGCTCGGATGCGATGGGCTCCATGCGGACCACAGCGCGCCGCGAGGGCGACCATTACCTGCTCAATGGCACCAAGATCTACATCACCAACGGCCCGGTGGCCGACGTGCTGCTGGTCTACGCCAAGACCAGCCCCGAGCGCGGCGCCAAGGGCATCTCGGCCTTCATCGTCGAGAAGGGCTTCGAGGGCTTCAAGGTGGCGCAAAAGCTCACCAAGATGGGCTACCGGGGCAGCCCCACGGCTGAACTCGTGTTCCAGGACTGCCGCGTACCGGCGCAGAACCTGGTGGGCGAGGAAGATGGCGGCGTCAAAGTGGTGATGGGAGGCCTGGACATCGAACGCGCGATGATCGCCCCGCTGTGCTTGGGCGTGGCCGAGCGGGCCCATGAGCTCTCTGTCGAGTACGCCTGCATGCGCCAGCAGTTTGGCCAACCGATCGGCTCCTTCCAGATGATCCAGTCCATGATCGCCGACATGTACGTCGAGATCGAGACGATGCGTACCTTTACGTACCGGACCTTGGCCGAGTGCACTCGCTGGCCCGGCGCAGGCGGGCGTGGCGAATTACACAAGCTGACTGCGGCGTGCGCCTTGTTTGCCGCTGAAGCCTGCCACCGCGTGCTCGACCACGCGATCCAGATCCATGGCGGCTCGGGTTACATCTGGGACTCCGAGATCAACCGGCTGTATCGCTCGATCAAGCTGCTCGAGATCGGCGCCGGTACCACCCAGGTGCGCAAGATGATCATCGCCGGCGAGTTGCTGGCGGGTCTGGAGACCCGCGGCCGTCAACCCGGCACCCCTGCTTCTTCTCAAAGGTGAAAACGATGGCTGCTCTGTGGTTCGAGGAATTCAAGCCCGGTCTGGTGATCGAGCACGCGCCCCGGCGTACCGTGACCGAGGCCGACAACATGTGGTTCTGCAACGCCACGCTCAACCCCCAGCCGCTGCACATCGACTTCCATGCCGCAGCCAAGTCCGAATTCGGCCGCCCCATCGTCAACAGCATCTTCACGCTGGGCCTGATGATTGGCATGGGGGTGCAGGAGACCACGCTGGGTACCACCGTGGGCAACCTGGGCATGACCGACGTGCTGTTTCCGCGCCCGGTGTTCCATGGGGACACGATCCATGCGCGCACCACCGTGATCGAGGCCCGGGAGAGCAAGTCCCGCCCGACCAACGGTATCGTGACGTTGCTCCATGAGGCATTCAACCAGGACGATCTGCTCGTGGCCAGTTGCAAGCGCACGGCTCTGATGCACAGGCGGCCCGTGGCATGAGCGTCGCGCCGCTGCGCTCCATCCTGTTCGTGCCGGGTGACAGCCCGCGAAAAATCGAACGCGGAGCCGAATCCGCGGCAGATGCGCTCATCCTCGACCTCGAGGACTCGGTGCACCCGGATGCCAAGGCGCAGGCGCGCCTGGTAGTGGCCGACGCGTTGAAGTCCCCCAGCCGCCTCCGTCGCATCGTGCGTGTCAACGCCCTGGACTCAGGCCATTTCGAGCAAGACCTGCAGGCGCTGGCGGCTGACCCGCCCGAAGCCGTGGTGTTGCCCAAGTGCGCGTCGTGGCACGACATCGAGGCCGCTTCCAAGCAGCTGGACGCGGTCGGCCTGCCCATCGATCGGGTGCGCCTGCTTCCCGTGGCCACCGAGACGGCGCGCGCCCTGCGCAACCTGATGCGCAGTGATTGGTCGCATCCGCGCCTGCTGGGGCTGACCTGGGGCGCGGAGGATATTGCGGCCGATCTGGGCGCGCTGACCAACCGCGAAGACGGCGTCTACACAGGGGTCTTCTGCCTCGCACGCGACGTTTGCCTGCTGGCAGCGCGCGAGGCCGGGGTGCTCGCGCTGGACACCGCCTTCATCGATGTGCGCGACGTCCAGGGCTGCGAGCTGGAAGCGCAGCGCGCGTTCCGCGCCGGGTTCGACGGCAAGCTTGCCATCCACCCAGCCCAGATCGACCCCATCAACCGGGCCTTCACGCCCTCGGCCGAGCAGATAGACTGGGCTCACCGGGTGCTCGAGGCCCTGGACCGCAGCGGCGAAGGCGTGGCATCGCTCGATGGACGCATGATCGACATGCCGCATCAGCGCAGTGCCATGAAGATCCTGCGCTCGGTCGGGGCCCGGGCCTGATCGGACGTCATGGACCTGCCTGTACCCCGCATCACCCTCTACCAGCAATGGCTGGAACGCGAGCGCGGCCTGCGCTTTGCGGACTACGACGCGATGTGGGCCTGGTCGGTCACCGACCTTGACGCCTTCTGGCAGTCGATCTGGGTCTACTTTGCGGTGCAGTCGCCCACACCGCACACGGCGGTGCTGGCGGACGACCGCATGCCCGGGGCGCGGTGGTTTCCGGGGGCGCAGCTGAACTTTGCGCAGCAGGTGTTCCGCCATGCCGAGGCGGCGCATGCGGCGGGGCACCCGGCCATCGTGTCCACGGACGAGGCCGGCCTGGTGCGTGGCGAGTGTGTGGAGCTGTCCTGGCCTGAGTTGCAGCAGCAGACCGCACGCTTTGCGGCGGCGCTGCGCACCCTGGGCGTGCGCCGCGGTGACCGCGTCTGCGCCGTGCTGCCCAACACGCCGCAGACGGCGGCAGTGTTCCTGGCCGTGGCGAGCCTGGGCGCGGTGTGGAGCGTCTGCTCGCCCGACATGGGGCCGGTGGCGGTGCTGGACCGCTTTCGCCAGATCGAGCCTACCGTGCTGGTGGCCTGCGACGAGGTGCGCTGGGCCGGCGTGCTGCACGACAAGCGTGCCCTCGTGGACGAGCTGCTGGCGGGGCTGCCCAGCGTGCGGCATGCGGTGCGGGGTGTGGATGTGCGGGCGGTGCTCCACGGAGAGGTGCCTTCGGATGCGGCGCTGGCCGGTGCGCTGGCCCATGCACCCGGGCCTGTCCCGGCGTCAGGGGCGCAGCCGACACTCCAGCCCTCGCTCCAGCCCACGCTCCAACCCGAGTGGCTGCCCTTCGATCACCCGCTGTGGATCGTCTATTCCAGCGGCACCACCGGCCTGCCCAAGCCCATCGTGCACGGGCATGGTGGCGTGGTGCTTGAAGCGCTGAAGAGTTCGCTGCTGAACAACCTGGGGCCTACGGTGGAGACGGGCGACCGCTTCCACTGGTTCAGCACCACGGGCTGGATCATGTGGAACTGCCAGATGGCCGGGTTGCTGGGCGGCACCACCATTTGCCTCTTCGATGGCAGCCCGGGCGGGCCCTCGGCCGCGCCCGACTGGACCACGCTGTGGCGCTTTGCCGCGCTGTCGCGCGCCACCTTCTTTGGCGCGGGTGCGGCCTTCTATGCCAGTTGCCTGAAGGCCGATGTGCAGCCGGCCATCACGGCCGACCTGACGGCGCTGCGCGCCGTGGGCTCCACCGGCTCGCCCTTGTCCGACGAGTGCCACGACTGGATCTGGGAACGTCTGCCGCGGGTAGGCGGGCAGCCGATCTGGATCGACTGCATCTCCGGCGGCACGGACTTCGCCGGCGCGTTTGTGGGCGGCAACATCACGCTGCCGCAGGTGCGTGGGCAGATGCAGTGCCGCTGGCTGGGCGCGGCCGTGCAGGCCTGGGACGAGCAGGGCGCCAGCGTCATCGACCAGGTGGGCGAGCTGGTGTGCGCGCGGCCCATCCCGTCCATGCCGCTGCGTTTCTGGAACGACGAGGGCGACCGCCGATACCGTGACAGCTACTTCGACATGTACCCGGGCGTGTGGCGGCATGGGGACTGGATCCGCATCACCCCCCGAACCGCAAGTGACATGGTTGAAGCGCCGGCCCAAGCGGCCGCTGGAGCTGCAGGCCTCTCGCCAGCGACAAGTACCTCAGGCCCTGAGGCCCTGCGCATCATCCCCAGCCCTTTCGGCCCCACCCCCGTGGCCCACGGCGCCATCATCTACGGCCGCAGCGACGCCACCATCAACCGCCAGGGCGTGCGCATGGGCACCGCCGAGCTCTACCGCGTGGTGGAGGCGCTGCCCGAGGTGCTGGACAGCCTGGTGGTGGACCTGGAATACCTGGGCCGCGAGAGCTTCATGCCGCTGTTCATCGTGCTGCGTGACGGCCTGGTGCTGGACGCGGCACTGAACGCGCGCATCCACAGTGCCATCCGCCAGGGCCTGGGCCCGCGTTATGTGCCCAGCCAGACTCTGCAGGTGCAGGCTATCCCCCGCACCTTGTCGGGCAAGAAGATGGAACTGCCGGTCAAGAAACTGCTGCTGGGCGCGGACCCGGCCAAGGTGATGAACCGCGACGCCATGGCCAACGCCGCGGCGGTGGACTGGTTCATCGATTACGCCCGGCGGCGCGGGGCCGGCTGAAGGTTCAGCGGGCGGTCCCGCGCCGAGCGGGTGGCCGTCTTACTCGATCACCAGCCGCTGTGCGCCGCCGCCCGCCTTCTTCGGCAGGGTCAGGGTCAGCACACCGCTGTCGTAGCGGGCGTGGGCCTGCGCGGCGTCGATCTCCTGCGGCAGCTGAAAGCTGCGCGAGACAGCGCCGTAGTAACGCTCGGTGCGCAGCACCTTCTCGCCCTGGCTCTGGCGGTCCTGCTGCTTGACCTCTGCGCGCAGGGTCACCACGTTGCTGTCGAGGTTGACGTGGATCTCGTCCTTGGACACGCCCGGCACCTCGGCCTGCACCGTGTAGGCCTTGTCGGACTCCTTCACGTCGACCTTGATCTGTGCCGGTGCGGGCAAGGGGTCGCTATGCAGGGGTCGGACATAGAAGCCGGGCGCGAAGTCGCGGAAGAACTCGTCGAAGAGGCTGCTGCGTGAGGTCAAGGCGTTCATGAGGTGCTCCTGGGGTGTGGACGGGCGGCGCCACCGCGGGCCGCCCTGTCTTGCATGCTCATCAGGTGGGACGTCCCGGCCCAACTTCAAGAGCCCAGGCCGTGGCCTCGCGGGGCGGGCTTGATCTGCCGCAAACCCGTCGGCGCAGGGTGGATGCACGGCGGCTGCTCCTGCAACCACCGGCCATCACGGCCCCGCACCCTGGGTGCGGCTCAGGCCTTGCCGACAGGCTTGCGGGTGGGAGCGATGGACCCAGGCTCCCGGTAGGGGGCAAACACGTCGCGCAAGGGCGCCGCAGGTGCCGGCTGCGGCGTGAGCGATCGCTCCAGCTCGTCCAGATGGCGGCGCATTTCGGCGGCGCTGCCGGCGGCGCCGGCCTCTTGCAGGGCGGCCAGCATCTCCTGGTGGCGGTGTGCCACGCAGGCCGGGCGGCCCGGGCGCTTGTACAGCGCCATGAGCAGCGAGGTGGTGGGCAGCAGCTCGTCGAGCATGCGCATGAACACGGGGTTGCCCGCCAGCCGGGCCAGCGCACGGTGGAATTCGCCAGACAGGCCGATGGCCGCCGCGCTGTCGCCTCGCGCCTCGGCTGCGGCCTCGGCCTCCACCAGGGAACGCAGGTCGGCCAGCTGGTCGGGCGTGAGTCGGCCGCCCAGGCGCCGCGCGATCTCGCACTCCACCACCCGCCGGGCGTCGAACACGGGCGCGGCATCCTCCAGGCCGGGCTGTGGCACCTGGGCGCCGCGGTTGTGTCGCAACTCGATGACCTGGTCTTGCGCCAGGCGCTGCAGGGCCTGGCGTACGACCGTGCGTGAGACAGCAAAGGACTCGGCCAGCTCCTCCTCGCGCAGCCGGGCGCCGGGGGCGAGGCGGTGCTCCACGATGGCGCGGTAGATGCCGTCGTAGACGCGGTCGGTGGCAGTGGTCGCCTTGGTGGCGGTGGCGCCGGCCACGGGCCCTGCACCGGGCCGTGCGGCGGGGGAGGGGGGGCGTGTGCTCATCGGTGTGGGGAGGGCCGCAGGGTCAGCTCAGACCTCGGGCCGCGGTGGCGGCTGGCGCACAGGCCTGGACGGCCGCCACAATGGCGCGCTTCCTGCAAGGACCGAAAGATGAACCACGTTTCTCCTGAAGTTGGCAGCGATCCCGCCCCCGCCCACCCTGCGCTGCGCATCGACGGCGCCCGTCTGTGGCAACGCCTGATGACCCTGGCCGCCATCGGCGCCACGCCGCGTGGCGGTGTGTGCCGCATCGCGCTGACCGACCTGGACCGCCAGGGCCGCGAGCTCTTCGCCACCTGGGCCGCCGAGCTCGGCTGCACCCTGCGGCGCGACGCCATCGGCAACCTCTTTGCGCGCCGCGCGGGCACGGACGACCACCTGCCCGCCGTGGCCACGGGCAGCCATATCGACACCCAGCCCACGGGCGGCAAGTTCGACGGCAACTACGGCGTGCTGGCCGGGCTGGAGGTGCTGCACACCCTCAACGACCACGGCGTGCGCACGCGCGCCCCGATGGAGGTGTGCGTGTGGACGAATGAGGAGGGCTCGCGCTTCGTGCCGGTGATGATGGGCTCGGGCGTGTACGCCGGCGCCTTCAGCCTGGCGCATGCGCTGGCCGCGCGCGACACGCAGGGCGTGAGCGTGGGCGAGGCGCTGCAGGCCATCGGCCAGGCCGGCACGGCGCCGGCGGCCCTTGCCGACGGCGCGCCGCGCTTTGGCGCCTACTTCGAGGCCCACATCGAGCAGGGCCCGGTGCTGGAGGATGCGGGCATCACCATCGGCGTGGTCAGCGGTGCCTTGGGCCAGCGCTGGTTTGACGTGACGGTGCAGGGCATGGAGGCGCATGCCGGGCCCACGCCCATGGGCCTGCGGCGTGACGCGCTGCTGCCCGCCGCGGCGCTGATGCAGCGCGTCAACGCCATCGCGCTGGCCGAGCAGCCGCATGCGCGCGGCACCGTAGGGCAGGTGCTGGTGCACCCCAATTCGCGCAACGTCATCCCCGGGCGGGTGCGTTTCTCGGTGGACTTCCGTCATGCCGATGCCCAGGGCCTGGCGCGCATGGACGCCGCGCTGCGCGCGGCCGTGGCCGAACTCACCGTGCCCGGCATCGAGATCACGGTGGAACAGGTGGTGGAGTACGCACCCACCCCCTTTGACGAGGGCTTGCGCGCCTTGATCAGCCAGGGCGCCGAGCGCGCCGGGCTGTCGCAGATGGCGCTGGCCAGCGGCGCCGGCCATGATGCCGTTTACGTGGCGCGCACCGCGCCTGCGGCCATGATCTTCGTGCCCTGCAAGGACGGCATCTCGCACAACGAGATCGAGGACGCCCGCCCCGAGCACCTGGAGGCCGGCGCCAACGTGCTGCTGCACGCGATGCTGGCCCGGGCGGGCGTGGTCTGAAGGCGCGCATGGGTCTGGCAGTGACCAGCTGCCTGGAGGCCGCCGCCAAGCTGAAGGGACTGAAGCCCTCAAAGACGCAGATGACGCAGAACACCCAGAAGACGTAGGAAGCCCAGGAGATCTCAGGACATGGAACTGAAGTTGCAGCCCCTGAGCGCCGCGGCCTTTGCCCCGTACGGTGAGCTGATCGGCTTGCCGGCGGCCGCGGCGGGCGCCGTTGACGCCGCGGGTGGCGCTGGCCGTGCGGGCGGCTTGTCCGTGCGCGCCATCAACGGCGGCACCAGCCAGCGCTGGGACATGCCGGGCCGCCTGCAACTGCACGCTCAAGGGGGCGAGCCTTGCGTGGCCGTGTTCCGTGCGCAGGCGCAAGCCCTCGTCGGGCCTTGGCGCCTGCTGGAGCGTCACCGCCTGGGCACGCAGACCTTCATCCCGCTGGCCGGGGCCCGCTGCGTGGTGCTGGTGGCACGAGGCGAGGCGGTGCCCGACCCGGCCACGCTGGCGGCCTTTGCGGTCGACGGTGCCCAGGGCTTCACGCTGCACGCCGACACCTGGCATCACGGCCTGATCGCGCTGGTCGCGGGCGACTTCGTGGTCATCGAGCGGCGCGCCGCAGAGGTGGACTGCGAGTTCGCGGAACTGGCGGTGCCGGTCACGCTGCGCCCCTGACGGCGGGGCGCTTCAGCCCGCCACCACCTGCTGCGCCAGGCGCACCAGGCTGCGGTCGCTGCCGGTGGGGCCCAGGAGCGACAGGCCCAGCGGCGCGCCCACTCGCGTGGCCAGCGGCAGCGACAGTTGCGGGAAGCCTGCGAGGCCCGAGATGCACAGCATGCGGATGGCGGCGTTGCGGTAGTCCTCCAGCGCCGCCTCGCTGTCGCTGCGCAGCGGCGCCACGTCAGGCATGGTCGGCATCACCAGCACGCCGTCGTCACCCAGCAGCGCCGCCAGGTGCGCACGGAAACGGGCGCGGAAGGCGGTGGCCTGTGCCACCTTCTCGTCGCTCAGTTCCCTGGACCAGGCAAAGCGCTCGGCCACCCCGGGGCCGAGCGGCGGGGCGAAGCGCTGGATGAAGCCGCCGTCGGTGCGCCAGGCTTCGCGGCCCTGCAGGTGGCGGAAGTGCCAGTACATGGCCTCGAAGCTGTCCAGCACCACGTTCACGGGGGCCGGTGCGCCGAGCGCGGCGGCCACCCGTTGGCGCGGCGCGGTAAAGGCCTCGGCAGCCTCGGGCTTCAGCAGGCCCCACACGTCTTCGGGCGAGAGCAGGCGCACGCGCTGCGGCAGCGGGGTGGCGTCCTCTCCCAGCAGCACATCGGCCACGCGGGCGAAGGTGCTCACGTCACGCGTGAACCAGCCGCAGGTGTCGAAGCTGGGCGAGAGGTCCAGGCAGTCTTCCAGGCTGATGCGGCCGTGCGTGGGGCGCAGGCCCACGAGGCCGCAGTGGCTGGCCGGTGCGCGCACCGAGCCGCCGGTGTCGGTGCCGAGTGCGAAGTCCACCAGGCTGTTGGACACGGCCGCGGCCGAACCCGAGGACGAGCCACCCGTGATGCGGTCCGGCGCCCCGCCGTTGACCGGCGCGCCGAAGTGCGCGTTGTTGCCGTTCATCGAGAAGGCCAGCTCGTCGGTGAGCGTCTTGCCCGCGAACACGGCGCCGGCGTCCAGCAGCTTTTGCACCGTGGGGGCCGTGCGCTTCTTGATGCCGGACTGCGCCAGAAGCAGCGGCTGCCCGCCGCTGGTGGGGTAGCCGGCCACGTGAAAGAGGTCCTTGACGGCGAAGGTCAGCCCTGCCAGGGGCCCGGTACCCGCGTGCGGCACGGGCGCATCCGGATAGGGCATGAAGCAGCGGGCGGTGTCGTGGATGAGGGGCAAGGTGGTCTTCCTGAAATGTCGAAGGGGGGGTTCTGTGCAGGGGACTCAGGAGAGCGAGCTCTTCACTGTTGTGAGCGGTGCCCGCAGTCCAGGTCTCGGCGGTCGCTGGTACCTCAGCGGGCCTGTCTCAGGCGGGCGTGGAGGCGCTGGCCAAGGCCGCCGTGGCCTCGGTGCGGAAACATCGCGCCTGGTGGCCCGGGGCCAGCACCACGGGCTCGGGGGCCTGCTGGCGGCAGGCGTCCTGCGCCCAGGCGCAGCGCTCGGCGAAGGCGCAGCCCGGGGGCAGGGCTGAGAGGTCGGGCGGCGCGCCGCCGATGGTCTCCAGGCGCGAGCCCTTGGCCAGCGCGCCGTGGGCGCGGCTTTTCAGCAGGGCCAGCGTGTAGGGGTGGCGGGGCTCACGGATCAGCGTGCGTGCCGGGCCTTCCTCGACGATGCGCCCGGCGTACATGACGGCGATGCGGTCGGCCACTTCCACCGCCGCGCCGATGTCGTGGGTGACAAAGACGACGGCCAGGCCGAGATCACGCTGCAACTCGCGCAGCAGCAGCAGGATCTGGATCTGCACCGTGGCGTCCAGCGCCGTGGTGGGCTCGTCAGCCAGCAGCAACTGCGGCTGGCAGGCCAGGGCCAGGGCGATCATGGCGCGCTGGCGCATGCCGCCGCTCATCTCGTGCGGGTAGGCCTGCAGGCGCCGCTCGGGGCTGGGGATGCGCACCCGTTCGAACAGGGCCAGCGCGCGCTGCTGCGCCTGCGCGGCGGAGACGTTCTCGTGCCGGCGGATGGACTCCACGATCTGCGCGCCCACGGTGTAGACCGGGTCCAGCGCCAGCAAGGGCTCCTGGAAGATCATCGAGGCCACGCGCCCGCGGTAGTCGGCCAAGGCGCCGGGCGACAGGGCCAGCACATCGTGCTCGCCTACCCGCATGTGGCCGCCGATGCGCGTGTGGCGCGGCGTGTGCAGGCGCAGCAGCGAGCGCAGCGTCACGCTCTTGCCCGAGCCGGACTCGCCGATCAGCGCCACCACCTCGCCGCGCCGCACCTGCAGGTCCACCCCGTCCACGGCGCGCACCGGCTTGCGCCCGGCAGTGAAAGTGACCGTCAGGCCGCGGATGTCGACGAAGGGAATGTCCTCAGGTGTCATGCCAGGGCCTCCATCTGAGCTGCCGCAGCGTGCCCACTGCCCGCCTCGAACATCAGGCAGGCCACCGGGTGGCTTCCGCCGCTGCTGCTGAGCACCGGCACACGCTGCGCGCACACCGGTTGCGCCTGCGCGCAGCGCGTGTGGAAGCGGCAGCCCGACGGCGGGTTGATGGGGTTGGGCGGGTCGCCGGCCAGGGGAGGCACCTCGGTGCGGCGGTCCGGGTCCATCGAGGGGATGGAGCTCAGCAGGGCGCGGGTGTAGGGGTGGCGCGGCGCCTCGAACAGCGTCTCGGCTTCGCCCACTTCCACCACCTGGCCCAGGTACATCACCATCACGCGGTCGGACATGTAGCGCACCACGTTCAGGTCGTGGCTGATGAAGACGTAGGTCAGGCCGAACTCTTCCTTCAGGTCCAGCAGCAGGTTCAGCACCTGCGCCTCGACCGACTTGTCCAGTGCCGACACCGCCTCGTCCAGGATCACCAGCCGCGGCTGCAGGGCCAGGGCGCGGGCGATGTTCACGCGCTGGCGCTGGCCGCCGGAGAGCTCGTGCGGGTAGCGCTCGGCAAAGCGCCGCGGCTCCAGGCCCACGCGGGCCAGCAGGTCGCGCGCGCGCTGCACCGCCTGCTGGTGCGGCAGGCCATGCACCTGCGGCGCGAAGGCGATGGAGTCCTCGATGGTCAGGCGCGGGTTCAGCGAGGCATAGCTGTCCTGGAACACCATCTGCGACTGGCGGCGGAAGGCCTTCAGGCTCAGGTCACGCCCGCCCACGGCCATACCGTCGAAGATGATGTCGCCGCGGTCGGGCTCGATCAGGCGCATGAGCAGCCGCGCCGTCGTGCTCTTGCCGCAGCCGGACTCGCCCACCACGCCCAGGGTCTCGCCCGCGCGCACGCTGAAGTCCACACCGTCCACCGCACGCACCACGCCGCCGCCGCGGCCCAGCATGTCTTTCTTCAGCGGGAAGTGCTTGACCAGGCCGCGCACTTCCAGCAGGGGCGATGCGCCACTCATGACTTGATCTCCATGGCCGAGCGCAGGCCGTCGCTGAGCAGGTTGAAGGCGATGGAGGTCACGAAGATCATCACGCCGGGCAGCGCGGCAATCGCCGGCTGGGTGTAGATGGCCGTGCGCAGGGTGTTGAGCATCAGGCCCCACTCTGGCTCGGGCGGCTTGACGCCCAGGCCCAGGAAGCTCAGGCCCGAGGCCAGGATCATGGACACCGCGATCAGGCTGGTGGCGTAGACGAAGATGGGCCCCAGCACGTTGCCCAGCACGTGCACGCGCACGATGGTGAAGGCGTTCGCCCCCGAGGCGCGTGCCGCCTCGACGAAGTCGCGCGAGCGGATCTGCGTGGTCACGCTCTCGGCCACGCGGGCAATCGGCGGGATGAACACCACCGTCAGCGAGATCAGCGAGTTCGTGATGCCCGCGCCCAGCGCGCCCGACAGCGCAATGGCCAGCAGCACCGAGGGGAAGGCGTAGAAGACGTCGATGGTGCGCATCAGCGCGGTGTTCAGCGGGCCGCCGGCAAACCCGGCCACGATGCCGATGAACGAGCCCAGGAAGAAGGCGCACACCACGGGCGTGATGCCCATGAACAGCGACAACCGGGCGCCCACCATCAGGCGCGACAGCAGGTCACGCCCCAGCTCATCCGTGCCCAGTGGGAAGCCCGGCGTGCCTATGGGCTTCAGGCGCGACAGCATCGAGGCCTTGTAGGGGTCGGCCGGCGTCAGCATGGGCCCGAAGAGAGCCAGGATCACCAGGACCAGCACCACCAGCGCTGCGCCCATGGCCACCTTGTCGCGCAGCAGGCGCCGGCCCACGGTCTGCCAGTAGCCGGGTGAGCGTTCGAAGGCGACTTCAGGCACCTTGCGGGGGTCTACGGTGATGTTGAGCATGTTCATGGGGGGCTGCTCACGGCGTCAGCTGCGCGCGATGCGCGGGTCCAGCTGGGTCTGCACCACGTCCACCAGCAGGTTCAGCAGCACGAAGAACATGGCCAGCACGAGGATGGTGCCCTGCAGCAGCGGCAGGTCGCGCTGGAAGATGGCGGCGTTGAGCAGGAAGCCCGTGCCCGGCCAGGCGAACACGGTCTCGATGAGGATGGAGCCGCCCAGCAGATAGCCCAGTTGCAGGCCCATCACCGCCAGGGCGGTGGGCGCGGCGTTCTTCACCACGTGCAGGAAGATGCCCAGGTCCGTCAGGCCCTTGGCGCGCAGGCCCACCACGAACTCCTGCGCCAGGATCTCGGCCACAAGAGCGCGCACCGTGCGCGCGATGATGCCCATGGGGATGACGCTCATGGTCAGCGCGGGCAGCACCATGTGCTTGATGTGTTCCCAGTTCCACGCCCACTGGTCGGAGCCGCCGGGGCCGGCACCGCTGGCCGGCAGCCACATGAGCTGCGATGAGAAGATGATGACGAGCACCATGCCCAGCCAGTAGTGCGGCACGCTCACGCCCAGCACCGCGGTGAAGGACGCGGCCTTGTCCACCCACGAGTTCTGGAAGTAGCCCGCGACGAAGCCGAACAGGCTGCCCAGCACGAAGCCGATCAGCGTGGCCAGCACGGCCAGCCGCAGGGTGTTGACCACGGCCTTGAAGACCTCGGCCGTCACCGGCCGGCTGGTGGCGATGGACGTGCCCAGGTCGCCCTGCAGCGCGCGCCAGATCCAGGACACGAATTGCTCGGGCAGCGAGCGGTCGAAGCCGTAGAGCGTGCGCAACTGGTTCTGCAACTCCACCGAGGCGTCGGGCGGCAGCACCGACACCAGCGGGTCGCCTGGCGCCACGTGCACCAGGGAGAAGCACACCAGCGCCACCCCGAACATGATGGGCAGCGCGTAGATCAGTCGTCGCAGCAGGTAAAGCAGCATGGTCAGGAGGGGCCTCCGGCTCCCCGGGCCTGGTCTGGCGCCGGGGCCCGGAGGCGGGCAGGGGCTGGAGGAGAGAGGCCGTTCAGTCGATGGTCATCGGCGCGATGTCGATGAACCAGCTCTTGGGCTGCACCACGCCCTTGACCTTGGCGCTCATGGCACGCGGGCCCACGTCGTGCGCGATCCACACGAACGGTGCTTCCTCCACGATGCGGGCGTGCAGCCTGGCCAGGGCGGCGTCACGCGCCTTGTCTTCAAAGCTGGTGCGTGCATCGGCGATCAGCTTGTCGAACTCGGCGTTGCCAAAGAAGCCCCAGTTGTTGGACACCGGCGGGAAGGCGCCCGTGCTGGTGAAGCGCACCATGGCGAAGAAGGGGTCCATCGCGGCGTAGCTGACGTTGATGGCGTTGGTGCCGTTGGCCGACGGATCCTTCGCGCCCTTGCGCCAGTTGGTGAACAGCGTGTTCCACTCGATGACGTCGAACTCCACGTCGAAGAAGCAAGCTTTCAGCGACTGCTGCACGAACTCGTTCATGGGCAGCGGCTGCATCTGGCCCGAACCCGATGCGGAGATCTGGATCTTCACCTTCAGCGGCTTCGCTGCGGAGTGGCCGGCCTTGGTCATCAGTGCACGGGCGGCATTGGCGTCGTACTTGATGTCGAACTTGGGGTTGCCCCACCACGGGTGGCCCGGAGGCACCGTGCCCTTGGGAATGCCCATCATGCCGCCCAGCAGCTTGGACAGGCCCTCGCGGTCCACGCACAGGTTGGCGGCGTGGCGCACGTCGCGGTTCAACCAGGGCGAACCTTCGGCGAAGGACAGCTGCCACGGCCACACGTGCGGCTGCGGGTTGCTGTACATCACGAAGCCGCGCTGGCGGATCTGCGCCATCGCGTCAGGGGCGGGGGCCTCGATCCAGTCCACCTGGCCGGACAGCAGTGCCGCGGTGCGCGAATTGGCCTCGGGCATGGGCAGCATCACGACGCGGTCGATCTTGGGCGTGCGCTTGGGGTCCCAGTAGGCCTTGTTGGCCACCACTTCCAGGCGCTCGCGCGGCACGAAGCGCGCCATCTTGAAGGGACCGCTGCCGGAGGCGTCGGCGGCAAAGGCGGTCCAGGCGGCCTTGGACTTGTCAGCCGGCGTGGCGCCTGCGGCCGCGTCGAACTTCTTCTGCCAGTGTGCCGGCGAGGCCATGAACAGGTTGGTGAGGTTGATCGGCAGGAAGGCGTCGGGCTCGCTGGTGGTGAGCTCCACGGTCAGGTCGTCGATCTTGCGCGCGCTGCGCAGCGTGGGCATGCGCGAGGCGGTCACGCCCACCTGGCTGGCGTCAAAGTGCACGGCGTCCTTGTCCAGCACCTTGCGCACGTTCCAGACGATGGCGTCCGCGTTGACGGGCGAGCCGTCGTGGAACTTCACGCCCGGGCGCAGCTTGAAGGTCCACTTGGTCTTGTCGGTGGCGCCCACGGCCCAACTGGTGGCCAGGCCCGGGATCAGCACGCTGGGCTTTTCGGCGCTGGAGAGGTCCCAGTGCGTCAGCGCGTCGTACATCGGTATGCCGGTGAAGCGATTGCCCTCGAAGCCCTGGTCGGGCTGGCCCAGCGTGCGCGGGATGTCGGCCGCAGTCATCGCGATGCGCAGCACCTTTTCCTGCGCCAGCGCACTGCCGGCCGCGCCGATGGCGAGCATGGCCGCGACAAGGCCTGACTTCACAAGGCCGGTGCTGACGCGGCTGGCGGTCTTGCGACCGGGGATTCCGAGAGGGTTCATGGGGGACTCCTGCTGGTGGGGTTAACAAAAAACGGGTGATCCGGCCCTCGAGCCCGGTCTCGACCCTTCAACACATGTGCCTGCGGCCGACGCAATTGCCGTCTTCCGCCATGGTGCGATCCATGCTTGTCATCGTTTTGTATGCAACCCACATGCCAGCTTACGGAACCCTCGGGCGCTGTGCCCTGGCATGGTTCTCGCCCGTTCCTGGGGCGCCTTGCGCCCCGCCGTGTGCGGGCGGACGCGTCGGGCGCACCAAGATGCGGCACGAAAGACGTGATAGTCTGCCCTCAGCCTGTTTTTGTATGCAATCCGCACCAACCCGGTGCTCCAAAACCCCACCATGAAGCTGCTGATCGTCAACCCCAACACCTCGTCGGCCATGACGGCCTCCATCGCCCAGGCTGCGCGTGACGTGGCGGCCGGCGGCACGCAGATCGTGGCCGTGAACCCGAGCTTCGGGCCGCTGTCCATCGAGGGCCAGTACGACGAGGCCTTTGCGGCGGCCGGGGTGGCCGAACAGGTGCGGCTGGCGGGGTCAGACCCTGCGGCCGCGCCGGATGCGGTGGTCATTGCCTGCTTTGGCGACCCGGGCCTGGACGCCGCGCGCGAGGCCACCGACGCCCCGGTGCTGGGCATTGCCGAGGCCGCGTTCCACGCCGCCTCCATGCTCGCCACGGGTTTTTCCGTCGTCACGACCATGACGCGCACCTGCATCATTGCGGAGCACTTGGTGCACAAGTACGGCTTCGAGCGCCGCTGCCGCGGCATCCACGGCACCGACATTCCGGTGCTGGCGCTGGAGTCGGCCGGGCCGGAGATGCTGACGCAGATCGAGGCCGCGTCCCGCGAGGCCCTGGCGCGCGACCGCAGCGGCGCCATCGTGCTGGGCTGTGCGGGCATGGCCGCGCTCACGCGTGAGCTGCAGCAGCGCCTGGGCGTGCCCGTCATTGACGGCGTGGCTGCCGCGGTGAAGTTCGCTGAGGCTCTGGGCGCGTTGGGCCTGCGCACCAGCAAGCGGGGCGACTACGCCACGCCGCTACCCAAGCGCTACACGGGGTGGGCGCAGCCGTTGGGCTGGTAGAGGGTCTGCTCGGCGGGCCTATCCCGCAAACGCCACGATCTGCCCGGCCGGCAGCGCGCCGCTGCGGCGGCCGAGCTCACGCCCGTGATCGAGCTTCACCAGGGTGGGGATGCTGCGGATGCCAAAGCGTGAAGAGGTGAGCGGGTTGTCGTCGCTGTTGACCTTGACCAGCAGGGCGCGCCCTTTGAGCTGGGCGGCGGCCTGCTCGAAGGCCGGGGCCATCATGCGGCAGGGCCCGCACCACGGCGCCCAGAAGTCCACCACCACCGGCAGGTCAGTCTTGCCGACCACGGCCTCGAAGTTGGCGTCGGTCAGCTCCACCGGTTCGCCAGCGAGCAGCGCCTGCCCGCAGCGGCCGCAGGTCGGGTCTTCGCCCAGCCGGGCGGCGGGCACGCGGTTGGTGGCAGCGCATTGGGCGCAGGCGATGTGCAGGGCGTCGGTGTTCATGAGGGAGTGATGCGTCCATCGGCCGGGAATTCAAGGGTGGCGGACCAGGGTTGCAGACACGGGATCCAGAGGGCGTGCTGGCAGCGCAGGAGCTCTGCGTGCTATTGTTGAATTCTTCAACAACTGACGCTCTGTTCCCATGTCCACCGTCAACTTCAGCGTCCCGGAAGACGTCAAGCGAGCGTTTCACGCCGCTTTTGCCGGGCAGAACAAGAGTGCGGTGATCACCGCACTGATGCGTGAAGCCGTCGAGCGCCGCGCGCGAGAGGCCCGGCACCAGGCCGCGGTGGAGGCGATCCTGGCTGAGCACACCAGCAGCGTTGCGGCACTGCCCCGGGTGACCGAGTCGCAGTTCCGTGAGGCACGCGAGCACGGCCGGCCGTGATCTGTGTGGTCGACGCCAGCGTCGCCGTCAAGTGGTTTGTGCGGGGCGACTGGGCTGCCCGTGAGGACCATGTCGATGCGGCGCTGAACCTGCTTCAGGCCAGTGCCGTGGGGCAGGCCCGCTTTGTCCAGCCGCCGCACTTTCTGGCAGAGGTG
The DNA here is from genome assembly GCA_021300575.1 of Rubrivivax sp. Lineage (GTDB taxonomy): Bacteria > Pseudomonadota > Gammaproteobacteria > Burkholderiales > Burkholderiaceae_C > Rubrivivax. The sequence continues at coordinate 42,915 of JAJTDM010000006.1, forward strand.
GCCGCGGTGCTTGGGCGTCTGGCGCCCGCATCGGCCGCACGCGACCTGGCGCGCCTGTCGGACCTGGACATCGCATGGACGACACCCGCCCAGGCCGTGCCCAGGGCGCTGGCGTTGACGATGGAACTGGATCACCACCTCTTCGACACGCTGTACCACGCGGTGGCGCTGGAGGCGCCTGGCGCGGCCGTGCTGGTGACGGCAGACCGCCGCTACTTTGACAAGGCAAGACACCTCGGCCGTATCACCTGGCTGCCTGAGTGGTGCCCTGATCAGCCCGTGGGATCCTCGCCCGCCATTGCACAGTGACGCGCAGTGATCCCGAGCGCGCTTGCCAACTGAACCCCCCAATCCCGCGATGAGCATCTCCTCCCTGGCCGCCCTGCACCGCCTGCTGGCTGTCACGCTGCTCGGCTTTGCCTCGGGGCTGCCGCTGGCGCTCACTGGGCAGGCGATGCAGGCCTGGCTGACGGCCGACGGCATCGACCTGGCCACCATCGGCTTCCTGAGCCTGGTGGGGCTGCCCTACACCTTCAAGTTCCTGTGGGCGCCGCTGATGGACCGCTTCGACCTGCCCGGCCTGGGGCGGCGCCGCGGCTGGCTGGTGCTGACGCAACTGGCGCTGGCCGGCGCGCTGCTGGCACTGTCGCTTGCGTCTCCGAAAGACGGCATCCGTCTCTTCGCGCTGCTGGCCGTGACCGTGGCCTTCGTCTCGGCCTCGCAGGACGTGGTCATCGACGCCTGGCGCACCGACGTGCTGCCGCCGGCCGAGCGCGGCCTGGGTGCCTCGCTCAACGTGATGGGCTACCGGCTGGCGATGATCGTCTCGGGCGGGCTGGCGCTGATCTGGACCGACGCCGCGCAAGGCGGCGGCTGGGACTGGCCCTCGGTCTACCGCCTGATGGCGCTGCTGATGGTGGGCGCGGCGGGGGTGTCGGCGCTGCTGCTGCCCCCCTTGCCCCAGCTGCCGCCGGCGCAAACCCAGCCCGGTGCCGCCGCAGCCGCAGCGCCCCCCGCCGCCCGTCAGGACCTGCTCGGCTTTGCCGCCGTGCTTGCCGCAGTGGCCCTGGGCGTGGTGGTAAGTGACCACTTCGCCAAGCCCATCTCCCAGGCGCTGATCGGCGGCTGGCTCAAGACCACCGCTCTGCCTGCCGCCTTGCAGGGCCGCTGGGTGGACCTGCTGGCGCTGATGCTGGGCATCGCCTTCACCCTGCCGCTGGCGGCCTGGGCGGCGCGTCGGGCCCGCTTCGTCACCCTGCTGGCAGGCTTGCGCAACTACTTCAGCCTGCCCGGGGCGGCGGCCTTCCTGCTGTTCATCGTGCTGTACAAGCTGGGGGATGCCTTCGCAGGCTCGCTGATGACGCCCTTCCTGCTCAAGGGCATGGCCTTCGCGCCGGCCGAGGTGGGGGTGGTGAACAAGGTCATCGGCTTGTGGCTGACCATCGGCGGGGCGCTGCTGGGCGGGGTGCTGATGATCAAGCTGGGCCTTTGGCGCGCGTTGCTGGCCTTTGGCGTGCTGCAGATGGCCAGCAACCTGGGCTTCTGGTGGCTGGCCGTGGGCGGCAAGGGTGCGCTGCCGGGCCTGCTGATCCCGGCCTTCGACTGGGGCTTCGTCAAGCTGGCCACGGCCACACCCGTGGACGGCGGCTTGCTGATGGTGATCGCCTTCGAGAACATCTCCGGCGGCATGGGCACGGCGGCCTTCGTCGCCTTCCTGATGAGCCTGTGCAACCAGCGCTTCACCGCCACGCAGTTCGCGCTGCTCTCGGCCTTCGCCTCGGTGGGCCGCGTCTGGGTAGGGCCGCTGGCCGGGGTGCTGGCCGAGACCATCGGCTGGCCGGTGTTCTTCATTGCCAGCACGGTGGCGGCGGTGCCCGCCCTGGTAATGCTGTGGTGGATGCGTGCCACGGTGCGGGCGCTGGAGGTCCCGGTCGGGCAGCCTGTGGCCGCCGACTGAGGGCCTGACCCGGCCCAATACAGGCCCAATACAGGCCCGGCACGGGCCTTGCTGACGCTTCCTCGTCATAAACATCCGAGGATGACGATGCAAGCTTCACCCCTGAGCCTTGTGCCCGCAGGCGCGGTCCTGAAGAGCGTGCTCGACCCGCTGCGCCCTTGCGTGGCCGGGGCGCATCAGGCCGCCCAAGCTGCGGTGCAGGCTTCAGGCACCACCTTGGTGCGGGCCTGAGGGGCGCACCATGCCGGCCAACCAGGCGCCGCTACGCGACCACATCGACCGCCTGCGCCACGCCGAGGCCCTGCGCTGAGTGCCCACAACCCCCCCACGCCAAGTACACCGCCTTCGGACCCCCCATGATGCACGGCTACATCCCGCCCGAGCGCTTCCTGCCCTACCTGAGCTGGACCGAGATCGACGAACTCGAGGACAAGGCGAACACGGTCATCGTGCTGCCGGTGGGTGCGATCGAGCAGCACGGGCCCCACCTGCCCTGCGCGGTGGACAGCGTTATCTCTGCCGGGGTGCTGGGCAAGGCGCTGGAGAAGCTGCCTGCGCTGGTACGCGCCTTCGGTCTGGCGCCCATCACCTACGGCAAGTCTGACGAACACCTGCACTTTCCCGGCACGATGACGCTGACCGGCCCGACGCTGCTGGCGGTGGTGACCGAGATCGGTGAGTCGGTGTACCGCGCAGGATTTCGCAAGCTGCTGCTGGCCAACGGCCATGGCGGGCAGCCGCAGGTGCTGGAGATGGCCGCGCGCGAACTGCGCCTGCGCCATGGCGATTTCGTGGTGGTGCCTTTCCATGTCTCCCGTCTGCCCAACGCCTCGGGCCGCTTCATCAGCGAGACGGAGAAGAAGCTCGCCATGCACGCCGGGCACTCCGAGACCGCGCTGATGATGGCGCTGGCCCCGCACACCGTGCGCATGGACCGCGCCGTGGCCAACGTGCCGCCGCCCTTTCCGTCCAAGCTGCTGTCGCCCGACGGCCGCCCGGCCTGCGCCTGGACGGCGCGGGACTTCGGGCCCAGCGGCGTGATCGGCGACCCGCTCGGCGCCACGCCTGAGCAGGGCGCGGAGATCCTGGACACCCTGAGCGACAGCTGGGTGCAGGCCATCACCGACCTGTTCCAGATGCAGTGGGTGGTGCGCGATGCACCATCCTGGGGCAGCAGCCACCAGCAGGGGCATGTCGAGACGGCTTTCCAGGCCGGCTGATCTAACGCCCGCTCCTCGGCCCGCCGTGATGCCAACCCCGACGCCAACCCCGCCGCCAACCCCGAGGCCACCCTTGCAGGCGGCTTGAGCTCACCGTTTCTTCTCCAACTCGCTTCCCTCCCCCCCTTCCCCTTCCATCCACCCTATCCAAGAGGTCCGCCATGTCACACCGCACGTCCCGCGCTTTGTCCGTGTTCCGCACGGTCCGCCGCACTCTGGCCGCCGTAGCCGTACTCAGCCTGGCCGCTGGTGCCCAGGCGCAGGAGAAGTTCACCTACATGACGAACTGGTACGCGCAGGCCGAGCACGGCGGCTTCTACCAGGCGGTGGCCACCGGCATCTACAAGAAGTACGGTCTGGACGTCACCATCCGCATGGGCGGGCCGCAGGTCAACATCCTGCAACTCATGGCCGCCGGCCAGACCGACTGCATCATGGGCTCCAGCGACATCCAGATGATGGTGGCGCGCAACGGCGGCGTCCCGGTGGTCACGCTGGCCGCCATCTTTCAGAAGGACCCGCAGGTCCTGATTTCGCACGAGAACGTCAAGAGCTTCGAGGAGATGCGTGACAAGACCATCCTCATCGCGCCCTCCGCGCAGCGCGGCTACTGGCTGTGGCTGAAGAGCCGCTTCGGCCTGAAGGACGAGCAGACCCGCCCCTACACTTTCAACATCCAGCCCTTCCTGGCTGACCGCAACACGGTGCAGCAGGGCTACCTGACCTCGGAGCCGTTCGCCATCCAGCGGGCCGGCATCAAGGCCACCACGCACCTCTTCGCCGACCATGGCTGGACGTCCTACGCCACCACCATCTCCTGCATGGAGCAGACGGTGAAGAACCGCGCCAGGGCGGTGGATGCCTTCGTGAAGGGCTCGATGGAGGGCTGGAAGAGTTTCCTGGAGAACCCCGCGCCGGCCATTCCCCTCATCAAGAAGGACAATCCCAACATGACCGACGAGCAGATCGCCTACTCGGTGGGCAAGCTCAGGGAACTGGGCATGGTCACTTCAGGTGACGCCAGAACCGTGGGCATCGGCGCGATCAGCGAATCCCGCATGCGGCAGAACCTGGCTTTCCTGCTGGACAACAAGCTGGTGGAGCCGGGCAAGGTCAAGCTCGAAGAAGCCTACAGCCTGGACTCCGTCAGGAGCGCAAAGGTCCTGCCGTGACGGAAGGCTTGCAGGCTCCACCGCCTGGCGCAGCGCCTGAGCCCGCGATGGCGGTGGAGGTCTTGTCGGCGCACAAGACCTACCCCGATGGCACCGTGGCGCTGCAGCCGGTGGACCTGTCCATCCGCGAAGGCGAGTTCGTCACCTTGCTGGGGCCCTCGGGCTGCGGCAAGAGCACGCTGCTGAAGATGGTGGCCGGGCTGCTGGAGCCCAGCGATGGCCGCCTGCTGCTGTGGCGCAAGCCCGTGGCGCGGCTGGAGGAGGCCGGGCGCAAGCTGGCCTTCGTCTTCCAGGCCCCGACCTTGATGCCTTGGGCCAGCGTGGCCGCCAACGTGCGGCTGCCGCTGGATCTGGCCGGCGTGCCGCGCGCGCAGGCCGAGGCCCGTGTCGCCGAGGCCCTGCAACTGGTGGGGCTGGAGAAGTTCGCGCAGGCCCTGCCGCGCGCCCTGTCGGGCGGCATGCAGATGCGCGTGTCCATCGCGCGCAGCCTGGTGGTGCGGCCCGACCTGCTGCTGATGGACGAGCCTTTCGGGGCCTTGGACGAGATCACGCGCCACAAGCTCGATGCCGAACTGCTGTCGCTGTGGGCCGACCGCAAGCTCACGGTGGTGTTCGTCACGCACTCCATTCACGAGGCCGTGTTCCTCTCCACCCGTGTGGTGATGATGGCGGCCCGCCCGGGGCGCATCATCGAGGAGTTCCACATCGACGAGCCCTACCCGCGCAAGCCCGAGTTCATGGTGAGCGCGCGCTTCGCCGAGATCGCCCGCCGGCTGCAGGACAGCCTGCTGCGCGCCAGCCACACCCCGCAAGAGGAGCCCCTGGCATGACCCAGGCCCAGACCACAGGCGCACCCCGCACCCCGCGGCGGCGCTACGACAAGGTGCTGTACCCCCTGCTGGTGGCCGTGCTGCTGCTGAGCGCCTGGCAGGGCGCAGTCACCGGCTTCAAGCTGCCGCCGTACCTGGTGCCGTCGCCGCTGCTGATGATGCAGACACTGGTCACCGACTGGCAGGTGCTGGGCGGGGCCTTGCTGTTCACGCTCAAGATCACCTTGCTGTCGTTTGGCGTGGCGGTGCTGTTGGGCACGCTGGTGTCCTTCCTGTTCGTGCAGAGCCGCACCCTGGAGACGGCGCTGTTCCCCTACGCCGTGCTGCTGCAGGTCACGCCCATCGTCGCCGTGGCGCCGCTGATCATCATCTGGGTGAAGAACCCCACGGCCTCGCTCGTGATCTGCGCGGCACTGGTGGCGCTGTTTCCCATCATCTCCAACACCACGCTGGGCTTGCGCAGCGTCGACCCTGATCTGCAAAGTTACTTCGCGATGAACCGCGCCAGCCGGCTGCAGGTGCTGCTGCGCCTGCGCGTGCCCAGCGCCTTGCCCTACTTCTTCGGCGGCCTGCGCATCTCCAGCGGCCTGGCGCTCATCGGTGCCGTGGTGGCGGAGTTCGTGGCGGGCACGGGCGGCAACAGTACGGGGCTGGCCTACCAGATCCTGTTTGCTGGCTACCAGCTCAACATCCCTCGCATGTTCGCCGCGCTGTTGCTGATTTCGCTGACCGGGGTGGCACTCTTCGCGCTGATGGCCTGGTTGTCCCGGGCGGCGCTGGGCAGCTGGCACGCCAGCGAGTTGTCCCGCGACTGAGAGCTTGTGAGGCCCATGTCTCCACCCACCGCCTGAACCCCGTCGCCTGAACCCGGTCACCCCTGTCGGCCTGATGGCCCGCCCACCTTCCAGGAATCTCCATGAACGCCCCGGCCAAGCCCCTCGAACATCTGCTGCACACCCTGCCTGACCTGGATTGGGTGACGGAAGAGGCGCGTGTCGCCCGCCTGTCGCAGGACTTCTCCTGGTTCAGCCCGGTGCTCAAGCGCCAGCTCGCCGGCAAGACGGCAGAGGCTGCCGTGCGTCCGCGCACGGAGGAGGAGATCGTGCGAATCGTCGCGGCCTGCGCCCGGCACCGCGTCCCCATCACCATCCGGGGCACCGGCACCGGCAACTACGGCCAGGCCGTGCCGCTGCACGGTGGGGTGGTGCTGGACATGAGCGGCTACAAGGGCTTTGTCTGGGCACGCCAGGGGGCAGGACGGGCGCAGGCCGGCATCCGCCTGTCGGACTTCGAGAAAGAAACGCGCGCGGCCTGCGGCATGGAACTGCGCTGCATGCCTTCCACCTACCGCAGCGCCACCCTGGGCGGCCTGTATGGCGGAGGTTTTGGAGGCGTGGGTTCCATCAACCACGGGCCGCTGGCGGCGCGCGGCAACGTGCTCGGCCTCAAGGCCATCACCATCGAGCCAGAACCCCAGCTCGTGGAACTGCGCGGCCCGGACGCGCTGCTGATGCACCACATGTGGGGCACCAACGGCCTGGTGCTGGAGATCGAACTGGCGCTGGCCCCGGCGCACGACTGGCTGGAGTGCATCGTCGTGTTCCGCGACTTCAACGCGGCGCTGGGCTTCGGCGACGTGCTGGCCCATGCGCCCGGCATCGTCAAGCGTGAGATCGCCCTGATGGCCGACCCCGTGCCGGGCTACCTCAAGCCCCTGGCGGACCACCTGCCGCCAGGCTGCCACGCGCTCATCGTCGCCCTGGCGCCCAGCAGCGAGCCTGCGATGCTCGAACTCGTGGCGCAGTGGGGTGGGGAAGTCACTTACCGAAAGGACGCTGCCGAGATCGCGCGCACCAACCGCACCCTGCTGGAGTACACCTGGAACCACACCACCCTGGTGGCCCTGCGCACGGAGAAGGACATCACCTATCTGCAGTGCGCCTATACCGCCGGCCAGCACGTGGAGCAGGTGCGCAAGCTGCACGAGATGCTGCACCCGGAGGTGCAGATGCATGCAGAGTTCATCCGCAACCTGGACGGCCGCATGACCTGCACTGCCCTGCCCATCGTGCGCTTCACCACGGAAGAGCGGCTGCAGGCCATCATGCAGACTTTCCGTGACCATGGCGTGCGCATCAACGATCCGCACGTGTACATCGTGGAGGACGGCAAGGCCGGCGGCCCGCTGCCCGCGGGCGTGCTGGAGATGAAGAAGCGCTTCGACCCCCTGGGGCTGCTCAATCCGGGCAAGGTGCGCGCCTGGATGGACGGGGCCCCGGCGTGAGCAACCCCAGCGTGAGCAGCCAGGGCCAACCGATGGCGAATTACGCCGCGGCGCGGCGCGTGGGCGATTTCGTCTTCCTCAGCGGCGTGGTGGCCGTGGACCCGGCACGTGGCCAGGTGCTGCAGAGCTACGCGGACCTGCCCGAGCACGCCCGCCAGGCCCTGCGGGGCCTGGGCTTCGACACCGGACAGTTGTCGGTGGATGTGTTCGAGGCGCCGGCCGTGGTGCAGAGCTGGCTGGTGCTGGAGCGCATCCGGCAGATCGCCCAAGAGCATGGCGCCGGCATGGAGCAGGCCTTCAAGCTGGTGCAGTACTTCCGCGACCTGCGCCACTACCCGCTGTACAACCGGGTGCGCGGCCTGTTCTATCCCACGCAGCCGCCGGTGAGCACGGTGGTGGAGGTCTCGCGCTTCCTGCCGGGCGATGCGGCGCTGATCGAGGTGGAGGCCACGCTGCACCTCGCCTGAAGGCGCCTGCGCCGACCCTCGCCTGAAGGCGCTTGCGTCCCCTCTCGCGCTAAGCGCCTGCGCCGCCCCCACCCCTTTCGACGAAGAAGGATCCTGGCCCGATGCTGGTGACGCAACAACCCGTCCTGCGGCGCTTCTGGTACGCGCTGATGCCCATGGCCCACCTGGACGACGGCCCGAAACCCTTTCGCCTGCTGGGCACGGACCTCGTGCTGTGGAAGCAGGCCGACGGCAGCCCCGTTGCGCTGGCCGACCGCTGCTGCCACCGCACGGCCAAGCTGTCGCGCGGCTTTGTCGAGAACGGCCAGATCGTCTGCGGCTACCACGGCTGGACCTACGACTGCAGCGGCGCCTGCGTGCGCATCCCGCAGCAGCCCGATCTGCAGATCCCGGCGGGCGCGCGCGTGCCGTCCTACCGCGCGCAGGAGAAGTACGGTTATGTGTGGGTGGCGCTGGAGGATCCCCTGCGCCCCATTCCCCACTTCCCCGAGGACGGCCAGCCGGGTTACCGGCGCATCTTCCAGTTCCACGAGGAGTGGAAGACCTCGCCCCTGCGCATGATGGAGAACTCCTTCGACAACGCGCATTTCTCTTACGTGCACAAGGCCAACTTCGGGATTCTGGAGAACCCCAAGCCTGCGCCCTATGAGTTCCGCGAGACCGATTACGGCTTCGAGGCCGAGACCCTGGTGCCCATCCGCAACCCGCCCTCGGGCCACCGCGTAACCGGCACCACGGAGCCCATCACCCACCGCCACCTGGTCAACCGCTACTACCTGCCGTTCTGCCGCCGCTTCGGCTGCCGCTACCCGGCCAGTGGCGTGGACCACATCATCTACAACTGCGCCACGCCCATGGAAGACGGCCGCATGCTGCTGGTGCAGTGGCTGTACCGCAACGACACCGAGGCGCAGTGCTCCACGCAGGAATTGATCGACTGGGACGCGGCCATCACGGCCGAGGACCGCGACATCCTGGAAGCCACCGACTTTGATGCCTGCATCGACACCACCCGTCGCATGGAATTCCACATGACTTCAGACAAGCCCGGCCTCGTCATCCGCCGCCAGCTGATGGACCTCCTTACCGCCCACGGCGAGGTGGAGGTGCACCGCGGCAACGTGGGCACGCTCACGGCGCAGGCCGGTCACGCTGCCCCAGTCACCGTGACGCGCGGGGCTGCAATGGGCATCGGGCAAGTCGGTGCAGGGCAGGGGGCTGCCGCATGAACCTGCTGCTGCGCAACGCCACCGCCATCCTCAGCGGCCTGCAGGGCCCCGCCGCGCGGGCCACGGGCCCTGACCTGCGCGTGCGCGACGGGCGCATCGCCGCCATCGGCACGCTCACGCCCGAGCCGGGCGAGCGCCAGATCGATGCCACCGGCTGCGCCCTCTACCCGGCCTGGGTGAACACGCACCACCACCTGTTCCAGTCCCTGCTCAAGGGCGACCCTGCAGGCCTGAACGCCACGCTGTCGCCGTGGCTGCTGGCCACGCCCATGCGGCTGCGGCCCCTGATGACCGAGCAGGACTTCCGCCTGGCCGCGCGCATCGGCCTGGTGGAGCTGGCGCTGTCGGGCTGCGGCACCGTGGCCGACCACAACTACCACTACTACCCCGACATGCCCTACGACAGCTCGGCCATCCTCTTCGAAGAGGCCGGCCGGCTGGGGCTGCGCTTCGTGCTGTGCCGCGGCGGCGGCACGCTGACGCGCCTGCCCCAGACCGAGCTGGCACCGGCCGCGCGCCCCGAGACGCTGCAGGGCTTCATGGACGACATCGCCCGCCTGGCGCGCGACTTCCACGACCCCGCGCCCGACGCCATGCGCCGCGTCGTGAGCGCGCCCACCACACCGCCGCATTCCATGCAGCCCGAGGAGTTGCGCGCCTGCGCCGATCAGGCGCGCAGCCTGGGCCTGCGGCTGCACTCGCACCTGTCGGAGACGGTGCACTACCAGGACATCGTCCAGGCCAAGCACCGCATGCTGCCGGTGGAGTTCTGCGAGTCCGTGGGCTGGGTGGGGCCGGACGTCTGGTACGCCCACCTGGTGAAGCTGGATCCGCAGGAGATCGCCCTGCTCGGGCGCACGCGCACCGGCATTGCCCACTGCCCGCAGAGCAACTGCCGGCTGGGCAGCGGCATCGCGCCCGTGCGCGAGCTGGAGGCCGCCGGGGCGCAGATTTCCATCGGCGTGGACGGGGCGGCCTCCAACGAGGCCGCCGACATGATCTCCGAGACCCACGCGGCCTGGCTGATGCAGCGCGCCAAGGCGGGTGAGGCGGCCACCGCCGAATGCCGCGGTGGCCAGGGCGAGGCCCAGGCGGCAGCGGCCTCCACCGTGGAAGACGTGGTTCGCTGGGGCTCGGCCGGCGGCGCGCGTCTCATGGGCCTGGACGCCGTGGGTACCCTGGCCCCCGGCCAGGCCGCCGACATCGCCATCTACGGCCTGGACCGCCACCCGCGCTACTTCGGCCTGCACGACCCCGCCATCGGCCCCGTGGCCAGCGGCGGCAACGCCGACCTGCGCTGGCTCTTCGTCGCCGGCCAGGACGTGGTGCGCGACGGCGCCCTGCCGGGGCTGGACCTGGCCGAACTCGGCCATCAGGCGCGGGTGGCGGTGCGGGAGTTGCTCAAGCGGGTGTGAGCGAGAGCCAGATGAAGGGTGGTCTGAGCCCGTCGAGGGCCCAACAGGGCCGCCTTCCGCACAGATTCTGTCTCGCGGAATAGAATGCGGCATGATCCGCTCGTTTGCGTGCCGCGACACCCAGGTGCTCTTCGAGAGCCGTGAGGTCCGACGGTTCAGGGCGATCGAGCGTGTGGCCCGCCGCAAACTGCTGCAACTGCATGCCGCCCCTTCCTTGGAGAGCTTGAAGGTGCCTCCCGGCAACCGCCTGGAGCCTTTGCGAGCTGACCGCAGCGGGCAGCACAGCATCCGCGTGAATGACCAGTGGCGCGTGTGCTTCGTGTGGCGGGACGGCGGTGCACATGACGTCCAGATCGTGGACTATCACTGAACGAAGAGCCGAACATGACGACCACCAAGTTGCTCGATGAGATCCACCCCGGCGAGGTCCTTCTGGAGGACTTCATGAAGGCCATGGGCATCACGGCGCGCCAGTTGGCGTCCGACATCGATGTGCCGCCCAGCCGCATCAGCGACATCGTGAACGCCCGTCGTCCCATCACGGCGGACACGGCGGTTCGCCTGGGCCTGTTCTTCGGCATGGACGCCCGGTTCTGGGTCAATCTGCAGGCTGAGTACGACATGCGCCTGGCCAGCCGGGCGCTGCAGCAAGGCGGGGCGCAGCGCATCCGCCCACTGCAGCCCGGGCTTGAACCCGGCTGAAGTGAGTGGGGGGCATGAAGTGATGCCTGAACATGACTCGGCTTCTGTCTCATGGGGTATTGGAATGACCACCTCTGACACGCTCGTGACCCAGACCGCAGGGGAAGCAACGACCCATGACCCCTGCTCCTGCAGCGCATGGCGCCCCACGCGCCGGCTGTTCACCGGCCTGCTGGCTGCAGGTGCCGGCGCCGCGGTTGCGCCGGCGTGGGCCAATCTGCCGGAGTGCAAGCGTTCGGGCTTCACCAAGGCGGTGCCTGCCGGCCAGGTGGAAGACTCCGCCACGCAGCAATACCGTCAGATGCTGCAGCAGTACAGCGGCAAGCGCGCGTTGGCGCCCATGGACCACCCGCAGCTCAAGCGGCTGCGCTACATGGCCGAGCGGATGATCCCCTTCGCCCCGCAGTGCAACGAGCGCGCGCGCGACTGGAAGTGGGAGGTCAACCTGATCGGCAGCCCGGAGGTCAACGCCTTCTGCATGCCGGGCGGCAAGATCGCCTTCTACTGGGGCATCCTGGCCAAACTGCAGCTGAGCGACGATGAGGCGGCGGCCATCATGGGCCACGAGATGGCGCACGCGCTGCTGGAGCATGCGCGCGAGCAGATGGGCAAGAACTTCGCCACCCAGACCGGCCTGCGCCTGGGGGCGGCCCTGCTGGGGCTGGGCGATGTGGGCGACATGGCCGCGCGCATGGGCTCGCAACTGCTGAGCCTGACCTACAGCCGCACCGATGAGACACAGGCCGACGGCCTGGGCCTGATCATGTCGGCCCAGGCCGGCTACGACCCCCGCGCCGGCGTCACCCTGTGGGAGAAGATGATGAAGGCCAGCGGAGGCGGCAGCCCGCCCAAAATCCTGTCCACGCATCCGGCGAGCGCCGACCGTGTGCGGGACATCGAGGGCCGGCTGCCCCGCGTGCTGCCGATGTTCGATGCCGCGTCAAAGCCGCGCGAGCGCTTTGGCCCGCCGGCGCTGCCCAAGGGCGAGGCGGAGCGCTGATGGGCGCTGCTCTCGCCTTGCGGTCGGCGACCAGCTGAGCGACCCATCGAGCGGTCAGCAAGGCCGCCATCAGGAAGCGGACTCAGGTTCTGGTGATGGCGCATTTCCTGCAAATTCAAGATCCGACCTTCAATTTGCAGGAACTCCAAGCCAAGGATCAAGCCCTTCAACCTCGCTGCTCCTTCAACTGCTGCACCATGGCCAGCAGTTTCGGACCGATGTCGTGATGCAGCCGGGTGGCGCCTTGGGTGCTGGCGGGTGGGCGTGCGAAGGCGCAGTTGAAGACCAAGAATTCGCCGCTGGCTGACGGGCCGTAGGGCACGCCCACCGCCTGGATCTGGGTGACGAGGTCGCCGTCGACGGCGCAAAAGCCGCGGGTGGCCACGTCTTGCAGGGCCTGACGGATGGGGGTCTCGTAGCGCGCCCAGTCTTCGGGCGTCTTGACGCGGATCTCGTTGAGCACGGCCTCGCGCGTGGCGGCATCCACGCCGGCCAGCCAGGCACGGCCGATGGCCGAGCCGGCGATGGGCAGCGACAGGCCCGTGTCTGCCAGCGCCCCGGCGGCGCGCACGCCGGTGCGGCTGCGGCTGGTTTCCACCAGCACGATGTTCAGGCGGTCGCGTATGCCCATGGAGACGGCGCCTCCGGTTTCGTCGGCCAATGCGTTCATCAGCGGCCGGGCGTGCTGCCGCAGCCCGATGGAAGCCATCAGCGGGTAGGTGGCCGAGATGAGCGCACTGCCCAGCTGGTACTTGCCGTACTTGGCGCTGGGCCGCAGGTAGCCCAGGATGACCAGCGTGTAGGTCAGGCGCGAGATGGTGGGCCGGGGCAGCCCTGTACGCTCCGCCAACTCGGCGTTGGACAGCTGAACATCGGTGGCGCTGAAGCAGCGCAACAGCTCCAGGCCGCGCGCCAGCGTGGTGGCGAACTGGCGATCGCCCGCGTAGGCCTCCAGGCCCAGCGGTACGCGCCGAGGCTGGTTCAGGAAGTAACGCTCGCGGTCGTTCACTCACGAATTGTCAGCATATCGAACGATTGGCCGAAATATCGAAATCCCCAGTGACGCTGCCGGCCGGCTGTCCCTATGCTGCGTCAGCGCTCAACCCACCAAGGCGGCTCGCCGCGTGAGTCCGTTGGGCGAAGCGGGTGGGTGCCCCAGGCCCTCACATCCACGACACCGAAGTACCGGGCCAATTGCTACCAACGCCACCTGCGCCGCCGAAGCCACCGGTGCTACCCGAGGAGACGATCACCGTGAGACGCGACGACCTGCCGGTGCACGAGATCCCGGCGCTGTCGGGCAACAACGCCCCGATCCACGACGAGCTCGTGTTCGAAGATCTGCCGGTGGAAGGCATGCTGCCGGCCGACTTTGGCGGCCTGTACGTGCGCAACGGGCCCAACCCCTACTTCCAGCCCGGATGGCGTTACCACGCCTTCGATGGCGATGGCATGGTGCACGCGGTGCGTTTCGACCATGGCCGGGTGAGCTACCGCAACCGCTGGGTGCGTACCTCGGCGCTGGCCGAAGAGCAGGCCGCGGGCCACACGCTGTGGAAGGGCATCAAGGAGCCGTTGCGCCGGGACCGGCCCGACGAGCCGATGAAGAACACCAGCAACACCGACGTGAAGTACCACGCCGGCCGCTTGCTGACCATGTGGTACCGCTCGGGCATGCCCTACGGGCTGGACCCGGCCACGCTGGAGACTCTGGGCCCTGCCGACCACGGCGGGGCGCTGTCGCGCATCTCCGCCCACTCGCGCCCGGACGAGACCACGGGCGAGCTGCTGTGGTTCGACTACGGCACCGAGGCGCCCTACATGCGCTACGGCGTCATCGGGCCGGACCGCCAGCCCCGCCATGCCATCGACGTGCCGCTGCCCGGCCCGCGCCTGCCGCACGACATGGCGATCACACCGAACTGGACGGTGCTGCACGACTTCCCGCTGCTGCTGGACGAGGAGGCCTGGAAGATCGGTCGCTACAAGCTGCGCTTCCGCCCCGACCTGCCCACCCGCTTTGCGGTGCTGCCGCGCTATGGCCGGCCCGATCAGATCCGGTGGTTCGAGGCCAAGCCCTGCTACCTGCTGCACGTGGTCAATGCCTGGGAAGAGGGCGACGAGGTGGTGATGGTGGGCACGCCTTACCGCACCTACGAGAAGGACGACGGCAGCATCGACGCCCGGCGTCTGGAGCACACCATCCACAACCGGCAGCGCGACTTCTGGCTCTACGAGTGGCGCTTCAACCTGAAGACCGGCCGCACGCACGAGCGCGTGATCGATGACGTGCTCAACACCGAGTTCCCGGTCATCAACAGCGCTTTCCAGGGCCTGCCCACAAGACATTCCTACCACCTGGTGTTTCCCAAGGGTGGGCGGGAGGAGGTGCGCTTCACGGGCCTGGCCAAGGTGAACCATCGCACCGGCGGCTACCAGGCCTGGAGCGAGGGGCCGGACTGGTTCTACAACGAGCCCGGCTTCGCCCCGCGTGACGGCGCCATGGCCGAGGACGACGGCTACCTCGTGGCCTTTGCCTGGGACCCAGAGCGTCTGCGTTCCGAGGTGCAGGTGTTCGATGCGCGTGGCACCGAGTTCGGCCGAGGGCCCATCGCGCGCATCCCGCTGCCGCGCCGGGTGCCGCACGGCTTTCATGCCACCTACGTCAGCGACGCCGTGATAAGGCGCTGGCCTTGATCCTCGCCTCGCCCGAGCGCATCGCCGAGTACACCGCGCGCGGCTGGTGGGACACGCGCACCTTGCACGCCGGGTTTACTGAGGTGGCGCAGCGCCACCCCGCGCGCGAGGCCGTGGTGGATGCGCCCAACCGGGTTCAGCTGACCGATGGCCAGCCCCGCCGCCTGAGCTACGCGCAGCTGGCCGCCGAGGTAGACCGCCTGGCCGTGCGCCTGTGGCGCCTGGGCCTGCAGCGCGACGACATCGTGGTGGTGCAGCTGGTCAACTCGGTGGAGCAGTACGCCGTCTACCTGGCGTGCCTGCGGCTCGGGCTCATCATTTCGCCCGTGCCGGTGCAGTACCGCGAGCATGAGCTGGACCAGATCCTGGCGCAGACGCAGGCGCGTGCCGTCATCACCGCCGCGCGCGTGCTCAGGCACGCTGCCGCGGCAATGTGGCTGGGGCTGGCTCGCAGGCACGCCGGCCTGGCCCATGTGCTGGCTTATGGGGACGAGCTGCCGCCAGGGGTGTTATCGCTGGAAGACTTGCGCGATCAGGGCAGCGAGGCGCAGCCGGTTGAGCGCGGAGCCGACTTGGCCGCGCTCCCTGCATCTGGTGACCCGGCGGGCTTCACCTCCGACCTCGCCGCCATCCAGGTGGTGGCCGACCGCATCTCGGCCAATGACATCGCCACCGTGTGCTGGACCTCCGGCACCGAGGCGGCGCCCAAGGGCGTGCCGCGCAGCCACAACGAGTGGTGGATCGTCGCCCCTTCGGTCATCGAGGCGGCGAGGCTGCAGCCCGGCATGCGGCTGTTGAACCCGTTCCCGCTGGTCAACATGGCCGGCATCTCGGCCTGCTTCGCCACCTGGATCCGCCTGGAGGCCACGGTGGTGCAGCACCACCCCTTTGACCTGGAGGTGTTCCTCGCGCAACTGCGCACCGAGCGCATCGACTACACGGTCTGTCCGCCCGCCATCCTCACCCAGCTGCAGCAGCAACCCGAGCGGCTGACGGGCATCGATTTCCAGCGCCTGTCGCGCATCGGCTCGGGCTCGGCGCCGCTGTCGGAGTGGGTGGTGCAGGGGTGGTCCGACCGTGGCGTGGACGTCATCAACTACTTCGGCTCCAACGAAGGCGCGGCGCTGACCGGCTCGCCGCTGGACATCCCGCAGCCGGCGGCGCGGGCCCGTTTCTTCGCCCGCAGCGGCACGCCCGAGGGCTTTTCGAAGATCTCCACGGCGCAGAAGATCCGCACCCGGCTGGTGGACCCCGACACCGGTGCCGAGGTCACCTGCGCCGGCCTGCCGGGCGAGCTGCGCGTGACCGGACCCACCATCTTCAGCGGCTACTTCCGCAACCCCGAGGCCACGGCCCGCGCCTTCGACGAGCAGGGCTACTACCGCAGTGGCGACCTGTTCGAGATTGCCGGCGAGCAAGGCCAGTACCTGAAGTTCGTGGGCCGCTGCAAGGACATCGTCGTGCGCGGCGGCATGAAGATCTCCGAGGTGGAGCTCGAGACGCTGCTGCTGGCCTGCCCCGGCGTGCGCGACGCGGCGGTGGTGGGCGCCCCCGACGCGGTGCTGGGTGAGCGCGTGTGCGCCTGCGTCGTGCCCGCGCCGGGTGTTGAGCTTACGCTCGAGGCCCTGGTGCGCTGGCTGCGCGAGCAGCGCCACGTGGCCGCCTACAAACTGCCCGAGCGACTGTTGCTGCTGGACGCCCTGCCTCGCAACCCCGTGGGTAAGGTGCTCAAGCGCGAACTGCGCGCGCGTTTGCAGGCCGCGCCGCCTGTCCTTTCCTTTACTGCCCTTTCCTGTACGTCCTGATGCGCATCCTGAAGGCGCACACCCACGACCCGACCTGGAGAACCTTACCATGACCCCTGTGTTGCTGCTCATCCCCGGCATGACCAACACCCCCCGGGTGTGGGACCGGGTGCGGGCACATCTGCAGGCTGAAGTGCAGCGCGGGGTGGAGGTTCGCGTCACCGACGTGCGCGCCAGCGCCGACATCCCGGCCATGGCGGCCACGGCCTGGCGCGAGCTGCAGGACGTGCCGCTGGAGCGCCCGCTGGCCATTGCGGGCTTCTCCATGGGCGGCTACGTGGCACTGCAGATGGTGGTCAGCGCGCCGCGGCCGGTGCAGGCCCTGGCGCTGGTGTGCACCTCGGCCCGGCCCGACAACCCGGCCGTCGCCCCGATGCGCGAGCGCGCCACCGCCGCCGCGCAGCGCGACTGGGAGCGCTACATCACCAGCGTGGCCTCGGCCCTGGCCTCGCCTGACACGCAGGCCGATCCGCAGCTGATGCAGGCCATCCGAGGCGATCTGCGCGAGGCCGGCGTGGACGCCACCGTGGCTCAGCAGCGGGCCGTGGCCCAGCGCGCCGACCAGCGCCCCCTGCTCGCGACCCTGAAGCTCAAGGCGCTGGTGATCGCCGGCGCGCTGGACCCCCTGATCTCGCCCGCGCACTCCAAGGAGGCGGCCGACGCCATCGCCGGCGCCCGCTGGCGGGAGGTCGAGGGTGCGGGCCACCTCCTGCCCTGGGAGCGCCCGCAGGCGCTGGCCGCCGCCATGGACGAGTGGCTGGCGGGTCTCTGAGCGAGCGCTTGAGAAGCACCCCCCGCGCACGGCCATCGTCACGTACTGAAACCTGCCCCACCACCCTCCCCATCCCACCCACACGGAGACCTTCATGCAAAGACGACAACTGCTCACCCAGACCGGCACGGCCCTGGCTGCCAGCGTGCTGGGCGCTCTTGCGGCCCCTGCCGCCGCGCTGGCACAGACCTTCCCCGCCAAGCCGGTGCGCGTGATCGTGCCCTTTGCCCCGGGCAACACGCTGGACGCCTCGCTGCGCCAGGTCAGCGAGGTCTTCCAGCGCCAGACCGGCCAGCCCTTGCTCATCGACAACAAGCCCGGTGGTGCCGGCATCGTGGCTGCGCAGGCCTTGCTGCAGTCGCCGCCCGACGGCTACACGCTGCTGCTGACCAACACCAGCATGCTCACCATCAACCCGCACACCTTCAGCAAGCTGCCCTACGACGCGGACAAGAGCTTCAAGCACGTGACCAACTTCCTGGGTGCGGCGATGGTGTTTGCCGTCAACGCTGCCAACGTGCCGGCCAACACCATGCAGGAGTTCATCGCCTGGGCCAAGCCGCAGGGCTCGAAGATCTCGTACGCTTCTTTCACGGCGGGCAATTCCTCGCACTTCGCCGGCGTCATCCTCAACAGGCGTACCGGCACCGATCTCACCCACGTGCCCTTCAACGGCACACCGCCTGCGGTGCAGAACCTGGTGGGCGGGCAGGTGCACGCGGCCGTGCTGCCGCTGATGGCGGTCAAGCCGCACATGGACAGTGGCAAGGTCAAGGTGCTGGCCGTCACCAGCCCGCAGCGCTCAACGCACATGCCCAGCGTGCCCTCGTTCACCGAGATCGGTCTGCCCGAGATGGAGATCTTCATCTGGTCGTCCCTGTCTGCCCCGGCGGGCACGCCCGACGCCGTGGTGGCGCGGCTGAACGAGGAGTTCGTCAAGGCCCTGCGCACCGAGGAGATCCGCGACAAATGGCGCCAGGTGGACTTCACGCCCCTGCCCACCACGCCCGAGGAGACCAACCGCTTCATCCGCGCGGAGTCGGCGCGCTGGGCGGAGGCGGTGAAGATCTCGGGCTTCAAGGCCAGCGAGTGAGCATGCAGGAAGCACCGACGCCTGGCCCAGCGGCACCGGCCGGGCCAAGCCGCCCCCCGCCGCTGGCCTGCCGGCTGCCGGTGTTTGCGGCGCCCATGTTCCTGGTGTCCGGCCCCGAGCTGGTGGTGGCCGCTTGCAAGGCCGGCATCGTGGGGGCCTTTCCCACCCCCAATGCCCGCCCCATCGAGGTGCTGGACGAGTGGATGCGCCGCATCACCGAGGCGCTGGCGCGCGCCCGCGACGAGCAGGCGCCCGGCACGGTGGCGGCCTGGTGTGCCAACCTGGTGACGCACCGCTCCAACGCCCGCCTGCCCGAGGACCTGAAGCTCCTCGAGCGCTACAAGCCGCCGGTGGTGGTGACGGCGCTGGGCAGCCCCAAGCCGGCCATCGAGGTGGTGCACGGCTATGGCGGGCAGGTGTTTGCCGATGTCACCTCGCTCACGCTGGCGCGCAAGGCGGTGGAGGCCGGCGCCGACGGCCTGGCCTGCATCTGCGCCGGGGCGGGCGGCCACACCGGCTCGATCAACCCCTTCGCCTTCGTCAGCGCGGTGCGCGAGTTCTTCGACGGCACCATCGTGGTGGGCGGCGGCATCTGTGACGGCTGGGGCGTGGCCGGCGCGTTGGCCGCCGGTGCGGACTACGTCTACATGGGCACGCGCTTCATCGCCGCCGCCGAGAGCATGGCCCAGCCGGCCTACAAGCAGATGGTGGTGGACAGCACCGTGGACGACCTGATGCTGACCGACCGCCTCACCGGCACCACGGCCAGTTGGCTCAAGCCCTCGCTGCGCGCCAGCGGGCTGGACCCGGACCACCTGCCCGAGGCGCCCAGCCGCAACTACGACAGCAACCGCTCCTTCGACGCGGCCAAGCGCTGGCGCGACGTGTGGGCCGCCGGCCAGGGGCTGGGGGCGGTGCAGGCGGTGGAGCCGGTGGCGCTCATCGTGCAGCGCATCGAAGCGGAGTTTCAGGCGGCGCGCGCACGCTTTGCGGCGTGGCAGCCAGCCCTTGCAGGTTAGAAGAGAAGACACAGGAGTGCACCGATGACCCCCACCTACATCCTCGGCGGCTACCAGACCGACTTTGCCAAGGTCTGGTCCCGCAACGGCCAGGACCTCTCGGACATGATGCGCGAGGCCACGCTGGGCGCCCTGGAGCGCAGCCTGGTGGACGCCTGGCAGGTGCAGAGCATCCACGTGGGCAATGCCTTCGGCGAGATCCAGCGCGCCCAGGCCCATCTGGGCGCCATGGTGGCCCAGGTGGTGCCTGAGCTCTGGGGCGTGCCCGCCATGCGCCACGAGGGCGCCTGCGCTTCGGCCTCGCTGGCGGTGCTGGCGGCCATGGCCGAGATCGAGGCCGGGCGCTACGACTGCGTTCTGGTGCTGGGGGCGGAGGAACTGAAGAACCTGCCGGGTGACCAGTCCTCGGCCAACCAGAACGCCGCCGCCTGGCAGGGCCGTGAGGACATCGACTGCCGCTTCATGTGGCCCGCAGCCTTCGGCCTGATGGCGCAGGAGTACGAGCGGCGCTACGGGCTGGACCGCCGCCACATCAACCGCATTGCCGAGATCAACTACGGCAATGCCAAGCGCAACCCCCTGGCACAGACGCGCAAGTGGGCCTTCGAGCCTGGCGCCTTCAGCGACGACGACACGCTCAACCCGGTCATCGAGCCCGGCACGCGGCGCCAGGACTGCGGCCAGATCACCGATGGCGCCTGCGCCCTGGTGCTGGCCGGCCCGCGCTTCGCGGCCGAGCATGCACGGCGCACGGGGGTGGCGCTGTCCTCGGTGCCGCAGATCCTGGGCTGGGGCCACCGCAACGCGGGCTTGAGGCTGAAGGACAAGTTCGAGCGCAGCGCCGGTCAACCTTACGTTTTTCCGCATGTGCGCCAGGCCATCACCGAGGCCTGGGCCCGCGCCGGGGTGAGCGGCCCTGACGCACTGGACGGCATCGAGACGCACGACTGCTTCACCACCACCGAGTACATGGCCATCGATCACTTCGGGCTCACGCCACCAGGGCAGAGCTGGCAGGCGGTGGAGTCCGGGATGATCGAGCTGGGCGGCGCGTTGCCGGTCAACCCGAGCGGCGGCCTGATCGGCGGCGGACACCCCGTGGGCGCCACCGGCGCCCGCATGCTGCTGGACGCGGCGCGCCAGGTCACCGGCCAGGCAGGCGACTACCAGGTCGATGGCGCCAAGACCTTTGCGACCCTGAACATCGGTGGCAGCTGCGCCACGGTGTGCAGCTTCGTCGTGGGGGTGCGGGACGCTCAGGCCAGCTGACCAGGCTGACGCGTCCAGGATTCAGACGCAGGGCCTTCGGGGACTTCAATCCGGGCGCAGCATCACCTCGCCCTCGATCTCCACCGGGATTCCGAAGGGCAGCTCCGCCATGCCCACTGCGCTGCGGGCATGGGCCCCTACCTGTGGCCCGAACACTTCGAGGATCAGGTCCGTGAAGCCGTTGATGACCGAGGGTTGGCGGTCGAATCCCGGTGCGGAGTTGACCATCCCGAGGATGTGAACCCAGGCCTCGATGCGGTCCAGGCTGCCCAACTCGCGCTGCAAGCTGCCCAGGATCGCCAGGCCCGTCAGTCGGGCCGCGGCATAGCCTTGCTCCACGGTCACGTCCCCACCCACCTTGCCCAGTGGCTGTGCCACGCTGCCATCGGCCAGCGTCGGGCCGTGACCTGAGAACCGGGCGCGCTGGCCGATCACGCGGACCCAGGGAAATGGCAGCGTGGTGCCCGGGGGCATCTTCAGCGGCTGCGGGAGCACGAGCCCCAACTTGGCGAGGCGGTCATCAATGGCTGGCATGGAGTTCCTTCTGAGAGTTCACGCGCACAGGGTTCCGCATGTGCGCTCGGGTTGGTGTGCGAGATGCCGTTGCGCCTCAGGGCCCGGCGCCCGACCAGGGGTCTGCCACGCGGGGCCAGAAGTTGGGGTCCCGGTGCCGGATGGGCAGTGCGGCGATGTCGGCCGTCAGCAGCCCGGGAGAGTCCGCGTACAGCACCTCACGGGCCAGCGGTGCGAAAGCCGCATGGAAGTGCTGCATGGACTTGACGACCACCGCGTGCTTGCGCGTCAGGTCGATGCCCAGGCCGGTGAACAGATCGGTGCCGATCACCTGCTGACAACGCGAGATCAGCACGAGGTCGACGCCCTCGGAGGTGCTGACCCAGGCCGAGGCGCCCAAGGGGCTGCGGCTGCCGAAAGCCGTCTGGGCATGTTCCTGAGCCAGTGCCCGCACGGTGACGCGCAGATCCACCGGGTTGCCCGAGGTCGGGCCAGATTTGCCCGCCACGCGCAAACCCAAAGTCGAGCCCAGGCCTGCCTCAAAACACAATTGCACGGCACCCGGGTCCCACAGGCCGCCCAGCGCCACGTTGGCAATGCGCAGATCCAGCAAGGCCTGCAGCGCGAAGCTGCTGTCCCCGCGCGCACCGCCCCCTGGGTTGTCTGCCATGTCGGCGACGACGATCGGCCCCGTGCCGACCGAGGGCGGCGTCTCGGCCACGCGGCGGAGGGCCTCGGTCATGCTCAGGGGAGGTTGGTGCAGCGAGTCTCTCAGGGCCCAGAGCCGCCGCCCGAGGTCGGCGGCCAGCCGCTGCGCCAGTGCCTGGTCGCCATCGGTGGTCACCCACAGTCGGGCTCCCGCTTCCGGTACGTCCCCAAAAGCGAAACCGTGCGCGTGCGACACCGAAAGCACGCCCTGGTGGCCTTCCAGCGCCTGCATGTCGCGGACGAAGCTCTTCAGGGGTTCCCGCGTGGTGGGCCAACTGCCCGCCATGCGGCAGTCCCAGACGGCCGTCACAGGGCGGATACGGCCTTGTGCGGCGTCAAGAGTCAGTTGTGCAACTTCGGCAGCGCGCTCGTCGATGTCGGTATGCGGGTAGGCCTTGTACGCCACCATCAGCGTGGCATGCCGGGTCATGCGCTGGGTGACATGAGCGTGCAGGTCCAGCTCGATGCCGATAGGTACCTCCGGGCCCACGATGGAGCGCGCTCGCTCGATCAGGTCGCCTTCGCAGTCCAGGCAGTCCTCAGCGGTCATGGCGCCATGCAGCATCAGCATCACGGCCTGCACGGGCATCGCGGCACGCAGGTCGTTCAGCAATTCGTCGCGCAATTGCTCATAGACCGGCTGACGAATCGGGCCCAGCGGCACCGCAGCGGCAAACAGGCCTTCGACCACCTCCCATCCCTGCCGTGAAGCCACGCCGCGTACCGTCTCAATGGCGCTGAGATATCCGCCCGGGTCCACGCCACTGGCGGAGCCGCGTCGGATGCCTTCGGCCTCGAATGCGCCCAGCCCGGTGGGGATCGGTGAGTAGGAGTTGTTTTCTGCCAGCAGGCCGGCCAGGAAGAGTTTCATCGTCGATGACGTCGCGGGCTGAGCCGTGAGGATTGAGCTTGACCGTTCTTTTTCATTGTGTCAAGCTAGTTGCTGAAATGGAAACTTCAGCAGACAAGAGCGGCGATACAAGGGCAACGATGTCAGGCGCTTCCTTGGTGGCGCAGGGCCCCGCCGAGCCGCCATGGCCGCGGACGGCGGTCGCCCAGGCCTTCCTGCTGGTGATGCTGGTGGCGGCCACGTTCTCGTTCGTGCATCGCTATGTGCCCTCGGTGCTCGTGGACCCCATCAAGCGCGAGATGGGCATCAGCGATGTCCAGTTCAGCCTGCTGCAGGGCACGGCCTTTGCGGTGCTTTACTGCGGGGCTTCTCTGGTCTGTGGCTTGCTGGCAGACCGGGTGCATCGCCGCAACCTGGTGGTGCTGGGGGTGGCCATCTGGACCGTGGGCACGGTGCTCTTCGGCCTGTCCACAAGCTACACGGGGCTGCTCGCGAGTCGGGCGATGGTGGGGCTTGGCGAGGCGGCGCTGGGGCCTGCGAGCGTGTCGATGTTATGCGACTACTTTCGCCCGGAGCGGCGTGGCCGCGCGATTGCCGTCTCGTTCTTCGGCGCCACGCTGGGCAGCGCGCTGGCCTTTGCCGCGGGTGGGCGCATGTTGGAAGCAGCCGCAGCGGGTCAGTACGCCGGCTTGCCCTGGGTGGGGGACCTCGCGCCGTGGCGCCAAGTGGTGGTCTTGATGGGGGCCAGCGGCTTCCTCCTGGTGCCTGCGATCCTGGCCTTTCCGGAGCCCCGGCGCCGGGCGGTGGCTGTGGCCGAGCACCTCGGTGGCCGGGCGCAAGAGCTCTGGGCCTTGCGGGACCGCATCGCGCTGGTGATGCTGGCTGGTGCCACCGTGGCGCTGGCCGACTTCGGATTCAGCATCTGGGCCACCGCGCTCTTGACGCGCACCCACGGGTTCAGCGTGGCCGATGCAGGCTCCGTCCTGGGGGCCTGCATGCTGATTGCCGGGGTGACCGGGGGCTGGCTCGGAGGTGTGCTGTGCGACCGCGCACATCTGCGTGCACCGCTGACGGGGCGCGTCGACACGGTGGTCCGCGCGGCGGTGGCCATGTTGCTGTCGGCCTGCCTGCTGCTGGTGCCCGGCGGCTGGGCCGCCGTGGCGGCTTTCGCTTGCTGGCAAGTGGCTGCCAACGCCGCGTACGTAGGCTGTGCCTCGGCCTTGCAGGACCAGGTCAGCGGACGTACCCGCGGCATTGCCGCGGCCTTGTCCTTGTGCATGTCCATCGGGTTCGGCATGGGATTGGGGCCCACGTCCGTGGCCGCACTCAACCAGCAGCTGGGTGGCGTTGGCCAAGCCTTGTCCACCAGTCTGCTGGTGGTGCTGCTGGTCTCTGGATCGGCGACGCTGGCTTTTGCCTGGCTGCTGCGCCGCCGCCTGGCCCGGCCATCGTCGGCGCAAGGTCTCGTCTGACCACTCGCTGAGAGCGGACATTTTGGTGTCTTTGAGGAACGGACGGAAATGAATATCGAGTGCGATGTATTGGTGGCGGGATCAGGCGCTGCAGGCCTGTCGGCAGCCGTGACGGCGGCTCACCAGGGTGCCCGAGTGATCCTGGTCGAAAAGGCCCCCGTGTTTGGCGGAACGTCCTGCTTCTCGGCAGGCCTGGTGTGGATACCGGGCAGCCGCCAGGCCCGTGCGGCGGGCATCCAGGATGACCCGGGCGCGGCCCTGCAATACCTGCGCGGTGAGGGCGGGCCCTTTCTCGACGAGCCCAAGGCGCAGGCCTATGTGCAGCAGGCGGCCGACATCTTCGCCTGGTTCGAGGACCACACCCACGTCAGCTATCACCTCTCCCCGTTGTGGCCGGACTATCACCAGGGTGTTGAGGGCGCCTCGCGCGGCGGGCGCTCGCTGGGCGCGAACCCCTTCGACGCGCGGCGTCTGGGCGCGCGCATGGCTCACCTGCGCCCCCCGCTGGCCAGCACGACGATCCTGGGAGGCATGATGGTCGGCCGGGAGGATCTCGTGCATTACTACGGCATGTCCGGTTCCTGGCCGAGCCGGGTCGTGGTGGGCAAGAGGGTGCTGCGTTACCTGCAGGACCGGCTCAGCGGTCATCCGCGCAGCACCCGCCTGTCCAACGGCAATGCACTGGTGGGCATGCTGGCGCTCAGTGCCTTCGAGCGCGGCGTCGACCTGCGCCTGAACACGCCTGTCAAGCAACTGCTCCTGGAGGGCGACCGCGTCTCGGGTGTCCTGGTGCAGGGCGTTGAAGGACCGTACGAGATTCGGGCCCGTGCTGGCGTAGTGCTGGCCTGCGGAGGGTTTCCTGCCAGCGCCGCGCTGCGCGAGCGCTACTACGCGCACGTTGCTGCCGGCAAGAACCACCGCACCGCGGCACCGTCGGCCAACACTGGCGACGGGCTGCAGATGGCCAGTCAGGCCGGGGTTGCATTGAAAGAGGCGCAGCATCACCCCGCGGCCTGGACGCCGATGTCGCTGGTGCCGCAGGCCGATGGCAGCGACGTGCCGTTCCCGCACTACAACGACCGCGGCAAGGCGGGCTACATCGCGGTCGATCGGCGCGGGCGCCGCTTCATCAGCGAGTCCCTGTCGTATCACGACTTTGTGCCGGCCATGATCAACGCCTGCCGTGACGACGCGGAAGTCTGCAGCTGGGTCCTCTGCGACAGCCGCGCCATCCGCCAGTACGGCCTGGGGCGCGTGCCACCCTGGCCCCTGCCCATCGGCTCCTTCGTGCGCAGTGGCTACCTGAAGCGCGGGGAGTCGCTCGAGGCGCTCGCGCAGGCCTGCGGCATCGATGCAGCCGGCCTGAAGCAGACGGTGGCGCGGCTGAATGCCGGTGCGGGCCAAGGCATCGATGAAGAGTTCAACAAGGGCGCAGACGTCTACGAGCGGTTCAACGGCAGCCGCGGCCACACCCCCAACCCCTGCGTGGCGCCCATCGAGACCGCTCCCTTCTATGCCGTCAAGGTGGTGCCGGGCGACATCGGCAGCTTCGTCGGGCTGCAGACGGACGAGCATGCCCGTGCCCTCGATGCGCAGCGCCGTCCCATCGACGGCCTGTACGTGGCCGGCAACGACGCCGCCAGCTTCATGGGCGGCACCTACCCGGGGGCGGGCATCACCTTGGGGCCGGCCATGATCTTCGGCCACATGGCCGCAAGGCATGCGCTGCAAAGACAGTCTGCAGCCTGAGCATCCTGAAGGATTCGGTTCATGTTGATCGTCCATGGCACAGCGCACGGCCTGCACGACCCTCCTTCGGCCATGGCACGCGCGGGGCAACCACCCCACTTCGATGCGGCCGCCCGCGTGGGCCTCGCACTCGATGCGCTGCGAACCCAGGGACGGCATGCATTCAGACTGGCGGGCGACGCGGGCTTGGCCCCCATCGCACGGGTGCACCAGGCCGACTACCTGGACTTTCTGCGGTCGGCCTGGGACCGCTGGCCGCGCGAGCGGTCAGCCGAGGTGGCCCTGCCCCAGTTCTGGCCGGTTCATGGCCGCCGCTCCGGCGGCGTGGGGGCACGTTTGCCAGGCTCGGTGGTGGCGCAACTCGGTTGGTTTGCGGGTGACGCGATCGCCCCGCTGATGGCCGGCACCTGGGAGGCTGCATACGAGTCTGCCCAGGTGGCGCTGACGGCACAGCAGGCGATCGGCGATGGGGCCCGTTCGGCCTTGGCACTGTGTCGCCCACCTGGCCACCACGCGGGTGCGGCACGCCTGGCCGGCTACTGCTACCTCAACAACGCAGCCGTCGCCGCCCAAGCCTTCATCGACAGCGGCGTGCAGCGCGTGGCCCTGCTGGACATCGATTACCACCACGGCAACGGCACGCAGGAGATCTTCTACGAACGTGCCGACGTGCAGGTGTGTTCCGTGCATGCCGACCCGCTGGACGACTACCCGTACTTCGTCGGCTACGCCGATGAGACCGGCGCGGGTGCGGGCGAAGGCTTCAACCTCAACTGCCCGTTGCCAGCCGGCAGCGGCTGGCCGGTCTGGCGCCAGGCGATGGAGGTCTGTTGTCAACGCGTCGCCTCCTACGATCCACAAGCGCTCGTGGTGTCGCTGGGTGTGGACACGCATCGTGACGACCCCTCGGGCAGCTTCACGCTCGACAGCGGCCACTACGTGGACGTCGGGCGGCGTCTGGCCGCCCTCGGGCTGCCGACACTCTTCGTTCTGGAAGGGGGCTATGCGCTCGAGGTGCTCGGGGCCAATGTGGCGAATGTGGTGGCGGGCTTCGAGGAAGCTGCGCCGTGATCGCCGACATCGAAGCCAGCCTCGCGGAGTTCGTCGCGATCCGTCGCGATCTGCATGCCCACCCTGAACTTTGCTTTGCTGAGGAGCGTACGGCCTCCCAGGTCGCGGGGCTGCTGGAGCGTTGGGGGATTCCCGTCACCCGCGGGATCGGCCGCACCGGGGTCGTGGGTGTCATTCGCCGAGGCCAAGGCCAGCGAGCCATCGGACTGCGTGCCGACATGGACGCGTTGCCGCTTCAGGAACACAACCGCTTTGCGCATGCCAGCCGCCACGAGGGCCGCATGCACGCTTGTGGGCACGACGGGCACACCGCCATGCTGCTGGCCGCCGCGCGGCACCTGGCCTTGCACGCAGAGTTCGACGGCACCGTGGTGCTGATCTTTCAGCCCGCTGAAGAGGGCGGCACCGGCGCGCTGGCGATGATGGAGGACGGCCTGTTCGACCGCTTCCCGGTCGATGCCGTCTTCGCCGCTCACAACTGGCCGGGCCTCCCGGTGGGCAGCTTTGCGGTCAGTCCAGGGCCGATGATGGCCTCGTGCAACGAGTTCAGCATCGTGGTTCACGGCAAGGGCGCGCACGCGGCGATGCCGGATCAAGGTGTCGACGCCATCCAGGTGGCCTTCCAGATCGGCACGGCCTTGCAGACCATCGTGTCTCGCAACGTCAAGCCGACGGAGCCAGTCGTGCTGTCGGTCACCCAGGTGCACGCCGGAGACGCGCTGAACGTGCTGCCCGACAGTTGCGAACTGCGCGGCACGGTGCGCTGCTTCTCGATCGAGGCGCGGGACTTCGTGGAGGCCCGCATGCGCGAGCTGGTCCAGCACATAGGCGCCGCTCACGGCGCGCGCTGCGAGATGCACTTCAAGTGCAATTGCCCGCCCACCACCAACCACCCGTTCGAGACCGCCTTTGTGCAGCGAGTGCTGCGTGACTTGGTGGGCGCCGGGAACGTGCGGCCCTTCGAGCCGACGATGAGTGCCGAGGACTTCAGCTTCATGCTGCAGGCCAAGGCGGGGTGCTACTTCATGATCGGCAACGGCGAAGGCGACCACCGGAGTGCCGGCCACGGGCTGGGCCCCTGCATGCTGCACAACCCCAGTTTCGACTTCAACGATGCGCTGATCCCCATTGGCGCAGCTGCGTGGGTGCGATTGGCTCAGGCTTGGCTGGCCGAGGAGGGAAAATGAGCAGGAAGCAGTCCATTCCCCGTGATTCCGCGCACCGACCGGCCTCCTCCACCCACCTGATCTGACCACGCCCATGAGCGAACCCAAGCCAGAGCCCCGCAGCATGCCAGCCCGGCCCGGTGCTGCGGTCCGGGCCTTGCGAGAGCAGCGCGGCTGGACGCTGGCCGATGTGAGCGAGCGTACAGGGCTGTCGGTTTCCACGCTGTCCAAGGTGGAGAACGACAAGATGTCGCTCACCTACGACAAGCTCTCCCGCATCAGCAAGGGCCTGGCGATCGACATTGGCCAACTCTTTGCCGCGGGCTCGGCTCCCCATGGTGCGGCGTCCTCATCGATGCGTGGGTTCTCCGGTCGGCGCAGCGTCTCCCGCAGTGGCGAAGGCAGTGTCATCGACACAGCCAACTACGGGCATGTCTACCCGGCCACGGAGCTCCTCAACAAGCAGATGGTGCCCATCTTCGGCCAGCCCAAGGCGCGTACGCTGGAGGAGTTTGGCGAGTTGCTGCGCCACAGCGGCGAAGAGTTCTCCGTGGTGCTGGAAGGCGCGGTGCTGTTCCACACCGAGTTGTACGCCCCCGTTCTGTTGCAGGCAGGCGACTCGGTGTACTTTGACAGCAGCATGGGCCACGCCTACCTGCGGGTCGGCGACGCTCCTTGCCGGGTCCTGACCGTATGCTCCGATGCGGCTTCGCTCGCTGCGGCGGGGTACCCTCCGCCTGTGGCTGAGCCCCAGGTCCAGCGTGCGCCGGCGTCACAAAAGGTTGCTGTAGCCGGTACACCTCCACCGGCCACCAGACCCAAGACTCCCAAGACCGCCAAGACCGCCAAGACCGCCAAGACCCGCAGGCCTTGAGTCCGCGAACCCGACGCCGGCCTTCAAGGGGCGACAGTCGCGCCAGGCCTTAGACCGTGACGGTGCCGCGCATCATCTCCACGCACTGCCCGGCCAGCCACACACGCACACCGTCGTCGCCTCGTTGGGCGCCCGCATACAGCACGCTGGGACGGCCGATCTCCGCGCCCATGTGCATCACGATGCGGTTGTTCGTCGCCTCATCGCGTTGCAGCACCAGGCCCGCCAGCGCCGCCGTCGCGCTGCCGCAGGCGGGATCCTCGGTCACTCCATAGAGCGGGCCGAAGACGCGAGACCGCAGTTGGTCTCCGTCCCGCGCGTACAGACACAGCAGGAAGCGGCCTTGAGGCCCCAGCCAGCGATCTGCCACGGCACGGAAGGCGGAGGCATCCGGTCCTGCGCGTCCCAGCGCCTCCAGAGAGACTTCGGCACACACGCAATCCAGCCCCACCGACGCAACGTCGGTACGGCCGATGTCGGCGGCGACAAGTCTGGCGCAGGGCGCCAGGTCTGCGGCGCTGGGCGCGACGCCGAGCTTCAGACTCTGGGGCGCCATCAACCTGCAGATCTTCAGTTCATCGCCGTCACGCTCGACGTCGATGTCCACAGGCCCGCTGCCCCCTTCGAAAACCAGGCGACCCTGCTGGTCCTGCCCCTGCATGGCCAGCACCCAGGCAGTGCCGATGTTCGGATGCCCGGCGAAGCCGATCTCTGCCGAAGGCGTGAAGATGCGGACCTTGGCGGTGTGACGGGCGTCCTCAGGCGGCAGCACGAACGTGGTTTCGCTGAGGTTGAACTCGCCGGCCAGGGCCTGCATGGTGGAGGTGTCAAGCCCTCGTGCATCGGGAAACACCGCCAGGGGGTTGCCTCCGAACGGCCGATCCGTGAACACGTCCAGCGTGATGAATTCATAGGCTCTTGCCATCACACGCCCCCCTGCCGCTGGGCGGCGCTCAACCGTTCCGTGGCTCTGGAGATGGCGCGATGCAGCATCTCGGCGATTTGATCGGCATCGCTTCGCGTCAGCATCAACGGCGGCGAAATGCCCACGATGTCGTTCACGGGCAGAGGCCTGGCCAGCAGTCCTTCTTCCATGGCCAGCGACGCCACCTGCGCCGAGAACTTGAGCGACGGCTCGAGCCGGCGCTGGGGTGGACCTTCCGCCACAAACTCCACGGCCTGAAGCAGACCTGCGCCACGGACGTCGCCCACCAGGGGGTTTCCGGCCAGTCTCTGCCGCAATTGCTGCTGCAGATAGGCGCCGACCTCGGCTGAGTTGGCGCACAGCCCTTCCTCTTCGATGATGCGGATGTTGGCCAGGGCGGCGGCGGCGCCGAGCGGATGGGCCGAATAGGTGTAGCCGTGCGCGAAGAATCCGTGGGTCTTGGCGCCGTCCTGCAAGGCCTGCCAGACCTTGGGCCCGACGAGGGAGGCGGACACCGGCGCGTAGCCGCTGCTCAAGCCCTTGGCCAGCGTCAGGAGGTCCGGCTCGATGCCGTACCCGTCAATGGCCAGCATGTGACCCACGCGACCGAAGGCGGTGATCACCTCGTCAGCGATCAGCAATACCTCGTACTTGCGCAACACCGCCTGTATGGCGGCCCAGTAGCCGGCCGGGGGCGGCAGGATGCCGCCTGAACCGACCACGGGCTCGGCGATGAACGCACCCACCGTCTCGGGGCCTTCCTGCAGGATCAGCCGCTCGAGCTCATCGGCGCAGCGCTGCGAGAACGCCTGAGGGTCGGTTTCCGGCGCCCAGAAGGCGTCGGGCGCCAAGGTGTGCTTGACCAGCGCAAAGGGCAGATCGAAGCCGCTGTGGTAATTCGGCAAACCGGTCAGGCTGGCCGTCATCGTGGTGGCGCCGTGATAGCCCCGCTGGCGCGCGATGATCTTCTTCTTCTGCGGTTTGCCGATGACGTTGTAGTAGAACCAGACGAGCTTGATTTGCGTCTCGTTGGCGTCGGATCCGGACAAGCCGAAGAAGGCGCGCTTCATGCGCCCGCCGGTCAGTTCCAGCAGCTTGTCGGCCAGGACGATGGCTTTCGGGTGGGAAGCGCCCGCGAAGATGTGGTAGTACGGCAGCTCGGCAGCCTGCTGCGAGATGGCGTCGACGATCTGCTGCCGGCCGTAGCCCACGTTCACGCAGTACATCCCCGACATCCCATCGATCACCGAACGGCCATGAGCGTCCGTGACGCGGATGCCCGAAGCACTTTGCACGATGCGTTGCCCCGGTACCCGGCCCGCTGCAAAGTCATCGGCTCTGGTGAAGGGGTGCAGAAGGGATGCGCGGTCGAGCTGCTCGAGCGACTGGACGGCTGCGCTGCTCTCATGTGCCATGTTTGTCTCTTGTGGAAAAAGGTTTGCTGGTTTGGAAATGTAGCGCTCTCGACGCCCTGTGTCTATTGCCGGTTGCTTGTTCGGCGCCCCATTCCGGGCTGATCCTGGGTCTGTAGGCTGGTTAGAGTTTTCCAGAATAGATAGTTGCTTGACTTAACGGAAAGTTTTCGCTGACACTGTGTCATCTACGAAAGGAGAAACGCACATGGCCCGATTAGCTCTCCGTCCCCGTCATTCCCAGGTCGTGCTGGCCATCGCCATGCTGGCCGCATGGTCAGCCAGCGCCCAGCAGGCCGCGCCCGCGTCCGCTGCGACCGGCAGTGCCCAGGCCGCAACTGACGGCAGCAATGCCCAGCGCGTGGAAGTCACGGCGCTGAAGACGCGCCAGAGCTTGCAGGACGTGCCCGCTTCGGTGACTGCACTGACGGCTGATGACTTGGCTCGCTCAGGCATCGTGAACTCGGCCGACCTGCAGCAGAAAGTGCCAGGCTTGAGCCTGTCTTCCGGTGGACGTGAGACCAACCTGGCCATCCGTGGTGTCTCCAACAACGTGCGCAGCATTGGCGCCGATCCGTCCAACGCTGTCCACATCGACGGTGTCTACCTGCCGCGGTCCAGCATGGTGCTGACCGAGCTGTTCGATCTCCAGCGTGTCGAGGTGCTGAAAGGCCCGGAGGGAACCTTGTATGGCCGCAATGCGACGGGTGGCGCCATCAACGTGGTGACGCGCGCACCCACGGCCAAGCCGGGTGCCGAGGGCTTCTTCGGGTTCGGCTCGCTGGGGCTGCGTCGCACGCAGCTGGCCGCCGGTGGCGGCACCGATGATCTGTCAGGGCGGATCGCGATGGCCTACACCAAGGACGACGGCTACACGCGCAACCTGAGCACTGGCTCAGGCCTGGACACCAACGACTTCCAGGCCTTCCGCGGCAAGGTGCGCATCGCCTTGGGCGCGAAAGCCGATCTCACCTTGCTCGCCCAGGCCTCTGACGACAAGGGCACCCTCGGCTACGGTGTGTCCACCGACACTTCGATCACCGGGCCGCTGTACCCGTACTCGCTGGGTGATCCCGACTACCGCCTGACCGCGGCCGATCACCGCACTGACGCCCGTCACATCCGCCTTGACTCGCCGGTCACCAGCTCGCGCAAGACCCGCGTCTTGGCTGCCACCCTGAACTGGGATCTGGGCGCCGTCGGCTTCAAGTCCATCACCGGGTCCACCAGCTTCAAGAGCAGCGACCGCAACGACGTCGATTGGACCGGTGCACAACTGGAGACGCAGGACACCACCACCGATGTCAAGTCGCTGTCCCAGGAGTTTCAGCTCTACAGCCAGGGTAGCGGACCTCTGGAGTGGACTGCGGGCGTGTTCCTCTACCGCGACAAGGGTACCGAGACCCTGGACTGGCTGCTGTGCGGGCTGGTCAACACTGGCGCGGCGGGCTGCAACTTCCCCTTTGCGCGCCAGACCGTCGCGAGCAAGGGCCGTTCCGAGGCCGTGTTCGGGCAGCTGACCTACCGACTCTCTCGCGAGTGGTCGGGCCTGCTGGGTGCTCGCTACAGCCGCGACACCAAGGACGGCGATGCCACGAACCGGCGCTCGGGGGCGAGCTTCAGCGGGGATGTCAGCTTCTCATCCTTCACGCCGAAGGCACAGCTGCAGTGGACGCCCTCCAAGGGGCTCATGGCGTACGGTGGCGTGTCCAAAGGCTTCAAGAGCGGCGGGTTCAACTTTGGGCGGGCTGGGATCGAGAAGTTCGAGCCTGAGAGCATCGTGGCGACCGAGGTCGGCGTGCGCAGCACCTTGATGGGCGGCGCGCTGTCGCTGAATGCCGCTGCCTTCAACTACGACTACAAGGACCTGCAACTGCGCACGGCCGTGCTGGACGCGGTGTCGGGCAACTTCGTCGTCAGTGTCAACAACGCTTCCAAGGCGAAGGTCAAGGGCATCGAACTCGGGGCCGATCTTGCACTGGGCGCCGGCTTGAGCACGGGTTTCTCGGCGGCCTACATCGACAGCGAACTGCTGGACTATGTGTCTCCTTCCACGCGCAAGAACCTCAGCGGCCTGCCCCTGCCGCTGACGCCCAAGACCAGCGGCTCCGTGTGGCTTGACCACACCACGTCGGTGGCCAGTGGCCGGCTGCGCAGCCATCTGGAGTACAACTTCCGCAGCAGCGTGATCTTCCCGTTGACGCTGGACCAGGCGAACAACAAGGGAGAGGCCTACGGAGTAGTCAACGCATCGCTGCGCTGGACGGCCCCGAAGGACGCCTGGTACGTGCAGGCCGGCGTGTTGAACGCCACCGACAAGCTCTACCGCACCATGCGTGCCGACTACATCTTCGGCGGCGTGGTGGAGAGCTTCGGCGCGCCGCGTACCTACGAGGTCCGGCTGGGCTTCAAGTACTGACAGAGGCGGCGGGCTGGCGTCGCCACGTTCGCGGCGCCAGCGCCTGCCCCGGCTGGTCAACCTTCATGCCCTTGATGGACAAGGTCACCGCATGACCGCGCCCCTGGTGCATGAAGACAGCGCCCCGCATGGCATCCACCTGGATGCGGTGCCGGTGGATGTTGAGCAGGTGCGCGCGCTGCCAGGCGACCACATGCAACGCCTGCTGCCTCCTCCGCAGACGGTGTTGATGAACGCCTATCAGGCTGGCGACCCGAGCTGGCTGCGGATGGACTCCACCTACCCCGAGCAGATGAGGCAGCGCTTGGCGCTGCTGGCGACACGGTGCACCTGGGTGGTTGACCACCTGGATTCAGAGACGGTCTTGCTGGCCGAGACCGAGTTGCGTGACCGCGTCGTCCAGTGGCTCACGACTGAACATCCGCGTGCCTTCACCCAGCAAGGCGATCACGTGACTTGCCACCTGACCGGGGTGGTGGTCGACGTCGGGCCGCAGGGCGCGCAGCCGATGGTGGCCGTGGCGGCGCTGGCCACCGAGGATTTCCTGCTCATGCTGCCGGCAGAGGCGGACGCGCAAGGCCAGGTGAGCTATCGCCTGATGAGCGGCGCGCTGCTGTTTCCAAACGGCTGGTCGTTGCGCAGTTGCTTCGATCGGCCTGACCCGGGGCCCCTTGACGAAGGGCTGCGCGCGCACTGGGAACGGGACCGCCAGTTGAGCCGGGACCGCGCGCGGCTGGGCCGGTCGACGCGGGAGATCCACCAAGGCGAGGTGCCGCAGTACGAGGCTCACCTCGCCACATCGGTAGACCGTGCATTTCATGCCATGCGGCCTGAACGGGTGGTCTGGAGGAGAAACTGGGGCCCCCACCTGTCGCCAAGGCTGTTCCGCCATGCCGATGCGCTGGACCTTGTCCCGCCGATGACGCCTGAACGGCTTCTGGAGCAGGGCTTCATCCGCTCCGAGCACCAGACGCTGGTGAAGCTGCCGCGCAGTGCTGCGATTGCGTTCGGCCTGAAGACCTACCTGTGGCCCATGCGGGACATGTTGGCGGATCCGCAGGTCCGCAGCGCCCTTGAAATCGCGGCACAGCGCACGTGGCCCGAGACGCGCGAGTACATGAAGGGTCGCCACGAAGCCCTGATGGCCTTGCTGGAGACGTCGGCTGAAAGCAACGCGCAGTCGAGCCCGGCCGGCCGGGCAGTGCCTCAGGTCCCGCCCACGTAGGGGTTGGTGCGGCGCTCGCGCCCGAAGGTGCTCTCCGGCCCGTGGCCGGGTATGAACACCGTGTCGTCGCCCATGGGCCACAGGCGCTGGGTGATGCTGGCGATCAGCGTGTCGTGGTCGCCCTGCGGAAAGTCCGTCCGGCCGATGCTGCCGGCAAACAGCACATCGCCCACGAAGGCCCGTTTGGCCTCGGCGCTGTGAAACACCACATGCCCGGGCGTGTGCCCGGGGCAGTGGCGCACGGTCAGAGCGCACTCGCCCAACGTGACGGTGTCGCCATCGGCCAGCCAGCGTGTGGGCGTGAAGGGCTCGGCCGGTGGAAAGCCGAACATGCGGCTTTGCTGCGGCAGGCCGTCGATCCAGAACTGGTCACCCGGGTGCGGGCCGATGATCGGCAGGCCATCCTCGCGCGCCAGCGTGCCGGTGCCGCCGGCGTGGTCGATGTGCGCGTGGGTCAGCCAGATGGCGTGCAGCTTCACACCGTGCCGCTTCGCGGCCTCGCGCAGGCGCGGCAACTCACCGCCGGGGTCGATCAGCGCACCCTCCATGGTGCGGTCGCACCAGACCAGCGAGCAGTTCTGGGCAAAGGGCGTGACGGGCAGTGTTTTGTAGCGCAGCATCGGTCGGGATGATAGGTCGAGATCAGCTTGAGGCCCCTCAAGCCCACCGGGCAGCATCTGCCTAGAGTGCTTTCATCGCGCGGCGCGGGCCAGGTCCGCCGTCCGCAAAGACAGTGGCTTTCAGCACCAAGGGTGGCACTTGATCCAATCCGCAACCAGGGCGCGGGTGAACGGCGGCGGTGTGCGTCGGCCCTCGAGAAACCTGTTCGACGATGCGCCTGTGGGCCTGTTCACCGTGGACCGGCGGCTGGTGGTGCGTCGGGCCAACGAGCAGGCGCGGCGCCTTCTGGGTGTGCACCGGCGCAGCGCTGCGGTGGGCCGGCGCCTGCTGGATGAGTTGGACGACGCAACAGGTCAGCGGCTCCTGACCGCCTTGTCTTCGCTCGCGCCGGCCGACGGCATGTCCATGGGTGAGGTGCGCTGGAGGCGCAACCCGGGCGACCCACGGGTGGTGCGCGTCGAAGCCCGCGCCCACCCCAAGGGCGACGACGTGTTGCTGGCCTTCATCGACGTGACCGATGCACGTGCCCAAGCTGACAGCGCCGAGCACCGCGCGCAGCACGATGGACTGACCGGCCTGCCCAACCGATCCGCCATCCTTGACCGCCTGGCTCAGAGCATGGACGCCGCACGCGCAGGCCAGTGGCGTCTTGCGGTGATGTTCGTGGACCTGGACCACTTCAAGGAACTCAACGACTCGCTGGGCCACGAGGCGGGCGACGGCTTGCTGTGCGCGGTGGCCCAACGCCTGCGTACGGCGCTGGAGGGACGGTCGGTGGCCGCGCGCCTGGGCGGCGATGAGTTTCTGGTGCTGGTGCCCACCTTGCTGCCGGCAGACGACCCGGTGGCGCTGGCCGATCAGCTGCTGGCCCGCCTGGGGCAGCCGCTGGAGTTGGCCGGCAAGCTGCTTCGCCCCTCGGCCAGTATGGGGGTGAGCCTGTTCCCGGACGATGGCACCGATGCCAAGACCCTGCTGCGCCTGGCTGACCTGGCCCTGTACCGAGCCAAGCAGGACGGGCGCAACGCCGTGCGCTTCTACGAGGCGGGCATGGACGCTGACGCCCAGCGCCGACCGCGCCTGCGCACGGAGCTGGAGCAGGCGCTTGTGCACAGCGAGCTGTGTCTGCACTACCAGCCCCAGATGGAGCTGGCCACGGGCCGCATCGCCGGCATGGGCGCCTTGCTGCGTTGGAACCACCCGCAGGAGGGCCTGTTATCCCCGGAGCGCTTCATCCCGCTGGCAGAGGAAACGGGCCTGATCCACCCCATCGGCGAGTGGGCGCTGCAGACGGCCGTTACCCAGCTGCGCCGGTGGCGTGAGCGCGGCCTGGAGCAACTGCGCCTGTCGATCAAGGTGTCGCCGCGGCAACTGGAGCAGCCCGGCCTCGACATCCTGGTGGGCGAGCTCATCCAGCGCAAGGGCCTGCCGCCGCGCCTGCTGCAACTGCAGGTGGCTGAGTCTGCGCTGGCTGCAGGGTCGCCCAGGATCTTCGATGCCTTGGGGGCCCTGCGCCGCGTCGGCGTGAGCCTGGCGCTGGACCGCTTTGGCACCGGGGCTTCCAGCCTGGCGGACCTGCCGCGGGTGATGCCCGATGCCGTGCGGGTGGACCGCAGCCTGGTGGCGCGGCTTTCTGACGCACCCGACGGGCGAGCCCTGGTCAAGGCCATCGTGGCGATGGCCCGACCGCTGGGCCTGAAGGTGCTGGCCGACGGCGTGGAGACGGATGTCCAGAAGGACTTCCTCAAGGAGATCGGCGTGGACGAGATCGCGGGCCGCATCACGGGCGTGCCCATGCTGGCGGAGGATGCCACCCGCCGCCTTCTCGGAGCGCCCGACACGTTGTGATGTTGACCCTTGCAGCCTCAATGCCGATTTGCTGGCTCATCTGCTGAGCCACTGGCTGAAGACACTGGCAGGGCCGGGGGCATCCCGGTGACCATCCAGGACCATGCCATGTCGCAGATCGCCCTCCCGCTTGATGCCGGCCCCGAAGCCACCACTGCTTTGCCTGAAGGCACACAGCGCGCGTTGCAACGTGTCCGGCACCTGCAGTCTGCTCAGTTCGACGTCCGAGCGGAAGCCGTCGCGCTGCCTGTCGGCTTCGAGACCGAGGGCTTTCGCATCGGTTGGGAACATGCCCGCCACCTGAGCACTCCGCCGGCGGATCACCTGCACACCGGCCACCCCGTGCGCCAGGGCTGGGACGCCGGGCGTACCGCCTTTGCAGGCCGTACGCTGGCCGCCACACGCGCGGTGCGGCTGTGGCTGGCGCTGCGGTTGCAGGCCTGGCTGCACGGCCGCACCTTCGACGAGTTGTGGGTGACACCGCGCTTTGTGGCACGGATCGACGCGGCCTGCTGCCCGGTCACCCAGGTGGCGCTGACGCACAGCCCAGCCGGCGCCGAGAGCGCGACGGATGCGGTGGTGATGCCGCTTCATGAGCGCGCGGGCTGTGTGGCGGGCAACCTGGCGGTGGTGAGCCGGCAGGTGGCGCAGGCGCGGGCCGCCCTCAGCCCCCAGGACATGGCGCACATCGTGCAACGCCTGGTCGCGGGTGAGGTGGCGTCCGTGGCCGGAATGGAACTCCCCGCCTGGCACCGATTGCAGGCGCTCACCAGCCTGGCCACCCCGCTGGCCCACGATCAGGCGGCCGCGCAGCCGCTGCATGTGCTGCCGCCGCCGCGGGTGCGCCTGCTCAACCCGGTGCAGGGCTTGCAGGCGGTGCTGACGATGGTGTTCACCGGGCCCGGCTATGCGCGCCAACTCACCGACCTGGGTACCTTCATGCCCCACGCTCAGGCCCGCCGCGCCTACTTCCTGTTCATGAACGCGATGCTGGCACGCCGGCTGTCGGCCCGCGGTGCCGTGCCGCCAGCATTGGTGCGTCATGCCATGGAGCAAGCCTGGAGCCACCCGCTGGTGCAGCAGCGGTGGCAGGCCCTGGCTCAGATGATGACGCCCGCGCAGGCCGAGCGGGTGCTGCGCCTGGTTGCGCAGCGAGGGGCTGTCAGCCTGGGAGGTGCAGGGGCAGCACGTCCTGCTGGCGCTGTGGGCGCTGTGGGCGCTGTGGACGCCGTCGGCGGCACTGTCGGCACGAAAGGCTTCGCCTGGCGGTGGATGGACGCATCAGCGGCCACCGAAGGCTGGGCCCCTGCGGCCTGGTCGCCCATCCGCACGCGGTAGCGCGTCACCTTGCCCGGAAGCTCGCTGGCCTCCACCATGCCAGGACGCCAGGCCCAGGCTGCTCTGATGTGGAGCATCCGGGGCATGATGGCGGCTTTGCAGACGCCCGCCCGGGACCGACCATGACACAGTCCGTCATTTCACCCAACGCCGCCCAACCCTTTCACGGCACCGACCTCAGCGCCGCCGACCTCAACCGCCGCGGCGAGGGGCGGCTGCCTGGGCACCTGGGTATCGTCGTTGAGTCGGTCACTCCCGTCGAGGTGCGGATGCACCTGCCAGTGGTGCCGCACCTGCTGGCGCCCAACGGCTTTCTGCACGCTGGCGCGTTGGTGACACTGGCCGACACCGCAGCCGGCTATGGCTGCGTGGCCAACCTGCCGGCTGGGGCCAACGGCTTCACCACCATCGAGCTGAAGTCCAACCACCTGGCCACGGCGCTGGACGGCCACATCGACTGCACCGCCCGCCCCGCCCATGTGGGCCGCGCCACGCAGGTATGGGACGCCACCGTCACCCACCGAGAGAGCGGCCGCACGCTGGCCTTGTTCCGCTGCACGCAGATGGTGCTGTATCCGAAGGGGTGAGGAACTGAGGCCGCACCGTAGAGGGCTTGGGTGTGGCGCCTGCAACCTTGCAAATTGAACATGCCGTATTCAATTTGCAAGGTTGACTGAGGCGCCGTGGCAGGGTGTGGCCCCGGTGGTTACGGCGCTTCGGCGGTCAGCAACCGCTCCTTGATCTCACGCTTGAGGATCTTGCCGTAGCCGGACTTGGGCAGCTCGGTCCAGAAGTGCCAGCGGTGGGGCCAGCGGTAGCGGGCGCTGCGGCCTTCCAGGTGGGCGAGCAGGTTGGCTTCGTCCAGGCTCTCGAAGCCGGCGCGGCGCACCACCACGGCCGCGCCGATCTCGCCCCACTTCGTATCCGGCAGGCCGACGATGGCCACCTCGGCCACGCCGGGGTGGGTGAGCAGCACTTCCTCCACCTCGCGCGGGTAGACGTTGGAGCCGCCGGAGATGTACATGTCGGATTCGCGCCCGGTGATGGTCAGCAGGCCGCGCGCGTCCAGGCGCCCCAGGTCGCCGGTGTGGAACCAGCCGCCGCGCAGTGCCTTGGCCGTGGCCTCGGGGTTGTCGTGGTAGCCGGCAAAGACGGCCGGGCCGCGGCAGCATATCTCGCCAATCTCGCCCAAGAGCACGGGCACCCCTGAAGCGTCCAGCACCGCCACCTCCATGCCCGTGCGCGGCCGGCCGCAGGCGCCCACGTTGGCATCAGGATGATCGTCGTCGGCATGGTGCATGTGACGCGGCAGCACCGTGATGCAGCCCGTCACCTCGCCCAGACCAAAGTACTGCACCAGCACCGGCCCGAGCTTGCGCAGCGCGAGTTGCTGGTCGGCGCGGTACATGGGCGCGCCGGCGTAGATCAGGAACTTGAGCGACGAATGATCGAACTCGTCCACCGCCGGGTGCTCCACCAGCAGCTTCACGATGGTGGGCACGGTGAACAGATTGCTCACGCGGTGGCGCTCGATCAGCGCCCACACCACCGCCGGGTCCATCTTCTCGCCTTCCAGCAGCACGGTGGCCGCGCCCCGGGCCACGTTCAGCAGCGCGTGGATGCCGGCGCCATGCGACAGCGGCGCCACGGCGATGGAGCAGTCGCGTTCATCGGTGCCGGGAATCAGGTCGGCCAGGTGGTTGGTGACGACGAAGGCCATCTGGCCGTGCGTCAGGATGCCGGCCTTGGGCCGGCCTGTGGTGCCTGAGGTGTAGAAGAGCCACAGCGGGTCGTCGTGGGTGACCACCTCGTGCGTCGCGGCGCTCGAGGCGGCATGCCGCAGGTGCTGCGCCACCAGGTCTTCGTACGCCAGCTCGCCCTCGCGCGGGCTGCCGATGGCAATGACATGCTGCAGCGCGGGCGAGGCGGCGCGGGCCGCGTCCACGTGCGCGGGGAACGCATCTTCCGCGATCATGGCCACCGCGCCGCTGGACGAGGCCAGGTAGGCCACCTCCGGCGGCGCCAGGCGGAAGTTCGTCGGCACCCACACGCAGCCCATGCGGAAGGCCACCCAGCAGCTCTCGAACATCGCGCGATGGTTGCGTGAGTGCACGAGCAGGCGGTCGCCCTTCTTCAAGCCCATCGCACGCAACGCGGCCGTCATGGCGGCCACACGCTGCTCGATCTCGCCCCAGCACCAGCGCGCCTCGCCCTGGATCAGGCCGGGCCGCTGCGGAAACAGTCGCGCCGTCTGGCTCAGCAGCTGGGCGAGGTTGCTGGTCTGTGCGGGATGCATGGGCTTTGCTTCCGTTTCGAAGATGCGGTCACCGGGTTGGCCGAGACGAGTCCCCGCATTGTGCGCAAGGCTTTGGGGCGCGACAGCGGCAGTCAGCCGCCCGGCTCAACGGTGTTTCATCCTGCTTCAACCCTCATCAACCGCCAAGGGAGCACCACGGAGCCCGGCGTTACATTCCCCAAGCAGTTGTGCATTTGCAAGCTCGATGACGTGAGCATGAAGTGAACTGGCAGTTCCTGTACACGCTGGGAGCGGACCTCGCGGTCTCCCTGTTTTTCTGCGCTTTGCTGATCACGCTGGCATCGGTATCTCGTGGTGCGGCTGTCCGCGGAGCCATCCTTTACGCGGTCGGGTATGCGGGGTTTGCTGCCGGTGCGGCAATCTTCGCCCTCATCCTGGAGTCCCCGGAGCCAGTGCCGTTTCCTGGATGGGGTTTGTCCTTGGCCCTGTGCGCCGCAGCAGCAGGGCTGGCTGCCATGATTCAAGGTCTGGCCAGGCTCCTGCATCTTGAAGTTGGCGACCAGTGGCTGCGGGTGCTATGGGCAGGAGCCGCTGCGCTTGTCGGCCTGTCGCTGTGGCCCTGGCCCCTGGAGATACCGAAGAAGACCTGGTTCGACTTGGTGAATGTCCTGGGTGTCTCGGGACTGATGGTGGTCCTCTTGCGACCGCATTCGCAACTCTATCGACTGCCTGCCTGGGTGGGTGCTGGCTGCATGGCCATCCTGCTTCCGCTCTATGTGCTGTGCTTTTTTCTGGATTGGCCCGGCCCCAAGGTTGATTTGATTCCCCCCTATTCAGAGTGGGTCTGGCTCGATTTGGCGCTGTGGAGCACGTTCAGCCTGTGCGTGATGATGCTCGCGAGTTTCCGCGCGCTGCTCACCTTTTCACGGCATTCCCATACCGATGCACTCACGGGCTGCCTGAATCGCAGAGGATTCCTGGACGAGATCTCGACGCTCTCGAATCGTTCCGTGCGCATCCCGTCCATAGCGGTCTTGGTGATGGACATTGACCACTTCAAGACCATCAATGACCGTTGGGGTCACGCCGTCGGTGACGCTTACCTTGCGGCCTTTGCCACTGCGGTGAGGTCCTGCATGAGGCAGTCCGACCTCCTGGCAAGGACGGGGGGAGAAGAGTTCGTCAGCCTGCTCGTCGGAGCCGATGTGAAAGTTGCCGAGGGGGTTGCGACGAAGATCCTGGATGCAGTCCGCAGCCTGAAGGTCCCAAGCGATGGACAGGAGGTCGGGACGACGGTCAGTGTGGGCATCGCCGTGGGCGATGGGCTCGACCTCGTTCCAGCCCTGCAGGAACAAGCCGACCGTGCCTTGTACGAGGCCAAGCGCGGTGGTCAGTCTTTTCCAATTCAGGTATGAGCCTGGAGCGACCTGACTTTGGTGGCGCGCGGAGCGCCAATCGGTTGTAGACCGAGCCAGTGTATTGGGCTGCTGGTCCTTGTCACTTTG
>JAJTDM010000054.1 GCA_021300575.1 Rubrivivax sp.
TGGATACCGTGAGCGAGGTCGAGCGCTTTGACTTTGCCGGGGTGTTCTACGTGCTCAACCAGGATCAGTTGGTGCTCGACCCCCTGTAACGGCTGTCTCCCTTGCCTTTTTCCTTTGCACGCCCCCACCTGGGGGCGGTGTGCGCTGCTGTGCTGCTGCTGGCCTTGGGGCCTGGCGGCGGCATGGCTGTTCGCGCCCAGACAGCCGCAGCGCCAGTCGCAGCCGCTGCCACCACCCCGCCGCCCGGCGCGCTGCCGCAGACCTTCGAGCAACTGCGCGTGAACACCGTGGCGGACCAGTTGATCCGCTACCTGGGTCAGGTGGTGCGGTGGGTGGACGCGCCCGACACGCGGGCCCCGACCTCGGTCTTGTCGGCGCCGGTGCTGGCGGCCGTGGAGCGCCACCCCGAGGCGCGCATTGCGACGGAGCAACGAACCGGCGCCGCCTACGGCACGCGCGAGGCGCAGGCCGGCTGGCTGCCGCAGGTGTCGGCCGGGGTGGAAGGGGGGCGGCGCAGCAATGACGCGGTGTTCAGGCCCGGCATTTCCAGCGTGCCGGCGTACGACGACAACTCCAAGGCCGTGACCTTGTCGGCCCGCCAGCTGGTATGGGACTTCGGGGCCGTGAACCACCAGATCGACAGCCGCCTGGCGGTGGAGATGTCGGTGCAGGCCCGCGCCCAGGCCAAGCGCTCAGAGCTGACGCTGCGCGCGCTCAGCGCCTGGCTGGAACTGTTCCGCACCCGTGAGGCGCTGGCGGCCAGCCAGATGAACGTGCTGTCCCGGCAGCAGATCCTGCGCTTCATCGAGGAGCGCACCGAACTGGGCGCCAGTTCTGCCAGCGACGTGCTGCGCGCGCGTGCCCGGCTGGCCGACGCACAGGCGGCCGAAGTGGCCACGCGCAATCAGCTCAGTGCGGCCGAGGCCGTGTACCTGGAGTTCTTCGACCAGGCCGCGCCCGGGCAGCTGGTGCTGCCCGAGGTGCCAGTGCTGGACGCCGCGCGGCTGGCCGATCTGGCGTCCTTGGTGAGCGCGAGCCCGCTGGTGGCGGAGGCGCGGCGCCAGGCCGATGCGGCCGAGGCTGAGGCGCGCGCTGCCGCCGCCGCGCTGCTGCCCAGCATCTCTTTCGACGTCAGCCTGCGCCGGCGCGATCTGGGCGGAGGCGGTACCCCCGGCACCGACTGGAGCGCGGGCCTGGCGGTGCGTCAGAACGTCTTCAACGGCGGCGCCGACCAAGCGCGTGCGCAGCAGGCGGAGCAGCGCGCGCGCGAGGCCCGGCTGGGCGAGACCAACCTGCGCCGCCAGCTGGAGCGCGCCTTGGCGCAGGCCGTGGCTGACGTCCAGAACAGCAGCACCGCAGTGCAGGCCCGCAAGGAGGCGGCGCAGGTGGCAGCGGTGGCTCTGGAGGCGGTGCGTGAGCAGTTTGCTTTCCGCCGCGGCTCGCTGCTGGACCTGTTGCGCGCGCAGGAGGAACTGCACCAGGCCACGCGTGACCTGATCGACGCTGTGGCCAACCAGACCTTGTCGCGCTACCGTTTCCTGCACCTGTCGGCCGACCTGGCGCCGATGTTCGGCGTGCCGGTGAACGCGCCTGCACCTGCGGTGGAGCCTTTGCTGCCCTGGCTGCCGGGCCGACGATGAGACGCCCCGCCCTGCTGGGGCGTCACGGACAATGAGACATGACTGAAGCGCGATCTTCTTCCGTGCCGCCTGTGGCGCCCGAGCCTGCCGAGCGCACCGTGCACGATGCCCTGGAGGCCTGCCTGCGTGCCGTGCTGGCCTGGCAGGAGCGGCCCATGTCTTCGGCCTCATTGCGCGCGTGGGTGGCGGGTGGGCGTGAGGTCTGGACGACCGAGACGCTGCTGGAGGCGGCCGACAGCCTGGGCTATGACGTCGAGGCTGGCGAGTTCGACCCGGCCCGCCCGAGCCTGCCC
The DNA here is from genome assembly GCA_021300575.1 of Rubrivivax sp. GTDB lineage: Bacteria > Pseudomonadota > Gammaproteobacteria > Burkholderiales > Burkholderiaceae_C > Rubrivivax. The sequence goes on from JAJTDM010000054.1 coordinate 1,934, forward strand.
CCGATGCCGGCCATTGCGCAGACGCGCCAGGGCACGGCCCTGGCCTTGCTGAGCGCCCATGAGGAAGGGCAGGTGCTCGTCGTCGACCCTGACGCGGGCGAGCAGCCTCGGCCGCTGGCGCTGGAGGAGGTGTACGACCGCCTGGCCGGCACCACCTACAGCCTGGCGCAGCGTGACATTGCCATGACCGATGCCGTCACGGGTGCGCCGCTGGAGCGCGCCCCGCTGGGCCGCCATGGGCACTGGTTCTGGGGCCCGATCAAGCGCTCGCGCGGGGTCTACATGCAGGTGGCGGTGGCGGCGCTGCTGGTCAACGTGTTCGCGTTGGCGAGTTCGATCTTCTCGATGATCGTCTACGACCGCGTGATCCCCAATAACGCCACGGACACGCTGATGGCGCTGCTGGTGGGGGTGGGCATCATCTTCGTCAGTGATTTCATCATCCGCACCGTGCGCGGCTACTTCCTGGACCTGGCCAGCGCGCGCACTGATGGCGCGATTGCCGACGCCTTGTTCGAGCAGATTCTGGACGCGCAGATGAAGACGCGCCGCGGCAGCAGCGGCGCCCTGGCCAGCACGCTCAAGGAGTTCGAGTCCATCCGCGACTTCCTGACCTCGGCCACGCTCACCACCTTCATCGACGTGCCGTTCGCGCTGATCTTCATCGTCGTCATCTGGATGATCGGCGGGCCGATGGCCTGGGTGGTGCTGATCGCCATTCCCGTCATGCTGCTGGCGGGCCTGGCCGTGCAACCGGCGCTGTCCCGCCTGATCAAGGAATCGCAGGAGGACGGGCACCACAAGCACGCCATCCTGGTGGAGACGCTCAGCGGCCTGGAGACGATCAAGGCGCTGGGTGCCGGGGCGCTGCTGCGCAAGCGCTGGCAGGAGGCCGTGGCGCACCAGTCCCAGGTGGGGCTGAAGACGCGTTTTCTGGCGCAACTGGCCACGAACGTGGCGTCGCTTTCGCAGCAGGCCGTGCAGGTGGCGGTGGTCACCGTGGGCGCGCTGCTGATGGCCCAGGGTCAACTGGGCATGGGGGCCATCATCGCGTGCACCATCCTGTCCGGCCGGGCCGTGGCGCCGATGGCGCAGGTGACGCAGTTGCTCACCCGCATCAACCAGACCCTGCACAGCTACAAGCTGCTGGACAACTTCATGGGCCAGGCGCGCGAGCACCAGCACGGCCACAGCTATATGGCGCGTGAGAACTTCAAGGGCGCCATCGAATTCCGCAACGTGACCTTCAGCTACCCCGGCGCCGCCCGGCCCACGCTGAATGACGTGTCCTTCAAGATCGAAGCGGGCGAGCGTGTGGCCATCCTCGGCAAGGTGGGCTCGGGCAAGACGACGGTGGCCAAGCTCATCCTGGGGCTGTACCAGCCGGACTCCGGTGCGGTGCTGATTGACGGCGTGGACGTGCGCCAACTGGACCCGGCCGACCTGCGACGCGCCCTGGGCGTGGTGCTGCAGGACGTGTGGCTGCTGGGCGGCACGGTGCGGCAGAACATCGCCCTGGGCGCTGACTTCCCCACCGACGCGCAGGTGTTGCACGCCGCCCAGGTGGCGGGTGTGGACGACTTCGTGCGCCAGCACCCGCAGGGCTACGGCATGCGCCTGGGCGAGCGCGGCGAGGGCCTTTCAGGCGGACAACGCCAAGCGGTGGCCATTGCCCGCGCCCTGGTCAGCAAGCCGGCGGTGCTGGTCTTCGACGAGGCTACCAGCGCCATGGATGCGGGCTCTGAGACGGCGGTGCTGCAGCGCCTGTCGCAGGAGATCGGCCCGCGCACCTTCGTGACGATCACGCACAAGGCCAGCCTGCTGCAGATGGTGCGCAAGATCATCGTGCTGGAGCAGGGCAAGGTGGCCGCACAAGGCACGCCCGAGCAGTTCATGCGGCAGCAGCAGGCGCAGGCTGCGCCAGGCCCTGCGGGGCCTTCGGCGCCAGTGGCGACACAAGCTGCTGGCCCTGCGGCGTGACGATGCTCTACGAGATTTCATGACCGACAACTCTTCTCCCAAGCCGCCCGGCCGCGGGCCTGCACCGCTGGACCCGGTGGTCAGCGACGCGCGCGAGCGTGCGCCCCGCACCGTGGCTGGCAGCTCGGCTCGCGGCGGTGCAATCAATCGGGCCTCCGCGCTGCTGCTGTGGGCCATCGCCTTGTTCTTCGTGGTGCTGTTCGCTTGGATTGCCGTGGCGGAGGTGGACACGGTGACGCGGGCGGAAGGCCGGGTGATCCCTTCGGCCAAGCTGCAACTGGTGCAGAACCTCGAGGGCGGCATCGTCACCGAGATCCGCGTCAAGCAGGGCCAGCGCGTGGAGGCCGGGGATCTTCTGGTCTTGCTGAGTGCGGTGCAGCACGACGGCGACATGAAGTCGCGCCAGCAGCAGTTGCTGGCCCTGGAGGCCCGTGCGGCCCGGCTCATGGCGCAGGCCTCCGGCCAGCCGCCGAAGTACCCCGATGCGGTGCTGGGATCGGCGCCTGAGGTGGTGACGGCTGAGAACGCCGCGCTGCTGTCAAAGAAGCTCGAGCTGGATTCGCAGATCGAGGTGCTGAACGCGCAGATCGAGCAGAAGTCCCGTGAACTGGACGAGGCGCAGATCTCGCTGCAGGCAGCCCGCCGTACGCTGGCGCTGGGCCAGGAGGAGCGCGCCACGGTGGCCCGTCTGGTGGAGCGTGGCCTGGAGCCCCGGCTGGAGCTGGTGCGGCTGGACCGTTCGCTGGCCGAGCTGGAGGGCCGCGCTCAGGTGTCCGCGGTGGCGATCACGCGCGTGGGTTCGGCCATCGAGGAAATGCAGGCCCGCCGCAACACGGTGACGCGCCAGTACCGTTCCGAGGCCCTGGGCGAACTCAACCGCGCCGTGTCCGAGCTCAGCGCGCTCAAGCAGTCCATGCCGGCCCTGAAGGACCGGGTGGCGCGTACCGAGATCCGCGCGCCGCTCAAGGGCGTGGTCAACCGTCTGTTCATCAACACCACGGGCGGCATCGTCAAGCCGGGTGAGCCCATCGTCGAGGTGGTGCCGGCGGATGATGAACTGGTGGTGGAGGCCTTGGTGTTGCCCAAGGACATCGGCTTTGTGAAGCTGGGCCAGCCCGCCCGCGTGAAGGTCACCGCGTATGACTACGCGATCTTCGGTGCCATGGACGGCACGGTGAAGAACATCAGCGCCGATGCCGTGCCCAACGAGAAGGGCGAGGCCTTCTATCAGGTGCGCATCGAGACCGCCACCAAGGCGATCGTTGCGCTGGACAAGCAGTTGCCCATCCAGCCCGGCATGCAGGCTCAAGTGGACATCATCACGGGCAAGAAGACCATCCTGCAGTTCCTGTCCAAGCCCATCGTCGCGATGCGGGAGAACGCGTTCAGGGAACGCTGAGGCGGCACCTGACGCACAGCTGATGCCGCGGTGATGCAGCCCCCTTCAGCCCCGGCCGAGGAACCACCCTACGCCTGGGTGGTGGTGTGGGCCTGCTTTGGCAGCCTGGCCGTCATCTTCGGCGTGGCGTACTCGTTCGCGGCGTTCTTCGAGTCCTTCGCGCGGGAGTTCGATGCGCAGCGCGCCGATGTGTCGCTGGTGTTCGGCCTGTGCGGGCTGATCTACTTTGTGCTGGGCGTGGGCGGCGGCATGCTGGCCGACCGCTTCGGCCCGCGTGTCACCTGCGTCAGCGGCATGGTGCTGATTGCCACCGGCCTGCTGGGCACCAGCCTGTCGGGCTCGATGGGTGCCGTGTACCTCAGCTACGGCGTGTGCATCGGTCTGGGCATTGCGCTCGTCTACACGCCGGCCATCGGCTGCGTGCAGCCCTGGTTCACACGCCGGCGAGGCCTGGCCTCGGGCATCGCCAGCGCGGGCATCGGTGCCGGCACGCTGGTGGTGCCGCTGGTGGCGTCGGCCCTCATTGCCGCCCTGCCCTGGCGTGACGCCATGAGGCTGATGGCGCTGGGCGTGCTGGTGCTGGGTGTGGGCTGTGCGTGGTTGATGCGGCGTGCGCCTGTGGCCTCGGCCACGCCTGTGGGCGCCGGTGCTGCGGGTGGGCCCGTGGGCTCGCTTGCGGCCGTCAACGCCCCGCCGGGTCTCACGCTGCGCGAGACGCTGCGCCAGCGCTCGTTCTGGTGGCTGTACGCCGCCACCGTGCTGGCCGCCCCCACGATGTTCGTGCCCTTCGCGCACGTGTCGGCGGCCGCGCGTGATGCCGGCATCGACAACGCCGCCGCCGTGGGCCTGGTGGGCTTGATCGGCATCGGCAGCCTGGTGGGGCGCTTTGCGATGGGGGCCGTGGCTGACCGGCTGGGCCGGGGCCTGACCCTGGTGCTGATGCAGGGCTCGATGGGCGCGTCTTACCTGCTGTGGGGTGCGGCCGACGGTTATCCAGCGTTTGCGGTGTTCGCGCTGTGGTTCGGGCTGAGCTATGGCGGCATCGTCTCGCTGCTGCCCGCACTGTGCATGGACCTGTTCGGCGCGCGGGCGCTGGCCAGCGTCATCGGCACGCTGTACAGCGGCGCCGCGCTGGGCAACCTGCTGGGCCCGGTGCTGGCAGGGAGGGCGTTCGACCAGCTGGGTGGCTACGGGCTGGTCATCGGCGTGGGCATGGCGCTGTCGGTGCTGGCCACGGTGGCCTCGGCGCGGGTGGTGACCCCGCGGGCGGGAGCGGGCGGACGCGGTTGAGCGGCGTACGCTGGCGAACTCCCCCTGGAGTCCGCGCCCGCAGGCCGCAAGCCAGCGAGCTGCGTCAGAAGAACGCCATCGTGCGCACCTCGATACTCTCGCGCTTCATCGCACCGGGCGTCGTGGTGGGGTCTTCGAAGGCCGTGTGGCCCATGAAGCGGGCGCGACCATCGGTCTCGGAGTCGTAGGTCTTGAGCAGCAGGGCCTGGCTGGCCTGCATCAGGGGAAAGTAGACCCAGCGGTGCCGAGGCGAGTGCCGCATGACGTAAATCTCGCCCGTGCGCTCGCGGTACTTCAGTTCCATCCTGAGCATGTCCTGCTCGTCGTGGGTGGTGGCGTCACACATCGCCAGGGGCAGCTCCTCCACCTGCCGGTACAGGGGCTTCCACACGTTGAAAAACGCCACGCGCCGGGCGAGCAGGGCGTCTGCCTCCTCGGGCAGCAGGTCACGCACCCGCTGCGGGCCGCTCTTGACCGTGTAGTCGCTGTGCACCAGCATGACCGCCGGGCGCTGCACCACGGTCTGCACCTTCAGATCGGCGGGCATGCGCTTGCGGATCGTGTGGTCGAACACCACCACGCGCCTGGCGCCGCTGTGGCGCTTCACGAAGTCGATGATCTGAGGGTAGAAGACGGACTTGAGCTCATCGTCGTCATCAAAGGCTTCGAAGCGGGCGTCGAACTCGTGCAACTCGAAACCTTCGCGGTCTGCGCTGAAGCGGCCCGCCTGGGGCCAGCCGTCCTCGATGGTCATCTCCCTGACATCGGTGCCCGGGGGGTTGAGCTTCACCGACGGATCGGGCTCATAGAAGTAGTAGTCCGGCGGCGTGCCGTTGTCGACGGTGTAGTTCAGCGTCGCACACACTGAACGGGGCTGTGTCATGGCGGTGTCTCCGGTAGCCAGTCCGGCCTGCGGCAGCTTCTTGCGCCTGTGCCGCAGGCCGGATCTTCGCCTTGGCTCAGGCTGCAGGCGGGGTGGTGGTGAAGCCCTGGTAGACCGTGGTCTTCTTCCAGCAGGGCAGTTGTTCGACGCTGCCCGTCAACCAGCGCACGAGGTTCTGATGCCCGGCCAGGGGCAACTGCTGCCAGCCGTGCAGGTGCATGGGCGCTGCCAGGGCGATGTCGGCGATGGTGGGGCCTGGGCCGGCCACCCAGTCGCGCCCGGCCAGGCGCGCGTCCAGGATGCCGGCGAGCTTGTGGAACTGGGCTTCCTGGGCCTGCAGCACCGAGGCATCCGCACTGCCGCCCAGCAAGGGCTTGACGCAGTTCTCCACCAGGAACACGTAGCAGCTGGGGAACCAGCTGGAGGATTCCCACAACAACCAGCGGTTGATGTCGGCGCGGGTCTGCAGGTCGCGCGGGTAGGCCGCGTCATTGCCGCGCTTGTCGGCGGCGTACTGCAGGATGGCGTTGGACTCCCAGAGCACGAAGTCGCCGTCCACCATCGCCGGGACGGACGCGTTCGGGTTCAGGGCCGTGTAGGCCGGCTCCTTCTGCTGGCCGGTGAAGTAATCGACGTGAACCAGTTCGTAGGGTTCGCCGATCAGGTCCAGACCCGCAAGCACCTTGCGACAGTTGACGGTGATCGGGTCGGCATAGATCTTGAGCATGCTTGTCTCCTGGCCGCTTCCTGCGGCGCCGTGTGGGGGGAAAACCTCTCATCGCAGCAGGCCCGGGCTTCTGGCGGCCCGATCCGACACTGCCACGACCGGCTCAGTCTATGAATTGACGGCCCCGTAAGCACCTGCTCGAATGCAAACCGTTTGTATCCCGAAAGGAAACAATGGCGCTGTCGACCGACATGCTGGAAGCGTTCATCAAGGTGGCCGAGAGGCTGTCGGTCAGTGCTGCGGCGAACGACCTCGATCTGGGCAAGGCCGTGGTCAGCAAGCGCGTGGCGCAGCTCGAATCGCGGCTGAAGGTCACGCTGTTCAGCCGCAGCACCCGCAAGATCGCGCTCACGCCGGCCGGGGAGGCGTACCTGGACTTTGCACGCCGGGCCCTGCGCGAAGTGGATGCGGCAGCCGAGCGCCTGCGGGAACTGCGCAGCGAGCTCAGCGGGCGCATCCGCGTCAGCGCCACGGTCTCCTGGGGGCAGCGCGTGCTGGCGCTGCACCTGCCGGAGTTCGTACGCCTGCACCCGGCAGTGGAACTGGAGCTGAACCTGTCGGACCGGCTGGTCGACCTGGCCGTGGAGCGCACCGACCTGGCACTGCGCTGGACAGCCGCCGCCGCCCCGCCGGGCCTGGTGGTCGAGCCTGCCGCCACCGTCCGCTGGCGGGTCGTGGCCGCGCCGGGCTACCTGGCCCAGGCGGGCACCCCGCGCAAGCCTTCTGATCTGGCGGATCACGAATGCTTGTCGTACTGGCGGGAGACGTCCGACGACACCTGGGTGCTGGCCGACGCACGCGGCCAACGGCACACCGTGCAAGTGCGCGCGCGCTTTCATGCCAACGATGTGGAAGCGGTGACAGCGGCCGCGCTCGCGGGCCTGGGCCTGGCCCTGTTGCCAGACTACCTGTGCGAGCCGGCCCTGGCAGACGGCCGCCTGGTGCAGGTGCTCGAACGCTGGACCCCCCTCACGCGCTTTGGCACCCAGGTCACGCTGCTGGCCACCCCCGAGCGCCTGCGCATCGCCCGCATCCGCGCCTTGGCGACCTTCCTGCAGCAGCGGCTGCAAGGCGCGCCTTCAGCGCCGCGCAGCCGTTGAAGGGGGTGGGGCGCTGGGCACACTGCTGGGCCCGGTGCGGGTCAGCGGTGGCTTGGGACCCCTTCACGCGCGCTGAGGGTCGCCAAACGCTTCCTCAAGAAACGCCAGCACTGCCTCGCCCACGGTGGCATCGCGGCCCTGGGCATCGAGTGCGCTGCGCTCGGCGGCGTAGAAGTGGCCGGCCCCCGGCACGGTCCAGGCCTGCGACATCAGCCCCACCTGGCCGAAGTGCGCGTGCAGCCGGCTCGCCTGGCTGGCGATGTAATCCAGATCGTGTTCGCCAGTGATGAACAGAGCCGGCGGCAGCGGTTGGCCGGGCGCCACCAGGCGCACGAGATCGTCGTCGGCCATGAAGCCCGACAAGCTCACGACGGCGGCCACGGGCGAACGCTCGCCATACGCGCAGCCCAGGGCGGTGCGGGCACCGGCCGAGAACCCCCCCACGGCGATGCGTGACGCATCCAGGCCCAGCGCGTGGGCGTGGGCCTGCAGGAAGGCCACGCTCTGCGCCATGTCGTCGGCCGCAGCCTCCATGCCCGCCCACACCATCTCGGCGGTGGCCGGCGGTAGGCCCAGCAACTGGCGCACATGCGCCACGCGCGACAGCGGGATGCCCTGGGGGTTGCCGATCACCGGTGTGGCCCCGGGGTCCGGGTCTTCCTGCACCAGGCGGTAGTCGATGGACGCCGCCACGTAGCCGCGGCGCGCCAGGGCGGCGCAATAGGCTGACACGGGCGTGTTGCGCTGGCCCGCCTGCTCGAACTCGTCCTGGCGCTTGTCGCCTCGGTGAAAGGCCCCGCCAAAGGCCATCACCAGGGCGGGCCGGCTGTCCCCTGGCTGGCAATCCGAGGGCTGGTACAGGTCCAGTGTCAGCTCGCGGTCCTGCGGCTGGCTGTGGATGTGGATAGGCGCCCGGCCGTAGACCACGTCCCGCGTGATGCGCAGGCCCTCGATGGCCCCGAGGCCACGGGCGGCGCCCGTCCGCTCAGCCCCTTCAGCCCGCTCAGCCGGATCGTGATGGTGGTTCACGTGGGTCCCTCCGTCATGCAGGCAGGTTCAGATGGTCCCCAGTGCGTTGGGCGCGCGGCGTCATTCCGGCTTGATGCCAGCCTTGCGCACCACCTCGGCCCACTGTGCCACCTCGCGGCGCATCTGCGCCGTCCATTGCGCGGAAGTGAGCGCCGGCTCGATGGGCACTGAGCCGCCGTTGACGATGCGGTCCCGGATGTCGGGCCGAGCCAGCGCCTTGGCAAAGGCGGCGTTCAGGCGGTTCAAGGTGTCCGCAGGCGTGGCCGCAGGGGCGAAGGCACCGTGCCAACCCACGCCGTCGAAGGCGATGCCGGCCTCCACCAGGGTGGGCTTGTCGGCCAGGGCGGGCAGCCTGCGGGGGCCGGTGACCGCCAGCGCCTTCACCCGGCCCTGCTTGACCAGGGGCGTCATAGACACGGCGTCCAGCAGGCCCACGGCCACCTGCCCGGACAGGATGTCGGGCAGGGCCTGCATGCCGCCCTTGTAGGGCACGTGCGTCATCTGCACTTTGCCGAGCTGGTTGATGCTTTCGCCCACCAGGTGGGCCGGCGTGGAATTGCCGAAGGAGGCGAAGCTGACCTTGTCCCCGTCCTTGCGGGCCAGCGCCAGCAGGTCGGCGATGCTGTTCAAGGGGCTGTCGGGCTTGGTCACCACCAGCAACGGCACGATGGCGATCTGGGCCACGCCGGCGAAGTCCTTCACCGGGTCGTAGCCGGCGTTCTTGAACACCGACGGGGCGATGACGAAGGCCCCAGCGGTCAGCAGCAGGGTGTGGCCATCGGGCGCGCTGCGGGCCACCTCGGCCGCTCCGAGCGCACCCCCGGCGCCCGGGCGGTTTTCCACGATGACGGGCTGACCCAGGTCGTCCTTCAGCGGCTCGGCCAGCAGCCGGGCCATGATGTCCGTGCCCCCGCCCGGCGGGTAGGGCACCACCAGGCGGATGGGCTTGCTCGGAAAGCCCTGCGCGGCAGCGCCGAAAGCCGCCCCCACAGCGGCCAGAAAGAGCACACAGGAGGCAAGGCGTCGGAACCAGGTGGTCATGACAGGGCTCGGTGGCAGTGGAGGGATGCGTTGATTCTGATGAGCCGCACCATAATTGGCTACGCCATTTTTTTATAAAGGCATAAGCATTTTTGTATGCAAATACCCGTTCCCTGGTTCAGGCGGCTGAACCTGCGGCATCTGGAGTTGCTGCTGGAACTCCACCAACAGCGCAGCCTGACCCAGGCCGCGCAGGCGCTGCACATGACGCAACCCGCCGTGTCTCAGCAACTGGCTCACATCGAAGCTGCGTTGGGGGTGCCTCTGTTCGAGCGCGGCCGCGGCCTGCCGCCCACGCCCAGCGGGCTGGCCGTCCTGCGCTACGCGCAGCAGGTGCTGGAGGGCGCGCGCCGGGTGCAGCTGGAGGTGCAGGCCTTGCAGGCCGGCCACGGCGGCCTGGTTCGCCTGGGGGCCATGCTGGTGGCAGCCACGGTGTTGGTGCCCCGCGTGGTCAGCCGTCTTCAGGCCCAGCCGGGTGCCGTGCAGTTGGAACTCGTCGAGGACATCCTGCAGGGCCTGTGGCCCCGGCTGGAGCGGGGCGAACTCGATCTGGTGGTGTGCCGCATCGACGCCCGGGTGCGAGCTTCTGGCCTGCCCGCGGAGGCGCTCTATGAAGACCCGCATGTGGTGGTGTGCGGCCCTCGCCACGCGCTGGCGGAGCGCCAGGCCGTGACCTGGGCGGACACGCTGCGCCACCCCTGGGTGCTGCCACCGCGCAGTACGCCGCTGCGCTCTGCGCTGGAATCCAGCTTCAACGCAGTCGGCCTGCCGCCGCCGGCATCGGGCATTGCCTCGGCTTCGCTGTCTGCCACCCAGGCCATCCTGCAGACCACTGACGCCCTGGCCGTGATGTCCCGGTCAGCCGCGCTCCACTTCCAGGCGCAGACGCTGGTCAGGGCCCTGCCCTTGGAGCTGCCATACGACATCGGTCCGGTGGGCGTGGCCTGGCGCACGCTCGATCCCGGCCCAGCGGTATCGCGTGTGCTTCAGTCGCTGCGTGAGGAAGGGCGACGGCTCGCCCGTGGGGGCTGAGAGCGGCTCCCTTACCAACTCGCCCCGAACTGCCGGCGCAGCTCCTCGATCTCCGGTTCGCCCAGCGGCAGCGGGCCGGGCTGGCACATCAGCCACAGGCGTGCGGTCTCTTCCAGTTCCTCCAGCACCGCGCTCGCCTGCGCCGGGCTGTCGTGCCAGACATTGGGGCCCAGGCGGTCCAGCATCACTGCGCGGATGGGCGTGCCGCGCTCGGCCATCGCGCTGATGCGCCGGGCCGCGAGATCGGCCACGCGCGGGTCGCCCGGGCGGTGGTAGGGGATCAGCGGCACATGGCCCACCTTCATGACGAAGTAGGGCGTGATGGGCGGCAGGATGTCGTCGTCGCTCCACACACCCTGCAGCGTCAGCGCCACCAGGTGCGTGCTGTGGGTGTGGATGACGCAGCGGGCTTGCGGCGCAGCCTCGTAGATGCGGCGGTGCAGGGCCAGGGTTTTGCTGGCACGGTCGCCCCCGGTCTGAACGCCCTGCGCGTCCAGCCGCGCCAGGCGTGCCGGGTCCAGCGTGCCCAGGCAGGCGTCCGTGGGCGTGATCAGGAAGCCGTCGTCCAGCCGCACGCTGATGTTGCCGGCCGTGGCGTGCACGTAGCCGCGCTCGAACAGGCTGCGGCCGATGCGGCAGATCTCGTCGCGAAGCTGGGCTTCTGTCAGGTTGGGCATGGGTCGGAGTTCCTGGAGGAAGAGCACTCAGGCGGGTGTCGTGGCGCGGCGGTCACCTGTAGGCCTCGCGTCGATGGCCCACGCGGAGCACGCGCACCACGATGCGCTCGTCCTGGATGTCGCAGATCAGGCGCCAGTCGCCCACCCGGTACTTCCAGAAGGCGCCCAGACGTTCGCCGGCCAGCGCCTCGCCGATCGTTCGCGGGTCCTCCAGGGGTGCCACGCGCAGACGCAGAAAGCCCAGCAGCCGTTGCTGTACCGGGCGGTCTAGCTTGCGCAGTTCCTTCGCCGCGGCCGGGTCGAACTCAATCTGCCAGGCCAAGCTCGCGCTCCAGTTCCTCCATCGGGATGGTCTTGCGGTTGCGGCGGGCGCGGGCCTGGGCCAGCAGCAGGTCCTCGAGGTCGTCCAGATGCTCCTGGATGGCCTCGCGAGCGAGCGAGGTCTTGGTCATCCCCGTGGCCTGCGCCAGGCGTGCGAGACGTTCTTCCAGGGCTTCAGGCAGACGGATGGCGAGCATGGCGGGCTCCTTTCGGAAGGTTCAGCAACGGGCCGGGGCAGGGGGCAGGGTGTCGCCAGTCGGGCGCATTCCGTCCCGACGGTTGCTGATTGCTATACAAGTATAGCGACGGCCTTCCTGTTGGCAGGTGGGTTGGCCTTCGGGGCGCCACCACCGCTGTTCAGCCCAGCACCTCGAAGGCCCGGGTGAAGAAGTCCGTGCCGCCGAAGTTGCCGGACTTCAGCGCCAGGTGCAGGCCCTGCGGGCGCGTGGGCGGGGTGGCGTGGCACCAGGGCACGCCGGGGTCGATCTGCGGGCCGATGCGCAGGGTGTTCACGCCCAGGGCCTGCACGCAGGCCCCCGAGGTCTCGCCCCCGGCCACGAGCAGTTGCCCCACCCCGGCCGCGACCAGGCCTTGGGCCACGCGCGCCAGGGCCTGCTCCACCAGCGCCCCGGCGCGTTCCACGCCCAGTTGCGCCTGCACCGCCTTCACGGCTTCGGGCGCTGCGGTGGCATAGACCAGCACAGGCCCGGTGCTCAGGCGCGGCGCTGCCCAGGCCAGCGCCTGGCCTGCCACGTCCTCGCCAGCGGCCAGGCGCAGCGGGTCCACGGCAAAGGCGCGGTCCCCGCGGTCCGCGCCAGCGGGCGAGCGTGCGATGAAGTCCGCCACCTGGGCATTCGTGGCGGCAGAGCAACTGCCGCTCACCACCGCGCACGTGCCGCTGGCCGGGGGCAGCGCCGCCGCTTCGGGCCGGGGTGCCAGACCGTGCAAGGCTGGAATGCCGATGGCCAGGCCCGAGCCCGCCACCACCAGGGCCAGGTGGTGTGCGGCCTGCGCCAGCACTTGCAGATCGGCGTCGCCCACGGCATCGGCCACCGCGAAGGCCACGCCCTGCGAGCGCAAGGCGGCGATGCGCTCACGCACCGCGGGCACGCCCTGCGCCACCGTGCGGTGCTCGATCAGGCCGCAGCGCGCACCCCCTGACAACTGGGCCTGCATCACCCGCACCAGGTTGGCATCGGTCATGGGCGTGAGCGGGTGGTGCCGCATGGGGCTGTCCGACAACAGCACATCGCCCACGAACAGGTGGCCCTTGAACACGGTGCGGCCGTTCTCGGGGAAGGCGGGCGTGACGATGGCGAAGTTGGTGACCTGGGGTTCTGCTGCCGGGCCTGCCTCGGCCCTCGCCCCGGGCCCCGCATCCGACCCCGACTGAGACCCCAAGCCCGACCCCGACCCCGCCCCCGACCCTGCCGACGTCGACGCAGCCGCAGCCTCGGCGCCCAGATGCGCCATCAAGGCCTGCGCCACCGGGCCGATGTTGCCGCGGGGCGTGGAGTCGAAGGTGGAGCAGACCTTGAAGTAGATCTGCTGCGCCCCGCCTGCGCGCAGCCAGCGGCAGGCGGCCAGCGATTGCGCCACGGCTTCGTCCACCGGCGCCGTGCGCGACTTCAGCGCCACCACCACGGCGTCCACGTCACCCAGCCCCGCCTCCGCGGCGGCCGTGGCGGGCACGCCGATGGTCTGCACCACGCGCATGCCGGCGCGCACCAGGTTGTTGGCGAGGTCGGTGGCGCCGGTGAAATCGTCTGCGATGCAGCCAAGAATCATCAAGGATCTCCAGGTGGGTCCGCCCCTGGGCAGCCAAGGCGAAGCTCCCAGGCTCTCCAGAAGACGCCGGGCTGCCCGGACCTTGGGGGTGCTCCACACGGCCCACGGACACAAGGCAGCGGAGGATGCATTCTGGCGCCAATGCTCGCAGGCGTGCGCAGGGCTGCACACCGGCTGGAAAGACCCCAACGCCGCATCGCCGCCGCACAAGCCCCGAAGATCACACTGCAGCGCCGCCATTGGCGTGTAGGAGCATCACCTCATGAAGAACTTGCTGATCACCCTGTCGCTGGCCTGCAGCGCCGGCCTGGCCCTTGCCCACGGCTGCCCGAAGGAGATGGCCGCCATCGACGCGCGCATGGCCACCAACCCCAAGCTGTCCGACGCCGACAAGGCCAAGGTGCAGAAGCTGCGCGCCGACGGCGAGGCCGCGCACAAGGCGGGCAAGCATGACGACTCGATGAAGCTGCTGGCCGAAGCGAAGAAGACGCTCGGCATCTGAGCGCGGACACCGCTTCCCCGCGCGGGGTCCATGGCTGCGCGGGGTCCATGGCTCCTGGCCCGCAATCTTTGCGGGCCATGGTGGACCCGTTGCGGCAACTCGCTCTTGAACTCGACTTGAGATTCTGGGCAGGGAAGTCATCGGCATACTCCGCGCAGATCCACGGTCTTGCGACAGGAGGTTGGTGATGACCACCCAGGGTTTCAGCGTCAGTCACGCGGGCGACGCCCGCTTCGAGCGCGGCCTGCGCTCTTTCTTCGAGTACCGGGATCTGGGCATCCGTCAGGCCACTGAAGGCCGTGTGGTTGCGCACGTGATCCGTGCCGCCGACGGCGAAGCCTTCTCCGGCCAGCCACACCTGCACGAGACCAGCTTCCAACTCGTGTACGTGCTCAAGGGCTGGATCGAGTTCGAGTACGAAGGCCAGGGCGTGGTGCGCCTGGAGGCTGGCTCCTGCGTGCACCAGCCGCCTGGTATCCGCCACCGCGAGATCGGCCACAGCGCTGACGTCGAGATGCTGGAGGTGGTGATGCCTGGGGACTTCAAGACCGTCGAGGTGCAAGAGCTCAACTCCTGAGCGACCCGGGCGAATCGGCCCGACGTTTGGCCCGGATCACGGCACCTCGGGTGATGTCAGCCCGCGTCCAGTCTCATCAGGCCGGCATAGGCGCGCCCAGCACCTGCGCGAACACCTCGTGGTCCACATTGCCGCCGCACAGCGTCAGACCCACGCAGCGGCCGGCGATCTCGCCGGGGTTCGTGCGGGCGCGCTGCAGGGCTGCCGCCAGAGACGCTGCGCCCGCGCCCTCGGCCACGTTGTGGGTGTCGAGGTACAGGGCCTTCATGGCCTGCGCCACCTCGGCATCGGTGACTTCCACGACGCCGTCGACTTGGCCGGCCATCACCGCCAGCGCGGTGGGGTCCGGCACCCGGCAGGCCATGCCGTCCGCGAGCTGGGTGGTGACGGGCGACTCGACCGGTTGCCCTTGCGCTAGCGACAGCGCGTAGGCGCGGGCGTGAGCGGACACCACGCCCACGAGCCGCATCCTCCGGCCGAGTGCCGCCCGCGCAGCGATGGCGGCGCACAGTCCCGAGCCCAGGCCGATGGGCACGAAGACCACGTCCAGCTGCGGCACGGCCTGGAAGAACTCCAGCCACGCGGTGGCTACGCCGCGCACCAGGTCGGGATGGAAGGAGGGCACGCGGTGCAGCCCGTCGCGCACGGCCAGCGCGGCGGCGTGCTCGGTGGCGGCCTGGAAGTCCTCGCCGTGCTCCACCAGGGTGGCGCCGAAGGCCCGCATGGCCGCGTTCTTCTCGCGGCTGTTGCCGTGTGGCACCACGATCGTCGCGCCGATACCATGCCGCCGCGCCGCGAACGCGAGTGACTGCCCGTGGTTGCCGCGCGTGGCCGAGACGATGCCAGCGCAGGCCGGCTCGCGCCGCGCCAACCCGTCCAGGTAAACCAGCCCGCCGCGCACCTTGAATGCGCCCGTGGGGGTGTGGTTCTCGTGCTTGACCCACACCTCGGTGCCCAGGCGCTGAGCCAGCAGCGGCCAGGCGAACTGTGGGGTGGGCGGCATCACCTGCCGCACCAAAGAAGCGGCGGATTCGATGTCGGCTAACGTGGGCAGCGGCGCGTTTTTCATGGGCTCGAGGCATGCGGCCGCCGGGGTTCGGCAAGCCAGGAATTGATCAGGGGCATTCTGGATCGTTTCTTGCCCAATCGCCCCGTCATCTCGGCCCCTGTGCCTTCACGGTCAGATCCGCGAAGCCGTTGGCCTGCAGGAACGACAGCGCGGTGGGCCGCCAGACCTCCGGGGCCTGGGTGAACAGGCCGTGGCCGTCCTTGCCATGGGGCGGAAACTGGACGAACTCGCCGACGCCGCCTTCGGCCTTGAAGGCGCCGAACCACTCGCGCGGGTACCTGGGGCCCATCCACTGGTCGTTCTCGGTATAGATCCACAGCGTGGGAATGCGGGCTCTGCGGCCGTAGTCGGCAAACATGCGCCTGAGCTGGCTTGTGCCACAGGGTTCCTGGGGACTTGTGACCGGGTTGCCGCCGCCGCCGCCGGCAAAGTTGATGGCGGCCAATACGCCAGGCGGATTCCTGGCTGCCACCGCGATGGCCGTGGCGCCCCCGAAGGACTGACCCAGGATCAGCGTGCGGTTTGGCAGCACATCGGGGCGCTGCCGGATGACGTCCAGCACCTGCAAGGTCTGTGCGGCAGCGGCCTCGTATCCGGGTGGATAGTTCTTTCTCGTGCAGTCACCGGTGTATTCCACATCCTCCCCCCCGGACACGCCGTAGCCTATCCGCGTAGGCACCACCACCAGAAAGCCCATCGCGGCCAACCAGCGCGCATTGGTGATCGACGTGGACCGGCCGAATGCTGCCCGCTCCTCAGCCTTCGCGGCCCTGCCGTGGTTGATCAGGGCCATGGGGTAGGGCGGGGCTGCATCGCTGTCGTGGTAGACGGTCACCACCAGGTCCTGCTCGATCACCTTGCCGTAGGCATCGGTCACCTTGACCGGCACCTTGATGATCTGCTCGATCAACCGGGCGTGGGCTGGTGCGCCGGCCAGTGCCAGCAACCATGCAGCCAGAAAGGCCAGGGCACGCCGCGCCGCTGTGAACTCCGGCCTCGGTCTCTTGAAAGCGAGCCTCACCCGGGGGTGATGGGAGTTCCACTTGCTGCCCCATCGGGCGCGAAGGCAGTCGGCCATGGCCATGGTTGCTGCTCCCAGAGTTCTCAGAGGCGGACGCCTGTTCAATGTACTGCCGGCAGTTCGCCGATGCGCAGCAGCCGCTGCAAACGCGCGCAGTCCTGCACCGTGTACCTGTCCTGAAACCACCGCAGGCAGGTCGGATGCAGCGGGTCTTGCCCCAGCCCGTTCCAGCGTGAAAACTCAGCACCACTCCCACGCAGGATCTGGTCCATCGTCTGCGCCGCATCCAGCCAGGATCCCTGCAAGGGCGCCGCGTCGTACAGGTGAACGACATCCCCGTCCGGGAACGGGATGATGTACACGATGCGGTTGCGGTCATGTTTCGTTGGTCTGCCACCGGCGCAGTGGCTGCAACCGAGTTCGACCGACACCACCGTCGCCCACGGACGTGACACGGCCGAAGGCCTTGGCAGGCGCGGCGCGCCTTGAGCCTGGGACGTGGGGTCCTGGGTGGAGGAGTTGAAACTCATGGCGCAGTCTGAGCCTGGGTCACCTGGTCTGTCCAGGGTTCACTTTGAAGGGCCTTTGCAGAGTGCGATGCCTGGAGCTCAGGCCCGTCCGAGATCACCGTTCCCTCAGACTTTCCTTTCCCGCCCTCACGATCGGACTGAGCAGAAACTCGATGACGCGGCGGTGGCCTGTCTTGATTTCAGCAGTGATGTTCATCCCTGGACTGATGGCGACTGCCTTCCCATCCACCAAGACATGTCTGCGTTCCAGGGTCAAGGTGGCGGGGTAGGTGGACACGCCTGTCTTCTCATCAGTCACTGCATCGTTGCCCAGGAAGGTGACCCGGCCGGGCACTGTGCCAAACAGAACATATGGGAATGTTTCCAGCTTGATCTCTGCAACCTGATTCGGGTAGACGAAGCCGATATCAAGATTGGCAACCTGCACCAAAGCTGTGACTTCCTCGGTATCCGGTACCACCACCATCAAGGGCTGAGCACTGGTGACCACGCCACCAACCGAGTGCACTGCCACTTGCTGGATGATGCCTGACACCGGCGCCTTGAGCTGGGTCAGCCGCTCGCGTTGTTCGGCTTTCAGTCCTTCGGCCTGCAACTGAGCACGCTTGGAACTGCTGACGAACTGGCGCTCGTGAAAGATCCTGCGCGTCTCGGCCTCAAACGCCGCAAGCGCCTGCTTGGCCTCGCTCAGCCCGGCCTGAGCTTCGATGACTCTGGCCCGCTGTGTTGCCAGATCACGCTCCAGTTCCACGCGCTCCCTCGTGCGGTCCTGTGTCGCATGACTTGAAACGAATCCTTGATTGACCAACGCCTGGTAGTCTGTTTCCCTCTGACGGGTCAGAGGCACTATGGCCTCAAACTTGAGCACCAGCTCACGCGCTGTGTCCAACTCGGCGCTCTTTCTGGCAACTTCACCCATGAGCCTGGATCGCTTGGACACCACGTCCTGCCACTCGGCCTGCAGTTGCTGGCGCAGCAGTGCCAATGGCAGATCGTGCTCAATCCCCGCAGTGATGGCCACGACTCCGGTGTCCATGGCCTTCAGCAGTGCGCCTGCACGCAATTCGTCACTGAGCGCGGCCAGGTACTGCGTACGCACGCTGCTGCGGTCAGCCTTTGCCAAGGTGGGATCCAACTCAACCAGCACTTGCCCGGCGTCGACATGGTCGCCGTCCTTGACCAACACCTGCCGCACCACACTTGGCTCAAGCGGTTGGATGACCTTGGTGCGATCTGACACCACGATGCGCCCGGGCGCTATCGCCACAATGTCGACGCGCCCAAGACACGCCCAGGCCAGCGCGATGATGAACAAGGCCATCAGCAGCCACGCCAGAAGGCGCGGCACGGGATGCGGAGGCGTTTCCTGCAGGCTCAGTGCGGCCGGCAGGAAATCAAGTTCGTCAGCACCACGCGGCACACCATCAAGCCGCTTGCGCTCAGCCCACGCTGCGGCCCAGACTGCGCGGTAGCGTGCCCACAGACCCAACCCTGAGGCAGGCGCCTTGGTGGAGTGCCCGGCTGGGCCTGCGGAGGTCATGACGTCCGTCTGCCTTCTGCCGCTTCCTGTCCTTGCATTCGCCACAGGCGGGCGTACAGACCGTTGGGTTGCTGCACCAACTGAGTGTGCGAACCCGCTTCCACAATGGCGCCCTTGTCCAGCACAACGATGCGATCAGCGTCGCGAACGGCGCTCAGGCGATGCGCAATGATCAAAACAGTTCGTCCCTTGCAGATGCTGGCCATATTGCGCTGAATGATGGCCTCGCTCTCATAGTCCAATGCACTGGTGGCCTCATCCAGAATCAGGATGCGTGGGTTGGTGAACAGTGCTCTAGCGATGGCGATGCGCTGCCGTTGGCCCCCAGAGAGGCTGCTCCCTTGCTCGCCCACCACTGTGTCATAGCCTTCAGGCAGCTCACTGATGAAGTCGTGCGCTCCAGCCATGCGCGCAACACCCACCACGGCCTCCAAAGGGGCGGCAGGGTCAGCAACCGCGATGTTCTCGCGCACGCTGCGATTGAAGAGCAGGTTCTCCTGCAGCACCACGCCCACCTGCCGACGCAACTGCGCAGCGTCGATCAGGCTGATGTCCATACCGTCTACCAGCACCCTCCCGCTCTCGGGCACGTACAGCCGTTGCACCAGTTTGGTCAATGTGCTTTTCCCCGAACCTGAACGCCCCACGATTCCAAGCACCTCGCCTGGCCTGATCTCGATTGACAAGGCCTGCAGAACGGGGCTGGCTTCGGGACGGTAGCGGAACGTCACGTCGGCCAGCGTGATGCGACCGCGCAAGGGCGGGAGCTGCGCTGCTGCCGCGGCCTGGCCTGGCGGTAGCTCGGTCCGGCTGTTGAGGATGTCGCCCAGGCGCGCCATCGAGATGCCTGTTTGCTGAAAGTCTGTCCACAACTGCGCCATGCGCATGATGGGTTGCGCAACGCGACCTGCAAACATGTTGAACGCCACGAACTGCCCTACTGTCAACTGCCCGTCCATCACCAGACGGGCACCCCACCACAGTGTGGCTGCGCTGACGAGCTTACCGGTCAGGCTGATCGCCTCGTGCGCCACGCTGGCCACGTTCTGCACCTTCAGGCTCGCCGCCACGTAGGCGGCAAGCTGCTGATCCCAGCGCTTGGCAAAACCCGGTTCCAAGGCGCCCGCCTTGACGGTTTGGATCCCCGTCACCGTCTCCACCAGCATCGCTTGGTTCTCGGCACCACGGGCAAACTTCTCGTCAAGACGCCTCCTCAGCAATGGCACCACAGCGAACGTGAGTGCTGCGTACACCGGCAGGCTCACCAGCACGATCAATGTCAGCGGTACGCTGTACCAGAACATCACCGTGATGAACACCACCGAGAACACGACGTCGAGCAGAACCGTCATGGCGTTGCCGGTCAGGAAGCTCCGAATGTTCTCCAGCTCACGGACCCGGGCCACCGAGTCGCCCACTCGGCGCGCCTGAAAGTAGGCCAAGGGCAGATGCACCATGTGGTGGAACAAGCGCGATCCGAGCTCAACGTCTATTCGACTTGTGGTGTGGCTGAACACATAGCTGCGCAATGCGTTCAGGACGCTCTCGAACACCACGACGATGACCAAGCCGATCACCAGCACATCCAAGGTGGTCAGACCCTTGTGCACCAAGACCTTGTCCATCACCACTTGAAAGAACAGGGGACTGACCAGACCAAAGAGCTGGAGCATGAAGCTGATCAACAGCACCTCGCCCAGCAAGCGCCGGTACTTGACCAGAGCTGGAATGAACCAGGAGAAGTCGAACCTGGCCATGGCCCCGATCAGGCTGGCTCGGCTGGTGATCAGCATGAGCCGGCCTGTCCAGCCTTGCTCTTGCAGCGTGTCCACCTCAAGCACCTGCGGCCGCGATGCGGGCGAGCCAGGCGACTGCAGAGTTGCGCTGGCGTTGGCCTCAAAGTCCTGAATCAGTACCTTCCGGCCATCGCTTTGTGCCATGACCACAGCGAATCCCGTGGCCTCATCACCCAACCAGGCCAATGCCGGCAGCGGCGTGTGCGCCAGGCGATCGGGTGACACCCGCACCCATCGGGCCTTGAGTCCCAGGTGCTTGGCCGCCAGCAGCAGGTCTGCAGGCACGGCTGCCTGATGCGCAGACAAGCCCAACTGATGGGCCAAGGTCTGCGGATCGGCTGCAACCTGATGGAACCGCGCCAACGCGCACAGCGCAGGCAGCCCCGTGCGCGCTGTCCTTGGCGTCGGTTCGGCAACCTGTGCCCTGGCCTGCGCTTCGCTCACGTCCAGGTGGCCGCAAGCGTGGCCGCCAGCGCCGCTTGCTGGTTCGTGCTCAGCGTGGTCTGTCCTGAGGCAGGGGGTGAGAACTGTGCCATGGCACTGACCAAGGCCTCGACCTGCGTATTGACCAGGGTCTTGCCGTCGCCTGCCCTGAACAGCTCAACCTGGTATCCGGGGTCAAGGTACCAGTTCGATACCGTCAGGCGATCGCTGGTACCGATGACACTCATTTCCAGGTCATTGCCCGTGCGCCTGAACCACAGTTGACTTGAGGCCACCGAACTGTCGGTCTGAATCACGTCGGTCGGCGGTGGCGTATACGACCATTCGGTTCTTCTTCGGCCAAAAAACCCCGACCTGACCGTACGGCTGGACCAAACGCCCGGCTCGTAAGCTTCCACCACAATGTCCGTAGCGGACCCGCGCCCGAACACATACGTGTCGCCGCCAACTCCACCGTACAGGCTGTCGTTGCCCATACCGCCGTCAAGTGTGTCGTTGCCCGCGTCCCCATACAAGAAGTCCCAACCGGCGCCGGCGGACAAACTGTCGTTGCCCGCTCCGCCATTGAGCACGTTGGTTGCGCTGTTGCCAAAGATGCGGTTGTTCAGCTCATTGCCCGTTCCATTGATGGCGGCGCTGCCGGAGAGGTAGAGCTGTTCTACGTTGGCTGCCAGGGTGTGGCTGACTTGGGCGTAAACGGTGTCAGTTCCCTCATTGGCGTACTCCACGACCATGTCGCCCGGCTGGTAGACGTAATGGCCGCCGCCGCCGTAGCTGTCGCCGCCACCGCCACCGCCACCGTCACCGCCACTGCCACCGTCGCCATAGCTAAAGTAACCGTATCCGTCGTAGCTGTAGTCACTTACGTAGACGAGGGTGTCGCTTTTGTCGACGAAGTACACATCGTCGCCTTGACCGCCATACATGGTGTCGCTGTCGGTGCCCCCATCCAGTGTGTCGTTGCCCGCTCCGCCATTCAGCACGTTGGCTGCGCTGTTACCAACGACGTTGTTGTTCAGCTCATTGCCCGTTCCATTGATGGCGTCGTTACCGGAGAGGAAGAGGTGTTCTACGTTGGCCGCCAGGGTGTAACTTACTTGGGCGTAGACGGTGTCAGTTCCCTCATTGGCGTTCTCCACGACCATGTCGCCTGCGTGATCCACCACGTAGGTGTCGCTGCCCGCCGCCCCCGCCAATCGGTCCGCGTTGCTGGTACCTGTCAGCCAATCGTTGCCCATGGTGCCCGAGAACGTCCTCATCACCCGGGTGGTGGCTGCACTGCTGACGCTCTCTGGCGTGCCGTAGCCATCCACATAGCTGGCTTGAGCCGTGATGGTCATGTCCGCCTGTGCCGAGGTCAGGGTGAAGCTGGTGCCAGTCGCACCGCTGATGGCCTGTCCATTGGCAAGCCACTGCCAGCTGATGGTGCCCAGGCCGTCGGCATCGGCCAGCGTGTGATTCACCTGCAACGTCTGTCCCGCGGCGGCTAACCCACTGATCGTCACGCCGCCAGTAGGGGCGTCGTTGACGTTGGCCACCTGGGCTGTGGCGGTGGAGCCGTAGCCCACAGCGGCTTCCGTGTTGCCCCTTCCATCGGTAAAGGACACCTTCGCGCGAATTTGCTGGCCGACCAAACCCTGGTTTAGCAGAAGACTTCCCGAGGTGGCGCTGGCGACGGTCGACCAGTCCACCCCATTGGCCGAGCGCTCCCATTGATAGGACAGGGCTCCCATCCCGTCAGGGTCTGACAGCGTGCTCGCCACTGTCAGCGTCTGCCCCTGCGCCATCTGCCCGCTGATGCTGACCTGACCGGTCAACCTGGCGTTGTAGCCCGTGCCGTCCGAGCGTGCGTGCCAAACCGTGCCGTCGGCAAACTGCACTTGCTCCAGCAGCTTGCCCGCACCTGCCTGCATGCTCACGCTGCCACTGCCCGCGCCCAGCGTCAAGCGCCCGTTGGCCAGCGAGACCTGCACGTCCCGCGCCACGATGCCGGGTCCCAACGCCAGCGTGTCCGTCCCGTCACTGTCGTTGATCGTGTCTGCACCGTCGCCCAGGCCATAGCGGTACACATCGTCTCCCGAACCTCCGTCGAGCTGGTCGTTGCCCGTACCGCCCACCAAGGTGTCGTTGCCGGCATCCGCAGACATGACATCGTTGCCCGCCAAACCCGAGAGCAGGTTGTCGCCCCGGTTGCCGGCGATGTTGTTCGCCAGGTCGTTGCCGGTACCGTTGATGTCTTCCTGCCAGAACTTGACAGGCTCGATGGTGTATATCGCGTATGCGTTGGGCACATTGGCCATCTGCCGGAAGGTGGCGAGATCCACGAAGCGCGTCATGTCACTGACCTTGCCGCGGCCTGAGTCGGTCAGGTAGAAGCCCGCCAAGGCCCCGTCGGCCTCGGTGTACACGGCCCCCGTGAGCGTGACTGCGTGGTTGACCGCACCATTGCCCCTGTAGGCGTTGTCGCCCCACAGCAGCCCTGCATTGACTGCCAGGATCACCCCTCTGCCGCTGCGCAGCAAATTGGCCAGGCCGCTTTCGTTGTAGCCCGCCACCACATCATTGCGAATACCGTAGCTGTTCAGAAGGTTGCGCTGGTCATTCACACTGGCGCCACCCAACAGGTAGGCCGGCAAGCTGGGGTTGTTGACAGTCCAGTTGTTGCTGATCGCCAGGCTGACCACCTGGCTCTCGGTGGTGGGCCGCCCGGTCTGCGTGAGCAAGTTGGCAATCGACGTAAGGGCGCAGGTGCCCGTGTAGCCCACCACAGCATCGCCCTGCATGTAGTCCAGTTCGTTGCGCTTGGGGTAGCCGTACACCAGAACCTTCTTGCCATCCACCAGGCCCTTCTCTGGCTTGGAGAAGTCCAGCAGCACCAGGTTCTCCACCTGTGAGCCCAAGGTGTAGCTGATGCTCGCCTGCACGGTGTCTGTGCCTTCGGCCGCCAGTTCAGACACCACATCGCCCGTGTTGTCCACGTAATAGGTGTCGTTGCCTGCGCCGCCGATCATGGTGTCGGCGCCCGTCACCCCGTCCAGGATGTTGTCCGCACTGTTGCCGATGATCGTGTTGTTCAGTGCATTGCCTGTGCCGTGGATGTTGAAGCCGTCCAGCAGGCGCAACTCCTCGATGTTGGCGTTCAGGAGGTAGTTGCTGTTGGTGATGACGGTGTCGTAGCCTTCTGTCGCCTTTTCGTAGATCACGTCATTGACGCTGTTGACGATGTACACATCGTCGCCCTGGCCGCCGATCATCTGGTCGGCGCCGGCGCCGCCGTCCAGGTAGTCGCTGCCTACGCCTCCTACCAATGTGTCTGAACCCGCTCCGCCGTAAAGAAAGTCCTCATCGCTTTCGCCCACGCTCAGGGCTTTCTTGCCCTCGTTGCTGCCGGTGAAGCCCTGAAGGTAGTCGTCACCGTCCCCGCCGTACATCGTGTCGTTGCCCACTTGGCCGAACAGGTTGTCGTTGCCACCTTCGCCCAGAAGCACGTCGTTGCCTTCGCCGCCCTGCAGTTCGTCGCGGTCGGCGCCACCGTAGAGTTGGTCTTGCCCCAGGCCACCGATGAGCACATCGCTGCCGGCACCGCCGTACAGCACATCGTCATCGGTTTCACCCGTGCTGAGGCTCTGCTTGGCTTCGTTGCCGGCAGTAAAGCCCATCAACAGGTCGTTGCCGTCCCCCCCCCAGACCGTGTCATTGCCCGCTTGGCCGAACAGCTTGTCATCGCCCAGGCCGCCGTCCATCTGGTCTTGGCCAGCGCCGCCTTGCAGTTCATCGGCACCATCGCCACCCCACAGGCTGTCATTGCCTTCGTCAGCGATCAGCAGGTCATGGCCCGCATCTCCCATGAGCTGGTCGTTGCCCACGCCTGCAAAGAGGTTGTCATTGCCCGCGCCGCCGGAAAGCACATCGTCGTCGCTCTCGCCAGCGTTCAGGCTTTGCTTGGCGTCATTGCTGGCGGTGAAGCCCACCAGCAAATCGTCACCTTCGCCACCCCACAGGGTGTCGTTGCCCACCTGGCCGAACAGGCGGTCATGGCCCGCTTCGCCCATGAGCACATCCTGGCCTTCGTTGCCTTGCAACTCATCGTTGTCCGCGCCGCCCCAGACGAAATCGTTGTCCTGCCCCCCAAGCACCGTATCGTTTCCATCGCCGCCGTCTATGGAGTCTTGCCCCGCTTGGCCTTGGAGCTGGTCGTTGCCCACACCCCCCAGCAGGGTGTCATTGCCATCGCCTCCGTCCACCAAGTCATTGCCCACGCCGCCATCGAGCAGATCCTGGCCCACGCCGCCAGCAAGCGTGTCGTTGCCGCCCTCTCCCATCAGCACATCGTTGTCGGTC